>NZ_JCASSM010000009.1:0-31966 GCF_059736495.1 Halosolutus sp. YCN4 | reverse complement strand
GTCGGCGGTCAGTATAGTCAGCTTGTCTAGGTTACGTGTGAGGAGCTGCCAAGCGACCTGAAAATCGTGCGGTTGTTTCATCGAACAATGTATATATAGAATCGTACCAGTCGAACAGTTGATTAACGCGGTCGTTTTCACGGCTTTGAACGTGTAATTCGTCCGTTTGGCGTAATGCTGGCTCGCCGCGATATGATCCGTGCCGGTTGCGTCGATTGCCTGGATTTCGCCGGTGTCGTGCAGCTCCGCCGACAACCTGAGAAAGTCGCGCCAGAGCGGCATCTTCAGCTCCTGCATGCGCGCACAAACGGTGGTAAAGCCGGGCAGTTGAGACACGTCTAGATCGAGAATTCGAGCGATCCGCGGCATTTCGTAAAGAATGTCCAAGAGGCGTCGGTACGGCAGATCGAGATACGTTTTGATATCGTGAATCGACATGATCACCCAGTCGGCGTAGCCGCTGAAATCCTTCTGAACGGCCGGTTTCGGGTCGCCGACGACGGCTTTTTGGGCGAGCGAAACAATGCGACTAGTGAAGCGGGCTAGTTTGCTGGACACAAACTGCTCTTCCCGCTTCACTTCCTAGTAAGTTAAACATTTAGCGTGAGCTACTAGGAAGACGACACTAGTTCGTGAGTCGCTGGGTCGTCGATTTTCGAGCATCTAAACAAGGCCCCCACGTTTTGTTCACGCCGATCGGGTCGTCGTGTTCGGCTTTGCATGCGACTGTACATGCGTGACATCCGATACACTTGCGGTTGTCTATGACGAAACCATAGTTGGTAATAGGGATCACCTTCGTTGTGCGGTATTGTGCTATCGAATGTCGAGACATCGTTTAAATCTTTGCACACATAACTGTCATATTTTACTAATTATATTATACGGCATGTTTTTAGTTTCGCTAACCGACCCCAACCATGGCTCGCTTCACTGTCGTGGTGACCGGCCACGACTTCTCCAGTCTCGACGTTGAGTGGTAGGGACTCGGCAACGTAGGGTTCGACGATGAGTAGTTTGCCGACGCAGATGCGGTACTCAATCTTTGCGCCGACCTGAACAGTGCTGCCATCGAAGCGATGCCGGAGTACCGAATTATTTCAAGATACGGAGTCGGCGTCCCGTTCCACCGGTTTTCTACACGGACTGTCGGTGTTGTCGGCTTCGGTGCAATCGGTCGCAGCGTCGGAACAAAGCCGCTGCGCTGGGGGCGGACGTACTGGCGAGCGACCCGTTCCTTGAGGAGGAAGACCTCGCGGACACGGAGGTCGAACTGGTCGATTTCAAGGAGTTTACTCACCAGTCCGACTACGTGACCCCCATTCACCGTTGACCGATGAGCGTCCGCGCGAAGTCAAGGAGAAACTGGCCCGCGCCAGTCACCTCGAGGAAGGCCGCGAGCACCACGAACAGAAAAATAAACGTCGCGGAGACCTGCGTCTGGATTCCCCACAGACCGTTCGTGGTGACGAACAGTCCGTCGATCTAGATGTTCGGCGGCTGCGGGCTGGTAAACGGCATCAGGAGGTACGCCGGGTAGTACCCGCCGATCAGGCTCAGGGTCACCACCGCAGCGAGGAAACGACCGACCAACCGTCCCGTCGCCTCGATGACGAGAATGACCGAGATGACGGTAAAAAGTAATCGCGTTCGCGGGCGGCGTCACGTACGCCGTCTTGTTCAGCAGGAGTGTGTAGTTCAGGATGATGTACGCCATGCCGCTGAACGAGAGGAGAATCAGCACGAAGTCGACGAGGCGGTATTCCATTCGCAATTTCTTATGAATGGGACGACCGCAAACATCAGGGCGGCGAGGAGGTACACGTGTGCCGAACGTTGCGCGATCGACTCGATGATTCCGAACGCGCCCGTGTACAGGCGAAACATGGACGTGATGATTGCTACCAGCGATGCCACCTACTTCCCGATTGTCCGGAGCGAGTGTTCCCTCTCCTGTTCCTGCCCACCAGGCCCGTTTACCGTTGACGTGCCACAGACATGTCCACGGGATTACTACTAATTACTGCCGCCAACCTTTCAAAACATGATCACGCGAGCAACGAACAGTCCGAGTGCCGCGAGGCCGACCGCGGAGACGACGGCCGTTGTGGCAGTGCGCGAGAGGCGGCTTTCGAGGACGGTGGCACGGATACCCAGAACCCCGTGCAGGAGGACGAGGCCGAGCGTCACGTCGAGCAGTCCGCCGTAGATCCCCCACGCGTATGGAGCTGTGTACCCGTACGCCTGAACCGCGACGTGTATCGCGAGTACCGCGAGTAACAGTAGCGCGCTCGCGCGCTGGACGAGCCAGGGGATGTAACCGACGTCGGCCGGCGATCGGGTTCCGTAGCTCGCACCCCCGCTCACAGCATCACCCCCATGGTGACGACGAGCGCGACGCTGAGAACGAGCGTTCCCAAGAACACGCGCTTGGCGGTTGTGATTCCAACGCCGAACAGCTCGGCGGCGACGAGCCGAACGCCATTGAACGAGTGAAAGACCAGGACGGCAAAGAGACCGACGACGACTGCCCCGACGGCGGGTTCCGCCAAGTCGACGAGCGGATTCCAAACTGTCGACTCCCCTGAGACGGTGGGCAGCCCGAGGTGGACGATGACCCACCCCAGCAGGAGCCATCCAGTGATCCGGTGGAGCGCAAACGCCGCGTGCCGCGCCGAGAAGTCCGTCCAGCTCCGGATGCTCGATACCTTTCGCCGATACTCAAGCCGTTTTCCTGCCATTGTCCTCACGCATTGTCACTACTCCGCATGCATCCCGTGTATATTTTTCGGAGCCACTCCGGCGTTCGGTACCCGTCCACCCGTTGTCGCTGTAATAAATCTACAACTAAATTATACGTTTCTGTATTCATTGATAGGACATGGCATTCCTGACAAAACTGCTCCCGAAGCGACTGCTCTTTGTCATCCTATTCGGGCTCCTCCCGGTGATCATCACGATCTACGACACTGGAATTGAGAACATGACTCTGATGGAGTGGATGAGTTTCGCCATCGTCGTCGGCGGCGTAGTGGCGGTGTACGTCGTCTCGTCGATGCAGACGTCGGTACAGATGCAACGGTTCCTCTAGCTGCTGCTGCCCGTCATGGCGTTCGGGCTGCTCGTGTACCGTCGTACGCTCGAAAAGAAAGCCGAGTGTTACGAAAGTCGAGAGTAACTGATAGCGAGCTAGTTACGTCGAGGGACCGATTCGGTGGATCGCAAACTGCGATTCTTTCATCGCTTCGCTCCTGGTGAACTTCCCGTTGGTAACCTCCTGAATCTCGTCCCAGAGCTGATTACCAGCCCATTCGAAGTCCTCGTCGCCGACCAGTGCCTCGCTGACGTCGACGTCTGTCTGTTCGGGCACACGGTCGTAGCTGCCTGGATTGCCAGTAATCTTGATAGTCGGCATGACTGCGTTCGAGAGCGTGTGTCCCTGACCCGTCGAGATGATCATGAAGTGAGCACCGCCGCCCGCGATGCCAGTCACGGACTCTGCACCGTGACCCGGTGTGTCCATGATATACATCCCGCTTTCGTCTGGAATCCCTTCCGCGTAATCGACGATGTCCTGAATAGGACCTTCACCCGACTTGACGAGCGCACCAAGGGCCTTCTCTTCAATCGTCGTGAGACCACCGTCCATGTTGTCGGGCGTGGGCTGAGCGCCTCGGACGTCGTACCCTGTCGCCTGGAGACGCTCGTCCCACTGCTCGACGCGGTCGAGGATTTCCTGTCCAACCTCTTCCGAGACAGCCCGCTCCGCGAGTCCTTTCTCGCCGCCGAAGAACTCGGGCGTCTCTGCGAATACTGCGCGACCACCGTGGTCTTCTATCAGCCGCCACGCGGCTCGCGCCGTCGCGTGGTGCTGGCAGAGCCCGCTGGTAGTGTCCGAGGTGGCACAATTGATGCCGTAGACGAGTTCCCCCATGTCGTGTGGCGTCCGGCGCTGGGCGCTGGCTTCCTGAACCATCTCCCGCGCCGCGTTGACCGCTTCGTCGAGTGCGTTCATCACTCCACCGGAGTCGTGGATGTTCACGCTCTTGCTAGGCCGCCCAGTCTCTGCGATGTCGGCTGCTAGCTCGTCACCGTCTTGTCTGTCGAGCGGGTAGGAGGCGCCGGCCAGTGCCCCACAGCCTAGCGTACACTGATTCACTGTCTCGTAAGCGTCCAGCAGGCGACGCGTGTCCCGCTCGAGCTCGTCGACGATGCCGAGCATGTAATGCCCGACGGTCGATATCTGCGCGTGCTGGTAGTGGGTCCACTGGGGCATGACCGTCTCGACGTGCTTTTCCGCGATGTCGAGCAGCGTGCTGCGCAGCGAATTGACGAGGTCGACAATCTCGAGGAGATTCTCCCTGGTGGTCATCCGCGCGAGCGGTTCCGGTCGAGTTCGACCGATGTTGATGTTACCCGCGACCTCCTCCCCGAGTTCGTCGATGAGAACCTGCTCCATGTGCGAGTAGAAGTACTCGTACTCCGGGTTGTACTCGCCGAGGGCTTCCGGCCCTTCTTCACGGAGGCCCTCAAGAGCCTCGAGAGATGTCCGGCCTGCTCCTCGGGAATGATGTCCGTCTCCGCCAGCATAACCGCCCACGCCCGGTTCGTCTCGACCAGGTGGTCGAAGTAGTGCTCCTTTTTGAACTCGTAGACTGGCTTCTCGATTGTTTCCACGTACACTTCACCGGGGGCAGCTTCGAGCCGTTCCCGTGATATGCTATGATCTGACATCACTACCGCTGTTCAATCGTCGTTATAATAAAAACAGCGGTGATCGGTGTGAGCGACTCGGCGTCGGTGAAAATGGGCGAGCTCCAAGCCATCTTACCGTCTGCCTGACGAAGCGGACGCAGTAGGCGTGTCGTCATCCATCCACGCTCGGGTCGCCGAGCGTGATTTCGAGGTCTCGGACAGACGAGGTTCCGGTTCGTTTCTCCTCAAGTCGATCGACATGTTCGATGCGACTTTGCGTTGACCGCTGTCGTCGATACCGAGCGCACCCGGTGTACGTGATTCTCCACGTCTCGAACGAGCCAGCGACGATATCATCGAACGGTTCCAGTGTGGCTGTACCGTACTTGCTTTGTATCTCTTCAGCCGTCGGAGTGGCCATACCACCCCTTCAGGCATAACCATCTCAGATAATGGGCGGGCTCAACGGGCACGGCCACGAAAGACCCGTCAAATCGCCGTTTGGGTTAAAATAAAATATCAGCAGCCGTATTACGTAGCTATGGCCGACTACTCCGAAGAGAAGACGGACATCCTAATTGTCGGGGCTGGCGGTGCAGGACTCTTCGCGGCCCTGTACGCCGATAATAATACGCCGGACTCTGTCGATATCACCGTTGTCGTCAAGAAGCTCGCAGGCAAGAGTGGTTGTACGCGGATGGTACAGGGCGGATACAACGCCGTCCTCCACCCGGACGACTCCATCGACCTCCACTACTACGACACCATCAAGGGCGGGAAGTTCATCAACGATCAAGAAATCGCCCGGAAGCTCGTCGAAAACGCGCCGAGAATCATCCGCAAACTGGAAAACGAACTCGGCGTCTTTTTCGACCGCGACGAGGATGGCCACGTGCATCAAAAGCCCTTCGCAGGACAATCCTTCGACCGCACGGTTCACAAAGGGGACTTGACGGGTATCGAAATAATGACCAAACTCCGGGACGAGCTGTTGACACGCGACGTGGAGTTCGTCGAGGAGACACGCGCTGTCGACCTCCTTACATCTGACGATGAGGTAAACGGTGCAGTCTGTCTGGACATGCGGGACGGGGACTTCCATGTGTACAGTTCGAAGGCCGTCGTCCTCGCGACTGGTGCAGGCGCAACGATGTACAAGATATCGACGCCCGCCCTCGAGAAATCTGCCGACGGTCAGGCCATGGCCTACCGTCGCGGCGTCCCCTTCCAGGATATGGAGATGATGCAGTTCCACCCGACCGGACTCCTCGCGGGCGATACGAAGCTCACCGGGGGCGTCATCGAGGAGGGAATCAGGGGAGAGGGAGCACACCTGTACAACGGCGAAGACGAGCGGTTCATGGAGAAGTACGCTCCCGAGGAGATGGAGCGGGCAACCCGTGACATCGTCTCCATCGCGAGCTACAAGGAGATAATGGAGGGGCGTGGTTCGCCCAACGGCGGGGTCTGGCTCGACGCGACACACCTCGGCAAGGAGCGGGTCGAAGAACTGTTCCCGGGGATGTGTGAACGGACTCGGAACGTCGGGATGCCGCTGTCGGAGACGCGCGTCGAAGTATCACCGACGGCTCACTATCACATGGGCGGAGCGAAAATAGACCCGGACTGTCACTCGAACCTGGAAGGGTTATTCGTTGCCGGTGAGGACGCCGGCGGCGCACACGGCGCCAACCGCCTCGGCGGTAACGGTGTCGTGGATTCGACGGTTCTCGGGAAAGTCTCCGGGGAGGCCGTCGCAGAGTTCATCGAAGGCCGGACTCCACCCGAGATCGACGACGGCCAGGTCGAGGACGTTATCTCGCGCGTGACCGCGCCGTTGGATCGCGACGACGGTATCGACATTTACGAACTCCGCGCCGAGCTCGAAGAGACGATGTGGGAGTGTGTCGGCGTCGTTCGGAACGAAGAGAAGCTAGAGGAGGGCATTAGTCGTATTGAGGACATTCAGGCACGTCTCGACGAGGTGGCCGTCGGCGGAAGTCGACGCTACAACCTCGAGTGGAACGAGTTCATGGACGTAGAGAATCTGGCAACAGCCGCCGAGATGGTCACGCGCAGTGCACTCTACCGGGAGGAGAGCCGAGGGTCGCACTACCGTGAAGAGTCACCCGACCGTAACGTGAGCGAGGGCTGGCTCAAGAATGTCTGCGTTCAAAGAGACAGCGAAACGATGGATATCTGGCACGAAGACGTCGAATTCACCAGACTCCATCCCGACGATGCGAGTACAGTCCGTCCATCAGACGATTCAGACGCGAATACTGCCGTCGAGACGGACGGTGGCGAAAGCGAGAGAGCGAGTAAATGACCACAGCATTCTTGATGAACCTCTCATAACATGTACCCATGACTCAGCGAACCTTTACAGTCCACAGATACGACCCCGAAGATGACGAGAAACCCAGATTCGAGTCGTACGACGTGTCAGTCAGCGACTCTACCTCGGTTCTAGACGGTCTGTTCCACATACAGGAGACAGAGGGCGAGAACCTCTCGATGCGCTTCTCCTGCAGACAGGGCGTGTGTGGGAGTTGCTGTATGGAAATCAACGGGCAGGCGCGACTTGCGTGTCAGACACCAGTAAGCGACCTCGCGCACAGCGAGATAACCGTCCGACCACTGTACAACCTACCCGTCATTAAGGACTTAGTCGTCGATATGGACTCGTTCTTCGAGAGCTTCGCCGAAATAGACCTCTCGTTCGAGTCTGACCGTGACGAAAGTGATCCACCAGCGGTCATCCAGCCGAATTCCCAGGAGCGGAAAGACATCAACCCACGAACCGACTGCGTCGGCTGTGGTGCCTGCTACTCTGGGTGTAGCGTCGCGGGTGAGAACTACCTGGGTCCAGCAGCAATCAACAAGGCGCTGACACTGCTGAAAGACTCGCGGGAGACGAAAACGGAGGAGCGTCTGGAGCGACTGTCCGAGCGTGACGGCGTCTGGGGATGTCACGTGCAAGGCGAATGTACCAATGCCTGTCCAAAAGATATCCCTATCTCAGAGGGTATTCAACTACTGAAACGAGACGCAGTGAAGCAGGGAATCAAGCAACGCCTGTCCCTCTCCTCGGATTAAACGAGTTTACTTCTCTTTCTCAGGCGAGCGATAGTTACCGTTCGATAATACCGAACAGTCGTTTTTATAACGGTAGTGGAGATATATATATATATATATATATATATCCGTACAATCTTCGAATGATCGCACGATCCAATCCGACGAGACACTTTTCGACATCATCGAATACGCTCGCGGGGGAAGAGAATGTCGGCGTAGCTGAAATTGCAGAGGAACTCAAGCTCTCTAAGAGTACTGTCCACGGTTATCTGACCCCCCTTCGTTGCCGGGGTACGTAGTCAACACCGACGACGGTTATGACTCTGAATGGAATTTCTGAATTACGGCAAACAGGTTCAGACCTCGTACGACGTCTACTCGATGGCACACGAAAAAGTTACCCAGCTAGCAAAAGAGACGAGCGAGCGTTTCTGGTGCGTGGTAGAGGAGAATGGTATGGCCTACTATCTAATCGGTGTTGAAGGCGACCACCCGGTGCATCCACCGCCACGGATTGGAAAAGGCGTACACCCCGGATCTGCCGAAAAGACCATCCTAGTACACCTCTCCGAGTCGAAAGTTAGAGACATCATCGAAAGGTACGGGCTGCCAGCAGAGACGAAGAATACCATCACGACGAAGGGGTAGTTATTTCAGAAACTTGAGACATTTCGCGAACAGGTCTACGCTGTCAATGACTCCAAGTCGCTGGCTGGGTTGTATGCTATCGGTGCCCCGATCATTGACGCAGAAAACACCGTTCGAGGTACACTGAGCATATCCGAACCGGCAAACTGAATGAAGATGGAGAAGAAGAGGAGCTCATCGAGTTGCTTCTCAGTGCGCCAAATGAACTAGAGATCAACCCCAGAAACGTAGATACACCCTAACTCCCTTTGTGTGTGTCGACAAGCTGTTCGTTTCTATCGAACGGAATCAGCAGCTGATGGATTACATCCGTATGGATGTAATTCACTAATTTTTGTCACAGTGCAAAGAATGAAATCAGCAGCTGGTGGATTACACCCGTATGGGTGTAATTCACCGGTTTTTATCATGGCACGAAGATTCTAATACAAACCGTCTAACATTAACTGCTGTCAAGGCAGATACGCAAACACCCCTATGAGTGTAATGGCATAGCCTCTCAACCAAGGCATCGCCCTAAGAAATGTACGAGTATATAAGATTTCTGCCTGCAACTCGTTCTATGTCATCGAACGGCGCTGCGGTATCTCTTCGAACCCAGCAGCGAGATAGGCAGGACACAGATCATGTAGAGGAATCAATACGCACTGAGCGGAGAACATGATAATAGCAGTAGCTTATTTATACTCGCAGCACGGGCTTGGAAATATGGTCGCGGGTGAGACACTCGGTCTCCTGGTAGTCGCAGGGATCGGTAGTCTCTTCATGGCGTGGTCGATTGGGGCAGGGTCATCGGGATCCACGCCGTTTGCCCCAGCTGTCGGAGCGAACGCCATCTCTATCATGCGGGCCGGTTTCTTCGTGGGTATCCTCGGTATGTTAGGTGCGATTCTTCAAGGAACCAACGTCACGGAGGCGGTGGGTGGAGAACTCGTTAGCGGCGTCGCCCTCTCTCCGACCGCCGCTATCATTGCGCTCGTGACGGCAGCGGTTCTCGTCGCGATTGGCGTTTTCGCGGGCTATCCAATCGCCACTGCTTTCACCGTCACAGGTGCCGTGTCGGTGCTGGTCTGGCATTGGGCGGTGACCCTGCCTGGAGCAAGTACCGACAAATAGTGACGCTCTGGGTCGCCGTCCCATTCGTAGGCGGGGGAATCGCCTACACAACGACGCGACTGCTACGCTCAGACAGGGTCGGTGAGCACATCGCAGTCCCAGTACTCGCTGGCATCGTCGCCTTCCTGTTTGCGAACATCAGGTTCGTCTTCTTGGGTCCACCCGGGCAGGACCTTTCACTCGCCGAGGTCACAGCCAATCAGTTCGGAGGGGGGTCGGTGTCCGCGTTTTCGTATCGTATGTCCTGGCTGCTTCGACCTCACTCGTTCTGGCATATGATATGGCGCGCGATAGCACCAAAGGACAGCAACATTTCTTGCTGGCTCTCGGCGGGTTGGTCGTGTTTTCAGCGGGCGGCAGTCAGGTTGGACTCGCGCTGGGACCACTCTTACCTCTCTCCAATGCCGTCGGTATTCCGCTCGTTCCCTTACTTTTCGGCGGTGGTCTGGGACTACTGGTAGGATCCTGGACGGGTGCACCGCGAATGATAAAGGTCTTTCACGGGACTATTCCTCACTCGGCCCACAGAGCTCGGTTGCCGCACTCATACCATCATTTGCAATCGCACAGACGGCAGTTTTCTTCGGCATCCCGGCCTCGTTCAACGAAATTATTGTTTCGTCCATCATTGGGAGCGGCTACGCGGCCACCGGCGAGGTCTCCGGAACGAAGACAGGGTACACCTTGCTCGGATGGGTAGGGTCACTCATCACAGCGCTGGTCATTAGCTACGGTCTGTCGACCGTCGTTGGTTGAGAGTTCTATCTCGAACTCTTGAACGACTGTGTGCGTCGTTCACAATCCCCATCTACTGAAATCCGAACATCAAATATCAGGGGGAACCATGATTCTGTGCCAGGTAAGGTAACTACCGCATGGGGAGGATACGTTTGGCAACATGTGGGATGACGACTTGTCGGTTCAGGGCCTTGTCCTTGCTGACGAGATGAGTTCGTTGTACGGCAATGGTAACAAACTTCTAGACACGTACGTGGGATAGCCTAACATTCAACACGTCCTATGTATGCTGCGAGCTATGATTAAGCACCCATCCATCATCACGGTGCGCACAGGAAGCAGCGTTACGCTATCCCGGACGCACTCAGCAATCTGGACTCGGTCAGAGTCAGGTCTGACCACAGAGCACAGTGCTAGCTTTCCTATGAACCACCGATTCCACTGACCGATCCCTCGATAGACAGAGTCAACAGCCACGACGATTCTCCAGGAATATCTCTGGCGCGTTGTCCGCTACGCCGAAAAGCTAAATGTAACACCACGGCATTCAGACAATGGATACGCGCTGTCAATCAGGCAACAATCTACCGTTTGGATGCCTGTATCGAGTTTCCGACGCCAACTGTGAAATTACAAGGCAGTATCCAAAAGGGCAGTACGGTGGACGCACGTTCCAGAGGTGTGTCAACTGCCGGCTGCTCGAAGCATGCAACACAATACCCCCAACTCTGCCACAGATTGTCGAAGCCTAGCCAAAACAACACCGGGCTTTCGTACGTTGATGGGGGCTTAGTCGAGTGGTTTGGCCTGGGGCTCCCTTGGATCCGTGGGGATTTCAATAAGAGTCGGCTGATCAGAGTCGATTGCATTCTGAACCGTTTTGCGGATTTCGTCCGGAGTTTGGGACCGATAAGCCTCCACTCCTAATTCCTCAGCTATCGGCTTGAAGGAGATTGGTTCATTATCCCACTCATAGGCGCCCTCTGGAAAACCAAAGTTTTCCGCTGCTTCAGCACTGATTGTTGCATAATCGTTATTATTGAGGACTATTACAGTGACTGGAATATCCTCGACTGCAAGCGTATGAAGTTCGTGAAGGCACATCATAAGGCCACCGTCACCCATCAAGCCAATTACGTCCCGATCGGGATGAGCTATTTGAGCGCCCATGGCTGCTGGTAGGCCAGTCCCCATTGTAGCCCAAGATCCAGTATCAATGAAACCGTCTGGACGGTTTATTTCTAGTACATGTAACGACCAAATTCTGAACCCACCAGCGTCAACGGAAACGATGGCGTCATCCGGTAACACATTATCAACAGCGGCTTCGGCACTTGCTGACGTGAGTGGTGGGGAGGTAACATTGAGTACATCAGCCATGAGTTCTGCGTCCTTGTTTCGGACTCGTTGTGCTCTCTTAGTTCCATCGTCTGTCGTGATCTCTTGGGCTTTCAATTTAGTCTCAAGAGCGTTTAGCGAGTCTTTCGCATCGGCGGCTATTCCCACAGTTGGTTTGTAGGAGGTTCCGATGTCATTGGCATCCAAAGTGATATGGATAAGCTGCTCAGGGATTTGGACACTCCACTGCTGGGTAGTTACAGCGTCGAAATCGGTTCCGACCCCAAGTGCTACATCCGCGTTCTTGATAAGTTCTCTTAGATACTCACTCGAACCGACGGACAAGATACCTGCAAACAGATCGTGGCGCTCAGGGAATACTCCTCTTCCTTTGTAGGTCGGTACGACTGGTGCATCCAGCCTTTCCGCAATACGTCGGAGTTCCTTGCTGGCATCTGCTGCTCTTATGCCACCACCAGCAATTATGATAGGCGATGTCGCTTCTGACAGGAGTGCGCTAGCCTGCTCAATGGAATCTTCCGATGCGCCAGTAATTGTTTTAGTAGTATATTCTCCTGTTTCAACGTTTGAGACGTCCATCGAGAGGAAATTCTTCGGAATGCCGATCCGAACAGGACCCTTTGGTGGTGATTTCGCTATCGCGATTGCTCTATTTAGTTCAGCTGAGACACTGTGCGGATTGGATACTGTGATGTTCTCTTTAACGACGTTGTCATAGGTATCAGGTGGTGTTTCATGAATGCCATCGCCACCTCGCACGTCGGGACTCGTCTCAACGGCCATGTGGATAAGCGGTGTACAATCATTGAGTGCATTTTTTAATCCATTCATGGAATTCATGTCACCAGGACCAGGGATGACAACTGTTGCCGCAATATCTCCCGTTGTTTCCGCATATCCCCAAGCGCTATGGGGTGCTGCAGTTTCATGACGAGTCATTATGAAACGTATATCTTCTCGGGAACCGATACCCTTGTTTAATGGGAGCGTCTGAGTACCTGGAATCCCAAAAACCGTATCTATATCGTGCTCAGTCAGAGTTTCTACTACTGCTTCACTTACTTCCATGTGAACAATAAGCATAACATGCCCACTATATAAATAACTACTGGTAACGGCGAATAACACTGATTAAATACAGGAAAATATTCTAGTGTAGTTGTGACTTCTTTGTTGTGAGTCCTTTGGAAGATCGCGATTCTCCCCCCCCAAAGAGCCCACTTTTGACACTCACCATACCTGCCTCAACCATAATCCTATTATTCTCGGTTTCCTATAAAATACCTGTGGCACCATCAATAACTCAAATCGAACGAATAACATTTGATTATCCCTTGGAGGACGTGAACACGGGCCCCGATGGATTCAAATTAGTGTATGAGCCCGGAAATACGCTTTATCGTAAAACACATGCTCTACGGATTGAAACTGACGTCGGTATTACTGGAGAATACGTCGGCGGCAACGAGCCGGCGATGACTCAATTAGACTCAATTGCAACTTATCTCCTCGGGAAAAACCCACTCAGGCGAGAACAACACTGGAATCATTTAAAACGGGGTCTCCGAATGTTCGACAGAATGGGCATCGGACCTGTTGATATCGCGCTCTGGGACTTTGCTGGCAAGGATGCAGGACTTCCAATTCACGAGCTACTTGGGAGTTACCGGGAGGAATTACCAGCTTATGTCTCTACGTATTTTGGTTCTGAGGAGGGTGGATTCATTTCACCCGAATCGTATGCAGATTTCGCTGAGGCGTGCTACGAGATGGGGTACCCGGCATTTAAAACCCATACTTGGGCCGGCTCTGGTGGCGATAATATTGAACGAGAGATAGAAACTATCCATAAGGCTGGTGAACGCGTCGGTGAAAAGATGCAACTCATGCATGACCCGGTATGCGAATATAGGACGTTTTCGGATGCGCTCAGAGTGGGTCGTGCTTGTGATAAAGAGGAATTCTTCTGGTATGAAGATCCAATGAGCGATGGCGGGAATTCACATCATGCACACAAAATGCTCCGACAGCGGCTTGATACCCCACTGTTACAGGCAGAACTAACTCGAGGGCTCGAATCACACACAGACTATCTCAAAAATGAAGCGACTGATCTCATCCGGAGCGACCCTACGTGGGATAGCGGTATAACTGGAGCAATTAAAATTGCACGCATGGCCGAAGGATTTGGAGTGGATGTCGAATATCATCTTTCTGGACCCGCAGTTCGACATTGTATGGCTGCAACTCGAAATAGTAATTATTACGAATTAGGACTAATACATCCTGATTCCTCTACACCACATGTTCAACCGCCGATATACGAAGATGGTTACACTGATGATATAGAAGCCATCTCTAAGGACGGAACGTTTCCTGTTCCTTCCGATCCTGGACTGGGCGTAACCTATGACTGGGAATATATAAACGACCATGCAATCGACCGAAAAGTGTATAATTGAGTCGCCGCTCCCCGCTATCACACGACGATAAAACATGGTATACATGAACTGACGTGGGCCTACCCCACGGCTTTTTCCAGCAGGATTTGTCGGGTCATTGCCAGTGCGTGGGGAGATTGTTACTTTGAGCTACCCACCTGTAAACAGGTGGGTTTTCTCCTGCGGTTTATATAATACTGGGTTTGGATCAGCCTGCATTGTTTAGATTAGTAGATTACAGAGCAATGCGAAGGTTTGGATACATGATTGACCTTGGAAACAGCCTCAGTGGAGGAATTCGTTCGAGATAGGATCAAGAGTAACCTACAGCCAAGAACCGCTGTTCGTTGAGTCGAATCACGGTTTCGTCAACCGTAACGTGAATCGGATCTTTGTCGCTGACTGGCTTTGAGGCGAATTTCTACATTCACCTATGCACAATAGAGCGACCGATACCCAGGTCAGCCAAGCCCGAGATGGTATCCGCCAGCGACCACGATCTGTCGCAGGCATCCGTTGTACCGTGGATAGAAATCGATCCAGCCCTTTCCCACCTGCAAGAAGACATCTTGAGTCCCGTCAGTCACTGGTCTGAGTTTATTCCGCCTTTTGTTTCTTCTCTGGTGGGAACAACCCAAAGCAGGTCGTAGCACTCCACAAAGAACCTCATAGCTGTAAGACTAAATTGTAAACAAAGAAAAAGAACCAGTAATATTTGCATTAAAAGACATACATTCATTACTGCCAGTGCAGTATCTCTCTGATGTCCGACTCGAGCTCAGAGTTCACAGTAGTCGTTACAGCAGGAAAGGCATACGATTTATGTGTAGAAAAAGAGGTATTCAGAGACTTGGACGTAAATCTGCGTCCAGTCGATCTCGATGATCCTAAAGACATCAAACAAGAGATACAGGATGCTGATGCGGCTATTAATCGATTCACAGTACCATATACGGAAGAAATCATCAAAGCCGCACCTGACCTCAAGGTAATAGGTCGAGGAGGAGTTGGTGTAGATTCGATTGATTGCGAAGCAGCTTCTGAACACGGTACGTACGTCGTTAACGTACCACAATACTGTCAGCAGGAAGTCTCTGATCACACTCTTATGCTTCTGCTTGCGCTCCGGCGAAACCTCATAGAATACAATGAGACATTGAAAAAGGGGACATGGAATAAACGAATAGGTGATGTGGACATCCATCGTCTCCAAGAACAGACTCTTGGTCTGGTCGGCTTCGGTACTATCGCACGTCACGTGGCCTCAAAAGCTAAATCATTGGGAATAGACGTTGTCGCTTCGGATCCTTACGTCTCCACTGATGAAATGAATGAACTTGGAGTAACGGAGGTTACTTTGGAGGGACTGCTACAGGATTCGGATTTCGTGTCTCTTCACGTCCCATTAACGAATGATACAGAGAATATGTTCGGACTTGATCAGTTTGAAGAGATGAAGAATTCCGCATATTTGATTAACGTGGCACGGGGTGAATTGGTTGCGACAGATGAGCTGGCGACAGCCATCGATGAAGACATAATTGCTGGGGCAGCCCTTGATGTCCACAGAGACGAACCTCAGGACAACTTCGAAGGAAATCATCCAAACTTCGATAGCCCAGTTAGAGACTACGACGAAGTGATTTTGACGCCTCATATAGCGTGGTATTCGAAAGAAGCCGCAATCGAAAAGCATCGTAAAGTGGCTTCAGACGTGCGCCGTGTTCTTGAAGGAAAAGAACCGCAAAATCCAGTTAACGATCCATCACTAAACTAGCAGAGTAATATTCCGGATATCATTTTCTGCAGCATTGTTTGTAAGCCCTGGAAGTTGAATTGCTATAGAATATCGAGTCTCTTCCTTATAAGCGGTCCAATTACAGGTCCTACTAAAATAAAGACCAAGAGGATAACGAGCATCAACGATAGTGGCCGGTTGATAAAAATAGCAAGCGATCCACCTGATAAATCCAAGGAACGAGAGAGGTTCTCCTCAGCAAGAGGACCAAGAATCACACCTAATACAAATGCAATCACTGAGTAGTCGTATTTTTTCATGAAGTAACCAATCATACCGAGAGAGGTAGCAATGAGAACGTCAAACCAATTGAACCTCAGTGTAAGAGCACCAACCAGCGAAAGGACGATAATGGTTGGAATTATGTAGTCAGTATCGATCTTCGTGATGAAGCCGGCTCTCGTTATGAGTCCAAGACCCAGGGTAATTATAATTACATTCCCTAGAAGAAGACCCAGGAATACTGTATACGTGAAATTGATATTTGTCGTGAGTAGTTCTGCTCCCGGTACGAATCCATGGGTTATGAGACCGCCAAGCAACACTGCAGTCGACCCACTCCCAGGGATACCGAATGAAAACGTAGGGATGAGTGAACCACCAACCGTTCCGTTATTTGCGGCTTCGGTCGCAATTATTGCCTCCTCACTTCCTTCTCCGAAGGACTCTGGATTATCGGAGCTACGCATCGCCTCACTATAGGCAAAGAACGTTGAAACCACAGCTCCAGATCCAGGGATAGAACCAATCCCCATCCCGATAAACGATGATTTAATCAAAGTGACGGGATGAGATAATACTGTTTTAATCCCCTCGGTAATCTTCCCTTCTAACGCTATTTCACCGCCATCCTTTGCGATCTGGCCTTTCTCGCCAGCGAGTACGAGCATCTCGGCAATTGCGAACAGACCGATGAGAACGCTGATGTAATCAATCCCTTCGTACAGAGACAACTCACCGAATGTAAATCGATTTTCGGGAGTCATAGGAGCAATTCCAATCGTAGTAATCAGCAATCCGAACGATCCTGCGGCGATGCCCTTCAGTGGGGAACCACGCGTCACAACCGTGATCATAGCTATCCCGACAATTGCCAAAAGAAAATATTCGGGAGTTCCAAAGGCAGTCACTATCCTGATAAGAAATGGTGAAATCAAAAACAGAACAGTTACAGTCATAAACCCTCCAAGACCCGAAGCGACGGCGGACATTCCGAGGGCTTTGACCGCCTTTCCCTGTCTTGCCATCGGATATCCGTCCAGAGTTGTCGCTGCGGCTGCGCCTGTACCCGGGACGTTAAGCAAGATTGCTGAGAGCGCCCCACCGTACATGCCTCCGCTATAGATTCCAATGAGGAGGAGGATTGCATTGGTACCGTCCATTCCGAATGTAAGTGGGAGAATAATTGCCATTCCAAGCGCAGCTCCCACTCCTGGTAAGGCCCCGACGAATATCCCTAACATAACTCCGAAAACCATCCAACCAACTGTCGGCCACTGGAACAGTATGTTCACTGCTTCTACTATTGGTTCTATGATCATGTGTGATTTTATTGTTATGTAAGTATACCGCTGTCAATCGGTCCACCTACCGCCAGTAAGAAACCATACGGTATCGCGTATCCCAGAAGAGTCAATATCACTATTTTGTACCACGACTTCCGGTTATAGAGCGTATATGCCAGCACGAAGATTGGGCTCGCATACAGGAAGCTTATAAGATATGCGAGAATGGTATATCCGACAACCAGAAGAGCTAAAACGATGATATCGCGGATATTACGTTCTACCCCTTCCATAGCTTCTGCAACTATGTCATCGTCGGGACGACCAACTGCTGTCGCTGATACCGTATCCGCGATCTGCTCGGGAAGATAACTTCGGAGTAGCAGAGCCACCGAACAAACAATGGTGGCCAGTGCTGTCGCCCGAGGGAACATACGCGCCCGCTCACTGTAGGACGATGACTCTACGAACATGAATGCGGAAATGATTATAAATAAGCCTAACACCACGTGTTCTCCAGAAACATCCTTTTTCGCCCTCTGAATTAGTCTCTTCATGTGGTACAAATAAAGATGATCCACTCAGGCACCTTCGACTTCAGCGCGGATCTCCTCAAGGTCAACGTTTGCTGGAATCTCTTCGAATGGACGCTGATTCAGTTCTGTTGCCACCTCCGGCCCTCCGTAATCAAGAGCAAACCCAGCCTCTTCAGACCACTGTTTAACCTCCTCTTTGTCCATTATTTCTTCAACAGCATCAGCCCAGATCTGAATCCGGTCATCAGGTGTTTCAGGTGGTGCATAAAACGCAACACCTAATTGCGCTACGTAATCGATATTTTCGTACCCTTGCTCGGTTATAATCGGTGCGTCCGGGAAGATTGCACTTCCCGAACTCCCCAGACTGGCAACGACATCAACTTGATCGCCGCTACCCTGTGCTGCACCGTCAGCCGCGATGCCCACCGAGACTTCGTTTGAGGCAACCGATTCAACAACCGGGGGGCTGCCGTCGTATCCGACGTATGTTTGGTAATCGAAATCAAACTTGCTCTTCATGATCTTTGCGAGGACATGCATTATCCCCCCTTTTTGCTGCGCAGCGAGCTGGGTGAGGTCTCCATTTTGGTACCGGCTAAGTATATCCTCGAATCCTTCTGCTTCGATGGAAGGGTGCGCTAACAGTACATAGTTAATACGGCCAGTCTGGCACACCCCTTTAGCTTCACTGAGGTCGTAGCCATCCGGCTGATACACCATGTACGAAAGTGGAGTCGATCCTGGATTCCAATTACCGAGTGTATACCCGTCAGGTTCGGCGTTCATAAGCCGACCTGCTCCCTTGAGTGACGCCGCACCTGATTCATTAACAACCTGAACATTCACACCAAGATTATCGACTGCATGGGGCCAAGTGTTTCTCGCGTACGCGTCTGCTGCACCTCCCTCAGGGAACGGGACAATTACCTCAAGGTCATCCGACGGAAAATCTCCCCCACCACCATCGCCGCCACCACCAATACAACCGGCGAGACCAGTCAACGCAATCGTTGCTACCCCTGATTTGATAGCTTCTCTACGAGTTGGTCGCATTATTTATCGAACCCAATACACTCCTTAATCGGCAGATATATAAACATTACGGCAATCAGAACGGTGTTGGTAGTAAGGAATACGAATATAGAATATTATGATATAGTGGTAGAATATATATTAATAATAAATTGCCGGTACTGTATAAGGGAGACATGAATCTGACTTATTGGGCCAGATTTGGGGTAACGATTGCTCTTAACACTACTTATCTTTATAATAGACAATAGATAGACCAATAGTTAAGAGTGGGACTCAACCATGGGAGTATGCACGAATATAGCCTCTGACGAAGACGCGTTGTTCATAGGCCTCCACGAAGAGGTGTTGAAGACTTCCATCTGCACGTTGCGAATCTGAGACGAGAAGAGATTTATAGACCTGAACGTGTCATAGAACCCGTCTCACAACTTGAACTTCTCTCGACCAAAATTGTCTCTGCGTTCGTAGTTTGTGATTGCGACGACAATCCGGAGATACAGCGCAAGGAACACATGTGTTCGTGCGTGGAGGCCGCCTCGGGCGCGAACGTGCCCGAGACCGCAATCCGTGACCGCGTCATTAGTTCGTTCGACTCCTTCCCGGCGGTTGTACATCTTATCTAAGAGGGCTTGCTCAAGGTGAACTTCCTCACTGTGTTCCTCGATCCAGTCTTCGACCCTTTATTTGATGTCTTTCGGGTCGTCAGTGTTTCGCAGATTGTGCGGGGCGACTGGTACGACCACTGCGGCCAGAGTTCCACTGTTCCCGATTGAAAATCATCCTTCTCCACTAAATATGTTCGATGTGATCGAATTCATGAAGAGGTTGCGGCTTTACTAACTATGACAACCCTATATATGTATTCCAATTACAATTAGAGATTGGATTTCATCCCACTACCGTCAATTGGGATTGCCGCTCCATTTATGTAACCTGACTGAGGGGAAGATAGAAAGGCAACAGTGTTTCCTAATTCGATTGGATCACCGATTCGCTCAAGTGGATTATCGACCCAATCCTCGAGTCCTTCCTCATAGGATTCATATTCGCCACGTTCGACGGCGGACTGCACTAATTCTTCGATCCGTGCTGTCTCGTGGGAGCCAGGTAGTACCGAGTTGACGCGTACTTCAGGCGCAAACTCCTTCGAGAGAGTCTTTTCAAGTCCGATAACACTCATACGAACAGAGTTCGAAAGTACAAGATTATTGACTGCCTCCTTGACACTCCGAGAAGTAATAGTGACCATCGTTCCACCTTCATTCGCCATCAAATGTGGATGGGCCTCACGGGCAAGACGAACGACGCTCATGACGAGGAGGTCGTACGCTTCTTGCCATTCCTCATCACTCACTTCAAGGAAGGAACCAGCAGGCGGACCGCCAGCACTCACCACAAGATGATCCAAACCACCAAACTCTTTGACCGTCTTATCCACCAATCTGGTTACGTCTTCGTTGGTCGTTAAGTCTCCGGATTGTGCAACAACTTTACCGTCTGCCGACTCCTTAATTTCTTCCTGCGCTTCAGATAGTCGATCTGTATCTCGTCCATTTATGACCACATTGACTCCCTCTTGGGCGAGTGCTTTCGCTGAAGCTTTTCCGAGACCGCTTGACGATGCTGTCACAAGTGCTGCGTCACCATTGATTTTCAGATCCATCGATTTGGTAAACCAATGGGAAAGACAAAGACTTTTCCATGCTTTTGATATCTTGATGCATACATCCCTGAGAGCACTGTCTAGTTCTAGACCGCCTCAGCTGGAGTTGATCCGGCTACTGCCTGATTCGGTCTTTCGTGGTTGTAGTGTCTGAACCGTCGCAGGTCGTTCGAAGCAGTAGCAAATATTACCTTCCAATGCCAGGGAGCCTGACGAGACCGACACCTAGCCACTCTGAGATGAAATTCTTCGCTACGGGAACGAATAATAATGTAGTCTTCAGCTTGTGTCTACGTTCCTTGTTCGCTAATAACAAATACATTTTTAGTCCCGTAGATTCGAAGTCCAACCATGGGAAAGAAAACCACGAAACGATCTATTAAATCCGATAATACGATGATGGATATTATCCGATTTCTCCGTGAAGAGGACGGTGCAGGCGTGACTACAATAGCGAACGAATTGGACATCGCGAAGAGTACTGTCCACGCCCATCTCACCTCACTACGTGAACGTGGATACGTCGTCAAAAAGGATGGATTTTATCGAATCGGCCTCCAATTCCTACGACAGGGTATTTACGCCCGAAATATGAGCGAACTTTATCCGAAGGTAAAAGAGAAGGTAACTCACCTCGCACAGGAAACTAACGAGCGGGCTTGGGGGCAAGTCGAAGAGAACGGGATGTGCTATTACTTGTGTGGGGCAACTGGGAAACATCCCATTCATCCGCCGGTACGGGTCGGCGAGCGCGTTCATTTGCATACTATTGCCGGCGGAAAAGCCATTCTAGCAAACCTCTCTGAGGAGCGGGTTGAGGAGATCATCGACCGGCATGGCCTCCTTCAAAAAACGGAGAATACTATCACCGACAAAGACGAACTATTCGAAGACTTAGAGCAGATTCGGGATCGAGGCTATGCATTCAACAAGGAAGAATCGCTCGAGGGACTTAATGCAGTAGCTGCTCCCATTAAAAATGCTGATGGTGGTGTGAGTGGTGCTCTTAGTATTTCTGGACCTGCAAACCGCCTTAAAGGGGAAAAGTTGCAGTCTGAAATTCCGGAATTACTACTTGGGGCTACTAACGAATTAAAAATCAATATATTTCACTCCTGAGAATATTATATTATAGGGACCACCATTGTAACCAGCACTTGATAATCTTCAATAGCAGAAGGCAGTTACCTTTCGTTATCAATGTTCGTTTTTATCGAACGCATTGCGGGGGCCAGGCACGAAGTGGATTACATCCCTATGAATGTAAAAGCAAGACCTGGATAGTCTACTTCCTAAACCTGTAGGATACCATCTTACAGCGACTGTCCGTCGCTAATCGACTGGGCGAACTCGTTGGCTTTGTCACTCCACACGGTTCAGTCAAACTAATAACTGGTATACCGGTTTGTTCGCTGTGAACGAACGAAGGGGCAAGTGTCAGTGTTCACTAACCAGTTTTCTGGGAACGTCAAGCGCACTGATTATGAGCAGTTCAATCTATGTTAATAACCTGGGCCACGCCCTTATCCCATTCTAAACGAAGCACTGTGAGTTCGTCAGACTGCTTGAAGACCCATAGATTTATGTTCGCAGTCAGTCGTTTGTGGAAGATACAGTCATGCCAAATACTGCCAAGCCTGCTATAGTTGCAGCCGAATGTGAGATGGTCAATATCTCTCAAAACAAAGGCGATACGATGGTAACTACCATACAAATGAACCGACCAGAGGCAAAAAATGCATTGAACTCGAACTTTCGGAGCGAATTGAAACGTGTACTTGAAGCAGTGGAAGATGACCCACAAACGGGAGTCATTGTATTAACTAGCTCTGAGGAAGCAGACGTATTTTGCACCGGAGGCGATTTAACAGAACTTCGTGACATGGATGGCATTCAACTCATGGAACGGATTGAAAACAAACGTATTTTCCACAGGGTCTACGACCTCAGTAAACCGGTGATCGCACAGGTGACTGGTGCAGCAGTTGGCGGGGGTTGTGAGCTTGCGCAAGCCTGTGACATTCGTATAGCCGCGACGGACGCTATATTCGGGCAGCCCGAGACGGATATCGGATTGTTTCCCGGTGCAGGCGGCACGCAGTGGCTCAGTCAACTCGTTGGGCGAGGTCAAGCAAGTCGCCTTATTTTAACTGGTGAGCTCATTGATGGAGCAGAAGCTGAGCGGATTGGCCTTGTTGAAGAGGCATATGATAACCTCGAAGCAGTGAATGAGCGTACATACGAAATCGCAGACACAATCGCCGAAAAAAGTCCACTTGGAGTCAAATACGCAAAGAAGGCAATCCGCCTAAGTGAAAGAGCCAATATGGATACTGGACTTGATCACGAAGCACTACTATATGCCCACCTCTTTAATACAGAAGATAAAACTGAAGGCATCGAGGCGTTCCTCGAAGACCGTGAGCCAGAATGGGAAGGAAAGTAGACAACGAGGTGACAAAATATGCTGGAATACCCCGAGTACGCTGGCAAAGAACTTCTCGCTAACGCTGGTATCGAAGTACCTGATGGACAAGCCATCTCAGATGCAAGTGAAGCCTCAGTTTGTGAGTTCCCTGCAGTAGTCAAAGTACAGGTACCCGTCTCTAGCCGGGGAAAAAAAGATGGGATCAAATTCGTGGAGACTCAATCAGAGTTACGGGACGAGGTAGAGAGACTCTTAGATACCCAAATCGAGGGTCACAAGGTTGAGAACGTTTTAGTAGAAGAGCGAATTGATGTTCACGACGAACTGTACTTCGCCCTTTCAGCAGACGGGAGTGATAATTTACCCACCCTCATTCTCACCCTCAATGGAGGTCAAGAAGTCGAGTCTGTACCGGAATCAGAGGTTGCTACGGAAGAAATCAACCCCCTTGTCGGGTTTCATCAATACCATTTACACAAGGCGATGGAATCGTTGAGAGCGGACGAGTCAAAACTGCCATCTCTAACCGCGCAGTTAACGGAACTGGCCGAGTCGGCCTGGGACTTGTTTCAATCCGAGGATCTGCGATTATTAGAAATCAACCCACTAGGAGTCACCGATCAAGGGATTGTCGCGATAGATGCCAAAATCGTACCCGATGAATCAGCAGCCTTCCGTCAAAATCATGAAGACACGTATAGGAGCATCTCACAACTGGAGGGTGAAGCAGCAGATGATGGGATCGAGTTGCGCGTGGGTTCTGGCGAAGTTGGGATTCTTTCAAACGGCGCAGGTGCTGGAATGTCAGCACTTGATCTCGTAGAGAGTTCCTCAGACGCAGGATTTGCCGGCTTCATAGATACGCACGGTGCTCAGTTTGAGTGGAAAGATATCCATGGATTCCTCGCATATCTCAAACGAGCCGATGCATCAGTTGTATTCGTAAATATTGTTGGACCGATTTTAGATTGTAGCAAAATTGCTTCTGAACTTGCGGCCGCTGTTCAGGATGGATATCCAATACCGATTGTTGCTCGTTTTAAAGGATATAGGCAAACAGAAGCACTTGGGATTTGCAAAGATGCGGGGATACAGTCTATGTCTAAGATGGGATCTGCAATACGAGAAGTGCTATTGCATCTGGAAGGAGGTGAGGATTAATGGCAGTATACGTCACTGAAGAAACTCAGTTGGTGATCCAAGGCGCAACGGGATACGTAGCACAAGAACTAATTCCGGAACTTGAGAGATACGGGACAGATATCGTCGCAGGAGTTACCCGGAGTAATGATGTGGACTCAACTGAGGCTATACCCTTGTATAGGAGCGTTTCAGAAGCGACGTCATCCGTGAATGCAGACACATCCCTGATCCTTGTACCAGCTCCCTACGCCAAAGATGCATGTCTCTCGGCTATTGACGCAGGAATCAAGACTATCGTAGTAGTTGCGGAAAATATTCCAGTCCAGGATACGCTTCTAGTCAGTGAGTATGCAAAAAGGCATGATGTGACTCTACTTGGTCCGAATACGTTAGGAGTTGTTTCCCCAGAGAAGGCAGCAGTCGTTCTAAATTATTATAATAACAGACATTGGTATAAAAAAGGTAACGTCGGTATCATAGCTAGGAGTGGCAGTCTGTCAGGAGAGGTCTCTGAGTTGCTCACGAGAAACGACATCGGACAGAGTACCGTTTTGAGTGTCGGCGGAGATCCGTATCTTGGAACGACACCAGCAGAAGCGTTTATGGAATTTGATAAGGATACCCAAACGGACAAAATCGTATACATCGGGGAGATAGGCAGTCGATTTGAGGAGGAGGCAGCAACGGTAATACCTGAGTTGGAAACAGACGTCTTTGCAACCATTGTAGGGCAGCACGCCCCCGCCGGAAAAAAGATGGGGCATGCTGGAGCGATCGCTGAAAATGACCAAAATAAAACCAAGGCTCTCTCGGACGCTGGGGCGACTGTCGTGAGTTCTCCGTTTGATATTCCTGATGTATTAAACAAGCAATCCTAATTCAGGTTCAAAATAGGACAACAGCAAACGAAAGTGTACTAGATGTTCTTCTTACTCAGCTAGTAAATCCCTGGTGGAACCCGACAAGCTTCTCACGAGAGAAGTGTTCGACAGTATACTTGATCCCCTCTTTACCGACGCCTGAATCCTTGAATCCACCATATGGCATATGATCAGCCCGAAAACCACTGACCGTGTTAATATTGACACCGCCGGCGTTTATTTCATCAGCAGCTCGCTTGGCTCGGTCAATATCCTGCGTGAATAGACCAGCTTCAAGACCGTAGTTGGTGTTGTTCGCTTCGCTGAGAGCCTCATCAAAGTCCTCTACGGTGACGACGGGGATAAGTGGACCAAACGACTCCTTATTAGCAGCCGGCATTCCCGGATCGACTTCCGAGAGAACCGTCGGTTCGAAGACGCGTGAACCTAAGTCACCACCATAATTTCCACCACATTCTACTATAGCCCCCTGCTCGACTGACTCCTCAAATAGTTCAACGACTAACTCAAATTGGTCGTCATTAACCATCGCAGCTACGTCAGTATCCTCCCTGAAGGGATCACCGAGTATAAGATCTTCTGCAGCGTCAACCAAGGCGTTGACAACTTTGTCCTCAATATGTTCTGGTACGATAACACGCTCAACACTATTACAGACCTGGCCAGCATTTGAACACGCACCTCCTACTACTTGTTTGGCTGCAGCATCTATATCAGTATCATCCCAGATAATCGTTGGGTCATTACCGCCAAGTTCTAGTGTGACCTCTTTCATTCCACTATTTTCTGCGAGATATTTTCCGACAGCTGTACTACCAGTAAAGGAGATAGCCTCAACGGCCTCGTGGTCAAGAATGGTATCACCTACAGTAGAACCACTACCGGTAATTACGTTAATTAAGCCATCAGGTCCGTCAACCTCCGTCAGTGCCTTTTCCAGACACTCAAACAACACAAGAGAACTTAGCGGCGTATCTGTAGCTGGTTTCCCAACGACAGCGTTGCCAGCGGCCAATGCAGGACCGACTTTATGAGCCATTAGATTCAGCGGGAAATTAAATGGAGTGATGGCCGCAACGACGCCTAGAGGTTCCCGTTGAGTAAAACAATGATCTCGCTTGTATCCCTTTTGTGGATCCATTGGGATGTATTCACCGTACATCCGCTTGGCCTGTTCAGCCGATAGGGTTAATGTCTGTATTGCGCGATCTACTTCGGTACGGGCTTCGGTTATTGGTTTCCCTTGTTCACTTGTGATGATCCGAGCAATTTCCTCAGCACGATTCTCGATCTGCTCGCTAGTGTTCTTCAGTAGTTCATATCTATCGTATGCAGACAACTCTGAGTCATCAAATGCGCGCTCTGCGACATCAATTGCTTCAATCACCTGTTCTTTACTAGCAAGCGGAACTGACGCGACAGTCTCGTCGTTGTAAGGGTGTATGACTTCGGTCTGTCTGTCTGCCTCGACCCACTCACCGTTAATGAGCATCTTCTGATCGCTCTGTATGTCTATCTGTGACATTGCAATTAGGAAAGGGAAGAAGATTATTATAAGTATTATGCGCTTTTAGATTTTGGTATTTTAATATAAGTCAGCGTGTCGAATGAATATACCTATTTTATAAAGATGACCTATATTTGTCTATCACAAATCCAATGAAAACAACCAGTTGGATCCAAGGAGCGCAAGACATGTCCCAAGAACGACGATCACTATTCCATACCCAGAAATCCATCCACCCATGTCTGCAAGGACTCCAACGACTACGCTTCCTGATGACGCTAAAAACATGTACACCGTCCGAAGTAGCCCAAACCCGTATCCCTGATTATCCTCCGTCAACTGGTCAAAAAACCGGGCTTGTATTGGTCCAGGCCAAGCAATTCCTATACCAGTTAATCCGACACCGCATATTAATCCAGTATCTGAAGGTACCAGAAGGAGCGTCCCAATCCCCACAAAGACTAATATGACGCTGAGCCCGATAGCGAGGTCTCGGGAATACAAATCTGAAAGTCGGCCAGCAACCGGTTGTGACACAGACGACAGCCCGAAGACGACGCCGAATATGAGACCTGCGATGTCTGGCTCAATACCTCGATACTCAACGAGAAATGTCGGGAAGAATGAAGAGATGGCTTGAAAGGTAAAACCCACGAGAACGCCCAGTGCCACCGTGTATGCGACACTGGGGCGGCTGAGCAATTGCCAGTGACGCTTGTAATCACGTAGACTCCGTAACTTCTGAGCGGGATTCAAAGGTTGAACTGAATGGGTTAGTTGGACAGTGGTCATCAGAACGGTGAACGTAATAGCTGCACCGAGCATGATAGCGACACGCCAACCGAATCGAACACCAATAAACCCACCAGCGATTGGGAAGAGGACACCTGCTACGCCCCCACTTGCAGTGAGGACACTCAAAGCTCCACCCCGTTCGGTATACAAACGTGAGATGAGCGACGAAGCTGGCGTAAAAAACAGCCCTGCACCCGTACCGTACGCTAAGACGAATAGCGTGAACAGAAGTATACTCGGTGCCAGTGCAACTGCACAAAGTCCAAGGCAGGCCGAGATGAGAGCTACCATTAGTAATTTGCGTTCACCGTACTTATCCGCTAGAACTCCACTCGGGAAATGAGCAAGAGCGTACAGTGCCCACATCCCGGACAAAGCAAATCCGATATTCGAACGCGACGTCTCGTAATAGACAAGGACTAAAGGTACGACGGCACCAATCAGGAGTCGCCCACCCATTTGTACAAAATTTCCACTTACAATGACAGCTAATGTCGAGTGTTCTTTTACACGTTTCATGACACCCATATTTGTTTTTCTTAGAATGCGCATTTTGACCTATACTTCTGTTATTCCAACGTACATTTTCAGATATTATGTGGTGTATTTAGATTAGATAGAGACATAACCCCAGGTGAAGATTGAATAATATTGTCTTGCTTAGTTAGAAGTGTTAGTACCACTGGGACGGATTACGGAGACTATTTACCAGCTATCACCACTGGGGCATCCGCATTTAACAAAATCGACTGTGCAACAGAACCAAAGATCACCTTGCCAGTCGGTGATCTCTTTCCACTGGCCGTTACTATATACCTGGCATCCTGATTTGTAGCGTAGTCCACTACGGACTGCGCCGGGTCGCCAACTACCCCAACTGTTTCGAATGGAACATCCAAGATAGATGCCTTTTCTTCTGCAATATTGGCCGCCATGTCGCGGATATTGTCAACAGGGATTGATGAGCCGCTTTCATCGACACTAGTTCTTTCCAAGTCAATAAACTCTGAACGATTCAAGACATGGACTACGTGCACCTTGGCGTCAAAAGCCTCGGCAAGATCTTCGGCCTCGTTGAGTACATCGACCGCAAGTTCTGTCCGGTCTACCGGGGCAATGATGGTCATGATCACCATTTATCGGGTAAGGTTTTTAATGTTTCCATGCCGACAGACACTTCATCCAATAATTACAGGTAATAACAGAGCTAGGAATGTAGTCGACTAACCAGATATCCAAATGGTGAACTATTATTATATGTATTATACGTTCAAAACTTTTAGACACTAAATGTCCATATACGGGAAAATGATTGCAAATAGTCGTTTATTACCTGGTAAAAACTTCTGGATATATCGACGTGTCTGGACATGTCCCTGTGAGTGCCATCTTGATTTTTCTGCGGTTCGTGAAATCGGCAAGTTAGATGGTCTATTGCGAATTAACGCTGCAATGTATGGTATAATGAATACGTCTGGGTGATCAAGTAAGAGGTTATCTTTTGCCGGAGGTTCAGTTTTCATCACATCTAATGCGACACCGCCTAGGGATCGATTTTTTAGGTGAGTACGAGCACGTACCGATTGTGACGGCCGATAATACGCCGACGCTGTTGAAAAAGGAACCCGGAATTAGGTAATAAGACACTCAGTCTGGAAATACGCAAATTTCTGAGTGGGAACGCTGTCGGTTGTCGCAGAAAATCACCAATATAATTGGGAATACAACAGGAGAATACAAGTTGATACCGCCCTCGATCAATACAGACGGTGCTCGCCGGATCATGCGGCGTCTCTACGAAGATGCTGAAATTTCCCTCGATGACAAGCACGGCTATCTCGCGCCACATGGGGGGCGTCGCGGCGCTGGTAAAGTAATGGTTCGCCAGCGCGGATTCACTGCTGCTGCTCGTCTTTTGGACAACAGTGAGGAGGTGGTTCGAAAATCGTATTCGCATATTGAGGCAAAGGAGATGGCCAGAGATGCCGGCGACGCTTTCGCCGAACACGATACCTAGTCCACTTGTCGAGGGCATGCCTCACACTTCCATAACTCTCGCCGGCTCAGTACTCGATCGAGCTGGCCACAATGAGAACGACCATCCCCGCAAGACAGCAATGCCGAGCAACGCTTTGTCGAAGTACCCGCGGTCGGCGACCGGCTAGAAGAGAATTGAACTCAATGCCCCAAGCGCGATGTAGACCGTCTGGAGAGCGCAAAATTCGTTCCCAGCGTCCCGTTCGGCAGGCGCCGAGTGAGATCGGCGATCGTTGGAAGTGTTGGGAGCCAGCCGCCTCAGTGCGCAGAGCGAGTGCAACGAAAGCGCGACGGCCAGGCGACGCAGTACCATCCTTAGGTCACGCAGACGCGGCACGTGATGCGTACCACTCGATCGGATCCATTGGTGGACCGCCGACCATGGTCACTGGCTCGCCGGCCGCGATAGAACGAGACGCGGGATGAGCGCGTCAAGCGAGAAATTCGGTCAATATCTGTACCTCTTCGTCTTCGGTGATCTGGTCCGAGTGAAGACACGCATGCATCACTTTCGCCACGAGTTCAGGGTCGTCACTGCTGAACTGTGATGTGGAGTCATTTACCTGGGTTTCGAGCCGGTGTACCTGCTGTTCAAGATCATCGAGACGGCTTCCGTGCTCTTCGACTGCGGTGTCCGTGTGGTCCTGCATCATTGGTTCTGTGTTCCCGTTGTCAAATATCTGGTTGACGTACTTCTTTCGAGTCCCCCATTCGAACCCATCAATAGCGTTGACCCGTCGCGAAATCGTTGCGGCTGTCACGTCAAAGCGTTCAGCGAGATCCCGCTGGGTCGCATCTGGATTCTCATAAATCGCTTGTAAAACCCTCCATTGTTTCTTGCTCACCTTGGCTGGATCCGCTGGTGCGGACAGTTCCTGATTCTCTTCTGATTTGATTTCATCGTTCTCTGACGGTGTGTCAAGCTGATCATCGGATGTGCTGGATCCAATTTCAGTCATCGACGGGTCATCGTCAACGGGATCGCCATATTCTTCAAGAACTCTCTCGACAAGCCCGGGTGTTGCCCCAGACACGTCGCTTGCGAGTGCTTCCATCGATGCATTTGGTTGCGATTCTGCAATATCGAGGATTTGTTTATGGATAGTTGCACGTGGAACGGACGCCGGGTTCTGTGACGGTTTGCCTGCTGGATTCTTTGTTGACTCGCTCATGTCTCCCCACTGATGGACAGATTCGTGTATCTAGTTCACATCCACCAGAGTACAGTATAACTAACTGAATACTCCATAGCTTTCCTGTCAAACTAAAATAAAACTCTATTACTGAACGAAATGGTTTAGAATAGTAATTGAATATTTCTTCACTTATTACTCGAACCTTTCGACTATTACTTAACCAAGAAAGCTTGATTCGATGCATCTGGACTAAGGACCACTCGGTCACACAAGGCAGGCTCTCAGCACCGCACGCAACCGCCCATCTCGTCTTATCACCGGCGCGCCTGGACATTGTTCAGATTAGCTGGTTCCAGCAGTATGCGTAGCTCTGCAACCATGTCTCGGCGGTTGCTGGATTGGCGTTCCTAGAATAGTATTTAGATTGTCGGACACGCTGTTTTACTTTCTAAAAGATATATTCGGCAGCGTTCCGATTTCCGTGTATCTCATGTTGAAATCGGAGTCCGTATCCGTGGGGAGTTACTTTCAGCCAAGGTCCAAAATTGACAAGAAGTATTGTATCGTCGACGTCGGGTTTCTCGGACAACTCGGAGAGGAAGATCGAGGTGACGCCCTCATTGCGCGTCAAAGAGAGCCAGATATGGATGAGTTCGTTTGTTTCGGGAACGACAGCCGTACAGCCAGTAGCATTTCTCGTCCAGTTGAATCACGGTTTCGTCGAGCGTAACGTGATCCGGCTGGGCTCCGTCTGTCGGCTGTAGTCAGCTTTCTGGATCCAGTTGTAAACAGTCGAGCGCGCCCGCTTGATATCGAAATACTCCAAGAAAAGCACAATAACGGCCTTGTTTAGATGCTCGAAAACCGACGACCCAGCGACTCACGAACTGGTGTCGTCTTCCTAGTAGCTCACGCTAAATGTCTAACTTACTAGGAAATGAAGCGGGAAGAGCAGTTTGTGTCCAGCAAACTAGCCCGCTTCACTAGTCGCATTGTTTCGCTTGCCCAAAAAGCCGTCGTCGGCGACCCGAAACCGGCCGTTCAGAAGGGTTTCAGCGGCTACGCCGACTGGGTGATCATGTCGATTCACGATATCAAAACGTATCTCGATCTGCCGTACCGACGCCTCTTGGACATTCTTTACGAAATGCCGCGGATCGCTCGAATTCTCGATCTAGACGTGTCTCAACTGCCCGGCTTTACCACCGTTCGTGCGCGCATGCAGGAGCTGAAGATGCCGCTCTGGCGCGACTTTCTCAGGTTGTCGGCGGAGCTGCACGACACCGGCGAAATCCAGGCAATCGACGCAACCGGCATGGATCGTATCGCGGCGAGCCAGCATTACGCCAAACGGACGAATTACACGTTCAAAGCCGTGAAAACGACCGCGTTAATCAACTGTTCGACTGGTGCGATTCTAG
>NZ_JCASSM010000008.1:0-145237 GCF_059736495.1 Halosolutus sp. YCN4 | reverse complement strand
GGTTCGATTCCGTGAGTCGGCGTTAAGGCGGCCACAGCGGCGGGGTTCCTCCCGTACCCATCCCGAACACGGAAGATAAGCCCGCCTGCGTTTCGGTGAGTACTGGAGTGGGAGACCCTCTGGGAAACTCGATTCGCCGCCACCACTCATACGTCATTCAACAGCCGAACGCAACCGATCGTGGTCTGACGGCGGTTCGATTCCGCCGATCGGCATTACAGCGGCCACAGCGGCGGGGTTCCTCCCGTACCCATCCCGAACACGGAAGATAAGCCCGCCTGCGTTCCGGCGAGTACTGGAGTGGGAGACCCTCTGGGAAACCCGGTTCGCCGCTCCTATTCATACTCTACCGTTCCGTAGCGACTGGTGAAACCGATAGCCGCAGCAGGGGTTCTCGAGAGCGCACGGTCAGATGACGAAGTCGTCGGTCCACGGCACACGCTGTTGCAATTCGCGATCGATCGCGCTCGCGAGTGGCGAATTGCGTCCCTGCAGGCGAACTCGAGACTGCCCGCTCGTTCCCTGATCGTCCCGTTCGACGAATCCGGAGCGAGCGGGACGGGATGCCTGCCGACGTGGTAACCCCGTTTTACGCCAATAGTATCTCGTTGGCAATCGATTAGAGTGTGTCGCGCTCTCGCTGGGTGGACGCGATCGTCCGAGCGTCGGTTATCGACGACGGCTCGTAGTTTCAGATCGTTTCACAGACGAGTTGCGCGCCGTCGCGAAAGTCGATCCGGCGATACCGGTGCCGAGGATCCGTATCACGATCGATTCACAGCCTAACTCGTCCGCTTTTTCGACCGTCGCGTCGCGGTTCGAATGCTCTCGCTGGTCGCACTGCCAACGTGGTAATACGGCATTGCGGCTGCGTGAATGACGTATTCGGCGTCGAGATCGTAGGCGTCGATCACGGCGACGACGCCGAGATCGAGTGGGCCCTCGTCCGTCGCTTCCCGGTTGCTCGGCCCGTTCGCGTTTCGACGCAACGAGCGGGCGACGCCGCCTCCCGTGCGACGACCGGGTCCCGCCGCGTTCACGAGTGCGTCGGCCTCCCGGGTCGCGATATCACCCTGGATGACGCTGAAGTCCGTAGCCAGTAGTTTGCTATCTGGTTCCGAAAATCAAGTCGCGGATCGATCGACCGATCGGTGACTGTTCTCCCGTAGCGTACCGGTCTGTGGGGGGAAATGGTGGAGTTTACATCCGCGAGGGAGGGGAACAAATCCGGTAGACACCGTTGCACTTTTCGCGCGTGTACGTGGTGTGACGACCCCTGAGGAATTCACGGGAGTGCTCGTCCGAAAAACGGGGCGGGCGCGACCGTGAGCTACGCCCAGAAATGCTCGCTACGCTGTACCTTTCTGGTCTCCTTCAAATCGCTCGTGGCCGTTTTGCCACTTGCGAGTTCGTGAGTGGCAAAAGCGGGCCGGGCGCGATTTGAACTACGCCGAGACGTTCCTGCTCGCCTCGCTCGGCTGTGCGGGCTGCGACTCGTCTACTTCAAATCGTGCCTGCCGGTTCACTCACCGATTCGCTGCGCTCATCGGTTCGTTGCACGGGCCGGGCGCGATTTGAACACGCGACCGTCTGATTAAGAGTCAGACGCTCTGCCGGACTGAGCTACCGGCCCTGTACCTCCGACTTTCGCATGAGGATTGAAATACGTTTCCCTTGGCAGACGGCGTGACAGGGCGGGACAAACCCCCAGGATCGGCGATCGGTCTCGAAACGTACCAATCTTCGGGAGCGTTAAGTGCGGCCGGTCCGACCACTCTGTCAATGAGTACGGGGGTTACGATCTCGTCGATCTCTGACTACGCTATTCTGGGCTGTGGGAGCGTCGGCTACGCCGTCGCGGAGGAACTCGTCGAACAGGGGAAAGACGTCCTGATCGTCGATCGGGACGAGAGCCGCGTGGAATCGCTCCGGGACCAGGATCTGGACGCGCGGACGGCGGACATCATGGAACCCGAGGCCGCAGACCTCGTCGCCGATCGCGACGTCGTCCTGATCCTCGCTTCCGACGTCGAGGCCAACAAACACGCGGTCGAGAACATCCGGACGCAGAACGGGACCCAGTTCGTCGTCGCGCGCGCGAGCGATCCCGTCTCGGGGGACGAACTCGAGGAACTCGGCGCTGATATCGTCATCAACCCGTCGTCGGTCATCGCCGAGTCGGCCCTGCGGGCGCTCGAATCGGGGGAACTCGAGTACAACGCGGGGAAACTCGCCCAGTTGCTAGAGGAGACGGGGACGCGACTGGCGATCGTCACCCAGGACAGTCCGGATCCGGACTCGATCGCCAGCGCCGCGGCGTTGCAGGCGGTCGCCGACCACCTCGGGATCGAATCGGACATCATCTACCTCGGCGACGTCGGCCACCAGGAGAATCGCGCGTTCGTCAACCTCCTTGGGATCGACCTGGTCCAGTGGGACGAAGTCGAGGATCGATCGATCTACGACACCGTCGCGCTCGTCGATCACGCGACGTCGACCGAGATGGACCTCCCGATCGACATCGTCATCGATCACCACGAACCCGACGAGGAGTACGAGTCCGAGTTCGTCGACATCCGGCCGAACATGTCCTCGACGTCGACGATTATGACGAAGTACATCCAGGAGTTCGACATGAACGTCTCCGAGGAGGTCGCTACCGCCTTGCTGTACGGCATCCGCGCGGAGACGCTGGATTTCAAACGCGACACCACCCCCGCCGACCTCACCGCCGCGGCGTATCTCTACCCGTTCGCGAACCACGACACGCTAGAGCAGGTCGAGTCGCCGTCGATGTCCCCCGAGACGCTGGACGTGCTCGCCGAAGCGATCGCCAACCGGGACGTCCAGGGGAGCCACCTCGTCTCCAACGCGGGCTTCGTCCGCGATCGCGAGGCGTTGACACAGGCCGCGAGCCACCTGCTCAATCTCGAGGGCGTCACGACGACGGCGGTGTTCGGCATCGCCGACGAGACGATCTTCCTCGCCGGCCGATCGAAGGACATCCGCATCAACATCGGGAAAGTGCTCGACGACGCCTATGGCGAGATCGGCGAGACCGCGGGCCACTCGACCCAGGCCAGCGCAGAGATCCCGCTGGGGATCTTTACCGGAATCGAGATTTCGGAGGACACGCGGGATACGTTGCTCGAGTTGACCGAAGAAGCCGTCAAGCGGACGCTGTTCGACGCGATGGGCGTCGAGGGGACGGAAGGGGCGAACGGCAGTTAGGCGACGAGTTCGCTCTCTTCCTCGTCCGGTTCGCGGACGCGTTCGACGACGTCGTTGATCAGGATGACGTCACCGACCGATCGGACCCAGCGGTAGGGCACGATGACGCCCTGTCCGCTCCGTGCTTCGTCCGAGAACAGTTCCGTGTTGAGGCTGCCGAGTGCGAGCCCCGTGACCGTTCGACCGTCGACGTTCAGGCGAAGATCCTCGACTTCGCCGACGAAGACGCCGTTGTTCGAGTAGACCTCACGACCGACGAGGGAGGTGATTTCCTGGGGTGTGTCGTCCATGTCAGGACCCACGCGCGCCTGACTCTTAGTTCTTGGTCAGACGTGACAGTCACGCCGATCGAACAGTATCGGTCCGGGGACCGTCAGGTGCGGTCCGTGAGTGACAGTTCCCGTGCGGTCGCCCGGATGGACGCGAGTTTCCTGGTGGCCCACTCGAGCGCGGCCGCGTCGTCGTTCGCGACGAATCCACAGAGCGACCCGTTCTCGCAGACGACGAGCATCGCGATGGCGTCGGTATCGCGGTCGTGGTCGAACGGGAGCTGTACCGCGCCGCCCCCGAACTCGACGACGACGAGCGCGTAGGGCAGTTCAGTCGTCGTCTCGAAGAGCCGCAGTCGCCCGGTCGCGATCGCGTCTGCGGTCGCGTCCGGGGTATCGGCGAGCAGACTCTCGACGGCATCGCTCGGGACCATCACCGTGGCCGTCGACCCCGAACGGATCGACTCGGCGCAGGTCTGCACGAGCGCGCTGTCGAGGGACGGCACGTAGACGCGATAGTGGGCCCCGTCCCCGAGAACCCGATCGAGCGCCGTTACCGGGTCGACCTGGAGGGTGTCGACCTTTCCCCTCCCGTCGGCGATCGAGTCCCCGTCGTCTCGATCCGCCAGCGCGAGGGTCGCACCGTCGATAAACTGTGGGTCGATCGTCGCGTCGGCCGGCAACGATCCGAGGAGCGACCGCGTTCCGGCGACGTCCCCGACCCGATCGACGAGGCGGTCGAACTCCGCGAGCGCGAGTTCGCCGGCCAGCGTCGTCCGGTACTGGCCGTCGACGCGCTCGATCAGGTCGATCGCCTCGAGTTCCGCCAGCCCCCGTTCGATCGTCGATCGTGCCGATTCGAGGTCGTCGGCGAGCCTGGGCGGGCGCGCCGGTTCGGAAGCGAGTCGCTGCAACAGCGCGTGCCGCCGATGAAGCGTCTCGAGTACCGCCTCCTCATCCCCCTCGCTACCCATTGTTGGCACTCATGTAACGGAGATGTAAATAATTCTTGGCCAGAATGTCGTCCCGACTCGCGACCGGCCGATCGTGCGAACTCGCCACTCGCCGTCCGGACCGGCCGGAGGAGCGTCGGCGTCCTGCCCCATTCGGCGGTGGAATACTTAAAAATGGGATAGATTTATATGTAGTTACTCATCCGGTTGAAATCGTTTCGACGAATGAGGGTATACGACTGGGGGGTGAACGGATCGAGTGCCGGGGTGCCTCTGACAACCGGCGCGACCCCGGACGGCCGATTTGCCCGGATCGGACGTTCCGGGGGAGCTATTTGATGCCGTTCGATATCCAGTACCGCTACGCCAGTCGTATCGCTACGACCACGAGTCGGCGTTCTCGACCGCCGATCGATCGCCGCGTCGAGCGGCACTGCGTCGACCCGTCGCCGGCGCGATCCCGTCCGGGCCTCCCGGACAACACCGGCCGACGCATCGCGTCCGATCTGGACCGCGTGCAGTGGTTACGATCGATCGCGCTCGAGAATCGAGTCCACCGCGGCGTGATCGGTCAGCAACTGTTCCATCCGATCGACCGTCTCTTCGTCCCGGGTACGGCCGCTGCGGACGACGTCTTCGGCCCGTTCGACGGTCGTGAGCGTGTCCGTCTGGACGGACAGGATCGGGACGCCCTTCTCGGTCGCCTGGCCGACGATCGCGCCGGACGGCCGGTGTCCACCGGTCAGGATGAGACAGCGGACGCCGGGCGCTTCGAGCGCGGCCGCGTGGATCTCCGCGCGGTCGCCGCCGGTGATGACGGCCGCATCCTTCGTCCGGCGGAAGTGACGCAGGGCGCTGTCCGCGCCCATCGCACCGACGGAGAACCGTTCGACGTAGGCGTCGTCGCCGGCCTCGACGAGCCGTCTGGCACCGAGTTCGTCCGCGAGTTCGGCGACCGTGACGCCCGATAGCGCCCGCTCGTTCGGGAGCACGCCGTACACCGAGACGCCGCGCCCCTCGAGGAAGGGGACGACGTCAGTCTCGAGTTGATCATAGGCCGCGTCGGGGACGTCGTTGAAGATCACGCCGTCGAGTCGATCGCCGAACGTCCGCACGGCGGCGAGGACGTCGTCGACGTCGCCGGGGACCTCGTACGGCGCGACGAGCAGGACGCGGGCGTCGAGCGCCACCGCGACGTCCGCGTCGGTGAGGTCGACGATGCCGCCGATGTCGTACCGGCCGCCCCCTTCGACGAAGACTCGATCGTGGCCCGCGGCGACGGTCTCGAAGGCCTCTTTCACTCGATCGCGCAGGTCGTCGGGGTCCTCGCGGCCGCGGATCGCCTGTTCGACGAACGTCGGCGAGTAGACGACGGGTTCGAGGTCGTGCATCTCGGCGTCGAGGTCGAGGAGGTCGCGGGCGAGCAGGGGGTCCTCGTCCAGCGTCTTGCCGACGTTGCTCTCCAGTCGCGTCCCCTTCGGCTTCATGTAGCCGACGCTGTCGCCGTCGGCCGCGGCGAGGCGAGCCAGGGCCAGCGTGATCGCGGTCTTGCCGGTGCTCTCCTCGAGCGAACTGACCATGATGGCGTCGGGGCTGTCGTCGTGCTGTCCGTCGGTCTGGGCGTCGTCAGTGGTGTCTGGGTCGGTCATAGTTCCTCCGTGTCGACAGTGAGTCTGAGGTCGATCGCCTGTACGCCGTCCGGCCCCGCGACGAGCGGGTTGATGTCCATCTCGAGGATCGCGGGGAAGTCGGTCACCAGCTGCGAGAGCCGCTGGACCGTCTCGACGATCGCGTCGACGTCGGCCGGTTCGCGGCCCCGGGCACCGCGCAACAGCGGCGCCGACTTGATCTCGTCGACCATCGCCCGCGCCTCGTCCTCGCCGATCGGGGCGACGCGAACGGACGTGTCCTCCAGGATTTCGACGAAGATGCCGCCGAGACCGAACAACAGTAGCGGCCCGAACTGCGGGTCGCGGTTCATGCCGACGATCGTCTCGGTCGACGCCTCGAGGTCGAGCAGTTCCTGGACCTGGACGCCGAGGATCGTCGCGTCGGGCTGGTAGTTACGCGCCCGCGAGACGAGGTCCTCGTAGGCGTCGTACACGTCTTCCTCCGAGACGCCGACCTTTACGCCGCCGATGTCGGACTTGTGGGAGATGTCCGGGCTGACGATCTTCATGACGACGTCGCCGTCGATTCCCTCGGCCACCTCGCGGGCGCGATCGGGATCGGCGACGATCTCGCCCTCGGGCGTCGGGATGCCGTAGGCGTCGAGGAGATCCATCGATTCCACGCCGAGGCGGTTCGTATCGCGCTCGGCCGCCCGGCCGAGGATCTCGCGGGCCCGCTCCCGATCGACGTCGAACTCGGTGGGGTCGTCGAGCGTCCGCTCTCGCACGTCGCGGTACCGGGCCAGCGCGTCCAGTCCGGCCACCGCACGCGCGGGGTCGAAGTAGTTCGGAATGCCGCCGTCCCGAAGCACCTCCTCGGCGGCGCGGGCGCGCTGGCCGCCCATGAGGCAGGTGACGACGGGTTTCCCGTGGGCCTCGCGTTTCTCGATGACGGTTTCGGCGAGGTCGTCGTACTCGAGCACCGCTGTCGGCGCGCTGACGACGACGGCGCTGCCGACGTTGGGATCGGCGAGCGCGACGTCCAGCGCCTCGCCGAACCGCTCTACGTCCGCGTCGCCGATCGCGTCGATCGGGTTGTAGACGTTGGCCTCGTCGGGCATCGCCTCCGCGAGCGCGTCGATCGTCTCGTCGGTGAAGTCGGCCATCGAGAGCGAGGAGTCGCCGATCGCGTCGGTGGTCAGGACCCCGGGTCCGCCCGCGTTGGTGACGACGGCGACGCCGTCCGAATCCGGTCGGGGGAGCCCCGAGAGCGCCCGCGCGTAGTCGAACAGTTCCTGGACCGATCGGGCCCGGATCACGCCGGCCTGTTCGAGGCCGGTCTCGTAAGCGCGCTCGCTGCCAGCGATCGCACCGGTGTGCGAGGAGGCCGCCTGCGCGCCCGCGTCCGTCCGGCCGGACTTGACGAGGACGATCGGCGTGTCGTCCGTGACCTCGCGGGCGGCCCGGACGAATTCGTGGCCGTCGTCGATCCCCTCGAGGTAGCCGATGATGACGTCCGTCTCGGGGTCGTCGCCCCACTCGCGGACGAAGTCGGTCTCGTCCAGGACCGTCTTGTTGCCCAGCGAGACGACGTCCTGGAAGCCGATTCCCTGCTCGTTGGCCCAGTCGAGGACCGCCGTGATGAACGCGCCCGACTGGCTCATAAAGGAGATCGACCCGTCCAGGGCGTTCTCGGGGCCGAAGGTCGCGTTCATGTCGGCGGGGGTCGACATGATTCCCAGGCTGTTGGGGCCGACCACGTTGAGGTCGTACTCGGCGGCTACCTCGCGGAGTCGGCGCTCGCGTTCGGCCCCTTCGCCGCCCGTCTCGGAGAAGCCGGCGGTGATCACGACGGCGTTCTCGGTGCCGGTCTCGCCGAGTTCGCGCAGTGTCTCGATCACGACGTCGGGTGGTACCACGACCACCGCGAGGTCGATCGGCGGTGCACTCGTCACGTCCGAATAACACTCGAGACCGAGCACCTCGTCGCGGGCGGGGTTGACCGGGATGACCTCGCCACCGAAGTCGTCCTGCAGGTTCTCCAGGATCGCTCGGCCGACGGCGCCCTCGCGATCGGTCGCCCCGACTACGGCGACGGTCTCGGGTGCAAAGAGTTCGGATAACCGTCCCATCGTGGGGAAATTGGCCGAGAAAGGTGTTAAACGTGCGCCCTGTTCCTACCGACTGGGGACGATCGACCCGGGCTAGTGCGTCGAGATCGCCGCCGCCGAGCGGCCGGACGCCAGGATCGAGAGCAGGTAGAGCCCGATCGCGACGACGACGATCGAACCGCCGGCGGGAAGCCCCTGGGAGATCGCGACGGCGAAGCCGCCGATGATCGAGAGCTGGCCGAACAGGATCGAGAGCAACAGCGTCTCGCGGAAGCTCCCGGCGACCTGGGTCGCGGCGGCGACGGGCACGACGAGCATCGCGGCGACGAGGATGACGCCGAGGATCTGCATCGCGCCGACGACGACGACGGCCGTCATGACGATCAACAGCGTGTTGTACCAGGTGACGTCGAGTCGGGCCACGCGGGCGGCCTGCTCGTCGAACGTGATGAACAGGAGTTGCTTGTAGGTCGCGAGGACGACGGCGACGACCAGGACGCTGAGAACGGCCATCATCCGCGCGCCGGCCGGCGTGACGACGGAGAGGTTCCCGAAGAGGAAGCCCCTGATGTTGATCCCCGTCAGCCCGCGGCCGTAGCTGATGATGAGCGTTCCGACGGCGAAGCTCCCGGTGAGCATGATCGCGATCGGCACGTCGCCGTAGGTGTCGGTCCGCTCGGCGAGCCACTGGACGCCGAGCGCGCCGAGGATCCCGACCACGAGCGCGGAGAGCAGCAGGGAGCCGCCCCAGCCGGTCGTCGAACTGAACAGGAGGCCGATCGCGACGCCGGCGAAGGCCGTGTGGGCGAGCGTCTCGCCGATGAGCGCCATCTCGCGGTGGACGAGGTAGGTGCCGACCAGCGGCGCGACGATGCCGACGAGCACGCCGGTCGCCATCGAGCGCCACATGAAGGGGTGGTAGAAGACGTTCGTCCCGAACGTCGAATCAAGCACCAGGCCGGCGAGACGGAACTGTTCGTACAGCGCCGACGCGTACGGATACGCCCGCAGGTAGTCAAGGACGAGGAAGGCGAGCATCAGGGCTGCAAGCAGCCCGGTCAGGCCGATGCCGACGAGTTCGATCCGGCGTTTCGTGTTCCGTCGCATGTCAGTGGTGGTGGTGGACGACCTGTCCGGTCGAGCCGTAGGCCTCGGCCAGCGCGTCGCTCTCGACGAACGATTCGGTGTCGCCGTGGTGGTACAGTTCGGTGTTGATACAGGCGATCCGGTTGGCGCGATCGGTGACGACGCCGATGTCGTGTTCGATCAGGATGATCGTGATCCCGGACTCGTTGAGCGACTCCAGCAACTGGTAGAAGGCGTCCCGCGACTCGGCGTCGACCCCGACGGTCGGTTCGTCGAGCGCGAGCAGGTCCGCCTCGGAGGCGAGCGCCCGGGCGATGTACGCCCGCTGGCGCTGACCGCCCGAGAGCTGGTTGACCCGACGATCGGCCAGGTCCGTGATCCCGACGGTCTCGAGCGCGTCGTCGACGATCGCGCGGTCCTCGTCGGTCAGCCGTCCGTGACCCGCGTGGGCGAACCGGCCCATGGTGACGACTTCGCGGACGGTCACCGGCATCGTGCCGCCGCGGCTGGTCGCCTGCTGTGAGACGTAGCCGATCCGCTCGCCCTCGTCGAACTCGGCGACCGGCTCGCCGAACAGTTCGATCGACCCGCTGTCGGGGCGTTGCAGGCCGAGCATGAGGTGCAGGAGGGTCGTCTTGCCCGACCCGTTGGGGCCGATGAGGCCGAGGAAGTCGCCTTCCTCGACGGTCAGCGAGACGTCCCGGACTGCAGGCTGCTCGCCGTAGGCGAACGTCACGTCATCGATGGATACGACTGCGGTCACTGTGCTCCAAGTGCTACTCTGAACGCCGGGACGTTTATTTCTTGCATTTGTTCGACGTACCCCCAGTCGGCGTCGGCCCACTCCGCGAGCGTCCCCGAAGCGGGCGAGACCGGCATCGCGTCGGTCGCCTCGCTGTCCTCGAGGATGGTCGCCGCGAGGGTCGGAAGCTCGTCCGCGCCGGACGACTCGAAGGGGTCGTAGAGGATCGTATCGATCCCCTCGGCATCGATGAGGTCGATCGTCTCGGAGATTTCGGCGGGCGTCGGTTCGTCCTGCGGCGAGACACCTTTCGGCGAGTGCAGTTCGAATCCGTAGCGCTCCTCGAGATACGTGTAGGAGTCGTGACCCGCGAGGACGGCGACGTCCCGGTCGGCGTCGTCGACGATGGACCGGAACTGCTCGTCGACGTCCGCGAGCCGATCGGTGTAGGCGGCCGCGTTGTCCTCGAACGCGTCGGCGCTGTCGGGATCTGCCTCGGCCAGTCCGTTCGCGATGTTCGCCACGATATCCTGGGCGAGGACCGGATCGACCCAGACGTGCGGGTCGTGGTCGCCCCCGTGGTCGTGATCGTCGTCCTCTTCGTGGTCGTCTTCTTCGTGGTCGTCGTGACCGTCGTCCTCTTCGTGGTCGTCTTCTTCGTGGTCGTCGTGACCGTCGTCCTCTTCGTGGTCGTCGTGGGTCGGATCGTGATCCCACTCGAGCATCTCGCCCTCGAGTCCATCGAGCACGTCGATCACCGCGACGGTGTCGTAATCGGCTTCGAGCGTCGCTGCCACGTCCTGGGCCCAGGCGAACTCCGGCGAGTCGGGATAGACGAACGCGTCGGACGCGGCGATGTCCGTGACGAGGTCCCCCTCCGGCTCCCAGCCGTGGCCCATGGTCCCTACCGGAACCGGGTTCTCGACGTCGGCCACGTCGCCGCTCACCTGTTGGGTCCAGTCCCAGAGCGTGAAGAAGGCCGCGTACCCCGATTCGACGCCGTCGGCTCCCTGCGCGACGTCGTCGAGACAGCCAGCGAACCCACCGAGGGCGAGCGCCCCGGCGCTCCCCTGGAGCACCGATCGCCGTGTTAGTTTCATACCTGTTCTTACCCTCGATCGACTAAAAGTGTTATTATCCCCCCCCTCTATTTTTATTAACTCGTAGCCGTCGAGGTCGTCTGGGTTAACAACATGTGGCCGCATAGCGGCGAGCAGTTACTAGCCCCACGAAAGCGGTCGGCCGAGATGTCCGATCGAGGTTCGGTGCGGCCCGATCGACGGTCGCGCGACGGTCCGGTCGGATCGGTCGGTCAGCAGGGGTTTCTCACAGGTCCTCCTCGCAGGATCGTTCGAACCGGAACGTCGCGATCACTCGGTGACGGTCGCCGGATCCGCGTCGGCGTATCGCCGCAGTTCCTCGGGATCGATCGGAAACACGGCCTCCGGCGTCCCGGCGGCCGCCCAGACGATTTCGTAGCCGAGTAGCGTCTCGTCCATGATCACCGGCACCGATTCCTCGTGGCAGAACGGCGGGACGCCACCGATCGACCAGCCGAGCGTCTCGCTGATCCGATCGGGATCGGCCATCGAGACGGCATCCGCCCTCGTCCCGAAGTGCTCGCCGAGCGCGGCCTCGCTGACCCGGTTCGCGCCGCTGGTCACCGAGACGACGAGCGAGCCGTCGACGTCGAACGCCAGCGAACTGGCGATCTGGCCGACGTCGCAACCGATCGCGTCGGCCGCGTCCGCCGCCGTTTTGGTCCCCTCTGGGAACTCCTCGACCGCCGGATCGAACCCGTACGCCTCGCGTGCCCGCTCGGCGAAACTGGCTGCGCGTGGATGCATCGGCTCACAGTGGTTGCCCCGCGACAAAAAACCATGCCGATCTGTCACACGGGCCCGACGCGGGCGCCCGTCGCCGCACGCCGCTCGAACTGGCCGTCATTCGAGGGCGACGTCCACGACAACCCCGTCCAGACGGTGATAGGCCGGTCCCGGGTCGCGCACGACCTCGAAGACGTCGAACCGGATCACCAGCCTGCCGGGATCGATCGGAGCCCGGAGTACGGGTCCGCGACTCGTCACGACGACGTACGGCGGTCCCGGGACGGGTCGTGCCTGGAGGTCGTGGCCGGTCGCGTCGACCGCGTCGGCGAGCACGACCGGGAGGCGATCGAACAATCCGGTCGTCTCGAGGGCGCTACCGAGCGAGTCGGCGACCCGGCTGGGATCGGTCGTTCGAGCAGTATCCCACGGAGCGGCGACCTGGTCCGCACAGTGATCGATCCCCGCGACGACCGCCGCGTGCTCGTCTTCGATCCGCTGGCGAGCGGCCCGTACCGGATACGACACGGTACAGGCTGTGACGGCGAGTTACTAAGGTGTCCCGACTTCCGCTCCCGCCGGGCCGCGGCGCCTCCACGCGCACGTCGACCGACCCATCGGGAGCGACGCTTCACGCTACTCGGACCGCGTCTCGATCGTCCCGACGCGAAGGACCCCGATTCGATCCAGCACCGCACGGATCGATCGCTTCCACGGTGGATCGTGACGGGTCGCGAGTCGCCGGCGGAGGTCCTCGTTCTCTCGTTCGAGGTCGCGCGTCGTCCGCTCGAGTCGATCGACGCGGTCCTCGAGTTCGTACCGCCGGTCGCGCTGGGCCGCCAGGTCCTGCCGCAGTTTGTTCCGTTCCCGCGCGAGGTCCGTGACCCGTTCGTCGAGTCGATCGCGTTCCCGTCCGATCGACGTGGCCGGCGGCTCCCGATCGGCGGATCCGATCGCGCCGGTCCCGGTATCGGCGCCGTCGAGGTCGATCCGGCCGGCGTACGTCGCGTTGACGACTGCTCCCGAGAGCAGGATCAAGCCCCCGAAGTACAGCCACGTCAGCACCAGCAGGATCGCACCGACCGGGCCGGCCGACTCCGAGTCGCTCGCGACGGAAACGTACACCTGGAACAGCGACTGGAGGACCGCCCAGCCGACGGCCGCGACGACGACGCCGGGAAGCACGTCCCGGACCGAGAGGTCGACGTCGGGGAAGCGGTAGTACATCGGCAGGAACGCCAGCGTGAGGCCGACGACGAGCAGGAGCGGGTTCAGGACGCCGACGAAGAAACTGTCGGGAAAGAACGCGAATACGACGCTCGCCGCGCCGGCGGCCAGCAGTGCGATTCCGATCGCGCCGAACGCGACCAGCGCATCCCTGAGCTGATCGACGAACGTGTTCTCCGCCGTCGAGCCGTAGATCTCCGAGAACGCGGTGTCGAGGCCGCGGAAGATCTTCAGCGACCCCCACAGGACGACGACCAGCCCGATGATCGACGAGCCAGCGGTCGCGGGCGAGTCCTCGATCGCGTTTTCGAGCAGTAACTGGCCGCTCTCCGGGAGAAAGCCCTCGGTCGCGGCCCCGACTTCCGTCGCGAACTGCTCGTCGCCGACGATCGAGACGAGAAAGAACACGAGCACGAGCAACGGGATCAGCGAGATGAACGCCTGGTAAGCGATGCTGGCGGCCATAAACGGGACGTTCTTCTCCTGGATCCCGGCCACGACCTCTCGGACGAACGGGACGGCGCCGCGAATCGCGGACGTCATGTCACGTTGAAGGACTGGCGGACCGATAGCGGACTGGCTTGCAGATTCCACTGCAGATCGTCAGTTGATTCGGACCTTCTTCGCCGCACCGCGGACCACAGAACCAGCAGTTACTCTCGGAGCACACCCTGACCGCACCGCTCACGACGCCTTGACGGCCCGATCCACGAGGACGATCCGCGTTCGTGACGCGATCACGCCTTACAGGTCTACGTACTGTGATTCCCACTCGCGACGCGCCTCGAGTTCGCGTCGGCCGCGGCGGGTGAGCGTGTAGAAGTTCGTTCGACGATCGCGTCGTCCCTTCTCGACGAGACCCTTGTCGACGAGCGTATCGAGGTTGGGGTAGAGTCGTCCGTGGTGGATCTCCTTCTCGTAGTACTGTTCGAGTTCCTCCTTGATCGCCAGTCCGTGGGGTTCCTCCTCGCCAGCGATGACGTAGAGCAAGTCCCGCTGGAATCCTGTCAGGTCGTACATTGGGAAAGTACCAATCGTACTTACTGTCGAATTTTAATAAGGCTATCGGGTTGTTTCGATCGAAACTGCGTTATTACTATCGACAAGGGTCGTTTCGGCCGAGTGCAAATGATAACAGCCGTGACGAATCACCCTTGCATATACACATAACACCGTGGTCATGTTTACAGTACGTTGGTTTCCCTTCGGTATCTTTATTTATTAGCGCGTGTATCAGGCGGCCTCGTCGGGTCGTGAGCGTCACGAAGACGAGGCTCCAGCTGGGAAGTCAATAGCGCAGTAAACAGGAAAGCAGATCGCGTGACGGAAAAGTGTCACGCGATCGCTTGCCGCCCTGAATTGGTCCCCGCTGACGCTTCGGCCCTCCAAGCGAAGCGTCACGTGATAGATTTTGCTGACAGTACTTAAATGTATCGACACATGCCTCGGTCGGCCTCCGCGATGGGGTCGTCGGCCGTCAGATGTGTTCCTCTTCGAGGACCCAGCCGATCGCCCGCTTGTAGTAGGTGAACATCTGTTCGACGCCGTCGTGGCGCATCTCGTCGCTCTCGAGTTGTTCCTTGAGAAACTCGTACTGCTCGCGGATTTCGTCTTCGTCGCGCATACCCGGTCGTATCGGTCGCGGGGCAAAAAACGGTCGCCGGAACGACCCGGTAGTCGCTCATTGGTTGGCCTGCCGAGAGGCCGCGGCGACCGCCGGCGTCCGTTTCAGTCGTAAGTCGACGTTTTCCCGACGACAACAGTTCGCCGAACGAGACCATCGCGGTCCGCCTACACCGTCAGCGGATGGCCGCGGTCCCGAAACGGCACGGCGCTCTGTATCGGGACGACCCCATACCAAAACCGGAACCGATCGGCGTCGAACGAATTCCGATCGTGACGGCGCGGTCCGATCTCGCCGGCCTCGACCTGCTCAGCTATCGCTCTCGTTCGTCTCGTTGCCGTTCTCGCCGTCGGCCGCTTCGCCGAACGTCAGCGTGACCTCCTCGTCGTCGCCGTCGATCTCGACGTCCTCCTCGGCCTCCTCACCCTCGTTCTCGGCGGTAACGGTGTACTCGCCGTCTTCGAGTTCCTCGAACTCGACTTCGCCGTTTTCGTCGGTTTCGTCCTCCATCTCGCCGGCGGCCATCTCGTCATCTTCGCTGTCCGTCTCGTTGTCGTCCATTCCGTCGTCCGACTCGTTGTCATCCATGCCGCCGTCATCCGACTCGTTGTCGTCCATTCCGGCGTCCTCGGATTCGTTCCCGTTCTCGGTCTCGTTGCCGTCCGTCTCCTCGTCACCCGTCATCATGCCGCTCTCCTCGAGTCGGACAGTCGCCCCTTCGACGGGTTCCTCCTCGCTATCCTCGACCGTCACCGTCAGCGTGTACGTCTCGTCCTCGCCGTCCGCCGTTTCGTTGTCGTCTCCCGTCTCGTTGTCTCCGCCCGCTTCCTCGTCGTCTTCTCCGGGGCCGCCGTCTCCTTCCGTGTCGTCCGCACAACCGGCGAGTACGAGCGCGCTCGCGGTACCTGCTGCAGTGACGAACGTCCGTCGATCGAGTTTTCGATGGGACATATTCGTTGAGTGTACGGTCTCGCTGGTTGGACTGTGGCCTGCACCTGCTACCCGTTAATCACCTATTGCGATTCGTTCGTGCCGCCGTGAGCGTCATCGGTTGCGATCCGTCCTGCGAAATCGAAGGCACGAGTCGCGATCGGCCCCGAGAGCGGGCGTCGGTCGCCGAACTCCGGTGGGACTTTTGCCGTCCCGCACGTAGCCCCGCGCATGAAAATCCGGGGGGAGCGCGAGTGCAAGGAGTGTGGCACGCGATGGTCCTACTACGAGACCGGGAGCGTCGGCTGTCCGGCCTGTGGCAGCCTCCGGAGCGTCGGCATCGACGATCGGACCGAACACACCGACCTGCAGGTCGAATTCGACCTCACGCCGGTCCGAAACGCCATCGACGACGTCCCAACTACGGACCTCGCGGAGCGCGCCCGCGAGGTGTGTCGCGACTACGTCCGCCGTCGCGGCTTCGTCAACGCCGGCACCCTTCGCGACCTCGACGACACCTACCTCGCCGCGTCCGAACTGCTCCACGTCGCCGACGTGCTGGAACGGGACATCCGCCTCGAGGAACGCGAGGAACTGTACTTCCTCTCGCTGTTGCGCGACGCCGACGACGGCGAACGGCCGCCACACCAGGAGGTCCCGACCACGATTCGTGCACCGCGCGGGCTCGCGTACGCGACCGCGGTGCAGGAGTATCGCAGCGACGTTCGAACGTGGGCCGAGGACCGATCGCTCACGACCGCCGAACGAGGGGCCCTCGAGACGCTCGGCGAGCACGCAAAGCGCATCCGGATGCTGGACGGCGACGTCGATCCGCGGTTGGCCGAGCGACTGATCGAGGCGACGCGGGACCTCGCGAACGGACTTCGCGGGGACGAACTCGCGTTCGCGCAGGCCCAGGATCGACTGGACGGCCTCGAATTCGGGCCCCTCGAGTGATACGGATTGCTGTACCGATGTACCGGCGCAACCGCCGCCCGGATCGCGGTTGCGCCGGAAATGACTTACAGTAAACCGTATGAATCGACGGGAGAAGCGAAACAGCACGGCGATCGAACCGAGAGTGGAGCGACGAGAGGCGGGATGACGCGAGTACTCAGGGCAGGTCGACGGCGACGTCCTCTTGCAGACTCGCGGCCTTGACCGTGTTGTAGAGCAACATCGCACGGGTCATCGGGCCGACGCCGCCGGGGACCGGGGTGATCGCACTCGCCTTCCCCTTCGCGCTCTCGAACTCGACGTCGCCGACGAGTTCGTACCCCTTCTCGGTGTCGGCCTCGACGCGGTTGACGCCGACGTCGATCACGACGGTGCCCTCCGAAATCATCGACCCGTCGATCAGTTCCGGGACGCCCGCGGCGGCGACGACGACGTCTGCCGCGCGCGTCTTCGCCGCGAGGTCGTCCGTCCGGGAGTGACAGACCGTCACGGTCGCGTTCCCGTCCTCGGCCTTCTGGATCAGCAGGTTCGCGAGCGGCTTGCCGACGATGTCCGATCGGCCGACGATCGTCACGTCTTTCCCCTCGGTGTCGACGCCCGCGGCGGCGAGCAGTTTCTGGACGCCGTGGGGCGTACAGGGACGGAATCGGGCGTCGCCGGCGACGAGGCGGCCGACGTTCTCGGGGTGGAAGCCGTCGACGTCCTTGATCGGGTCCACGCGCCGGATCACGTCGCGGTAGTCGACGTGGTCCGGGACGGGGGCCTGGACGATGTAGCCGTGGACCGCGGGATCGTCGTTGAGGGCCGCGATCGCGTCGTACAGGTCCTCGGGCGGCGCATCCCCGTCGACGTCGACGTGGTGGCTCTCGATCCCTACCTCTTCGCAGTCGCGCTGTTTCATGTTCACGTAGGTCTGGCTGGCGGGGTCGTCGCCCATCAGCACCGTCGCCAACCCCGGCCGTGCGCCCGCGTCCGCGAGCGTCTCGATCGCGTCTGTCAGGTCGTCACGGATCTCGCTCGCGACGGCGTTGCCGTCGATGATCTCGGTCATACTCGAGACGGCGGCCGCGAGACTAATTAACTCTCGGATTCGTGCTCACTTCCGACGACGAACGCCGGATAATATGCACGATCGTGGATTATTGTCGGGGCGGGTCAGTGGTGTTCGTCGAGGAACGAGCGAATCGCCTCGTTCACGGGAGCCGGTCGTTCCAGGTTCGAGGTGTGACCCGCCTCGGGAATCACTTCCATCCGGGCGTCGGGGAGGTCGTCGAGCATCGGTTCCGCCCGCGAGGGATCGATCGACGGGTCCTCCTCGCCGTGGACGATCAGGACCGGGACGTCGATCTCGGCGAGTCGATCGCTGATATCGGGCCGCGAGAGCCAGGAGTGGAGTTCGTGGTAGACCGCATCGCCCGGATACGTCTGCCAGCGTCGGACCCACTCCGCGACGAGTTCGGGGTTCTCCTCGTGGGTCGTCTCGCCGAAGAGGTACTGGGTCACGCCCTCGGCCAGCGCTTCGGAGACGCCCGTCCTGGAGCCCTCGAGCGGATCGACCAGCGCGCCGTAGGTCTCCCGTTCCTGCGGTTCGTGCGGCGCCGCCATCGAGTCGATGAGCACGAGGCCGTCGACCCGATCGGGGTACGCGAGCGCGAATCGAAGCGCCAGAAAGCCGCCCATCGACATCCCGCCGACGACCGCACTGTCGTGGCCGAGCCCGTCGAGCACCGCCGCGCAGTCGTCCGCGAGATCCCAGAGGTCGTACCCCGGCGCGTACCGATCGGTCCGGGCCCGAAGATCGTACGCCGTCGCCCGGTAGCCGTCGGAGAGCGCCTCGAGTTGCGGGTCGAACATCGTCCGGTCCATCAGTGTCCCGTGCGCGAAGACGATCGATGGCCCCTCGCCGACGGTGGTCGACACCGCATCGGTTCTGTGTCGGTACATGTCGGCCGCGTCGTCGACAGTCGTGCTATCACTGGTCATGGGTTTGTCTACAGTCCGACTGATAAAATATCTTGACCGACGCGGAGCAGATACGTTCGGTCGTGGTTCCGGTCGAACGTCCGGACATGACCGATCGTACAGGGGATCGGCGAATGAGGCGCGTGCCGGCGACTGACCGCGATCGGAAGAGCGACCGTTGCGTTACTCGTACAGCGGGTTCTCGTCACACAGCGCCTGGACATCCTCGCGGACCGCCTCGATGACGGACTCGTCTTCGGGGGCGTCGACGACGCGCGTGATGAGGTCGGCGACGGTTCGACAGTCGTCCTCGTCGAAGCCGCGGGTCGTGAGCGCGGGCGTCCCGGCCCGGATGCCGCTGGGATCGAAGGCCGATCGCGTCTCGCCGGGGACCGTGTTCCCGTTGAGGACGATGCCGGCGTCCTCGAGCGCCTCCTCGGCGTCGCCGCCCGAGGTGTCGGGGTGGCTCTCCCGCAGGTCGACGAGGACGAGGTGGTTGTCCGTTCCCTCCGAAACGAGCGAGAAGCCGTTCTCCGAGAGTCGTTCGCCCAGTGCCCTCGCGTTCGCGACGGTCTGTTCGGCGTACTCGGCGAACTCGGGTTCGAGGGCCTCCTTGAAGCCGACGGCCTTGCCGGCGACGTTGTGCATGAGCGGACCGCCCTGCCCGCCGGGGAAGACAGCCGAGTCGATATCGTCGGCGTACTCCTCGCTCGTCATCACGATGCCGCCGCGACCGGCCCGGATCGTCTTGTGGGTCGAGCCGGTGACGAAGTCGGCGATGCCCACGGGAGAGGGGTGGACGCCGGCGGCGACCAGGCCCGTGATGTGGGCGATGTCCGCGAGGTGGAGCGCACCGACGCTGTCGGCGGCGCCCTGGATGCGCTCCCACTCGATTTCGCGCGGGTACGCGGAGTAACCCGAGACGATGATGTCGGGCTCGAACTCCTCGGCGTGCTCGGCGAGGCCCTCGTAATCGAGGTAGCCCGTCTCGGGATCGACCTCGTACTGCTCGACGTCGTACAGCTGACCCACGAAGTTCGCGGGGTGGCCGTGACTGAGGTGGCCGCCGTGTGTCAGGTCGAGCGAGAGGATCCTGTCGCCCGGTTCGAGCATCGCGAAGTAGACGGCCTGGTTGGCCTGGGTGCCCGAGTGGGGCTGGACGTTGACGTGCTCGGCACCGAACAGTTCCGTCGCGCGATCGATCGCGAGCTGTTCGACCTCGTCGGCGTACTCGCAGCCGCCGTAGTAGCGCGAGCCGGGATACCCCTCGGCGTACTTGTTCGTCAGGACGCTCCCCTGGGCGTCGATGACGGCGCGGCTGGCGTGGTTCTCGCTGGCGATCATCTGCAAGGAGTTTCGCTGGCGATCTACCTCTCCCTCGAGAGCGTCTGCGACGGCGGGATCGACGTCCCGGACGTGCTCGTGTTCCATGTCCGATGTGGCGGCTGGCGACTGTATAAGTGTACTTGTCTTCGGCAAGTCGAGCCACAACTCGCCCGCTCGTCGAGACACCGCTGAAGCCACGCTCAGTGGGTTGTAAGCTGTTTTTTCCACTACCACCCGATACATCTAACTGGTCGGAGTTACATTCAGCGTACCGAATGATAGAGTGGGAGGTCGGCGACGATGTCCTCCGCGTGACGGACGCAGACAACGCCGAACTGTCGGTTCGCGGTGCCGATCTCGTCGCCGCCGGGCAGGGCCCCGATATGCCTCGTCCCGTCGACGAGACGGTGGTCGTCACGACGGACGAACTCCGCTTTCCACACGCCGTCGTCTACGCCTTTGCCCTCGGATCGTCCGAACGGTACGAACTCGATCCGGGCGGCGAACCGCTCTCGCTCCCACCCGGCCAGTACGTGGTCGACGTCGACACCGAGATCAAGACATACCTCCGCTTTTCCGGCGCGGCGACGATCGAAAAGACTGACGACTTCGAGTCGACCGTCGTCTCGTTTCCCGATCGGTCCCGGACGGTCCTCGGGTTTCGCAGTCACCACGAGTTCCCCGCCGGGACGATAACGATCCCCGACTCACCCGAGGGCGTGGCCACCGCCATCACTCACCTCGCGTCGTCCCACAAGACCGACGGCCCGGACCGCACCTATCCGACGCTCCGTGGCCATCCGCCGTTGATCGAACGGGGGACGGATCTCGAGATCAGCGACTGCATCCGCTCGGACACGCCCGATACCGGGATCGAACTCGTCGTCCCGCCCGAGTACGAGTCGCTGTACGTCACCGCGCCGCTCGCGTACTACCTCCAGGCCGGGGTGCGGGTCGCCGACGACTGCGAGGGGGCGCGACTCCGACTCCCCGACGTCGCGGTCGAGACGGAACTGGCCCCGATGCCGGATCTCGAGCGCGACGTCGAACGGCTGCTCCGGAAGACGTTCTTCCTCGACTGCCTGATCCGGAACGCGGGCCCGTACGGGACCTCCCTCTCGGAACTGCGCCTGCTCGAGGCCCTCGACCTCGACGCTGCGGCGCTGTACGAGGCGTCGCCGCAGGAACGACTCGCGACGTACCTCGAGGTCCCCTTCGCGGCGATCGACCACCGGATGCCGGTGTGGCACTGCTCGACGTACGTCAGACCCGCCGCCGACAGCGTCGAGACGCTCCCGTTCCTGCTCGATCGGATGAGCCTGATCTATCTCCCGCGGACGTCCGAACTGGCGGGCAAAGAACTGGTCGAGCGATCGCTCGAGGACTTCTACCGGGGAGCCGAACCGACCACCGGGGACCGCGCCAGCGCGGGCCAGGTCGCCTCGGTTGACATCGTCAAACCCGAACTCCGCCACGGCCGCGTCCACGGCTGGCTCGCGGACGGCGTCCCGATCGACGTCTTCAAGTCCGCGCCCGATGCCTACCGGAACCGACTCGACTACCTGGAGCGATCGAGCGACTCGACTTCGATCTGCGTCGTGCTGAACGATCCGGAGATGGCCGGTGAGCACGACCACGTCGCCGAGATCTATCGGCGGCGCTCCGAAGAGTTGACGATGGACGTGACCGTCGCGGAGTCGCTCGAGACGGCCGAACTCGCCCGGGTCTTCGAGGACGAGCACGACTTCGTCCACTACATCGGCCACTGCGAAACCGGGGGACTGCGCTGTCCCGACGGCTACCTCTCGGCGTCGAATCTCTCGACGTGTAACGTCCAGACGTTCTTCCTGAACGCCTGTGGCTCGTTCTACGAGGGGATGAGCCTGATCGAGAACGGCAGCGTCGCGGGAGCGGTGACGTTCAGGAAAGTCCTCAACGATCACGCCATCAAGGTCGGATCGACGTTCGCCAAGCTCCTCGTCCACGGGTTCAGTATCGAACGCGCGATGCGACTCGCGCGCAGGCGAATCATGATGGGGAAGGATTACGCGGTCGTCGGTGACGGGACGCACTCGCTCACGCAGGGTGAACTCCGGACGCCGACCACCGTCCGGATCGACCCGATCGAGACGGCCGAGGAAGAGTATCTCGTCACGTTCGACTGTTACTCGACGCGCGTCACCGGCTCGTACTACTTCCCACACACCGAGGACAACGAGTACGCCTATCTCTGTGGGACCGAGTCGAACTTCCGGCTCACGGAATCGGAACTCGCGACCTTGCTCAAAGAATCGGAAGTGTCAGTGATCTACGACGGCGACGTCTACTGGTCCAAACAGCTCGCTCGCTCGTTCGGACGCTGATACGGACTGCTGGAAGTCATTTTCGGCGCGACCGACGGACGGCTCGCGGTTACGCCGATAACTCGTCACAGCAGACCGTCTGAGACCTACGGTCCGCCGTACGTACTGACACGCTTTGCTTGTACCGAACACGCTCGTACTCGAGCCGCACCAAACCGATCGACGGCTTCGCGCAGTACCCACCACGGTCGATTGTGTCTAGCACCCATACGCTCATCTACTAACAAATCGACCGTATTTAGCTATTCGTATCATCTCAAAAACCATTGTCCTGGCGAAATTAATTCCTGGCAGAGTATCACCGCCACTGGTACTGTCGTGACGGCTGTTCACAAGGTACCGGCCCGACGGTTGGGTATCTGATGGATTTTGGGACAAAAATTACCGGTTTGACCGCGGGACGAGAAGTTGTCGTGTGCAAACGGCCACCAAAAATAAGTAAGACGGTCGCGTTTACTTCTGTATAGGCATGACTTCGAATTTACTCAACCACCAGATTGACGATATCCTCGGGTCGGTTCTCGAGGACGCAACCGGAGACGTGTACATGGTCAACCCGTCGCGGGACGCGATCGAAGAGTTCGTCTCGGTAGCCACGGACTTCGACGGCGACGTCCCGTCGGTCCACATGCTCGCCGACGAACGCACGCTCAAAGACGTCATGGACGACTTTATCGTCGCGTCCAACGCCGCCGACCTCATCTCGGCGGGGTCGCTCGCACTCCGTACCCTCGACGAAGCACCGGAGAACTCCCTGCTCGTCACCGACGATCGCGTCGTCGCCATCGTCCACGCGGGCGATCGCGTCGGCGGCCTCGTCACCGACGACGACGGGTTCGTCGACGACACCTACGAAACGTACGAAGCCCACTGGGAGGACGCCGAGACGTTCAACCTCCGGACGCCGCCGATCACGGACGTGCGCGACACCCTCTCCGAGGAGATCAGCCCCGACGCCGAGGAGGACTTTACGGCGATCCTCGACTCGCTCGAGACCGCACGCGGCGACGGCGACGGCCTCGACGAAGTGACCATCTCCCTGCTCGTGGCCGCCAAGAACGAGGCCCTGCTGTACGACATCAGCAAGTGGGGCGAGGACGTCGGGATCGCCTCTAAGGCGACGTTCAGCCGCACCAAGACCAAACTCGAGGACATGGGTCTGATCGACACCGAGAAGGTTCCGATCGACGTCGGCCGCCCGCGACTCCGACTCAAGATCGGCGACGATCGGCTCCGTGAGGCCAACAACGGCCAGCTCGCGACGGTCGCACAGTCGATTCTCAACTAACGAACGTTTGCTCTGCGGGCGCGCCGAAGGCGCGCCCTCGGCAAAATCTCGAGAGAGCGAAGCTCTCTCGGACCTCGCGGGAGCTTCACTCCCGCTTAGCTTCGATGAAAAGCACTCCTCCCTCCGTTCTCTCGCTCCGTAGCGGCGCTTCGCGCCGCACGATCGCTCGTTCACATCGGTCGTCGGCCCGCTCGCTCCTCACGGTCGCTCGCGGTTGGTATCATGTCACAGCCTGCCCGTCCGCGTTGAGCGAAACCGGAGGGTTCGCGATGTTCGGAAAAGCTTGCTCTTCCGTTGGGTCGTGCACCTCTCGCAGGGCTCGAGACGCACTCCCGGCCTCGCGAAATCGGGACCTGGATTCGGTGCCGTCGCGTGACGCAAACCCCAAGTCGATTCCGCGAGTGCATTCGAGTATGTACGAGGCCGCCCGCGCCTTTCCCGACGGAGCAAGCACGGTCGCCAGGCTCGCGAAGACGGCGGCCGACTACGGGTTCGAGGGCGTGGTCGTGCGCAACCACTCCGACGCGCGGGCGGCGTACGATGCCGATCGGATCGCGGCGGAGTACGGGATCGACGTCGTCAGGGGGATCGAGATCAAGGCCGACGACGTACAGGAAGCGAGCGGCGCGGTCGGGAACCATCGGACCGACGAGACGATCGTGGCTGTCGAGGGCGGCACGAACGCCCTGAACCGGTTCGCCGTCGAGAACGAGAAGATCGACGTGCTCGCCGGCCCGATGGCCCGCGAGGGGGACGTCAATCACGTCCTCGCGAAGGCGGCCGCCGAGAACGGCGTCCGATTCGAGTTCGATTTCTCCGGCGTGCTCCGGACGAGCGGCGGGCGCCGCGTCCGAACGATCCAGTCGCTCCGGAAACTCCACGAGATCGTCGAGTACTACGACGCGCCGTACGTCGTCAGCGGGGTCCCGACCTCGCATCTCGAACTTCGCGCGCCGCGGGAGCTGCGGGCGCTGGGCGAGCAAATCGGCCTCTCCGCCGACTTCGTCGCGGAGGGCCTGGCGGAGTGGGGTAGTCTGGCCGAGCGGAATCGCCACGTGAGGTCCGAGTCCTTCATTGAGCCGGGGGTCGAACGGGGTCGGTATGAAGAAAGAGATTGAGGAACACGCCGCCCGATTCGACGAGATCGCCAGCGAGTACGACGAGTCGAACTCCGATGAGTATCGCGCGTGCGCGAATCTCGTCATCGAGCACGCGTCTCCCGACGCCGACGACACCGAGTCGACGGAGTCGTCTCGAGCCCGCACTCGCTCCGATCGCGGGGACGTCGTCCTCGACCTCGGGACCGGAACCGGCGCGATCGCACTCGCACTCGCGCCCGACGCGGGACGGGTCGTCGGCCGGGACATCAGCGAGGGGATGATGGACGAGGCGCGAGCGAAGGCCGACGAGCAGGGCCTCGACAACGTCGAATTCGGGAAGGGAACGTTCCGCGATCCCGACTACGACGGGCCGGTCGACGTGGTGACGTCGAACTTCGCCATGCACCACCTCTCGGACGAGGAAAAGCGGGAGGCGATCGCGGTGATCGCCGACCTCGAGCCCCGACGGTTCGTCCTCGGGGACGTGATGTTCTTCGGCGAGCCCGATCCGTCGGACCCGTTCTACTCTCCCGAGGTCGACGATCCGGCGACCGTCGGCGTGCTCGCGGACGCCTTCACCGACGCGGGCTTCTCGCTGACCGCGGTCGAGCGCGTCCACGACCAGGTCGGCGTCCTGGTCGCCGAGCGCGGCCCGGCACCGATCGAGGGCGAGTCACCGTGAAACACCTCCCGAAGCACCTCCGGCCGCGCTGGCGCTACCTCGCCGTCGGGATCGAAAGCTGGCCCGACGCCGCGATCGATCGCCGGGCGTTCCAGCGCGAACTGTGGTACGCCGGCCAGAACCTGCTGGGCGATCCGGGAAGCGCGGCCGCCGACCTGACCGTCGTCCGGTTCGAGTTCGCGGACGGCGACGGCGAAGCGATCGTCAGGGTCCGCCACGGCGAGACCGACCCGGCGCGAGCGGCACTCGCCTGTGTCGACGCGATCGACGGCGCTCCGGTCGGCCTGCGGGTCCGCGGTATCAGTGGGACGATCCGTGCCGCTAATGAAAAGTATTTAGGACGCCGCCGGCAAGATTACGACGAGAGAAACGTCGTGTTCCGGAACGAGGAGCGAGTCGCAGTCACGCGCGATGGATCTGCAGACGTGCGACTCGATGAGGCGTTCGCGGGCGCGACAGACCTCGATTACGATTTAGCGTGATACTATGCAGGGACAACAACAACAGCAGGCCTACGACCGTGGCATCACGATCTTCTCGCCCGACGGCCGACTCTACCAGGTCGAGTACGCCCGCGAGGCGGTCAAGCGAGGAACAGCAAGCATCGGCGTCCGAACGAACGACGGGGTCGTTCTCGCGGTCGACAAGCGAGTTCCCTCCCCGCTGCTCGAGGACTCGAGCGTCGAGAAGATTCACAAGGCCGACGACCACATCGGCATCGCGAGCGCCGGCCACGTGGCCGACGCCCGTCAGCTGATCGACTTCGCCCGACGGCAGTCGCAGGTCAACCACCTCCGCTACGGCGAACCGATCGGGGTCGAGACGCTGACGAAGGAAGTCACCGACCACATCCAGCAGTACACCCAGGTCGGCGGCGCGAGGCCGTTCGGCGTCGCGCTGATCATCGGTGGGATCGACAACGGCGAACCGCGCCTGTTCGAGACCGACCCCTCGGGGACGCCCTACGAGTGGAAAGCCCTCGCCGTCGGTGCCGAACGGGGCGACCTCCAGGACTACCTCGAGGAGAACTACGACGACGCCGCCGACCTCGACGGCGGCATCGCGCTGGCGCTGGACGCACTCGCGTCGGTCAACGAGGGCTCGCTCCTGCCCAACGAGGTCGGCCTCGCGACCGTCGACGTCGAGACCGAGTCCTTCGAACAGTTCGATCGCGACCGCATCGAGAGCCACCTCGAGGAGAACGATCTCCTCGACACGGGCGAGGACGAACCCGAGGAGTAATCGTTCGCGATCGATCGCCACCCGCCGCTCGACGTGGCGATCGCGAGCCGAAATCGACCCTCGATCGGACGCGATTTCTCGATCGAGGGGACGGTTCTCACGATCCGAGAGTCGATCGACTCGCGATTCGCGTCCGGGGGAGGATCACGGGCGTCGCACAGCCCTCGGCGTTCGGGAAACACTCTTTTCACTGGCGGCGAAACCATCAGTCATGATATCGCTCGACGAGGCGGTGACGGCGCGGCTCGAGTCACACGGGGCGCGCTTCGAGGTGCTGGTCGAACCGGATGCAGCCCTGGCGATCAAACGCGACGAGTTCGAGGGCGACCTCGAGGACGTGATCGCCGCCGAAGACGTCTTCGAGGACGCCTCGCGCGGCGATCGGCCCGCGGAGTCCGACCTCGAGAACGTCTTCGACACCACGGACCCGCTCGAGATCATCCCCGAGGTGATCAAACGAGGTGAAATCCAGATCACGGCGGATCAGCGCCGCGAGATGCAAGAACAGAAGCGCAAGCAGTTGATCGACACGATCACGCGGAACGCGATCAACCCGCAGATGGACAACGCCCCGCATCCGCCCGAGCGGATCGAGAACGCCCTCGAGGAGGCCGGATTCACGGTCGATCCGATGGAACCCGTCGAACAGCAGGTCGACGACGCGCTCGACGCCCTGCGTCCGGTGATCCCGATCCGGTTCGAGGAGGTGACGATCGCGGTCCAGATCCCGGCCGAACACGCCGGGAGTGCGCAGGCACAGATCCGCGGGTTCGGCGAACTCGAGCGCGAGGAGTGGCAGCCCGACGGCTCGTGGATCGGCGTTCTGACCTTCCCCGCGGGGATGCAAAACGACTTCTACGACACCGTCAACGAGCACACGAGCGGCGAGGCCGAGACCGAGATCATCAAGGACAAGGACGATTTGAAGACGCGGTGACCGGCGACGGCGGATCGAGAACGGCTCTATCCCCGGTGGTAGCCGATCAGGAAGCCGCTGGTAAACCCGGCGCCGATCGAGAGCGTCGAGAGCGCGGATTCGATCCAGTGGGTGTCAACATTCGCCGTCGGGTTCCTCGTGCCGACGAGTCCGGCCGTGAGGCGGTGCCAGTCGATCGTCACGATCCCCTGGGACTCGAGGTACCGGACGGCCATCAACTCGACGCCGACGATGATCGCGAGCAGTTTGGCGACCTTCTTCGTCGCGAACCCGATGCAGCCACCGACGACCGCGCTGGCGAAAAACTCGACGCCCAGCGCCGTCGGATCGACCTCTACCATCACGACGCTGGATTATCGACGGCAGTAATGACTGTTTCGATCAGCTGACTCTCACGATCGAACGACTGTTCTGTATGTGCTCGCAGGACGGAAACGAGAAGGTTGTTCCGTGAGGTCGAACCACGGAACGACTCGGAGGAGTGGGCTGATCGCGGGCGACGGGGTCGACCGCACCACCCAGTTCTCGCATCTTCGCGACCGGCGTCGGCCGTGCACTGGATTCAAGACGATCGGTCGCGTACCGGGAGGTATGTTCGACAGTCGAATAACGGAGGTGACTGACAGGCATCGTTAGCGTGTCAGCCACCGTGTGTACAGCGCCAACGAGGAGTACAGATCGAATCGACCAGCGACGCGTCACACTCCGGTTCCGGTCGCCCGCCGGTGAGCGCGCGTGAAGGCGATCGTCGCGAAGCGCGTCGATTCGGGCCACCCGGACACGAGCGAGATCCACGACCTCGCTGAGGCGGCGGGCTACACCGTCGTGGGCGAGGTGACCCAGTCGCGGAAGGCCGATCCCGCGCTCCAACTCGGGGAGGGGAAAGCCGAGGAACTCGCCGATCGGGTCGCGGCGACGGGAGCGACCACCGTCATCTTCGACAACCGCCTCGGACCCTACCAGACGTACAACCTCGGGCAACTGCTCCCCGAGGGCGTGGAGGTGATCGATCGGTTCACCCTGATCCTCGAGATCTTCGGCCAGCGCGCCCAGACCCGGAAAGCGCAGCTTCAGGTCGAACTCGCCGAACTCCGGTACGAACTCCCGCGGGCGGAGGCCAAGACGAGCCTGGCCAAGCGCGAGGAGCACCCCGGGTTCATGGGGCTGGGTGAGTACGACGAGAGCCGCGAGCAGGACATCAAGAACCAGATCAGCCGGATCCGGGACGAACTCGAGCGCATCGAGCAGACGGAAGAACAGCGCCGGGAGCGCCGTCGCGACTCCGGGTTCGACCTCGTCGCGCTGGCAGGGTACACGAACGCAGGGAAGTCCACCCTGCTTCGCCAGCTGGCCGACGATATCGCGGTCGAGGAGAACGAGGGCCTCCACCCCGACCTCGACCCGACGGCCGAGTCGGAGGACGACCTGTTCACGACGCTCGGGACGACGACCCGCCGGGCCGACATCGACCCCCGCGACGTGCTCGTGACCGACACCGTCGGCTTCATCAGCGACCTGCCCCACTGGCTCGTCGAGTCGTTCAAGTCCACGCTCGATTCGGTCTACCGGGCGGACCTCGTCTTGCTCGTGGTCGACGTCGGCGAGGACATCGACGAGATCCACGAGAAACTCGTCACTAGTCACGACACCCTCTACGAGCGCAACGAGGCTCCGATCGTGACGGTCCTGAACAAGATCGACAGGATCGACGACGAGGAACTCGCCGAGAAGCGCGAGGCGCTCTCGGCGCTCGCCCCGAACCCGGTCGCGGTCAGCGCCCGCGAGGGAACGAACGTCGACGCCCTCCTCGATCGGATCGATCGGGAACTGCCGGACTGGGAGGAAGAGCGACTCGTGTTGCCGATGACCGACGACACGATGAGCCTCGTCTCGTGGATCCACGACAACGCGAACGTCGAGGACGTCACCTACGGAGACGAGGACGTCCTCATCTCGTTCGAGGCCCGTCCGGCGGTGATCTCGCAGGCCCGATCGCGAGCGAGCGAGTTGCAGACGGCGGCCGCGGAGTCCGCCTGAGTCGAGACGGGGCGCCGGCGAGTACGGCACGTTCCCGTACGGGATCCCGCTACCACTGCCTCGATCCCTGCCTTTTAACCTACTGACCGGAGTCTGGTCAGTTATGGAACGGGTTGCAATCATCGGAGCCTCGATGACCCAGTTCGGGCAACGCGAGGACGAGTGGATCACGGACCTCCTCGCGGAAGCCGGGATCGAGTGTCTCGCGGACGCGGGTGTCGACGCCGCGGACGTCGAGCACCTGTACGTCTCGAACATGGCGAGCGGCGAGTTCGAGGGACAGACCGGGGTAATGAACGCGCTGGCACACGATCTGGGCGCGATGCCGGCGTACACCCAGCGGATCGACCAGACGAGTTCCAGCGGCGGGGCGGGGATCTACGCCGCCTGGCAGTCGGTCGCCAGCGGGGCCAGCGACATGACGATGCTCGTCGGCGGCGAGAAGATGACTCACCGGACGACCGGCGAGGCCACGGACGTCATCGCGTCGCTGACCCACCCTGTCGAGTACAAGACCGGCGTCACGCTCCCGTCGTTTGCGGGTCTGACCGCGCGCCACTACCTCGAGCGGTTCGACGCACCCCGGGAGAGCCTCGGGAAGGTCGCCGTCAAGAACCACAAGAACGGCGTCGACAATCCCAAGGCCCAGTTCCGGAAGGAGGTCGATCTCGAGACGGTGCTGGAGTCGCCGATCGTCGCCGATCCCTTGCGGCTGTACGACTTCTGCCCGATCACGGACGGTTCGGCGGCGCTGATGCTCTGTCCCGAGGACGTCGCCCGGGAGTACACCGACGAGTACGCCGTGATTTCGGGGATCGACGGCGCGACCGACACCCACGTCGTCCACGAGCGCGAGGACCCCACGGTCATGGGCGGCGTCGTCGAGAGCGGACAGGGTGCCTACGAGATGAGCGGCTACGGTCCCGACGACGTCGACGTGGCCGAACTCCACGACATGTTCACCATCCTCGAGTTCCTCCAGATGGAGGGGCTCGGCTTCGCCGAGCAGGGCGAGGCCTGGAAACTCGTCGAGGAGGGCTACACCGAACGCGACACCGGCGAACTGCCGATCAACACCTCCGGCGGGCTCAAGTCCAAGGGCCACCCGCTCGGCGCGAGCGGCGTCGCACAGGGCGTCGAAATCTACGAACAGCTCGTCGGCGAAGCCGGACCGCGTCAGGTCGACGCGGACGTCGGTCTCTGCTGTAACGTCGGCGGCTTCGGGAACTGCGTGATCACCACCATCATGGAGGCGGCAGCATGACGATGGAAGCGACGCGGTACGACGACGGCTCGATCAGCTACCCCGGCCACCCGCGCGGTCCCGACGGCGCGGAACCGGTGGAAACGATCGATCTCAGCGAGTACACCGCCGAGGTCGTCACCTGGACGACCTCGACCGCGACGCCGCCCGGCGTCCGCGAGCCGAACCATCTCGCGATCGTCGAGTTCGATATAGCAGGTGAATCCGTCCGCGCGATCGTCCAGCTCACGACGGGCGACGTCGAGACGGGCGACGAGGTACGACCGGTCTACGAGGAGGAGCTCCGCGAGCCCGGCGCGGGCATCAGAGAGCCCGAGAGCCAGGACTGGGACGGCTACCGGTTCGAACCGATCTAGGGGCTTTCGCCGTCGTTTTCGCGATCGTCGCCGTCGCCGGGCGATTCATGATCGTCCGAGTCGGCATCGTCGTCCGCTCCGTCGACGACGTCGTGCTCGTCACCGTCGGAGCCGTCGTCCGCAGTTGCGCCGGGTCCGTCGTCCGCGGACGCCTCACCGTCCGGTTCGGACGGCGAGTACTGGTCCTTCAGCGTCTCGAGTTCGGCGTCGACGTCCACCGCCGCGTTCTCGTCGTCCGCGACTGTCACGTCGTCCGCCTCGTCCCCGCTCGAATCGATGTCGATCTCGATCGTCTCGCTCTCACTGCCACGATCGGCGGCGGCACCCCGCAGTCGCCTGTCGACGTCGTCGCGCAACTCGCGTGCTTCCGAGAGGAGGTCGCGGGCCTCCTCGTCGGCGGGGAGCGCCCCCTCCGAGACGGCACGCTGGAGTTCCCCCAGCACGGTATCGAGCTGTGAGAGCGTGGTTCGGCGGAGTTCGTCCGCGCGATCGCTCGCAACATCGATCTCGGACCGCTCGCGGACCCGCTCGCGGACCTCCCGTTCCGTACGGACGATCTTGAGCCCGCGCTGGAACGCCTCTAGGATCCGAACGCTGGCCTCGAGCGCGGCGAGCAGGGCCGGCACTGCGACCTCGTCCGTCAGCCGCAAGAGGTCGCCCGGCGTCGGTGGCCGGGGAGTCGGCGGCCGAAACGGTGAGCGTCGACGCGAGTCGTCGAGTTCCGATCGGAGGTCGTCGATCGTCCGCGTAAGCTCGCGCATCGCCTCGGCGAGTTCGTCCTCGTCCTGGTCGACCATATTACACGTACGGACCCCGGTCCCAAAAGCCGGCCGATCGGGGTAACCGATAGCGGACAGTACTGACGAATTCCGCGGTCGCGTCGGCCGCAATATTTATTCCAGTGCCGTTTGTTCGTCAAAAACGGATGGAACGCGATCCAGGGGGAGTCACACCGGAGAGCGCGACGTTCGCGAACGAACTTGCCACGCTCAAACGGGAGGGGAGTAACATACTGGTCGTCGGGGCTGACACTGCGGACGCTCACGACGCCATCTGTAACCGTCTACTGGGTGACACTGGTCCCGACACGCGCTACCGATTGTTCGTGACGAACAGCGATACGCGCAGCACGTCCCACGGGAGCGACCGGGCCGTCGAGTCGGCCTGGACGATCGATCACTCCGGGTCGAGTCCGTCGGTGGACGACCCGGCGGCTCCGGCGTCCTTGAACCTCGGCACGCTCGGCATCGAACTCGTCGAGGCGGTCGACGAACTGGACGACGCTGCCGACGGACTCGCTCCGTCAGAACTGCGCGTCTGTGTCGACTCTCTCGTCGCGCTCTTGCAGGACTACACCGCCGAACACGTGTTCCGGTTGCTCCACCTGGCCACGTCGCGCGTCGATACCGTCGACGGGATGGGTCACTATCACCTGTCCCTCGATCGTGATCACGATGCCGTCTGCCTCCTGGAACCGCTGTTCGACGCGGTCGTCGAAGTTCGAACACGGGGCGATCGATACGAACAGCGGTGGCACCTCCGCGACAAGGGAACGTCGACGGACTGGCTCACGCTCTCTAGTAGCAACTGAACGTCAATGCACACCTGATCGCAGGACAGCTGTGCGATCAGTGTGTGACTCGTTTCAGTTGCTACTATAGCCGATCGGGCAACGGCGGCACGAGATCGAGATTCCGGAGTCGGACGGCACCGCGATTGGGCGAGGTCGCCGGAGTATCGGCGATCGGGCGCCCCTCTCGGAGGCGGGGTGTCGTCGATCGGCACGGCTTTCGGTCGGTACGCGGTTCACCAGTCGTTGCTTTCGGCTCCCGACGGTCGCCGCTTACAGGTCGAGGCACGTTTGCCTGGCGATCGTTCCCCGTTCTCATCCGCGGTTCTCGCTCGCGTCGCGGCTCACGGGTCGCACTGCTCCCCGGTCGCGTTTCGCGGTTCTCGCTCACTTCGTTCGCTCCGAACCGCGCGCTCCGAACCGCGCGCTCCGAACCGCGCGATCGAGGCGTTTTTATCGGTTCCGGACACCGATTCGGGTGTGCGAATCGAGAACAGTTTCATTCCCGTCCAGGGCGTCGGCGAGGTTACCGAACGTCGACTGTGGGAACACGGGGTTACTCACTGGGACGAGTTCGACGGTAGCGTCGTCGGACCGACGCTCGCCGATCGAATCGAGGCCTTCATCGACGAGGGTCGGGACCACCTCGCGCGCGGTGACGTCGCCCCCTTCGCGGAGGCGCTGCCGGCCGCGAGTCGGTGGCGACTCTACGAGAACGTCAGGGACGACACCTGCTTCCTGGACATCGAGACGACCGGACTGGACGCCAGTTGCGAGGACGTCACGACGGTCACGTGCCACCGCGACGGCGAGACGACCACCTTCGTGAAGGACCGGGACCTCACGGCCCAGCGACTCGCAACCGAACTGGCGGAGGCATCTTTGCTAGTCACGTTCAACGGCCAGCGGTTCGACGTCCCGTTCCTCGAGGCGTGTTTCGACGTCGAGGTCACGGTCCCGCACCTCGACCTCATGTACCCGTGCAAGAAGCTGGGGCTGGACGGCGGCCTCAAAGCGATCGAGCAGGAACTGGGGATCGATCGGGACATGCCGGATCTCAGCGGCCGAGACGCCGTTCGACTCTGGCACGAGTACGAGCGGGGCGACGACGGGGCGCTCGAGACGCTCGTCGAGTACAACCGGGCCGACACGGTGAACATGGAGCCGCTGACGGAGATCGTCTCGGATCGACTCCACGAAACGGTCTTCGAAGCCGCACGGCCCGACGCCTAATCGGGTCCGTATCGCGACTGGGTGGTCCCCGGTCCGACGGGTTCAACACTTGTCCGGCCGGCGAGCGGCCCGGCCGTCGTCACCACATATACGGTGGTCGACCCCCTATCCCCGCGAACATGACCGACTACTCCTACGAGACGGCCGTCGACGTCCGACTTCGAGACGTCGACTTCATGGGTCACGTCAACAACGCGGTCTACGCGACGTACCTCGAACAGGCCCGAGAGGCGTACTTCCTGGACGTCGTCGATGTCTCGCTGGTCGAGGCCGACACCGTGTTGGCGTCCCTCGAAATCGACTACGTCCGCCCGATCGAGGCCGACCACGACGTCACCGTCGCCATGCGGATTCCCGAACTCGGCGACTCGAGCCTCCCGATGGAGTACGAGATCCGTGCCGACGGCGAGACTGCGGCGACGGCCCGGACGGTCCAGGTCGTCGTCGATCGGGACACGGGCCGATCGGCACCGATCCCGACTGCGTGGCGGGATCGGATCGAGAGCGATCGCAACTGAACGGCGGCTCCGATCGCCGCTTACTGTTGTGCGTGTGTCTGTTTCGAGAGTTCGACCTCGCCGTCGCTCGTGACGACGACGTCGTATCCACAGAAGGGGAACTCGACGCGTCCGGTAGATCGGTCCGATCCGTTCTGTCGGGGGGCAAACAGTGAATCGAGAGCCTCGGGATTGACGACGTCGTAGAGTGCATCGTACTCCGGCGGTTCGAGTTCTACTGGATCGATCCCTTCCCGTTCAGCGACAGCGGCGATAACTTCGTAACTGAGCGACGTAGCCTCGTTCGCATCCGAACGGTCGAGTGAGAGTAGCATTGCCCGGACTCTTTCCGTCGCCGGATATAAATCCTCTGGCCCCAATCCGAGCTTGTAGTACCTTCCTACACATCAATGAACACAATCCAACACCAATGTCTATATTGGGGACTAACTTTACTATAATGTAATCACTGTATCTACTTACGGAACAGTTCAAGCGGTAATATTCGGTTCGCAGGCAGGGGTTGTACGGCCTCGATCGGACGTCGTGTGGGTAACTGTGACACGGCGACGGTTCGCATCGAGGACGCTGGCAGGTCGATCGCGTCCGGAGCCGAGAACACGACTCTCCCCCTGGCCAGCGCGTTGTCCTCGCGCGAAAGAACGTTCCGCACCGTGAACGTGGACCTTGATGACGCGATGGACACTGACGGAGCAACGAGTCGACCCGATCGCACCGTTTGTCATCCTGCCTGCCGAGCGCGACATCGAAACTCGACACCCGTCCGCTCACGGGGTCACTTTCCGGGGTCTTTCGTCGCGGCCAGTCCGGACGTCACCAACCGCCGGAGCAATACCACGAACCCGTTCTCGAGTCCGCTCGCGAAGATCGCCTGTTCTTTCGCCTTGGCGTCGTCGGCGTCCGGATAGTACGACCCGACGAGGAGCGTTTCGCGATCGACGAGCAGGATCCGACTGATCGCGACGTCGTCGTGGTCGCTGGTGAGCCAGTCGAGGCCCGTTTCGAAGATGCGAAGATTGGGGAGTTGCGCCCCCAGCGTCTCGGTGATCGTCTCCGTCTGTCCGCCGAGCAGAATCGAGATGTTCCGGTTCGCCGCCTCCTGCAGGCCGTCGAACAGCGATTCGGAGAGGATTTCCTTGTCGACGACGAGGAGCGCGATTTCGGAGTCCGCCTCGTCGATGAGATCGCGCGTTCGCGCTTCGATGGCCTCGTTCCCGATCAACGACCAGACTTCCTGCACGCGATCGTCGTCCGCCGAGCCGTCATGAACGTCCGTATTTTCGAGATGCGTCTCGAGCGTTTCGATCCGATCGGTGTACTTCCGGCGGAGCGTCTGTGTCGCCTCGGTGACGCTGACGGCGCGGTACACCTGCGGACTCGAGTGCTGGACCTCGACCAGCCCCTGTGACTCGAGGACGCGGATGGCGTCGTACACCCGGGTGCGCGGAACGTCGGAGATTTCGTGAATCTCCTTTGCCGTTCCGCTGGGAAGCTTGTTCAACGCCATAAAACAGCGTGCCTCGTACTCCTGGAGCCCGAGCTCCTGTAATAGACTGATCGCCTCTGCTGTAGTTTCGTCCTGTGTCATGGCCCAACCACGAATTCGGATATTCGAACACCCGGATTAGGCCCCGTGCATGGAAAAGGATTCGTGTACTTCGGCCTATCAGTGGGTCTTTCCGACGAGTGCGATCGCGTTTTCGCGGGTCCAGATACGTCTCCCCCTGCTGTTCACTCAGATAATCACACAAGCTTCTTGGCGTTACGGTCGGTACGGGTAAGTGGCGAGTCCCGTTACAGCCCAACCACGACGGGGCCCGCCAGTCTCTACATCCACGCGAGCGCAGCCGCTCGGCGTCGTTGGACGAATCGGCCGCAGAGAAGTCACCGTCGAACGGGACGCAATTCGATCGGACGCTCCTAGAAAGAACCAGTCCCGGCCGCCGTCACAGCCAGCCGTCGGGGAGTTCGTCCTGATGGTCGACCAGCAGTTCCAGTACCGGTTTGATTTCGTCGAACTGCGGGCCTTTTACCGCGACCTCGTCGTCCGGGTGCCACTCGATAAAGCCGTAGTCGGCCAGTTTCGGCAGGTGAACGTGGCGTTTCTGGACCAATTCGACCTCCGTCTCATCGATGTTCCACGGGACGCCCGACAGTTCGGAGACGTCCTGTGAATTGTGGTCTACCAAGGCGATCAACAGTCGACGACGTTGGACAGCTGCGAGCGCGTCAAATACCTTGTCGACCATGGGAGAATCTCACCGGTCTTTCGTGCTCCTACCGTTTAACCATGCTACATTTTCACAAAGACGATTGTTTTGATTAATCGGGTGACAGTGGGCCGTCCGGTTGACCGGGACGGAGTGAGGAGCCACGATCGGTTCGTGTCACCGGACCAGGAGTGAGATTTGAACCACGGTCGTTCCACTCGCGTCGCTCGTTTCAGTCCCTGCTACAAATCCCAATTGGCGTTGCTGACGCTCGCAAAGTTGCTCGCGTCACCAAGCCAGGGGTGGGCCGGGAACCCAAGGTTCATAGCCATAGTTTTATGATTGTCTGCTAATTCTAGCGGTTCATGGGACGAAAACCGCGCGATCGAATCGACAACCTTCGCGATCGCGCCGAAACCGGCGACGACATCGGCGATGACGACCGAGAACTCTTGATCGAATTCAGCGACACGCTCGATCTCCTCGCCCAGGAGTACTCTGACTACCGTCACGAGAAACTCCTCCGGCACTGCGTCATCATGGCCGAAGAGCTCGAGGACGACATCCTCGCTGCTGCCCTCGAAGATCGCGACGCCGCCGAGACGATCGTCGCCTGGATCAACCGCAACTACGACAACGAGGAGACCAACCGGGACTACCGCAGCGCGATCCGCGTCTTCGCAAAGCGCGTCGCCGGCGACGACGATGAGTGTCCGCCCTCGGTCGACTGGGTCCCAACCGGCACCTCCCGAAATTACGACCCGAGTCCCGATCCCCGAGAGATGCTCAGGTGGGAAGAAGATGTTCTCCCAATGATCGACCACTGTTTCAACGCGCGCGATGCGGCCATGATCGCCCTGCAGTTCGATGCCGGACTCCGTGGGGGAGAGTTCAAGAACCTCACCGTCGGCGACGTCCAGGACCACGACCACGGACTGCAAGTCACAGTCGAGGGCAAACAGGGCCGCCGAACAATCATGCTGATCCCGTCGGTCCCGCACGTCAACCGCTGGCTCGACGACCATCCCGATCGGCACGATCCCGACGCTCCCCTCTGGAGTAAGATCACCAAGTGCGAGGGGATCTCCGATCGGATGGTCTCGAAGGTCTTCGACGAGGCCGCCGATCGAGCCGACGTCGACAAGCCCGTCACGTTGACCAACTTCCGGAAGTCCAGCGCTGCCTTTCTCGCCTCGCGCAACCTGAACCAGGCCCACATCGAGGAGCATCACGGCTGGGTTCGCGGGAGCGACGTCGCCGCCCGCTACATCTCTGTCTTCGGCGAGGACTCCGATCGCGAGCTCGCGAAACTCCACGGAGTCGACGTCAGTGATGACGAGCCCGACCCGATCGCGCCGCTTCAGTGTACCCGTTGTGGCCGGGAAACGCCCAGAGACGAACCGCTGTGCGTCTGGTGCGGCCAGGCGATGGATCCCCAGGCCGCCGCCGAACTCGACGACGCCGACGATCGTGAAGCCGAATCGCTCGCCGAGCTCCCACCCGAGAAGGCCAAGAAGGTCCTCGACTTGGCCGAGGCCTTCGAGGATCCTGAGATCCGTAGCGCTCTGCTCGATCGCTAGATCAGTATGTGATTTCGCGATCATCGGTATCCCCTCTCTTCGAGTTCCTCGAGCAGGATCTCGGCGTCCTGTGCCATCGGGACTTCCTCCTCGATCAGCATCTCGAGCGTGTCTTCGTGCTCGGCGAGCCGTTCCCACGCGTCGGTATCGTCATCATCATCGGGCTTCGTCGGGCTTGTCGTGCTCATACGTTTCTCACCTGGTTGCGGACGTGCTGCTGTTCGTTCGCGGGCCGATTCGACAGGGGAATGCAGGTCGTCATCGTGCCATCGTCGGTGACTAACAGCACGAGATCGGTCACCTCGTGATAGCGCGCGTGGCGTGCCGGCGGGCTCATGCTGGGATAGTCGATCGGGACAGCCTCGAGCCACGCAATGCGCGGGTTGAGGTTCGGCCGGTCGGATCGTTCGGCCCAGCGCTCACGACAGTGATCCGAGACCGTCGTGTCCTCGTAGCGCGGTGACTGCGTGACGGTGCTCATGTCGTGGTCACCCCGATCGCGATCGCCGCGGTGACTATCATCCCGAGCAGGAGAACGAGCAGACCGAGCGCTCGTGGATCGATGTGACCCCGATCGGTCCAGACCTCACGCACGCGCGTGTAGTAGCCGAAATCGTGGGCGATCGAACGCGCCCTGTTACGGTGGACACCGAGTTCGTCTGCGAGGTCTCGAATCTCGATCCCACCGCTGGTGATGTCGTCGACGTCCTCGGGAGTCACCCCGTCAGGAAGTTCGATACTCTCGCCTTCGCCTTCCTCACAGCTCTTCGGACCATGCCCCTGGAGCGCTCGCTTGGTCTCGAAGGTCTCGCCGCAGGCACACTCGAATTCCTCACTGTCGTCGACGCCGTCAACGGTGATCTCTTCGGAGACGACTTCCTCCTGGATGTCGTCGCCGGATCCCTCGGGGCCGTCGTCCGCAGTGTCTTCCTCACAGAACCCGCACCCAGGGAGGTCAGTACCGTCTATAGACTGAGCGCTGTCACTCATCGGGGACCACCTCACTCGGCGTTGCGTTCTCACCGATCGCGATCCCATCGTCCGTCGCGACGATCGTCTCGCGACGGAACACCTCCTCGAGGCCGCCGTCTGCCGCGACTTCTCGGTCGGAGTTCTCGCCAGCCTGCTCCTGTTTCTTTGCCGCGATCAGCTTGTTGCACTTCCCGACGAGAATCTGGCGAGTGATGTCGTGTTCCTCGGTCTCGACGCGGACGATTTCACGAAGCGTCTCGATGTCGGCCCGGGCCAGCAGTCCGTGCCACGAGATGAGGTCCTCGTTCTCGACCGCGCGGGCGATCGCCTCCTGGACGTCGTCTTTCGTGACGCCATCGAGCTTGCGACCCTGATGGACGAGGTTGCCTCGACAGCCCCACCTCGAGTCGGTCTTCGCTGGGTACTCGTGAACGTTGTCGAGTACCCACTGGTAGACATCGACCTCACCGCCGTCGGTCGCGAGTTGGTTCGCCCGTTCGAACTCGCCCCCGTCGGGGACCGTCGTCTCGGACTCGTCGTTCTCGAGGGCTCGCTTGCAGTCCTCGCAGGCGTGGGTCTGGTCGAAAAACCGCGGATCTCCCTTGAGGTCAGCGACGGGCGTCTCGAGGATCTCTCCGCAGGCCGCGACATGGCGTGACCCCTCGAAGTACATCGATGCGTGCCATGTCTCGTCGATGTCCTGGATCCAGCAACGGACACCATCGGCGTCCGATCGGAGCTGATCCGACGTCGACGTCCCGTAGCGATCCTCGACCGCACAGGACTTACAAACGCGACGGGAGGGGGACGTTGACATCCCACACTTTTTGCAAGTACGGGTCATCAGGCCTCACCTCGAATCCGTCGGATCGAATCGACACGTGTACGGGCATCTTCGAGTGCCTGATTCACCTCGTCCAGATCGGCATCGCCAGCGATCGCCGATTCGAGGGCAGTATCGAGCCGATCACGGAACTCGTCGGCGCTCATGCTGTCACCCGCTCGTTGTCGAGCGTCTCCTGGTCGGTTTCCTCGGTGTCCTCCTCGACTTCGTCCTCACCGTAGTGTGCGATCGGGACGATCTCCTCGTGGATGAACCGACCGAGCAGTTCGGGCTTCATTTCCGCGGGCTCCCAGATCGCGAGGTAGCCCGACCCGTAGATGACCAGGCGGACGAACTGGTCGCGCCAGTGGGTCGTCAGCGCGACGCCGACGTCGGACTTGATCGCGTCCTTCTTGAGCGCGCCCTGGCCCCACTCGATCGAGACGTCATCCATGTTGTACTCGCGCGAAGCCATCTCGACGGTGTAGTCCCGATCGGCGTTGCGCTGGTTCCGGACGAACTCGTAGGGTTTGAGCTGCATCGGCACAATCTCCTGCCCGACGCGCGTCGAGAGGTCGTTGAACGGCCAGTCCGGTTCATGGTCTTCTTCGCTGGAGTGGGTACGTTCGGCGAGGATCCAGCCCTCGCCGTCGACGTCGGCGACAAACTCAGTGGCGACCTTCTCGCTCGTATTGACCTGCTCGACCTCGATTTCGTGGCCGTCGGTGAACACCTTCTCGCGCTGGCTCGGGACGCGCCCGGCGATCATCCCCGACTGGATTGTGAGCTCGTCATCGAGGTAGGCCTGGGTCTCCTCGACCTGGAGGGCGCGGTAGCCCGAGTCGTGGTAGTTCGCCAGTGGCTCGGCTGCAGGGTCCTGGAAGAGCGCTAACTGGCCGGCGATCATCGCCACTCACCCAGGTTGATCGCCCAACGGCTGGTGAGCCACTCATCGCTCGTTTTGCCGGTGGCGTGGTACCGACCCGAAGGAGTGAGAGTTCCGACAGGCCGATCGACGATCTCTCTCTGTTCAGCAACCTCTTCATCGTCGAACTCTCGGACCGTACGCAGGTGCGTAACCTGCGTAGGGTCAGCGTCGACGGCGTCTTTTTGGAGACGGTCTGTGGCGGCCTCGATGTAACTTAAGTCGGTACTGTCCAATCCGTCAGGATTATCGGTATCGTTGGTGTCTGTGTTCATGGTTACAGGTAGCCGGGGCGGATTCCTGCCCCGGCATTGGTGTCTGTGACCCGCGGAGTACCGGGGCGCAATCGAGTTGGTACCTGGAGAGCGCCCCGGGCGTAACCGCGAGTGTCTGGTTCTGCTGTTGGTCACGATATCCTACTAAGGTAACCCGCGTCGTTTCGAAACAGCTAGTCGGCAGCAATCGGCGGTTACGGCCGGTACTGACCGCTGTACCCGCCGCGTAACAGTTTCCGCGCGTCGCGATTGTGACCATGCGTACTGTGGTTTTGCGAGTTGGGTGCTGGTGACACCCGGCTCATCGCAGTTTAGTTGGTAGCCTGTGCTCCGACGGAATCGTCTCCTTCACCTATCTCCTCGTCCGGTTGATGGCGATCAACGTATTCCCGAATAGCGTCACGAACGACTTCTGACCGGCTGACATGGTCGCCTGGCGAGCTTCTTGCGTGGGCGATCTCGTCGACGTCGCCGATCATTTAGTCGTCGATGTAGATACTCGTCTCTGCCATCACCCAACACTAATGGCCTATTTGTCTAATAGATTGTGGTGCCAATTTTTCCAATAATGAACCTAGATTTTTATTGTGCTAGGCTAATAGTCTGTTATATGAGCGAGGACATGAAAACGGTCAGCATCTATGCCCCAGAGGATCTTGTCGAGGAATTCGACGACAAGGTCTGGGAAATGAAAGCTGAGGGGGAGATTGACCGTGACGCCTCTCGGAGTGAGATTATCCGTCACCTGATGGAGGAATGGGCAAAGGGAAACTCGAGGTCGAGTTCGAACGTGGCAGCAACAGCTGACTAATTCAGTTCGGTTGCCTCTGTCACATCGAACTCCACAGGCGCTTCTAACTCCGGATCCATCGCCTTGTACACCTTCGAGTTTGTCTCACCAGGCATTTCGATCAGATCGTAGTCGGCCATCTTGCTCAGATAGTCCCACGCCCGTCGCCAGGTCACGGTATCTCTCTCCAGGCCCTCGAAGATCGCCTCCTTGTGATCGTGGTACGCTTGTTTCATCTCCTCACCAGAGGCAGGTCCGATGGCCCGCACCAACTCGTACAGTCGGAGATGCGGTACCGGAAGCGAACGCAGGTTGTCCTTCCGAATCATTCGACTCGCTCGATCGAACGAATCTCGAACGTCGCCATCCTGGATGCCCTCGTGCTCGCGTTCAGTGGCGAGCTCGGCCGCAGCCAGAACGGATTTGATAGCCCATCGGGCGACTCCACCGGTCTCGTCAGCGATCCACTCCAACTGCTCTGTCGAGATCGGCCACCCTACTAAGCCGTGTTCGACACGCGGTTCGAGGATGTCCACTAACTCGGGGACGTGGTACTTGCGATACTCGATCTGCGATTCGCCATGAAACGCCGGCTGAACGTTGCGATCGACACGACTGAGCCATTCAGTGTTGGAATGCGTGATCACGATCACAGACACGAGGTCGATCGAGAAGAGATCGCCGAGGATGTCCAAGTCGGGAATGACGTCGGCCTCGTCAAGGACGATGATAAACGGCTGGTCAGCGACCCGCTCGAACGTCCGCAGAAGTTCTTCTCGGGGCTGGTTTCGATGCACGACTGTTCCCGTAGGATACTTTTCGATCGCCTCATGGAGGATGCCATTTCGTGTTTTACTAGAGCACTCTATGAGCGCGGAGTTGACGTCAGCCTGTTGGCGAAGATCTCGTAGCATTCGCCGCACCGAGGCTGTTTTGCCGACGCCGCTTGGTCCGTGTATCAGGACGTTCTTGGCAGGCCGCCCAATGCGTGCGGGTTGGAGAAGTCGAGAGAGCGAGTCCATTTCGGCGTTCCGATGGAGGATTTGTGTCGGGTACTCGTCGTCGAATACCCATCGGTTTCTAATCATTACCGATTGTTTCGAAGTATGATATAAAAGGTCTGATGGGCACCGTTTCGAAACATCGACTCTGTGAGGCCCTTCTATTGTCAGGTACTCAGCGATCGCCCCTGGTACAAGACAAAGAGTTGCCATAACAACCACCGAAGACTTTGATACTTGTTAGAAGAACTCTGTTGAATTTTCAGCGGATTCAACTTTAATTCGCGATTCATTTATAAATAGAACCAGCGAATGCGTCTCTATGGGGGATTTAACTACAAGTACACAGACTCAGTTACTCCTCGAGATCGTGGATAGAGTGTCTGAAATGGAAGAACAAGATCCATTGGATCTGCCTCCTCTCTACGATAGCGTCAATCCTGATGTACTTGGCCAACTTGCTGAATCAAGCAAAATCACCTTTGAATATATTGGATACGAAATAACCGTAGAGAACGGAAGAATATCTATCGATCAGTAAACGCGAGTAGTGCCCATCAGATTCGCTGTACTGACCGATGATGTTGCCAACCCCATCACTCTTGAGGGGGTTCAACAGAACTGGCGTATTCTGTGGCTCTGTTGAAATCCTCCCGCCATGATAGGTTCCCGGTGGCCGTGTTACGTATAGAGAAACCAGATACCGTTTCACATTCAGGAAAGTCTATTCATAAGGATAGTTGCTACTTTTCCAGCGACCATCATGCCGACTAAAAATGCTGCAGCAACCACTATGAGCCCTGCAACAGAGGTAACGACCCAATCGAGCCGAAGGAGGATAAGTATCTCTGAAAAAATCCAGTAAACGACATACATCACGGGCAAACCGATTAAGAAGGCGGAACCGAAATATATCATACCGGGCATCACCAGCGAGTCACTGTTTTTTACGTGGTTTGAGGTCATACTGTTATACCTTCTTGGGACGGCCATATATTCTTTCACCAAGGGAGTATAGCAGTACCGTTTAGTTTGTACACTCTACTGAGCGGTTGGTTCGCCCGTCTCGACGTGACACAAACGATGTCGTCGTGCTGAAATCATGCTCTGTATCTTGCACGCGCTTTCTATCAGTTTCTGAAGGAGTTGTGCGAGTCGTGCGAGATACAAAGCGCGAATGTTCCACGGGATTCGACTCGATTTGCGAGGTTAGAGATTGCTCAATACAGGTCAAGCAGGTAACGAAGTCACAATCAGATTTACCAATATCTGTTAAATTCGGTGCGCAAGATATAGTTGAAGTACCCCTGATTTGTTGTTCTGAGATTAATGTTCCAGCAAATTATCAGAAACCCAAGGTTCTAACTCCTCAGCGGCTTCTGATACCTTTTCAATATTTTCTCCATCAATAAGCGATACCATATTGCCATCTTTATTTATGAGGTCCGCTTCAGTCATCCGTGGGAAGTGGTTATGAACCAACCGAATTTGGGCACGTTTAATCGTATTATCGCTAATGTTATCAGGAGAAGTTTGATGTCTTTCGGCGGCTACCTGTTTTGAAATTTCCTCTATAGAGGCTTCTCTTTCCTGGTCAAATAGTACCTGGAGTACAATCTGCCGATCAGCACTGGCAAGAATATGAACTGCTTCCAATTGATCCATACTCGTAGGATACGTGCTTTAGTGAAAGTGTCTTCATCTAATTGTATCGGTATCCTTGCTATAACAAACTGCTTCATTAAATGGGTCTGTGCTCAGTTCGCAAATCTACGTAACAGTTGTTTCAGTCAAAACACATCTGAAGAATGGGATTTCAACAGGGCCGACTATTTATATCGAGGTAGTTCCTCCAAATCACCGCGTCCAGTTGATTCTATCGAACAGCAATGGTCCCCTCAGCAGAAACGGTGACAACAAACCCACAGAAGGAGAATTTGACAACGCCTGCATTTCGTTCCCGTTTCGGTGTCTGCTTAAACAATCGATCCAATGCGACTGGATTGATCGAATCCGCTAACACGCACTTGAGTTCGCTTGGCTCGACTCCTTTTTCGGCGGCAACTGCCTCGACGACGGCAATACTCGGTGATTCCTGGAACTCCCTATTGTTTGCCATCGGATCGGCGTCACTGAGTCTCCGATTGGGCTGTTATCGACAGGTCGAGTAGCCCACCCGAGTGCGAGACCGTCACCGAGAGGTGGTCCAAAAACGATGTCGGTGTGACCTGATCCGTCTCACGGTCCCACTCGAGGATTCCTGTGTCCTGGAGTAACGGAAGGTGGACATGCCTGAGAGGAAGCAGCACGTCTTCCAGTTGGTCGGGTGTAATGTCTTCAGCCGGGAGGCCGTATTCGCTTGTAGCAACCTCGGCCGCTACCTGATTAACCGACACTGGCTGACGGGTCATCAGTAGATAATGAAGGGTATATCGCCGCTTCGAATCGGCCAACAGATCGAATACCGTGTCGAGAAACTCGGGTGTGTCTATCTGCTCGAGATGGAGTTGTTCAACCATGCATTGGGCTGGTGGTGGAGCAATAAAGGCTGACCTCAGTGCTACTCATGGACTTTATACCGGTAATAATGGTCTCCCTGACTATCGGTATTAACCGTTACTCCCTCCGGGCCTGAGCAAAGCGGCGCTGAGGACTTTGTCAGTTCCACGGCGCACCCGTTCGGACAGCGCCTGTACCGAGACGTCGAGTTCGTCAGCCAGTTCTTCGTACTCGACTTCACGGGGGACTTTGAAGTAACCGCGTTCGACCGCAAGCGAGAGCGCTTCGTGCTGGGCCGTGGTGAGTTCGTACTTGTGGTCAGTAGACGGCTTCTCTCCGAGCGAGGAAACACGGTTGAGTCGATACGAGATATCGTGCTCGACGCAGTACTGGTTGAACTGTGAGAGCCCAGAATGGTCTTCGAATCGTATCCGAAACAACCATTCATCGTCGCTATGCGCTTCGAGAATCGTCGCATTCGTGTCGGCGATCCCAGATATAAGTTGTTCGGCTGGATCCTCCCACTCGATTTTGTACAGTGCTTGATCGTCGTACTCGTCAAGAACCGTGATCGATCTGACGTTCGGAGTTTCCTTCATCGTGGCCTCGAACGTCTTCAGATCGTCACCGTAACCCCAGATGTAGGGCATGATTCGCTTCTCGGCGGGGACGACACGTTCGAGTTCGATTACGAGACCCGAGTGTTCGGCGATGATCTGACCGAGGAGAAACTCATTGGCATGAATCGAGATCTCTGCGATGATAGTCATACGGTAGCTACGCACCAACTGATATTAGGTCCACCACCTGATGCAGAGTCTGAAATCCAGACAAAAATTACGTACTCACGCATCAATCCCAGAGATTGGTTGGAGTTCTTGTTGTTTGGGTGGTAGCTTATATCGGAGGAGTCCGGGTACCTTGGCATGGAAGAACTGGATGTGCGAATTGAGAATGGACACCGTATCGTCGAAAAATGGAATCGCGTATTCAAGGCACTTTCAGCAGAACCTCGCCGTCAACTCATCGTCTCCCTGTTAGATGCACCACCGAGCCGATCGGTTTCATTGCCAGAACATGCAACGAATCCAAATATTCCAGCCGAACCCGAAAAAATTCGGCAGGAATTGATTCACCGCCATCTTCCTCTGTTGGCTGAGCAGGGGTTCATTGACTGGGAGACAGAGCCGTTCGTTGCATCTCGTGGCCCGCAGTTCAACGAGATCGCCGTCGTTCTCGACGCGTTACATGCAACTGCGACCGATATTCCCGATTCGTTAGTGATCGGCTGTCAACGACTTGAGCAGGAGCGACAGACGAGTTTCGGAGACTAATAACTGATCAGTTCGCATTCCTACTTATCAGCCAATTCACCATCGAAGTAGGTGTAATCAACACCGTGGGAGGAGTTCTATGACACCCTATCTTCTCCCACTCAGTTACAGGAACCAGAACCTCAATACCAATATGACGACGCCGAAGACCGCGCCTATCACTCCCCAACCTTGTACGTACGAAACCCTCTCGCCATCGGGGTCAACCTCTTGCCTCGGGTACTGATTTCTTGTTGATTCTATCGTCTCACCCACTCTTTTCGGCAGACTAGATGAGAAGTCCAAAAATGGCGATCAGCATTCCAATAATCGACGCTACGATGCCAATGGACGAAAATATTCCTGTACTGTTGAGAGCAAGAAATCCACCGGAGATAAGGAGAATCAAGCCAAAATAATATGTCTCATTCATGAATTGATTCTATCACGATATGAGTATTAATTTTGTGATGATCAGTTTACTACCTGTACTGGGCGATTGGAGAGGTCAGAAGATAGGAGTGCTAACCGATCTATGACACCCTGATAGAAACAACTGGCACGTAACCACGGGGTCTGAACGCTACTGCGGAATTAGTTCCGGAGCGGACAGAAGACGTTATACGGAATGCAGGAGAAAACCCACGGCTTTAGCCGTGGGTAGCTCAACCGAGGAAATACCGGGACCAAGGATAGCGCTCAATGAGCGGCTCTCCCTTAATCTCATACTTTTCGATGTAGGCGTCGAGTCCGAGAATGCGGCCAGCGCCGAAGGCAGCGACCGAGAGGAAGACAAGCATGTACGCGAAGTCACCGTTAATGTAACCGTGCGCAACGTCCCAGTTCCCGAGGTAGAACATCAACATCATAAAAGCGCCCCAGAACGCGGCGAGGCGCGTCAGGGCACCGAACAAGAGACCCAGTCCAATAAGAACCTCGCCCCACGGGACAGCGATATTTACAAAGTCTACGAACCACGCAGTGTTGCCCATCGCAACGAACAGATCGGCCACGGGACTTCCGTTGGCTGGTGGCGCGTTCTGCAGATATCCTGCTGCGCTGAAGTCCCCCGACAACACTTTGTCGACACCGCTCTGGAAGAAGGCCAGCCCCATCATGAGCCGCAATGCAAGAATGAACCACACACTCAGCGTGTGAAGCCTCCCTTCTGCCGTGAATCCCGCGACTGTACTCCGTAGTTGCACCTCTTGAGAGGACATACTCGAAATAGAATCCTAGCCAACGATAAAATTGCTTTGTCGATTCGGTACAAATGAACCGTAATTGTACGGGACTAAGCGGTAGATCTCCATGAAGGGAACGCGCGAAGGTAGCAAAAGTACTTATTTTTCCAACGGTGTAAGAATAGTATTAGATTGACAGCTATGACATGAGTATCAGGGGGTGACGTATACGTTACTCGGAGGTACTTATTGCTGAGACACAAACCGATCAGTGCATGAGTGACACAGATGTCATCGTCGTTGGTGGCGGGCCAGCTGGATTGAGCGCTAGTCTCTACACGCAGAAGAACGGGCTCGAAACGACTCTCTTCGACACGGACTCGACGTGGATGCACAAGGCCCACCTGTTCAACTATCTCGGGATCGGTTCGATAGACGGGTCGGCGTTCATGGAGACTGCGAGAACGCAGGTAGACAGTTTCGGTGTCGAACGAAAGCAGGGTGAGACGGTCGAAGCCGTCACTCCCTCGGACGACGGGTTTGTTGTCGAAACACCAGCGGACGAATACGAGGCGACCTACATCGTGCTTGCGACCGGCGCAAACCGTGACTTGGCAGAATCGCTCGGCTGCTCGTTCGATGGTGATGTCGTAGACGTTGATGTCACGATGGAGACGACCGTCACGAACGCGTACGCGACAGGAGCGATGGTTCGAGCCGAAGAGTGGCAAGCAATTATTTCCGCCGGTGACGGTGCAGCTGCCGCGTTGAATATCCTTTCGAAGGAGGAGGGTGAGCACTATCACGACTTCGACGTTCCTGCGGACGCCACCGGCGTATTTGGCGCGATGGCAGCCGAAGAGTAGCGGAAAACCGAGTGAACAGCGGCGCGTTCGTCTCTTTTTCGAGTGAGTAATCCTACCCACCTCACGACACTATCATGCAGAATTCGTGCTCTTTAGTGAGTACGCCGTTCTTGACAAACAATTGATAGATTACGATTCGCAACGTTACATCGTTCCCCTATACTTAGCGTTCCAGTCCTTCTGCACGCCTCCCCAGCTCGCCAATTGCATCTGTCTACTACACTGTTTAGTCTCGTACCTGAAGAAGTTACACGAGAAAGAAGCCCAACACCGGCCTTAGGTTCAGACGTCCGGAATCCCGTCAAAATGTTCATCTATTACTCCGAGTAGAGGCTTGATCTCCTCGAACCGGGGCCCCTTCGAAACAGTATGTGAATCGCGATCCCATTGGATCAATCCAGTGTCCTCTAACATCGGGAGATGGATATGATACATCTCGATTCTCAGGACCTCTAATTCCTTCTCCCCAACATGGACTTCCTCGGGAACATGAACGTCGTCTTGAGGGTTATGCTCCAGAAGGGCCATCAAAAGACGTTGGCGATGTTTATTCGGCAAGACTGATAAGACGTGATCGGCCATGATCAGATATTGTTTATGTAACATAAAAATGCTCGCCCTTATCATCAAAATACGGTTTCAAGTATGGAAATCAGTTTGAGACCTGTTTTATGATTATTAATTGGTAATATCACTAAATGCTTTAATAAGCCTTTTATGATGGTTCTCCGATTCAAAGGTATGACAGGGAGTGACACGGGGGGCGGTGAAGGAGACTCATCAACTAACCCGACAAGCATTACCAGTACTACATGGGAACGAGATACCGAGAATACGCCGGTCTATGCTGTTGTCTCTGCAGTCGCAGAAGTAACAGATACTGATCCGCTCGAATTACCCCCGCTCAACAAGACGATCGATCCTGACGCATTGAATACCTTGTTCACGGCTCACTCGAGTACTACGACGACTCAGGTCAGCTTCGAATACGCTGGATTCACGATCATAGTCAACGGGAGCGGGGATGTTCACGTGTATCCCGTCCAAGACGACTAAGACTCAGTCTACCCAGTACGCAAAATAGATCGGTTATTCGACGCACGACCAGAGAGTTCCTTTCAACAGAAGGTACCAACAGGGTCGAGATACCTATTCGCCGATCGTGGCACTGTTGGTAGACTCAGGTACAATTCTAACTGGCCTTGGATTCAAAAAAGATGCGATCCGGTGAGATCGCCTTCGGTGGCCCCATTGGTGTACTTGGTTATGAAGTACAGGAGCTGATTGTAGTCGGGGCCATGGAGATGGACAGTCGTTGTCCCGAAAGGAACTCGGCTGGAACATGCCAGTACCAACTATCGAAGGTGAATGTCAAATACTGGCGGTGATCTACTCGCCGATCGCAACGCCGTCCGCACACTCGAGGTCGACGTGGGCGACGATCTCGCGACCGACGCAGCGCCACTCGCCGTTGCGCCGTTCGTACTCTTCACGATCATAGCCGCCGATCGCCCGTGGCTCGAAGACGATTTTTCGAGCGGGGCCGCGTGGCGGTGTCCAGCGGACGGCGAACGCGTCGCGACGGTCAGTCATCGTCCTCAAGTTCCTCAAGTAGAGTCTCCGTATAGCCCTCGAGATCCTCACGGTTGCCGTGCTCGACCGCGAGTTCGGCGATCCGCGCGCCGGGTCCCCACAGCGGGGACAGCTTCAGGTCGTGGGCGAAGTCCGCGACGAGCTCGTCGACGTTCTTGCCGATGTTGTTCGCGATGCGCTGGAAAAACCGTCGATCCGGCGCGTCGAAAACGTCGAGGTCGCCGTCGAACTCGACGATCGTCTCAGCGAGGCCAAAGTAGGCCTGGACGTGGCCATCGATCTGGACGTCCCACTTCTCTGCCTGTTCGTCGTACCGAACCTGGTCGTCTTCCTGCCGTCCGAGTAGCTTGTGGATCGCCTCCTGCTTCGGATGGCGCTTGTTCCGCAGCGCCCAGAACTCACCAAACTCCTCGAGCGTCTCGATCCGGTAGGAGATTTCGATTTCGCCTGCGGTTCGTTCGGTGACGTCGCCGTGCTCGCGGATAATCGTCGCCGGTCCGGTGGCCTCGACGAGGAACGATCGTGGGAGTGGCGTCACCTGCTCACCCTCAAGCGCACCCGCGACGTCGTTGCTACTGGCCTCGATCGCCATCATTCCTCACCTCCGACGTCGTGGACAGTTGCGACGCGCTCGAGCCGGCCGCGGGGGAACGCGTAGGTCTTCAGTGTCTCGATCGACTTGGTCGTTCGATCGGGGTAGACGACTTCGTAGACGTCGTCCTTTGGTTCGAACTCAGGGTTGACGTCCGCGACGGTCTTGTTCGTTCCCTCGAGGCGGTACTCCTCGGCAGTGTACGGTGTCGTCTCGACTACGATCATCGTCTTCTCGTCGTCGTCCTCGGTGACGTCCTGGACGTGGTCGCCGACGTGCAACGGATCGCGATCGTCGTCCGTGCTATCGGCCATGCGCAGTTGGGTCTCGATAGGCTCGGCGTGACGATCCTCGCCGCCATCGGTCAGGACGCCTTCGGGACCGGCGACTGCGTCGGCTTCGTCGATCGATGGTTCGGGCCCTCTGTACTGCTGATAGGCTGCCTCCCAATCCGGGTTCGGGCGTATGTTGACCTGCATTTCAGATCCCCTCCGTTTCGACGGCGCGCTCGAGCGTATCGCGGACTGCGTGACACGCTGCGTTGTGGACATCCCAGTCCGGGAGCACGTCGACCGTCGATGTCGTCTGGGCCGCGATCGTACTTAGATCGATCTGGGTGGTTTCCGTTTCTGCCGATTCATCCGAAACCGTTTCGTGGGTCTGCGTGTGTACGCTCATATGCTGGTGATTCCAGCACGGTCGAGGGTGCTCCAACACCCGCGGCCACCTTCTGAGGCCGACTCCCGTGCTCAGTTACTACTCTATTCGCCAGCCTATTAAGCGTTACTTTGTAACGGACAATAGAGGGGACATCAGAAGGTACAACAGTGTAGACACTGATAGGTACTTTTGAGGGGATCGGTATGGAAGGATTCAGACGATTCAACGTGGCGAACAAGAGCTTCGACCCATCGAAGCAGCAACGACAGGTTCTCGATGTCTTCCGTGAGGAGTATCAGGTTAACCCGCGTCGGATTCGGGATATTACTCAACTCGAACGTCAACGTGTGAACGATGCTCTGAATGCGCTCGAGAACGCGGGGTGGATCGAAAAGCAGACACGTGGCCTCTATCGCCTCATCTACAATGGCGAGTGCTACGTCGAGCAAATTATTCAGTGCAAGGATAGGGAACACGATGAGTAGCATTCCGCAGACCGACGGCGGCAGAACCGTCGATTGGCTAAATCACCTCCATTGACCTGCCCTGAAGAACGGGATTCCTACCCGGGCGGTCTCCCGGTTAAATTGAGGGAACCATTCTTGCGCGTCGTCGACGAATTTGAGCAGCGCCGGCCTCAACGTGGTGCCTCACTCGACGCCGGCCGGTTACGTTGCAATAGTTCGCGATGTATTTTGTGTGGACAAGGCGCCAAGCGTTGCCGTCGTCGGCCCAGAGCTAGGAGTTTTATCATCGCGAGTCGGAGTCGTGAACACGAGTCAATATTTGCAGAATTCTTGGGTATTTCGATGTAGGTGAGTCTATAAAGAGAGTAAGAGGACGGCGGGATCGGCACGGTTGGCGGAGTGCACGCGATCGCGAGCCACGAGACATGAACACGCTGTGATCGAATTTGTGTTCATATCTGGAAAATCGACTTCGTCGGTATGCAACCGGTGGGGGTAGGAAGAACGATTCGTTCATGAATCCATTAGAACTGAACTATTGCCCACATTATTTATAAAAATAATTTTAATTTCACTAACGCATTCTCTCTTCTATTAGCTCTATTATCGCACCACTTTCTACATACCCAAACATTCGGAATAGTCTATAACATACATTTGCGACTGAAAGTAAGAATACGAAAACAACTAATAAAGGAACGGCAGTCAAAAAAGATAAATAAATCACTAGCAAGCACCAAAATAAATTCCAAAAAGCCCGTAGGAACGCATCATCTGCTATTTTCTTATCCATATATTTTCCTTTTATAATTTCTTTGTTAAGTGCAATTGAATCAGCATAATCATATAATACACACTTTTTCGGAACACCTAACTTTGAAACATCATGAATAAGACTCTGTATACGAGCGCTCTCCATTGACACCTTTATTAAAGATGTTCTTGAAGGAGACAGATTATAATAAAAAGATGTTGCTAAATTTCCAACGAAAACGGAAAAATATCCTAAGGTAAACAGAGATAGCATCCACACTAATATAGAGGAACTCACTTGTCCCAAATACCTTGATTCAGAAAGGGATCTAAATAATCTCTCTAATTGTTCTGATATGAGACTACCAATTTGTATTTCCCCAGACGCAATCAGCGGAGCCAAAAATGACAGTGTGGTAAGGAACAAACCAAATATGATAAAAATCGTTCTAAGTCTTTGTCGGGCATGATCCTCAATCCGACTATTAGTTTCCAGCTGATTATCTACTTTTCTGTAAGCTTCTTCGTAGAGTATGTCCAATTTCTCACTACTCGCTTGATCAATTTCTTCATAGCTCAGTTCTTCACTATCACTTCCTGTACCCATAGGGATTTGAACAATATTATTGCAAGCAAATATAACTAACACGTCACTCAGGACTTCACCGATAGATCTCGCAGACGGGTTTGGTAACTCTGTTTTTAGTTTCGACTCTGACGGTGCGGAGGCATGGCAATTGATTTGGTACCTTGGCCTTAGCCGCAATTTCCCTCCTAAGCCGACTTGGCAATTCTGGTTGTCGAGGCTGTCCCCATTCACAATACTACCGTAGAGCCATCTCTTCCGGTTGGTACCGCCCGATTCGTTTTGAGGCAAGCGCGGCACACAGAGCGCACGGTGCGCAATTGTTTGTCCCCCTTGGGGCAATATTCAAATCACTCATCTAATAATATGGTGCTGAACTAAGCTATGCAGAAAGAAACGAAAATAGAGCTCACTCAAGAATATCTGGTTCCGCTAATCGATACTAACCCTAGCCAGATGGAAGACCTCTCGTTAGATGACGATGACCTTGAAACAATTGAGAGGATACTTGCAGAGGTTTATCTCGAAGAAGCCTCTGGATTTCCAATTAATTTTCTCAAAGTCCTTCTACCACTCATATCAATTGATATACTGGTCCCAGTGCCGGCTGTGATCTATGGACTAGTAATCAGCATGGTTGGTACTTGGATATTACTTGTAGAAGCAGACATCCAAGGGAGGTATTCAATTGCAATGGAATCAGAAGTGACTTCAGGCGTATACCATGGCGCGGTTGTCGACAAGAGCAAAGCAGAGAAATTAGCCAGAAATACAGTTGTTACAAATATTGGCCTCGTTTGGATGACACTTGGATTTCTCTTTCAGATTGCGGCGGAACTCTTTTTCCCGACTGGGAGTGTCGTGTCCACAAATATACTATAACCGGACCCAATTCAACCCCTCCCTTTCGAGTGGATCACCTGGAGATCCGCGCACGGAGGCGGGGTGGGGACAGTGTATTTTTTCGCTTTTGTCCCCTTGGGGACACAGAGTGCTGGATGCGGTAGAGAGCCACGACTATAGTAGCCACTGAAACGATTTACACACTGATCGCAAAGCCATCCTGCGATCAGGTGTGCATTGACTTTCAGTGGCTACTATAGCTCAAACATACCCTCAGATATCGAACTTCCGAACGACCCGATCGGTTGGCCGGTCGTCAGCAACACGCCAGAGCCCCTGCGGCCAGAAGTGGTCCTCGTAGCCGAGGCTATCATTGACCCGCTCTCGATCGACGTCGATCTCCTCGTACCCTTCGACGGCAAAGATGTCGAGCGCTGGCCCACCGTTCCAGAACTCGTCCCGGATATACTCCGTGTGCCAGAATTCCCCGACCCGCCCTTTCGCGTGGTACCGACTCGTACTGTTCCGGTAGACCAGCAACGGATCGCCAGTCTCCATCTGTTCGAGATTTCGCTTGTTCCGTTCCCAACTTCCTTGCTCTGGGTCAGTCCGAACACCCCACACTCGCGCTTCGTCAGGGAACTCATCGGGCTTTTCGTCCTGATCACTGAGCTCAATAGGTTTCGTGAGCGTCTCCTGGAACGATGGTTCGTCGACGGGGACGAGCCAGAGCTGTGTCATACGCTGACTGTGAGTGTTCGCAACTTCAAACTCAGGGTGACAAACCAGTCCACCGATCGGTTTCCTTCCGACGACCCATTCGAGGTAGCGTCATCGCCACTCGTGATGGACCCAGTCCAGTTCGTCGCGATGGTCTTTGAGCCACTCCTCGAAATCGCCTCGCCAGTGGCCCGTCTCTTTTCGCGACACTGTTCCATCGCGATCGATTCGATAGACGTCGAGCCGTCCCTCGAGGAGATCCGCCATGGTGTCGTCGTACACCAGCGCCTCGCGACCCTGATCGCGGCTCGCGACGAGATCGCCATCGACAAACCCGCGGGCGAGTCGATCAACCATCGCCTCGACGTCGCCACCACGAAGTTCCAAGAGACGCGAACCGAGTTCGTATCTAACGACGCGGCGGTTCCGTTCCTGTTCGTGCATAGGTGACTGGATACCGACGAGCACCCTTATCGCTACCCGCGTTGGTTCCGATTCTTCCGAAAGCACCAATATATCCCTCAGTCATCAATTAGAATTAATTACTATGGGTGTATTCGATGAAGTGGCGAGAGGGTGTAGTCCTCCGGAGTCCGGACAGACACCCCCATTACACCACTCTCGCTTTGATTCTCCCGAGACTTTTTATCGGAAACCGCGGCCAAGATCGGCGATGCTCTCTGATCGTCAAGAGGACCTCCTGATCGCGATCGCACTCGCCGAATTCAGTTACGAGACCGAAGACGTTGATCCCGAACTCGCTGACTACGCATGGCAGTTGGCCGCCGATCGGCTCATTGCGTGGGACGTCACGCCGAAAGAGGCCGTCGACGAACTGCCGATCGGTGAGTTCTGAAAAAGCAGATTGTACTAGTCCTGACCGCATGAGGGCTCGTCTGAAACTCCCGATAGGGATTTTGCATTTCGTGTGTCAAGCGCTTCATCCCCACAAGGGTGATCGTCTGTAACGCGCGATCGGTCGTCAGTACTCGTCGTTCCACCAGTCGCTCGTCGCCACATCCACATCTAACTCGTCGAAGACGGCCGGCTTTTCGCTCTCTTCTAAATCTAGGTAGTACGCGAAGAAATCGGCTGACAGCCACCCAATTATGTCCTCGCGTGGATCAGCCAGTATGACCTCTAACTCCAGTCCGTTGATCGGGTCCTCGGTCGAGTTCGAACACGAAACATAGTTCTCCTTGCAGTCGTCTTCATCGTCAGTCACGACGACGACGAACTCCTCGTCAGCCTGATCACGCGACTCCGTTTCGTTAATCTCGCCGATCTCGAAGGTAGAGTTCATGTTTTCGGCCGACCAGTCTTCGTAATAGCCCAGACCGTGTTTGATCTGGTCGCGCACTTCGTCGCGATTGTGCGTCGACGTCTCCCAGACGAGACCCACATCAATTGGGTCGGGAATCGCAGTCATATTCGCGGCCATGACCGACTGCGGATTGTCATCATGATCAAGCCCGAGCGTATGCCCGAGTTCGTGTTTCATGATTTCTAGTGTGCTGGCGTTCGTGTATCCAGCTTCGATTTCGACCGGCACAGGCTCGTCGCGCGGCTCGGTCACGATATCAGCACAGCCCAGTGTCGTTGTCGAGAAAGATGTGCCACAGAGCGATATCTTCTCTTCCATTCGAATCTGGACATCCGGATCGGACGCGTACGGCTGGAAATCGTACTCGATCGGATACCCTGCGTGGGCCTCGCTGTTGTTCTCCCAGTAGTCCAACGCCTGCTTGACGAGCGGCGTTACGTCGCGATCCGCGCCCGATCGGTCAAGCGCGACAACTAACTCTTTCTTTTCATAGGGATTGGCCGGATCGACATCGACCGACGGCTCCGAGTTCGTCGCTTCATCGTTCGGTTCGACGTCGGTCGTGTTAGTCTCACCTTCAGTGTCGGCCGTGTTAGTCTCACCTTCAGTGTCGGTCGTGTTGTTCGTCGACGGTGAGTCGGCCGTCCCACCTCCGCCTGCACACCCCGCGATCGCGACGAACGCCACGCAGACGAGCACGAGCAAAGCCCTTCTGTCCATACCCGAAGGATATAGTCAGCTAACATATAATTCTGTTTGTAGATACAGTATCGATAAAACGAGCGTCGGTGGGTTACTCGACGTCCAGTTCGTCCCGAACGATCGCCCTGACTCTATCCTCGCTTCAACCCAACAAGGGTTCGTCTGTAACCCATGCCCGAATTGGGCGATATAAAGCTTCTTCTTACGGAAATCATATCAAGATTTCCGTCGGCCTGCAGTAACCCCTGGGGGTCGACGGAATACGGCTTGAGAGCACACAGAATCGATGTCGAGCGCCTTGAGGAGTCCGTCGACGATCAATACAACTGATCCTTTCCTCGAAAGTCCCCCTTCGCCAACTCTAGAGGCGACTCACTCCTCGCGATCGGACAACTTCTCCGACAATCGATCCAGTTTCTCCCGAGCAGACTCACGACGGTCTCGCGTTGCGTCCGGTCGGTACTCCATCGACACCACCTCATCATCCTCGAACGTCACCGAAAGCACGCCACCGTCTGTTTGAGCGGGGTCGGGCAGTCGATCGACAGGGACATCCACTTGCTCGATCACCTGCTCGTCCTCCTCGAGCAAGATCACGGCGATCTCGCCGTCCTCGATCCGGTCAACTACGCCGGTGTAGGTCCCCTCCATGGTTCTCATCCCACAACAGGCGCGACAGCTTTATCAACCCCACTGGCCCCACCACCTGCGACACGTGGAGGTGATGCCAGCGCAGTCGTCTCGTCGTCGGATTCGGGCGTTTCCGCGAGGATATCCTCGGCGTCCGTCGAGAACGACTCGCTCATCGTAACATCGATCGACGTGCCATCGGTTCGTACCACGATATCGCCGTGGACTCCCGTCCAGTACGTTTCGATCTCCCGATCGGCAAACCGTTCGAGCACTTCGTCGTTCGGATGCCCGTACTGTGAGTCGTAGGCACTCGAGATGATGGCCGTTTCCGGATCGATGGCGTCTACGAAGGCTTCACTCGAGGAGGTCGATGAGCCATGATGTCCAGCCATGTATACGTCGCTCTCGAGGTCGCTTCCCCACTCGTCGACCAGCTGCTGTTCGACGCCAGTATCGACATCACCGGGGGCCAGATACTGAAAGTCGCCGAACTCGAACGCCAGCACCACACTGTTGTCGTTGACATCGCTCCCGGGATCAGCGGGCGGGTTCATCACCTGGGCAGAGACGTCACCCTCGATCGGCAGTTCATCACCGCTTTCGACGATGAGAAGGTCGACACCGTACTCGTCGACGGCATCGAGGTAGTTCCCGTAGGTCGCTGAATCCGATGGGACTCCCGAATCGTACGCGGCCCCGACACCCTCACCATTCGTCTCGAAGTGCTCGATCACAGCGGCGTGGCCGCCAATGTGATCGGCATCGGCGTGTGTCGCGACCAGGTGGTCGATCCGATCGATTCCTTGAGCCTCGAGGTAGGCGATTACCTCACTGCCGTCCTGCCGCCAGTCTCCACTGTCGATCAGGATCGTCTCATTGGCTGGCGTGACGATGAGGGTCGAATCGCCTTGCCCGACGTCGATGTGGTGAATCTCGAACTCGCCCTCGACAGTACTCGCACCGTCCACATCGCTCTCGTCACCATCTCCGCCATCTACATCGCCGTCCGACTCATCGAGATCGATATCGCCGTAGGCGTGCTCGAGTACGATCTGGTCGTTGGCGTCGACGAGTCGAACTACGTCGCCATCGCCCCGCCAGATGTTCACGTTGTAGCCCCAGTACAGCTCGGTCTCGGTTGCGTCGCCTTCACCGGTCGTTATCCGTACCGTCTCACCGGGTTCGAGGACGAACTCATCTGGGAAGGAAAACGGTGAGAGGCCGCCATCGACTTGTCCTCCTTCCCGATCTCGGAGTTCGAATCCAGAGAGATCAACGGGCTCGTCGGCAGTGTTCTCAAGGGCGATATACTCCTCTTCAGGCGAAACATCCTTGATGTTCAGGTCGACGACTTCGAGGGCGTCGCCAACCGCCTGCGGGTCGTCGATCGCGTCCTCGGAGCCCTCAGTGTCGCTCGCACATCCTGCAAGAACGACGAAGAGCGCCACGAAGACTACGAGGATCGCTCGGTTCATACACAGTTCATTTCGAAGGAGTCGCTTGAGTGTTCCGTCCGGGGAAGAGAGGTGAGTGTAATCAGTACCGTGTGAAGACTTCTATGATACCTTCAACGTAAAAGAAATCTTGTGTTTGGTACTACAAGTTCCATTAGTTGGTACCGTCTGTCGTCTACACTCTTGAACAGATAGTCGAGAAGGGATATGTCAATTTCCTCTTCCTCTGTCCTCGTCGCGGCCGGGTACGACCTCGTACGTGCTGGCGACCTCGATCACATCCCCGGCGTCATTCTTTCCGCTGTCCAGATCATCGGTGAACTCGAACCGAGTCCTGAATTCGTAGCTACCAGGCGATTTCGGTGGCGTCGTGTACCGCCAATAGACGTACCAGTTCCCGTTATCTTCGAAGATGTCGCCGTGATAGGAATCGTAGTCCTCGACGAGCTCGCCGGCGATCGACGCCTGAATTTCACACTTCTTTAGAACTTCTTCGACTTCGGACCTCATCTCGGAGACCCAGCCGACTCGGTGGGTGATCCACTCACCTGTCGACACCTTTTGATCGGAGTTCGGGAAAGGATGGACAGACGCGCTCGGCGTCTTTTCGTTCGGTGGAAGTCTTCGATCGGGTTCGGCAGCGCCCGGCGCCGTCGCGAGTGCAGTCGTGCCGAACGCGACGGTACCTGCGGTTGTAAAGAACTGTCTGCGAAGCATGCAATCTACACTGATTGTCACTCACAAATATATTATGTCCGATAGGATTTGCGACGATTGTTCGGTCGTGGTATCTCTCCTCAACGCTAATTATGCATCCGTAGTAAGCGGCAATTCTCTATAGAAGTGTCTGAACGGAAGGTACCAGAATCGAAACCACCGGGAAAATTAGCGTGTCTATGTGTCACTCGCGTTGCCAGATGTAGACTGCAAACGCTAGTAACCCCCCAAAGAACGTCGTTATCATTAATCCACCAACGGCGAGTGACCACAGTGCAGCGTTTTCATCCCCGCGTCCATCTGCATCGGTGTACACCCAGTAGGCCAGAACGAAACCGAGTACGACAGGAACGACCAGGAAAAATCCGAATAGGACCAGTAGTTCAATACCACCGGGAACTCCGAACTGAAGAGGGACCATGCATTCTTTGTTGTGGCGAGTTTACAAAAAATATTCGAAATGTCCTGGGAGCAGTTCGCACGGCCTTGTTGAACCCTCAATCGGTGATAGGTTTCAGGAGTCGTGCTAAATACAAGGCGCGGGCCGTGTTTAGACGCGAAAATTCGAGGGAAACAAGGTCCACAGACCGAAAATAGATATATAGGTGTTGGAAATGGAATCGCCATCATGGAACTGGACTCTATAATTTCGGTTCTGCAGCCGTTTTATCGAGATTGGAGCAAGACCATCACCTCGGTCGAGGGGCAAAACTCTCGACGAGGTCTCGTCTGGAAGATCAGAATTGAGCCACAGCACCGCTCTCACTAGCGTCTAAACAAGGCCCATCCTCTGTATCTTGCACGCGCTTTCTACCAGTTTCTGAATGGGTTGTGCGAGGCGTGCGAGATACACAGCGCGAATGCAGTACGGAGAATCCTGGGAAAAAGCGTTCACGTATCGGTTGACGGAAGCGTAAACGAGAAGGTCGATCCGTCATCTCGGTTTGAGTCAATCCAAATTTCGCCGCCGTGTCGTTCGACGATTCGCTCGCAGACTGCGAGGCCGATCCCTGTCCCGTCGTACTCCTCGTGGCTGTGGAGTCGCTGGAAGACCTCGAACACTCGGTCCGCCTCATCGGGGTCGATGCCGATCCCGTCGTCACTGACCGAAATGATCCACTCGTCCCCCTCACGCATCGCGGAGATCGACACTCGAGGTTCCTGCTCCCCACTGTACTGGAGAGCGTTGTCCAACAGATTCTGAAAGAGTTGGCGGAGTTGGCTGGCGTCACCCTTCACAGTCGGCAGCGGGTCAGCAGTGATTTCAGCACCGGTTTCGCCGATTCGGATGCTGAGATCCGTCAACACATCGTCCACCACTGCGTCGAGATCGACCGGCTCGAAGGACTTCCCCTGTGTTTCGACTCGGGAGTACGCAAGCAGCCCCTCGATCATTGCCTTCATCCGCTCGGCACCGTCAACGGCGAACTCAATGAACTGTTCGGCGTCGTCGTCAAGGTCGTCGCTATACCGACTCTCGAGCAGGTCCAAGTAGCTCGTGACCATCCGCAACGGCTCCTGGAGATCGTGGGAGGCGACGTAGGCGAACTGCTGGAGGCGCTCGTTGGATTCCTCCAACTGCCGCCGATACGTGTATCGATCGGTGATGTCGAAATGGGCAACGGCGACGTATCTCCGATCACCGTCGGTGAACGCTGCTGCCCGCATGAGAAACCACCGTTGTTTGTCGGGAGAGTGACACGGATATTCGAACTCGAAAAGTTCTCGGTCGCCCGTTAGAATCTCGGATAACCCGGCAGCGGCAGTTTGTGCTGTCTCTGTCTCTGCTTGTCTGGTAATCGAAAGATAGTTGGAACCGACCGTATCTGGCTGAAGCTCGATATCGTTGGCCTCACCGAACTCCTGCCATGCGTGATTTGTATACAGGATCGTCCCTTCGTCATCGAGGATTGCAAAGTTGATCGGGAGTGTGTCCACGGCCGCTGGAATAAGAGCCTCCGGCTCCCGGGCATTCATATCCGGTTTCAGTTGACTGACGAAGATAAGGTTGTTCCCGTTCTGGTTGCAGGCGACGAGATGTTCTCTGCAGTCAACACGTGTTTTCTAACACGCTCTCGGTAGTTTGTTCGACTGCTACTGAATAAATAGAGCGGATGCAGCACGGATTGACGTCCACTCAGAGGGCAGCCTATAGTAGCCACTGAAAGTCAATGCACACCTGATCGCAGGACAGCTTTGCGATTAGTGTGTAAATCGTTTCAGTGGCTACTATAATCGCTCAGTACAGAGATGCTATGTAACACGTTGGTCAGCAGGCTACCCAGTGGCCGTCAGAAGCGGCTTGCTTAATCAAAGAACGTCTCGATGCAGTTTTCACTTGCTTCTCGTGTTACCCCGTTGGTTCGAACTGAACACGGTGTACGTTGCCTCAAGAGGGATGGATAGGCCTTCCGGATACACGTGTTCGCCATCGGTGAATCTCTCTTCGAAGGACAGTTCGAAACTGAACGTGTGTTCGCCCGGTTCCTTCGGTGGTGTCACGAACGACCACTCCGTGAACCATCCCTCGTTCACGCCGGAGAGTCCTTCGTACCGTTCGTTGTAGTAGGGATCGGACCAGTATTGGTCGGCATCGTCGACTTCGTCCCCGTCGATCCATGCGTTGACAGTCGAGTCGTCCAGGAACTCCTCAATGTCCTCTTTTGACGTCTCGTGCACGTCAACCCAGCCGACTCGATGTTTGATCCACTCACCGGCATCAACTGTCTGATCTGAGCCCCACGGATAGACGACTTGCCGAGAGACGTTGTCGTTTGGAGCTTCGCCGTTCTGCTTTGCTGTAACCGGCTGGATCGCCAGCCTACCGGCCAAGAGCCCGGTCACACATCCCGATAAGAATGTTCTCCGTTGCATCGCACTTCCAGTATATAATTAAAAAGTCTTATAATTTCATGTGGGATTCACACAGGCATGGATGAAATAATACTCCTGACAGATTCGCAGGTTTACTGATCGGGTGATCCAGCGTAGATTGCTCAGAAAGAACGAAATGTTCCTGCTGAACTTATTCTCTGAATTCAGCAATCTCGTCTTGACAGGCGAGGAAGGTTTCAACAGAGTCATCTCAGCGGAACCGATTGAACGTCAGACTAGCTATGTCGATTCGCCCCACATTCACGAAAACAAGTATCTTATTGTGTCTGTTTTGTGATTCTCTCATATGTCCCTCGCCCTCCAATTCGGTTCCGTGCTCGCGTTCCTTGTCGTGACGCTTCCCGTATACTGGGTGTTTTCTCGCCTTTCCCTCCGCACATCTGCGCCCACAGTGTGGCTTCGCCGATTGTTGATTACTCTTCTTCCGACCGCTGGTGGTGCGTATCTTCTGTTTTCGGTCGTTGGTATTGGAGAATTCGCCCGTGGTCTCGTCACGGGATTTCTCTCCGGAGTCATACCCTCGTCCGTGCTGCCGTTTTTCACTTCCCTCGCAACACAGTTTGCGCTATTTGCCTCGACAGCCGTGGTGATGCTTACGGCGTACGCCGTAGTCGTTCCCGCGATTCGACGCGCGAGAGATATCGACGTATCTACGTGGAGTGTGATTCGCCGAATGGGCCGGTACGTGGCAGTCCTCACGGTCCTCCTGACGGTCTTTTTCGTCCCGTTCGAACGGGTCGTCTCGGGCGAAGGGGTAGGGTTGGCCCCACTAACACTCGCACTTCTCTTGCTGGTAGTCCCGTTTGTGACCCCGGTCCTCGTTCACGCCCTTCGCTCAGTCCGTCCACCCGAGCAGACCGAACGAGCCCGACTTGCATCAGTATGCGAGCAGGCCGGACTCGACGTGGAGGAAGTCTGGATCCTTACAGACGCCGAAGAGACGCTAGAGATCTATCTCCGTGGCCTGCCAGGGCGACGCCACTTGTACGTTTCGGAGATCGCGTTGACGGGATTCGACGACGAGACGTTGGGCGCATTACTGGCGGCGAATGCCGGGACCCTCAGACACCATTATCGAGCGATCAAGCTCGCTCCGTTGTTCGGATTCCTCATCGTCGGTGTGGCGACACTCGCGTGGGGTTCACCACTACTCTACGCGATTCTGATCGCGGTCGCTCTTTTGCTGCCGCTTCCGGTGTTGTGGGCTGCACGACGAGCAGTTCGTCGAGCCGACGATTACGCAGCCACCCAGATGGGCTCTGACACGGTTGCGAATGCACTGGAACGGATGGCGACCGAACAGAATCTCGACATTCGATCGGGAGGGCTGATGACAGTACTCAAGAGTCGCCCCCCATTACAGGACCGGATTGACCGACTTCGGAACAGAACGAACTGAGGAAAAAATGCTCTGTTGAAACCCTTGATCGGTGATAGATTTTAGAAACCGTACTGAATACAGGACGCGAATGATGCACGACATTTAGCTCAATCTGCGAAGACGGTGATCGCTCAGTACTGGAGGTGTACACACCATTGGGACTGTTTAGGAGAGTCTCTTGACGACCCGTTCGGCGACTTTTCCAGCGACCCACATCCCGACTAAAAATGCAGCAGCAACAACTGTGAGTCCTACAGTAGAGGTAACAAACCAGTCGAGTTGAAGGAGGATGAGCATCCCTGTGAAAATCTCATAAACGAAAAACATAACGGGTAGACCGATTAAGAAGGCGGAACCGAAATAGATTACACTGGTCATTGCCAGCGAGCGACGGTTTTGCGTGTGATTTGATGCCATACTGTTATATTTTCGACATGGATCACTATATGTTTTTTCAAGAAGCACTGTTAGTGACGTTCAGTTCGCACGTGTAGTGAACGTGTATTTCACGAAAAAACACATCTGAAGAATGGGGTTTCATTAGAGCCTCGAAACCGTATTCGAACCGACGTCGAAACAGGTGCGTATTGAGGACGAGGCCCTACTGCGGGTCAGTTACGAGGCCATCAGCGACGTCAACGATCTCAACCTGGAAAATTCGACAAGGCGAGAGAAGGAGAGTTTTCGATTCCTGACGAGGGCGAGGGCGGGATTGAGGAGCTAATCCACGTCATATAGAATGTTGAGGAGATAGGCAGCCAGTGCGAACCCAATGGGAAGCAGAATGTAGGGCGCGAACGCCGGGGCCGGCTCTACGGGATCAAACCAACGCTCGACCATCGCCACGATCCATCCCAGTACCATCAACACCGCCAGCAGCGCGAAGGTGAACTGGATAGCCATGATCGCGCCGAGGAGGGAGTCCTCGAACCGGCCGGCGTTAAACCGTAACTTGTCTTCCTTCATTTGATCTGTGGTCATACCGAATTCTTCTCACAAGTCATCTAAAAACCTTGTCGTGATTTACGGTTAACCACGAGGACAATCCTTAAGAGTCGAGTCTGCGTCACGACAACTATATGACTGGTTCTACACCCAGGAGTCCGGCCTCCGCCGTCCTCCAGGACGACGACATCGAGCTCATCGAGAAAATGGAGGAGGAAGCCACCGATCGATGGGGAGACGAGTGGACGATCTCCATCCGCCGATGGGCAGACGGTGATGCGCAGATCATTGCCGAGCACGTCGCCGGCTTCGAGGATGGCCACCAGGTGAAGCATCGGTTGATGAAAGGGCCGGAGGGCGATCTCGGTCACGACGTCGTCCGGGTCAAGCAGCGGGAGATCGTCGACCAGGACGTCATCGAATATCCGGACGGTGTCGACGAAAAATCAGGATGAGCGAGAGGGACGTGGTGGCTCTCTCGTCCACTCAGCTTCAATCTTAAAGAGTTCGTCTGAAACCACAAGCTTAACTCGGGATCACAATCGCGGATCGCGACGAGGCCACCATTGAAGAACCCACGAGCGAGACGGTGACCGCTGATCGCCGCATCGATCGCGACGTTTCGCTGGCTGAAACCGTCGACGAACTGCCGATCGATGGACTGTATAGACAAAGCACTTATTCCGAGACATATAATTTAGATATTATGAATCGGCGGAAGATACTCTTTGGAAGCGGAGCTGCATTGACAGTCGTTCTTGCTGGCTGTATGAGTGGAGATTCGGAAGACAGCGAGGATGTGACCGGAAACGTGGATGACGATTCCGATTCTGAGAGTAACGACGATACCGATACTGAAGCGGACCCGGAAGAAAACGATCAACAGACAGACAACGATGAAACCAACGGAGAAGACGACGAAGTCAACGAGCCAGATCCACAGTCGTTCGAGGGATCTGGGAACGAGAACATCTCAGACGGTGAAATCGATATCGAGGGAGGTCTGATCGTTATTGACGCCACTCATGACGGTGATTCGGACTTCAAGATTAGAATCGCCCGCGGAATGAACGACGCCGGCGTCGAGTTCGTGACAACAAGTGGTGACTACGAGGGCGAGACTGCAGAAATCGTCTCGGGGGGTTGGATAGAGATCATAGCCGATGGCAACTGGCAAATCGAGATTCGCCAGCCTCGAGCAACCAGCGGCGACGCGCTGCCGCAATCGTTCGACGACGAGGGTAATCACGTGTTCGGTCCGATCCAGTTCGATGGCATGCACACTGCCAGTGGCAAGCACTCCGGCGAATCGAACTTTCAGGTCCGGGTTTTACCGATGGAGGGCGATGGTACTACTGTCTTCAACGAGGCTGGCGAGTACGACGGTGAGAATACGTTCAGCTACGACGGAGTTGGATGGATTGCTGTGGAGGCTGACGGCGAGTGGACACTTGAGGTCGAGTAATCATTACGCCTTATCCGGCACCCGATGTCTTGGATTCCCAGTGTTTCGTGACGTACGATCACAGATTTCCTGAACGACCATGCCCATGGACTACCGATCTACCAGCCGGATCGTCGTTTGGCTGGCATCGCGGTCGACCTCGTGTCGAATATGGCCCTTCGAGGCAGTTGATTTAGATGGCGTTATTGAAACACGCAGGGGTTGATAGCATTTCGTGGCCGTGACGAATACAAGGTACGGGCCTTGTTTAGACGCGACCGAGATCGGCGCTAACGCTTCGTTCTCAAAGTATGGAACCGTACTGTGAGGTGCTTACCACCGGATTCTTTTCAGTCAAAATAACTCCTGACCCGCTCATCCGGGAGCGTCTAAACAAGGCTCAAGGTACGCATACAACACGAGATACAACTCGATCTGGGAACGTGATGATCGCTCAATACAGGGCAAGGGCCGTGTTTAGATGCGGAAACAATCGGCCCTCACGCGTTGTTCTCTACATACGAAACTGGACCGTGAGGTTGTCGCCACCGTATTCTGGTTAGACGAAGGGACTCCTGACTCGTCCATTCAGGGGCGTCTAAACAAGGCCCAGGGCAAGTAGATAGCGTTCAACCAAGAGGTGTTGCTGAGCCGATAGCGCCTGCAATGAATACATCTGCAACGAATAACAGGGATGCAAACCACGGTTTAAACTTGTGTTCAGACGTGGTGGCAGAAGCGTAGACATAGGCTGCTAAGCTGACAACCATACTAATGAATTACATTCCGTCGGTAAAAATATCGTTATATGGTTGTTCGGTTCGTGCTCTCTCTTCAGTAGACGAGATCAGAACTGACGAGTAGTTGGTAAGAACGGCGTGGTAAATATAGAGGATAAGCTCAGCATCTCCTCCGGATGGGCAGCAACGATTGGATCGGCGCGTGCACGGACCTTTTCGATCCCGCCGACGTGGTCCTCGTCGTGGTGAGTTAGGGACACTAGCCAGATGTCCTCAAGTCCATAGCCCAGATCCGAGAGGCGGACCTCGAGGGCGTCGGCAATCCCCTCGGGTCCGACGTCAACCAGAACGAGGCCACGTTCCGTCTCGACGGCGACGGGCAGGGCGTGGGCGCATCCGGATTATTCCATATCGGGTGGTTCGCTCGGACGGCCCAAAGCGTTGGATATCGAGCCTCGGAACTGCATCGGCCTGTGCCTGCAAGTGTTAGCATCATTACCTATCTCACCGTTCATGAAATTTACATGACTGAAGATTGCGTGAGCCGACGACGAATTCTACAGATCGGCGGCGGCCTCGTGGTAGTTAGTGGCGTCGGAAGTACCACGGCCGCCTCGAGTGACCACGAAACGAACGACCAGCCAACCGATACCGACTTCCAGACTCGAGTTGCACACCTCTCACCCGATGCACCCAACATCGACATCTACGTTGACGGAGAGCGGGTCCGCGAGGGCATCCCGTACGGGACGGTCACCGACTACCGCGACCTCCCGCCTGGCACGTACACGGTCCAGGTCGTTCCCGCCGGTGAAGACCCGGCCGAAGCAGTGCTCGAGGAGACCGTCGAGGCCGGCGACGTGGACTCCACCCTCGACGGTCTCCTCGCAGTGATCGGCGAAGTGGCCGCCGAAAACCAGCCCCTCGAGGCGCTGTTCCTCGACGACGACAACAGCCCAGTCGGTCCGGGTACCGCTCGGGTTCGCGTCCTCCACGCATCACCCGATGCGCCTGCGGTGGACGTCGTTGCCGGTGAAACAGGGGACGCGCTGTTCGAGAACGTCGCGTTCGGTGAATTCGGCTACACCGAAGTGCCGGAAGGCGAGTATACGCTCGTCATCTATCCCGCGGGTGACCGGGAGACCAGCGTCTTCGAAATTGACGTTTCCCTTACCGGAGGAACCGTCTACTCCGCGTTCGCGATTGGCTACCTCGAACCGGAGAATGCACCCGCCGATGAACCGTTCGAGATACTCCTCACGGAGGACGCCCACCCGGACGAGAAGGGCGTCGAACCGGACGAAGAGAAGCCTGAAGAAGACGAACCGGAGAAAGAGCCTGAAGAGGAGCCGAAAGAAGACGAACCTGAAAAAGACGAGAAAGACTACGAGAAGGACGATAAAGATAAGTGACACTGACTGCTGCCAAAGACGTCCTTCCTGACGATCTGGGAGCCGTCGTCACCCGTCGGAAAGAAGTGGACGTGGCCCTCGTCGGTTGGAGTGCTGTTGTTCTTCCACACTTCATACCGGACGACGTACTGTCTGGTCTCGGCAACGTCTTCCCGTCGTGTCATTGACGGCCTGTTCACACCGTCCTCCCGTGGCCCGATGTCTATCCGTTCGCTGTACACCCTTGCTTTCGGATTAGCCGACCCCTCCGGTTGAGACGACTTCCCCGTCGGTCCGAAACAGGTCGAACTGGACGGTGTACAGGCTGTCAGTGTGGTTGAACACGACGAGGCCGAGCATGACTGGCTGAGAGGAGAGGGCCGAGCAACCGGCACAGCTGGCCAGTACAGTGCTGAATACAGAGGATAGATTCATTAGCGCGATCGCCCACGAGCGAGTCGTTAGATAGGTCTGGGGATTTGTTTCCGATTAGGCATGTGGTAGGAACGACTCAAGTTGAAAAGTACGGAACGTGCGCGTCCCGTTCATCGAACGAGATTGGCAGCTGCTGTTCAGCGGTGTGAGTTTCAGGTCCGCCAGAAATACTCGGTAGAGACGCAATAATGGATTGACAATCAACAGTCTATATCACGTATGGCACTTCCGTTCCGCCGCGAGTCCGAGGAAACAGACCGACTGATTGCGCTCAGCGACGGCGTCATCGCAATTGCTATCACACTGTTGGTGCTGGAAATCAGCGTTCCGACGGTTCCTGCCGGAAGCACGACTGCGGTCGTGCCTGACCTCACCGCTGAGCAATGGCCCGAGTTCGTCGGGTACGTGCTGAGCTTTCTGGTGATCGGCCTCTACTGGACATTACATCGGCGCGTGTTCGTCTACGTTGAGGGCCACGACCGCAGCGTGGTCTGGCTCAATCTTCTGTTCTTACTCCTGGTCGCGTTCGTTCCGTACGCCACGAGCGTGTTTGTCGCCTACCCGACCGGGTTCGGCATCGCGTTCTACGCAGGGATATTGGCACTCACTGGATTCTCGCTGGCAATGTTGTGGGGGTACGTCTCCAGAAAACGCCTCCTCGAAGCGGGACTGACCTCACGAACGGTCGAGATTCAGGCGGCACGGTTTCTCGTCTCTCCGATCGTGTTCGCGGGGTCGGCAATCCTCGCCCAGTATAACCCGCTACTGGCCGTCCTCTCGTGGGGATTGCTGGTTCCCCTCAACGGCGCTTTCGAGTCACGACTTGTCACGAGCGTCGAGGAGTCGGTGACCGAGTCAGAGGACCAGCCTCAATAACCCTCTGTTCGCCCAGCGTTCGTACTGGTAGAGACGTACCCTGTCTCTCTCACTTCCAACCACCGATAGACGCCAACTGGCCAGTAACCGATACGCGCTATGGATTCAGCAGACTCCGTTCGAACTACCGAGGAGATGTCAAAAGTGACGTGCAACATGTAGAGGATATATTCACGGACACTGATCTATCGGCGAGTCTCCCAGCAACTCCGTCCCTTCGTCACCGCCGTGCAGCAACGACGCTTTGGGGCTGGATCACATACCTGCACTATGAGTGTCGTCCTCGAGTTCACAATCGACGCAGATCAGTTCCAACTCGGCGACTCGCTCTCAGGCTTCCAAGACACGACCTTTGAACTCGAACGGGTCGTCCCGACGGGCAATCACGTTATCCCGTTCATCTGGCTCACAACGGATGCCGACCTCGACACCGTGCTGGATGCGTTCGAAACGAAACTCATCGACCGTCCCAATATCACTGATGTGCGGGCTCTTGATAGGATTGAAAACGGCGCGTTGTACCGAGTCACGTGGAGAGCACCTGAAAAAGATATCATCGATGGACTCACCCAGACCGATGCAATTGTCCTCGAAGCTCGCTCCCAGAGCGGGGCACGGTGGGAATTCCGCGTTCGATTTCCAGATCACGACTACTTGGCACAGTTTCAAAACATCTTGATCGAGAACGATGTGATGGTTCACATCAACCGTATCTACACTTTCACTGAGGAAACTGACCGACGACGCCAGTTCGGGATTTCGTCCGAGCAACGAGAAGCGTTGGTTCTTGCCCTGCGGCGGGGGTATTTCACTTCACCAAGTGAGGTGAGTCTCGACGAGTTAGCGGACGAACTCGACATAACGAAACAGGCGGTTTCAGACCGGATACGACGTGGGAACGAGAAAGTCCTCGAAACGACGTTGCTGTCCTCGGCGGTCGATGGCTAGTCAACAACCCATACGAGATAAAAAAGGGACTTGACCCGTCAAGAGAGCCGCTTATCCATCCCTGATCAGTAGCAGGGAGTGTATGCCAGACGACCAGCACCCAGGGGAGAGGGACTCGCTCAACACACTGTTCGATGTCTTGAGTCACGGTACCCGGCGACAGATCCTCGTGGAATTGGCTGATCACAATCCACGGACTGAAGCTGAGTTCGAAGCCGAAGAATTCGCGGCTGACGGAGGAAACCCTGATTCGCCCGAAACTGAACTCAACCACGTTCATCTGCCAAACCTTGTAGATGCAGGCTTCATCAACTGGGACTCGCAAACTGAGACGATTACCAGAGGGCCTCGCTTCAGTGAAATTGAACCGCTGCTTGTAGTGATCGACGATCACCAAGATACTCTCCCGGGAGACTGGCCGTAATCCGTTGAGAGCGTTTGACCGTGTAACGTGTCGGGTTTTATTGCGTTCAACAGAGCCAATCAGTCTGCACTTTTCACTCAATCCCGTTCGAAAGTACGGTCAGTACTTGCCCTGTACTGACCGTTCGACCTTCCGCGTTGATCCCTCCTCAGCCCGTGCACCATTCGCGCTGTGTATCTTGTACGCCTCGCTCAATCTATCCAGTAGTTGGCAGAAAGTGCGTGCAAGATACAGAGTATGACTGTATCAGTCACCGTTGAAGTGGGATTTATTGTAGTGGACAACGATATTCGGAGTATTATGATTGGTAAGAATGTTTCAACAGATAGTCTCGTAGACCGGTTTTTCTGGTCGCGACATGCTAATCCTCTGAGTGTCTGGACGTACGTAGTTGTGTATCCGGTACTTGTCTTGGCAATTTATCGGCGAAGCCGACCGCTCTTGGCCGGGATACTCTTATTTGTCGGGATAAATCCTCTTGTAGCCTCGCCACCAGAGAATGACGACGCGTGGGCAACGCGCGTTGTGTTGGGCGAACAAGTATGGCTCGAACAGGGGATCTTGTCCTCAAAGGAGACACTGTTTACGGCTGCCTGTGCACCGATTTACCTGTATACGATTCGAGCGGCTATCAAACGCAACCCCGTGAGGACGGTAGTTGGAACTGTTGTCTCGATGGTTTTCATGTTTCTCTTTTTCAGTCGAATGGTTAGACTGTACGAGAAAGAAACTGACCACCAAAATTCTACAACTTCGAACTAACTACAGAGGTACGCATGCTTCCATGCGTTAACATCGAGTCAGGTTTCGTGCCACATTCGCGCTGTGTATCTTGCACGCCTCGCTGAATCTATCCAGTAGCTGACGGAATGCGCGTGCAAGATACAGAGGATGAGTGCAGTACGTCAACCTCGTTTGTTTCACGCCGAAGTCAATGAACCATTCCTTCAGTAGATATGCTTGCTAACCGAGGTTGGAGATCAATTCAGCCGGTACAGTGAGTTCGACCCGAGTGCCGCTGAGTGAGCGTGCCGATAGCCGGGCCTCAAGTTCGACCACCCTCTCCTCAGAATCAGTGTTATCCAGAACCGTGAGCAGGAAGTGGACGCGCCCCGCTGTCGTTCCACGCGGGTACGCGTATCGGCGCTTGGAAGACGTCGACTCCTCGGCTTCCGAGGGAGATCTACCCCATGTCGAACTATAGGAGGTCGCAATACCGGGATTGAGCGTTGCCCTAACATCACCAGTCACCACGAGTTCAACGATAACGTCTGACCAGAGCCCGTTCCGTTGTATTGCCCAGACGACCTCGACAGCCACCTTTTGCTCCGTCGTTCGCTCGGGGATCGAGACCCCGAGGAGTGCGTCATCGTCCTCGACGGGGGTAACAGCGGGGCTAAGGGAATCAATCTGTTCACCATCCTTGCGGACGACAGTACCATCGTCTGTTCGTTCGAGATCGAGGCTGGATGACCCATACAGGGCCGCGCCGACGATCGCACCACTGCTGCCAAGTGCGCTGAGCCCACCGATGGCGATCACGTCGCGTCGCTTCATTCAACCGACCTTTAGCAGCATCCGCGAAGGGTCTTCTGGTGGACAGTGTCTCGATAGCTGTGTCACCTGCACAGAGCCATCACCTCACCCTTCACAAATCGATCCATCTCTCGTGGAAGAGTCGCGCCCTATATGCAGCACGACTGCTGAAGCATATCGGTTATAGAGGGTTTCAACAGAGTCGGATTCGGGGCATCTCAATGAGTTCGTCAAGGAGTGTTCGATAGGTCGTGTCCTTCTGAACGTGGAGACACTCGAGAACTTCGATGAGTACCGAGCCACAGCACATTGCGTTAGCTGAAATGCTTCCTCGACAAACCGGAGCAACCGTAACTTCGGGAGAGTCTGCATTCGGTTATACTATTGTCCAAACGTGTAACCCCTCAATGATTTCAATAAAACCACTTAGTTATGTTTCTGGGAGAATAGGGATTGTCGATTCCGTTTCCATTCTCACTGTGTCGGCCGATCTCATTCGATCAACGTCCACCATCGTTACTGGTCCCAGGGAGGACGCTGGCTTTGACGCTTCGACCGTTCTTCAGATTCGGCCAGAATTTGCTCAATCGCCCATACGACCCATAGAAAGACAATCGCCATGAAGATGACCATCTCGATCCGAATGATCGAACCGTACCAAACGGAGAGGATGAGAGTCATGATCGCTACTGCAACAGTGACGACGCCGAAGACGTCGTAAAACGAATGGGGATGCCGAATGCTTGGTAAGCGAAGGCCCATAAGTGAAGGTACGCGCTATTCTTATAAAGAGTCTATTCCCGACCCGATCACGACTCAAGTCGGACGGGATATGTGGTATGGATGCCTGATAGTACGGCAGTCACGGTGGATTGATACGGTCTTATCGAAATGTCATTAGATACTATGTCCAACCGCGGCTACGTAAGTGGGGTGTTCTATGCGACTCCGAACTGACTGGCGTGCCAGTTTCGCACTGGTCGGTATCGTTCTCAAGTATCTATCAGTTCCGTTGACGGTTCCGATCATCGTGGCGGTCATCTACAGTGACCCTGTGTTCCCGTTCGTCGCGACGATTGCGTTGACGATTACTGTCGGCCAAGGTCTCAAGCGCCTCAACCCTACTCCGGATCTCCAGATCCGAGAGGCGATGCTGTTCGTCGCAATTTCGTGGCTTGCCGTTGCCGCCGTGGGGGCGGTCCCGTATGTGCTCGCTGGTTGGGGGACCGAATCGACGCTTGCCGACCCTATTAACGCGCTGTTTGAGTCAATGTCCGGCTTTACGACGACTGGGGCAACCGTCCTCGGGGAAATCTCGTTCGACCGGCACTCCCACGCGATTCTCATGTGGCGACAGCTCACCCAGTGGCTCGGCGGAATGGGGATCATCGTGTTGATGGTCGCGATCTTACCGGAGGTCGCGGTCAGTGGCGCACAACTCATTAAGTCGGAAGCGCCGGGTCCGGAGTTACAGAAACTTACACCGCGTATCGCCGAAACGGCCCGGATTCTCTGGCTCGTCTACTTCGCCTTTACAGCCGTCTACATCGCGTTACTCTACGGCTTTCACCTCGCAGGGATGGCGCCTAACATGGGACTGTACAACGCCATCGCCCATGGGTTCACGACGCTTCCGACTGGCGGGTTCTCACCCGAGGCAGATAGCGTCGCGGCATTCTCCGCAATCGTTCAGTGGACCGCGATCCCTTTCATGATCATTGCCGGGACAAACTTCGCGCTGTTCTGGCACATCTTCAGTGGCGAAGCCGACCGCTTTGTTCAGAACTCCGAGTTTCGCACTTACGTTGCTGCAATCGCCGGGCTGACTATTCTCCTCATCGGATTGCTCTATACCGGTTCCGCGCCGGCACTTGCGGAACTGGGCGGCGTGACCGAGGGTGTCCTTGAGAACTCGATGCGACAGAGCACATTCCAGATCGCGTCGCTTTTGACCTCAACCGGCTACGCGACCAGCAACTTCGCCGAGTGGTCCTCAACGGGGAAGATCGTCCTCCTCTTTGCCATGCTCGTCGGCGGTTCTGCCGGCTCGACCGGTGGTGGCGTCAAAGTCGTGCGGTGGCTAATCATCTTCAAGGTTCTCCGACGAGAGTTGTTTACGGCCTCTCACCCCGAGAGCGTTCGACCGATCCGTCTGGCCGGAACCGTTGTCGATGAGGACGCCATCCGTGGCGTGCTCGGCTTTACTTTTATGTATCTCTCTATCTTCGCCATCGCTACGCTGCTCATCGCCCTCGATGCTCGTCGTATCGGCTACGCGCTGACGCCGCTTGAGGCGTTCAGCGCCAGTCTCGCAACGATCGGCAACATCGGGCCCGGATTTGGATCGCTCGGTCCGTTCGGGAGCTATCTGGCGTTCCCGGACAGTTCGAAGCTGCTGATGGTCTTTCTCATGTGGATCGGCCGCCTTGAGATAATCCCTGTGCTCGTGTTATTCACAAGCAGTTTCTGGAGACGGTAATATCAATCATGTGTAGAGGTTGAGCCGTTGGAAGACAGTACCCAGCAGCACAGCCACTGGAATGATTTCCAACCTGCCGACCCACATATTAACGATCAACATCGCCTTCGCTGCGTCGGGCATGTCGGGGCCGGTGATACCGGCGTCGAGGCCGACAGTGCTCTGTGCGCTCATCACCTCGAAAATCACGTATTCTACCGGATGTGCCGGTGAAACAGTCCACAGCAGTACGGCGACACCGGCCATGAGAACGAGTATCCAGAGGACGAACACGACCGCTGCCTCCGTGAACTCGCGCTCGACCTGGGTCTGATCGAGCGTCCGTTTTCCGAGCCGCAGGTGTCGAACCGCACTACTCGGTACGAAGACGGTTCTGATCTGCCACACGGTCCCCTTGAGCAGTATGAGAACGCGGATGAGTTTGAGACCGCCGACCGTCGACCCCGCTGCGGCACCGGTGAGCATGCCGACGCAGAGCAAGAGCGTCGTCCCGGCCGTCCAGACCTGTTCGGTTCCGCCACCGATCGTCGTCGTCCCGAACCCGGCGTTCGACGTCGCGGAGACGAACTGGAACAGCGCGATCCGGAACGTCTCCTCGATCGTGTCGTACTGTCCGTTCGCCCAGAGAAGGGCCGTCAGAACGATCGAACCAGCGGTGAACCAGATGAAGACCCACCGGGTCTGGATGTCGGCGTAGAAATTCCGCACTTCGCCTTTGAGGATCAGGTAGTGGATCGGGAACGCGATACTCCCGGCGACCATCACCGGAACAACCGCGTACTCGATCAGCGGACTGCCGTAATGGCCGATCGAGTTGGCGTGAATCGAGAATCCACCGGTGGAAATCCCGGTCATCGCGTGATTGATCGCCCCCCACAGCGGCATGCCAGCGGCGAGAAAGAGCAGAATCCCGGCGACCGTGATGCCGAGGTAGATCCGCCAGATCTCGGTGACCGTCGAGACGACGCTCGGGTGGATCTTCTCGGAACGCGCTTCGCTCTCGTAGAGCGTCAGGGATCCGCTGCCCGGACGAGCGAGAATCGCGACGGTCAGCACGATGACGCCGACCCCACCGATCCACTCGGTGAACGACCGCCACCACTGGATCGATCGCGGCAGGTCCTCCTCGATTACGGCCATCGTCAACCCAGTGCTGGTAAAGCCGCTAATGCTCTCGAAGACTCCGTTCAGCGGATACCGAAAGACGCCGATTGTCTCGTTCGGTGGCGGCGTGTTCATCCAGACCGGATACGGATCCAGCGCGATCGTCCACGCGACGAGCACGAACGGGAGACTGCCCAGGACGCCGACCGACCCCCACGCGGTGGCCGCCGTGACCATCGCGTCGAGTTTCCTGGCGTCCGGGGCCGTCCGGTACCGCCGGGCGAGTGCGATACCGATGCCGCCCACGACCACGGCAGAGACGGTGAACGCGGGAACCGCGTAGAACTCGCCATGGATCGTAGCGATCAGTATCGAGACGAGTAGCATCAACGCGAGGATCTGCAGGATTCGACCCAGATCCCGCCCCACCGTCGGATACTGGACCCTCATTTATGATTGCCGGTAAACGCTGCAACCGCATCGGCCAGCGAGGCGTCGTCGGTAAAAATTGTCACTTCATCGCCCGCCAATATTCTCGTGTCGCCCCTCGGCGCCCGTATCTCCCCGTCTCGTTCGAGTGCGACGACGAGAGCCCCCTCGGGAAGGTTCCCGGACTCCAGCGCTGTATTGAGGCGTTGATCACTCATCGGCGCATCTTCGCTGACGGTTAGTTCCACGAGTTCGGTGCTCTCGTCCAGTTCGATAAAGTCGGTGACGCTCGGATACCGGACGGAGTGATAGAGGTGGTCGGCGATCAGGTGTTGCGGGTTCTCGATCAGGGTCGCCCCGATCTTCTCGAAGACGGGGAGGTTTTCGGGGTCGTGAACCACGCTCACGAGGTTCGGGACGTCGTGTTCTTCCGCAAGCAACATCACCATGATGTTCGTCGCGTCGATGTCCGTCGTCGAGATGACGGCGTCCGCGCGATCGATCTCCGCGTCCTTGAGCGTGTCGTGGTTTCGCGCATCGTCGTGCAGGACGAGACAGTCGTACTCCGCTGACGCGGCGTTCGCGCGCTCTTCGTCCTGTTCGATGACGACGACGTCGTTTCCGTCAGTTACTGCGCGCTCGATCAGGTGCGAACCGATGTCTCCCGCACCGATTACGATCATGTACATTAGTATCACTCGACTTGAAACCCGGAACGAGCGGGTGAGTTGCGAATCCGTCGTGGCTTCCGTCTCGGTTCGTTCGCGCCGGTCGACCGAGACACACGTGCAGGACCGCTTGACAGTTGCTGCCTGCAAGTGTTTTCTCGGTAGTCAAAACAGTTCGCATATCCGATTATGACGCGGTCCGACGGCAATGAAAGCTATCGACGGAGCCTGCGGAGATGATACTGAGGCCACCGCCCGACTGTGTTCGTCAAGAACGCTGTGCAGTGATTAAGTATGACCGGTGTGAACGCTCACCTATGACTTGTGCTCCGACCCCTCCGGAAGGATTACCCGATCAACTCGTTTCGGATCTGAATCAGCTCTCCGCCGAGCAACTCCGGAAAACGATCATTCACGCGCAGGAACTCCTCAACTTCCAGAACGAGTCACCGGCACCGATCGAGCCGGAGCCTGGGGACGACATCATCCGGGTTACCGAACACGACGGCTACACCGAAGTGGTAAAACAGGTGTACTGTAGCGAGGACTGTGATGACTGCCCGCACGGACCGTACCTCTACCACGTCACCCCGGAACGCCATCCGGACGGCACGGAAACGCCGTACTGGAGATTCCTGGGGGAGGTCCACCCCGACGACGAGTGACGTCGGAACGCTCGATCGAACGAGGTTCGACTATCCCACCGAATCGTTATAGTGTGGGATTTCCTCCATTCTCGTATGAGCAATGCACACGGCCCTGCCCAGGGTGAGCTTCTCGCTCACGTTCTCGTTCCGGTCGCACACGAGGACGATGCCCTGAAGACGGCGATGGCCCTCGAACCCTACGATCCCGACCACGTGACGGCACTCCATGTCGTCGAAAAGGGGGAGGGAGTGCCGGACAAAACACCCGTCGAGCAATCCGAGGAGTTGGCCGCGGAGTCGTACGCCGCTGTCCGCCGGGTGTTTCCCGACGCCGACGATCACACTGCTTACGCTCGTGACGTCGTTGGAGCGATCTTCGAGGCTGCCGACGATGTCGACGCGAGCGCCATCGCGTACCGTTCCCGCGGTGGAAACCGGCTCATGCAGTTTCTGTCGGGTGACCGATCGCTCAAACTCGTTACTCAGGCCGATCGGCCCGTCATCGCACTGCCGCGGGAGGCGAGGAACGAGTAGCGACGGCCCAGTCGAGGACGCTGGACGGGTCAGCGCCGGCCAAAGAGTCGATCGCGAAGCGACCGCGACGACGGCCGTTCGGTCAATAGGACGGGCGTGTCGAGGTCCTCGATCACGTCGAACACGAGCGATCCCCGGACGATCCGCGACAGGAGCCCGCGCTCGGTAGCACCGATTATCACGAGCCCGTGATCAGCGCCGGAGCGTTCGATCGCCGTCTCGACGTCTCCGGTCTCGACGTGTAACGCGGCGTCAGTCAACTGATGGCTGTCCGCCCACTCGCGCAGGAACTCCCGTCCCTCTGCTTCCTCCCCCTCCTCGGCGACGTGTAACAGCGTCACCTCGGCGTCGATCGTGTCGTGGAGCGCGCGGGCGACCTCTGCGGAGAGGTCGGACGACGCCCCGCCTGCCGTGGGGACGACGATGTCGGTCGGATCGAACTCCGTTGCGTCCAGGACGAGGAAGTCACACGGCAGATCGTGGGTCAGTTCGTCGAGCGTACTCTCGGCACGACCCCCGGTAAAGCGCGCGCCGCCGTAGCCCATCACGACCGTGTCGGCGTCGTTCGATCGGGCCGCGTCGTAGACCTCTTCGAGACCCCGATGGGAGAGGATCGTCTTCGTCTCGATCGGGACGTCGAACGCCGCCGCATCCGCCTTGGCGTCGTCGAGAAGCGACTCCGAGACGGCGTCAATTCGATCGCCGTTTTTGGCGGCGGCGGCGAGCGATGTCTGGTCGGGGACGGTCACGATATGCGTCGCGAGGACGCGCCCGTCTTCGTGTTCGGCGAGCGCGCTGGCGAGCGTGATGAGCGCGCGTTCGGTTCGTGGGTTGGCCAGCGCGACCATGATTGTCGGCCCCTCCTCGCCACTCGGTGCAACTGCATCGGCGGCCTCGACGACGCGATCCGGCATCTCCCCCTCGCGGTGGCGGATGTAGTCTGCGAGGACGCCCTGCTGGACTGTCTTGTCCCGGGCGTAGAGGAAGTACCAGAGCACTGCCCCGACGACGAACACTGCGGAGAGTGCGATCTCGATTCCGTCCATGAACGCGACGAGGCCGAGCGAGAGGACCGCGCCGAGGATCGGCGTGACGGGATAGAAAGGGACCTCGAAGTCGGGATCGTACTCCGGGACGTCGGCTTCTCGGAATACGATAAGGCCGACGTTCATCAGTGCGTACACGATAAGGTGGAGGACGCTCGCCGCTTTCGCGAGCACCTCGATCTCCTTCCCCAGAGCCGCGATGAACGCGATGATGAGCGCGCCGGTGACGAGAATCGATCGATAGGGCGTCGCGAAGTTCGGATGGATCTCGTTGAGCCAGTTAGTAACGATCTTGTCCCGTCCCATCGCGAAGTTGATTCGCGCGGAGGCAAGAATCGAGGCGTTCGCCGACGACGCCGTCGCCAGCAGCGCGCCGACGGTCATCAGCGCTGCGGCGACGGCCGCGACGCCCCCGATGGGACCGATCGAGGCCGGGAACGCGAGCTCGGCGGCCTGTGCCACCGGCGCGTCTTCGCTGAGTTCGGGCCACGAGACGACCCCGAGCATGGTCGTCACGAGAATCGCGTAGATGACGGTCACGATTCCGACGCTCCCAATGATAGCGATCGGGAGGTTCCGGCCCGGATTCTTCAACTCCTCGGCGACGGTCGCGATCTTCGCGTAGCCGAGGAACGAGACGAACACGAGCGCGGTCGCCGGAAGTATCGCACCGGCCCCGAACGGTGCGAGGCCACCTTCGTCGGCCAGCGTCGCGTAATCGAACGACGAGAAGCCGGCGAGCGCGAATGCGGTGAGGATCGCGAGCAACGTGAAGACGATGACCGTCTGAACGCCCCCTGTCTCCTTGGCGCCAATGTAGTTGACGGCGACGAAGATCGCACCCGCGATGAGCGCTCCAACCTGGATGGGGCTGAGGAAGACGATCTCGGGTAGCGGGACGAAGACCGCGAGATACTGGCCGAAACCGATGCAGTAGAACGCGGAGGCGAAGGCGAGCCCCATCCAGTCGCCCATGCCGGCGATCGATCCGAACATCGGCCCGAGCGACTTGTTGATGTAGTAGTAGCCGCCGCCGGCTTTCGGCATCGCGGTGCCGAGTTCGGAGACCGACAACGCGTTGACCATCGCGATCAGGCCGCCGACGACGAACGAGACGACGACGATCGGTCCCGCCGCGTTGGCGGCGACGCCTGGCAAGACGAAAATCCCGGCACCGATCATCGTCCCGATCCCGATCGTCATCGCCGAGATGAGGCCGAGGTCCTTCGCGAGTTCCTCGTCACCCTCGCCGTGGCTCATACCCGGAAATCGGATAGACCATATATAAGAACACCGATGGGATTACTGTATCAGTAACAATTAGGGCATATAATTACGTATTGGGCATTCATTGATCCGATACAATATAAAGGACCGCGCGCCGATACGAGTGGTATGGACTATCGGCTCGACGAGATCGATCGACGCATCATTTACGAGTTGATGCGGGATGCCCGAAACACGTCCGCCCCGACGATCGCCGAACAGGTCAACGTCTCCCCGGGAACGATACGCAATCGGATCAACAACCTCGAAGAGCACGACATTATCCGAAACTACACCGCCGAGATCGACTTCGAACGGGCGGAGGGCCATCTGACGAATCTCTACGTCTGCAACGTACCGGTCTCCGAACGCAACGCGCTCGCACAGGAGGCCAGTGTCGTCCCCGGAGTCATCAACGTCCGCCAGTTGATGACCGGTCGGCGAAACCTGCACATTTTGGCCATCGGTGAAGACACGGAACACCTCAGGCGGATCGCGCGGGCGCTCTCACGACTGGGGATCGAGATCGAGGACGAGACACTCGTGGAATCCGAAACACATAGTCCTTACACCGCGTTCGGCCCCGACGAGGAAATTTCCTCACCCAGAGCGACAGACGTTATTAACCTCGCTGGTGATGCGAATGTCGTCGACGTAACTGTAGCAAACGATGCTCCGATCGTCGATCGGACACTTGCAGAGGCCGTTGAAAATAATGTTCTCGACGATGACTCGTTAGTTATCGCGATCGAACGAGGAGATTACGTATTGACGCCGCATGGAACAACTGTTATTCAACCAGATGACATCGTGACGGTACTGTCTCGGAGTGGTAATACTGATGATGTCCTCGAGGCATTTACCGCCGACGAAGCAGTTCAAGAGTAGGACAGCCGTGTTTATACGCGATAATTCGAGGGGTACAGCCCTTATTAAACGGGAGTAGCTACAGATGATTCAGAAATGGAGCTAACGTACAGGGACTCGTCTCGACCACTTCGTTGTTTCAACCGTTCTATCGTGGATGTAGGAACTCACCGTCTCGATCCGTGGTTAAAACTCTCAACGATGATGCGCAGATTCTGACCGAAAGCAAACCAGAGAGCCGTTCTCACAAGCGTCTAAACAAGCCCTAAAGCGCGAATGCAGCACAGATAACCCTTCTCTCTTCTTCTTGTATCGTTCCTGTTGTATCTGCTGAAGACGGTAATTAACACCCCAGATAATCCAAGCAAGGATAATCCCCGTTCCGATGATGGATTCTAACCGTACAATTTGGTCGTCAAGGATATAAGCAGAAGCGAACACGATAATAGCCCAAAACAAAATAACGTAGACAATTTGATTGAGGGAGTCCGGCCCCAAAACCTCCCGAAGAGACATAGTTCTACGTTAGCAAACAGTGCCCATACAGCCCCTGGCAGTCTTATAAAGACCAGCTCACAGAGTGACTGATCTTAGCGATCGGTATATCCTCTATATTCAGCAGGCAGCTTTGGCATAGTTAGGTTAGATCGACAGCTGCTTCGGTAACTGTTCGTTCTGTATCTTGCACGTCCCGGATCAACCTCTCCAGAAACTGCCAGAACCAGTCTGCGAGATACAGAGCATGAGTCCAGCACGACAGCTTCGTTTGTTTCACACCGAAGTCAATGAATCAGCCGTTCAGTAGATCTGCTTACTGTGCAGTTGAGTAGACCTCGGCCCAAAGATACACGATCCCAAGTAGCGAGAAGAATATACCCAAACCGGTAGGTACCCATTCGCTTTGCACAGCAAAGAGAGACGCCTGCACCAGCCCCATTCCCACCATTGCTACCCCGATAATTGTCTTGAGTAGTCTGCGCTCCATACTTAGTAGATATACAATATTCTGATAGTCCTTTCGTTGTTCTGACCAATACGTCTATTCCCTGCACTTAGCGATCACCACCTTCGCAAACCGAGCCATATCTCGTGCGACATTCGCGCTTGATATTCAGCAGAACCTGATCGAACCGACGAGTTGCTGTCAAAAACAACGTGCTGCTACGTCCCTCGTACACGCCCAGGGATTGGTCAGTATGTGGGGCGCTTGCACACTGCAAGCAACTAGAGGAAGCAATACAGAGTGGTAGCGGCCACCAATGGAAGAACAGCAACCAGAGTCTGAATCTGGCAGTACCATCATCGAGGGTGAATCGTACGCCCACCGAGCCCACGGCACCGTCACCGTCACTGGAATCTGGCAGCGAACCCAGCAACGTCACTCAGTCCAGAATCCAGACGAGGAGAGTATAGTCGTCATCCAGTTCGTGCCTGGCGAGGACGCGACCTGGATCGATGAACTCGCCGAGTCGTACAACGACTTCCTCGAAGCAACTCGCTAATTCACACGTTTGTGCAATTGGGTCCCCTTCAGATTAAGCATCCGTCCGTGCTACGTTCGTGCATGGCTTCTTACAGAGACTTAGTGAACTACCGAGTCGCTGTCAGAAGCGGTGTTCGAGATATAGAGCATGATTTCAGTACGACGACATCGTTTGTGTCACGTTGAGACGGGCGAACCAACCGCTCAGTAGAGTGTGCTTATTGACCGCTGGAATTCCTACCAATCAGCGTATCTGTTCGAAGAGTCGTGATGAATACAGAGCGCGAATGCAGTATGGCCCACTCCGGCAAAAGACCGATCGGTGCGCTCAGTACTTGAAAGCAGAGAGTAGATTGAGGATTGGGAGTTCGTCATCAAATCCATACTGTAATCACACCCATAAATTATGTTATCAATCAGGTAGTATTTTATATAGAATGTGGGTGTGTGTTGAGTGAGCCGGCTTCAACAGTGCTGCTGTGGACCACTCAGAAAGACATGAGCCATGAGCAACGAGCCACACCACACGACAACAGAACCAGAATCCGAACCGATGCGAGCAACCCGTCGAACCGCACTTCGCGGGGCGGGCCTCGCCGGAATGCTCGCGATGGGCGGCGCCAGCGCCCGCCAAGACTCCGGTATGCGACTCCACTGGCACCGCCGCGACCTTCGTGTGACCGACAACCCGGCGCTAGCGGGCGGCGACCGCCTACTCCCGGTGTTCGTCCACGATCCCTCGATACTCGCCTACGGCGCGCCGCCCGTGGTGGCGTTCCTGCTCGATGCGCTCGATTCATTGCGCGAACAGTACCGCGAGTGCGGCGGCGAACTGCTCCTCGCCCGCGGCGACCCACGAGCGGTGCTTCCCGAGCTCGCCGCTGCCTGCGACGCCGATGCGGTCACCTGGAACCGCGACTACTCCGGCCTGGCGGGCGAACGCGACCGTGCGGTCGCGGCGGCGCTCGCCGACGCCGGCGTCAGCGTCGACGTCGAGCGGTTCGGCGGCACTCTCCTCCACGAACCAGAGACCATCACGACGAACGACGGGAGCCACCACTCCGACTTCTCGGACTTCTGGTGGGAGTGGCGCACCCAGGAGAAGGCCGCCCCCGTCGCTGCGCCGGTTCGCGGTGACGTTGTCGACCCCCGCGACAGCCTCGACGAGGAGTGGTTCGGCGAGGCCTCCGATGTTGCCGGCCCGCTCCCGTCACTCGCCGACCTGGGCTTCGACGATCCCGAAGCCGACGTGCAGCCAGCGGGCACCGACGCCGCCCACGACCTACTCGCCGACTTCCGTGAGGACACGATCTACCGCTACGGGGACGACCGCGAATACCCCGCCCGAGAGTCGACCTCGCGCCTCTCGCCGCACCTGAAGTTCGGGACAGTCGGCGTCCGGACGGTCTGGGAAGCCGCTGAGGACGCGGCGGCCGCCGCCAGCGACGGGGACGCCCGGGAATCGGTCGAGGTGTTCCGGCGACGGCTCGCCTGGCGGGAGTTCTACGCGCACATCCTCGACGCGCGTCCCGACGTAGTTACCGAGAACTACCGCGAGTACCCGAACGAAATCCAGTGGCGCGACGATCCTGAGGGGCTCCGGGCGTGGAAGGACGGCGAGACGGGTTATCCGCTCGTCGACGCCGGGATGCGGCAGTTGCGCGCCGACGCGTGGGTTCACAATCGCGTCCGGATGGTGACCGCCTCGTTCCTCACGAAGGACCTGCTGATAGACTGGCGCGAGGGGTACGACTGGTACCGCCGAAAGCTTGCGGACCACGACACCGCCCACGCCGCCGGCGGCTGGCAGTGGGCTGCCTCGACGGGAGCGAACGCCCAGCCGGATTTCCGCGTCCTCGACCCCACGACCCAGGCCGAGAAGTACGACCCGGACGGCGAGTACGTCAGGGAACACGTCTCCGAACTCCAGGACGCGCCGACCGACGCCATCCACGAGTGGCCCACGCTGGATGACGAGACACGCGCCGCCATTGCGCCCGACTACCCCGCTCCCATCGTCGAGCTCGGCGAGTACCGCGATCGCGCAATCGCGGCGTTCGAGGACGCGCGCGGCGACGGCTGACGGGGCACGCGAGAAGCGGCGCCGTCAGGAGCACAAGGACACGGTGGGGCTGGTTTGTGGTTCGGACTATCTCTGCTGAACTCACAGCGCGAGAGCGGCACGAACTGACGGGTGAATAGCGCGGTCCGTGATCGCTCACCACTGGTTCATATCGTCGATCGAGAATTCAGAGATAGTTATCCCTCTACCACTGTCATCATGTCATGAATTGATTCACAAATATCACCACTGTATTATATGGAACGCTGGAGTGGATGCGTGTGAGTTGGTCCCACCTGCTGCTGTAGGCCACTCAGAGAGAGAAGGCATGAGCAACAAACCACACCATACGACGGCGAAATCGGACTTCGAACCGCTGCGAGTCACGCGCCGGACCGCGCTTCGCGGGACGAGTACTCACCAGGGAATCCAGGATTCAGACAAGACTGCTGACGGAGTGCTCCGGTTCGGTACCCGAACGCTGACGCGCCGCGAGGCGCTCCAGAGGGGGGGACTCGTCGCAGGGGGACTCACACTTGGTGGATCGACGGTGACGCGGACAGTCGCCGCCGACCGAGAGTCCGAAGCGAGTCAGGACAACGACACGGATGCCAGTGTGGCATCGATCGCGGAAGAGGCGTACCGCTATGGACTCCAGCAGGTCATCTTCTACGTGACGCGGTTCAACTACACGCAGGAGGAAGACAGTGACGTCTTCGTTGGCGTCAATCGGCTGTATTATCCCAACGAGGGCCGACCGATAACGGCCGATTTCACGGCTATCGTCACCCCGAACGCCACCACCCTGTACGGGATGGGCTTTCTCGATCTGCAGGACGACCCCGTCGTCATCGAGATGCCCGAGGTTACCGACCGCTATTTCACGCTGCAGTTGATGAATCAGTACGGAATCTTCCCCCTCTACGCCGGGAATCAGTTCAACGGCACCGATGCGCGGTCGTACCTGATCTTGCCGGACGGCTACGAGGGCGAAATTCCGGGCGACTTCGTCGCGACCGATGTCGTCCAGGCAGAGACGAAGACTCTGTTCATCATCGTCCGGTATGCGCTGCGCGATCCCACGGACGAATCCGAAATCGCCTACGTCAACGACCTGCAGGAGCAGACGACGATCACCCCGCTCAGCGAGTGGCTCGAAAACGACCGCTCGGGCGTGCCACGGGCGGAGCAGTCAGTCGTCCCCGGCGACTACGAGACGATCCCACGAATGGCGGATCTCACAGAGCAGCAGGTCGAAAACCAGACCCCATCGGACTTCTTCACCCTCCTCAACCTCGTCCTGAACGACCCGAGCATGTCGCTCATCGACGACTCCCGAAAAGAGGCTGCGATGCTCGAGCGGCTGGAGCAGGTCGGGATCGGCCCGGGACTGGAGTTCGAGTGGTCCGCCCTCGAGACCGACGTACAGGAGGCCCTGACCACCGGGGTCAAGAACGGGTTCGAGCGCGTCAGAGCCACCGTCTTGGCGGGCAACAGCGACATCGTGGTAGACATGAATGGCTGGAACATCGTTCAGAACACGGCGGACTTCAGGACCGACTGGTTGACCCGGGCCGCCGTGGCCGACTTCGGCTTCGCGGGCCCCGACTCGCCCGCATCTCACGTCGCTGGGTTCAAATTCACCGACGCGAACGGCGACCCGCTGGACGGGTCGACACAGTACACCATCACGTTCGACCTCGATAACCTCCCGCCAGTCACCGAGTTCTGGGAGATCCCGATTTACGACGCGCAGGGCTACTTCGTCGAGAACGAACTCGACCGCTACAGCATTAACAGCTACATGCTCGAAGAAGGGCTGTTGCACACCGACGGCAACGAACTCGTCATCTACGTGCAGAACGAGGAACCGGACGATCCCGAGCAGGCGACGAACTGGCTGCCTGCCCCCGACGGGGGTATGCGCTTCGCAGCGCGGTTCTATGGTCCCCACTGGTCGCTGGTCGACGGCTCCTACGACATGCCCGAAGTCGTCCCTGTGGAAGAGTGATACCTTCTCATTTCATCTCCAACCAGACAGTTGGCTTTTATTTTCTGTGTCCAGTACGCCGTTTTTGACAGCGGCTCGGGAGTTCGGTCAGGGTCTGCTGAATAAAAGGCGCGAATGCAGCACGAGCTGATGTTTATGATCGCTCACTACAGGTACAGATAGCCGATCGAGAATTCAGAGATAGACATCCATCTACCACCATCATCAGATCATGAAATTATTCCCGAGTATCGTCACTGTATTATATGGAATGCTGGAGTGCGAGTGTGTGAGTCGGTCGCACTACTGCTGTGGGCCACTCAGAGAGACACGAGTCATGAGCAACGAAACACACCACACGACGCCAGAATTGGACTCCAAACCGCTTCAAGCAACCCGCCGAACCGCACTTCGTGGGACGGGTCTCGCGGGACTGCTCACGCTGGGTGGTGGCAGCGCCACTGCCCAGACGGACTCCCCGAGGTCTAATGCCTCACAGGACCAGAACGAGCCGTCAGAAAATGACGAGACAGTCCCAGTGACGTGGGAGAACTACCCGCGCGCCAACTGTCATGTCGTGTTCCAGTCGATCGTCGACGCGGGCGGGTTCGGACAGTTCTACCATCGCAGAAATGTCACCCCCATCGAGGATCAGGCTGCTATCGGGGAGGACCGGGACGTGCTCGCCTCGTTCGGAGTCTTCGATCTAACCGAGCCGGCCACCATCACGCTCCCAGACAGCGGTGACCGATACCGGTCGATGAACGTCCAGAACGAGGACCAATACGTGAAGATGTTCGCCACCGACCCCGGCGAGTACATGATAACACAAGACCTCGTCGGCACCCGGTATGCTGGCGTCGTGATTCGCGCGTTCGTCGACCCGACCGATCCAGACGATCTGGAACAAACCCGGAAACTCCAGGACGAGACCGAGGCGGAGCAATCGTCGGCTGGCTCGTTCGAGATCCCTAATTGGGATCAGCAATCATACGAACAACTCACGGACGCGCTCATACCAGTCGGATTCACATTTGACGACTACTCGGGCGCGTTTGGCGACGTCGATGAGGTCGACCCCGTGAAATTTTTCATCGCCAGTACGGCAGGGTGGACCGGCGTTCCGAACCCATCAGAAGCGTTCATCCTTCAACGGACTCCCGCCCAGAATGACGGCACGACGCCACACACACTTACCGTCGAGGACGTCCCCGTCGACGGGTTCTGGTCGATCAGCGTCTACAACAGCGATTTCTACTTCGAGGAGAACGAGTACGATGCCTATACTGTGAGTAACGCGACCGCAGAGCCAAACGACGACGGCAGTGTCACGATCCATTTCGGTGGTGACCCCGACCAGCCGAACTTCCTCTATACACCAGAGGGATGGAACTACACGGTTCGGCTCTACCAGCCGCGCGACCCCATTCTCGACGGGAGCTATCAGTTCCCCGAAGCCCAGCCGGTCGAGTGAGGCAAACGCGCGGATATCGGTCTTGACGCTTTAGGCGACTGAATCGCCGCGATATCGAACATCGACTCGTCCGCCCCCTTCTACCGACGGTCATATGCTGAACGTATGCTCTAGGCCTTGTTTGAACGCGTGAATTCACGGGTGTGAGTCCTCGATGGCGCGTTCGATGTTTCGGACCGCGGATTTCATGACAAGTTCCCGGAATTGACCGAACCAGGTTCTCGACCAGAGCGTATCACCGTATCTGCGTCGGAGCCCAAAAAACACCGATTCAGCGTTCGAGCGCTGGTGATACGCCCGGTCCCTGATGAGCAAATTTCTCGCCCACCCCAGCATCCCAGGATCTCGCTGCGGAATCAGCGGTGTGATACTTTCTGCACGCAACCTCGTGCGAAGTTCCTCCCAGTCGTAGCCCTTATCGGCAGCGACAGTCGCCAACTCGTCGAGATTCCGCACTAATACCTGCCAGCCGACCTGTGTATCGTGCGGTTGTTTCATCGAACAGTGTATATCGAGAATCGCACTGGTTTCACAATCGATGAGCAGCGTCGTCTTCACCGCCTCGAACGTGTAGTCTGTCCGTTTTGCGTAGTGCTGGCTGGCCTGGACGCGATCGACACCGGTTGCGTCGATCGCCTGCACATCACCAAGATCATACAGTTCGACGGACTGATCGAGGATCGCTCGCCACCGCTTCATCGGAATCGCTTGCTTTCGCGTACACACCGTCGAGAAGTGTGGGACCGTTTCAGGCGTCAATCCGAGTGATTCCGTCACTCTCGGCATCTCACGGAGGACGTCCATCAGCTTCCGGTACGGATGGCCGAGATACTCTTTCAATCCCTGAACGGCGAGAATCACCCAGTCAGCGTAGCCTGCTTCTCCCGGTCGGTACGCCGGAGCTGGCGGACCAACGACGGCTTTTTGAGCGAGCGATACAACCTTCTCTGTGAAGCGGGAGGTCTTCGTGTGCACAACGAATCCGTCCCGCTTCACTTCCTAGTAGATTTGGTATTTCCCCTGAGCTACTATAGTAACCGTTAGAACTATTTACTCAAATACTGTTGTTGAGTGTAGTGGATCATCTCGACGAGATCTCTGTCGAGGAACTACAAACTGCCCTCGACAATGTGGAAGGAAAGAAGCCGACACAACGGCTCTTAGCCGCAATAGCGTACAAAAACGGTCTTACGCAAACTGAACTAGCTGAGTGGTACGACGTTCAGCGGCGAACGATCTACAGTTGGCTCAAGCGACTCGACACCGACGAGTCGCTTGAGCAGGCTGTTACTGATGCTCATCGATCTGGGAGAAATCGAAAGCTTTCAGAACAAGAGCAACAAGAGTTCGAAGAAATTGTCCACGAATCTCCCGAAGAAATTGGCGTTGACGCGCCGGCGTGGACGCCGGCGCTCGTCCAGCAATATCTTGACGAGACGTACGACGTCGAGTACTCAATCCCGAGTTGTCGGCGGTTGCTTAACGAAGCGGGATTGAGCTATCAAAAACCTCGCCGTACAGCCGCTGAATCTGATGCTGATGAGCAAGAAGCGTTCCGTGAGAATCTCAAAAAAAGCGGCGGAAAATGGATGCCACGGTAGTCTGCATCGATCAAACCAAGAAATCTGTGCAAGTTGAGCCGCGTGCCGCGTGGTTTCCTCGCGGCACGCGGCCGTCTGTCGAATTATCCGGACAACGTGAGTGGACGTGTCTCTTGGGCGCGATCACCGAAGACGGTGATCGCTTTTTCTCTCGATTTGAAGAGTACGTTACCGCCGATCACGCAAAACATTTCATTCTCGCATTATGCCAAGAGTTTGAGGATGACTTGATCGTTGTGTTGGATGGAGCATCGTACTTTCAGGCGTCGGCCGTCACGGACCTGACGGCCCGTGACGACCTCGCCTTCGTCACGCTCCCGGCGTATTCGCCGGAACTCAATCCGGTCGAAGAGTGCTGGAGACAGTTACAAACGGCTCTCAGCAACCGGTTCTTCGACTCACTTGGCGAGTTGACAACGGCGATCGATACCGCACTTGATCAACTCTCCATTCCAAAAGTGAGCAATTATTTCTAACGTCTACTATAGCACGACGATACGAGTTCTACATGCCTCCGACTGCCGAAGTTCGAGCGTCTAAACAAGGCCTATGCTCTATATTCAGCAGGCAGATTCTGACAGAATCTGAGTAGGACGTTCAGTCTTTGCTGAATAGATAGCGCGAATGTGGCACAGACTGAGAGGCGATCTGCAAGGGATAGTGATTGGACTTATACATGCAGGCGTGTAGTATCCTTTGTATGCCTGAAGAAGTCCTGTTCAAATCCGAGAGCGGCCAGACCCGAGAAGAAATCGCGTCGTATCTTCGTAGTGTCGCTGATAAACTCGAACAAGGAGAAGCGGTCACTCTGAAATCCGGTTCCGAGTCCGTGACAATGGAGCCGCCAGCCCGCCCGACGTTTGAGGTCAAAGCCGAACGCGAGGGGCCGACAGACGGACCTGGCGAATTGAGTATCGAGTTCGAACTCGAATGGGCCGAGAACGGCAATGGGGAGGACGGTGGGAGCGGCCAGTTGGAAATCGAGTGAGCAATTCGCAGCTCTATTGGGCAGTTGGTTCACCTGATTCGGCGTGAAACAAACGATGCCGACGTGCTGGATTCATCCTCTATATTCAGCAGGCGGCTTTGGCATAGTTAGGTTAGATCGACAGCTGCTTCGGTAACTGTTCGTTCTGTATCTTGCGCGTCCCGGATCAACCTCTCCAGAAACTGCCAGAACCAGTCTGCGAGATACAGAGGATGAGTTCAGCACGATGATCTCGTTTGTTTCACGCCAAATATAATGAACCAGCCGTTCTGTAGATATGCGAATTAATCGATATGGCAACTTGGATCATCAATTGGGCACTCAGCGTTATGCACGAAAAATGACGCTCTCTGTTCACGCACTTCGGCTATAACACCTACACAGCCGTCCTTATCTTTCGTATTGAAGCTATTCCATTCTCCATCTTCAGGACGGGCCATTACTGTCAAGGGCGCATCTGGCCAGACGCAATCAAGAATAATCCAATCAGGGTCTACTGTCAGTTCACGAGCCTCAGTGTGAACGACTTCATCGGTATCTGTTCGTTCTATCCGTAACTCTGCTGATACAGGAGTAGAGTGTGGATTTACGAAACTGAGTTCCTGCATCGTCGCATATTCCTCACGGTCATTGGATGAACAGCCCGCTGTTAGACCGATTCCCAAGCCTCCAGCAATACGAAGAACCTGTCGTCGTTTCATATTAGTATTTTCAAATTATGGAAATGAGTATCTTTGGAATAATATCAATGATGGCCATATTGGCTATCCCGTGAGTCGCCTGTACTGAGTGATCACTACTTCTGTAGAGCGATTACAATCTCGTGCCGCATTCGCGCCCTGTATTCTGCTCTGTAGGATCGCTAGACGACGCCATAATTAGCCTATTCTCGTCGGAGAACAGACACCCACTGGACCAGTATCTGGAATCCACCGCAGTCTCTTGATTTTGCAAGAATCTGTTCATCCAGCATCACCCTCAGGGAAAGATTCGTCCAAATCATATCACAATTAACCAGCTCCAATTGCTCCCAAGTCGACGCAGTCTAGTGATCCTACAGAGCACTGTATTCAGCACGGCTCTGCCAACATCACCGATAGCTGATGAAGTACCAGCGTTAGATTCTCAAACTCGATCCCGCGCTTCTGACAGGCGCGACTGGATCTGCTTGACGGTGTCGCGAACCCGACTCCGCGATCCCAGTCGCAACGACAGACCATCGGGCGTCTGTTGGAGTTCGTATACGCTCATCACCTCACCGGGAATCTCGGGCGAATCGATCGCCTCGACGAGCGACAGCGTCGCCGGGAGCGACGGTGGGAGTCGGACGTCGGCCTCGGTCCGCGGGACCGAGCCATCGTCGACGAGGATCTTCGCCGCCAGTCCGCACGATCTCGAACTCGTCAGCTGCGGGATCGTCTCGACGAACTCCTCTTCGGGCGCGCCGGAGTAACTGTCTGTCTCGAATCCGCCGATCGCCTTGTACTCGTAGTCGATCGAGTAGGTGGCCCTGTCGGTGAGATTGCCGTCGGAGAGGGCCGTGATCGTCCCGTTCTGGTAGTCCATCTCGTAGTCGTCGCCCCGTGTGTAGCGCACGCCGCTGTCGTCGCGAACGATCTCGCTCGCGGGGACGATCTCGTTCTCCTCGAGGTCGACCGCCGAGCCGATCGAGACGGTGACCGACTCGTCGCGGACCGGCTGAGCGCCACCCTTGACCTCGGCGCGCTGGAACTGCGGCGGGATCTTCCGGACCAAATACTCGGCCACGTCGATCGTCTCCGTGGAGGTTCGCTGGCCGGGCTGGGACCACTCGATGGCCATCTGTCCGATGTCGTCCCGCCAGACCTCCCAGATCGCACCGCTGTCCTCGGCGATCTCCGCGAGGACGTCCCCGAGGTCACCGTCGAACGTCTGGTTGATGACCAGCGGCGTGTCGTCGAGCGTGGCCGTCAACTGGAACGAGTCGATCGTCTGGTTGAGGTAGCCCTGCGTCGGCGTGGCGTCGTCGCGCGAGCCGTGCCGCGAGAGCGTAAACTCGGCCTGGATCCGATCGCCCGGGTCGGCCCAGTCGTGCGTGATCGAGCCAGTGTTCGAGGCCGTGACGAGGTTCGTGCCGTTCGTCATCCCGATGGCCTGATTGTTGGATGTATCACTCCATACGCTCGTCAGATCACCGCCAACTACGCTCAGTACTGTCCGGACCGGATCCGTCCGGACTGTCGCGACTGGATAGAGTTCGGGGCCCGGGAGATGATTCGCGCCGTCTGGCCCAGTCGTGACGTCGCCCGAAGCCGTGTGATCGTAGCGCCCGTCGACGAATGTCGCTCGATCGATCACGAACACTTCGCCGGCCGACTGCATAACCTCGGCTCGAAGCGTGTGCGTGCCGGGATTGAGAGTGATCGAGGCGGTGTCGCTCCCGTAGGGCCCGTGCATCATGTCGTCCCAGCCGAGCGAGACGCCGCCGATGGCGTCGTCGTACGGGAGCGTCGCGACGACCGTCCCGTCGACCGAGAACTCGACCTCCGGCCGGCCGTTGTCGTTGGGCGTCTCGACGCGCATGTAGGCGTGGAGGTCGTCGCCGGGGATCGTGTGCTCGACGTCGAACGACCACTCGGCGTAGTCGCCGAGCGCCTCGATGCCGATCGCCTCACCGTTCCCATCGTCTGGCGAGTCGCCGGAGTAGTCCGGGTTCGAGTAGATCGATCCAGAATAGGAGGCGTTGGGGACACCGCCGACGTCGGTCCATCCTGTTCGCTGGAGGACCAACTCGTCGGTCGTGTCGTCGATGCCGACCGGGTACTGGCTGAGATCGGTCTCCTGGAAGACGTCCTGCCAGTCCGTGGCCGTCGAGACGTCCTGGACGGTATCCGTCTCGCCCGTGGTCGCTGGCGCGTCGACGTTCGGCGTGTAGTCGGTGTGCTCCTGAATCAACCGCTCGGCCAGATCGTGGGCCGCCTCGACGCCGACGTCCTCGCGAACGCGCCGGGTCAACTGCTCGCCGCCGAGGCCGTGGAGAACGACCCGATCGGGCTCGATCTCACGCTCGTCGAGGCGATCGACCGCAAGTTGGCGCCCGTCCTTGAACACGCGCATCGGCTGGCCGTCGAGAGCGTCGTCGAGCCAGCGCTCCGATCGTGGAACCGGAATTGAGACCTTGCGCTGTTCGTTGAGTGATGGCTCGAGCGTCGCGTCGTCGAGGATCTGTGGTCGTAGCGTTCGCCCGCTCGGATGGTCGACCTCGACGTACCAGCCTCGCGGCGATGCCGCCTGCTGGGCGAGGCCAGCGCTGGCGGTCTCCGTCGACGTCCGGGCGCTGTCTGCGTATACCCACTGGGTCTGTGCCCGGATTGTGTATGCGTACTCTCGGTCTGGAACAAGCCCGTTGCTGTCGTCGACGTAGCTGGTCGTGGTGTCCGAGACGGTCGCGATCAGCTTCCCTTTCGGATCGCCGAGGTTCCAGTCGCCACGATCTCGCCAGACCTGATACGATCCCCTAAAGTCCGAGTTGTCGTTCCACGAGACCGTAATCGAGTGCTCGCCGCGACTCGGAAACGACACCCCGTCGGCCGCGACCAGCTTCGTGATCTCCTCGGCGCTCAGCCATGAGCCGGTCGCGTAGGCTGATTGGTGCCGAAGCCGGACCGAGTACTGCTCCCCGTCGACGAGTCCGGAGATCGTATGCCCGATCGTCGCGTCCCAGTTGATCGTGGCTTCGTCTTGGTAGTCAGGGTGGTTCCCATCCGGGTCATCATCCCGGAGTTCGATGTGATACTCGCCATTGTTGAGATTCGCATCCCAGTCGACAGCGAGTTCGCCCTGTACCGAACTGTTGAGGACGAGCCCAGTCGGGTCGGGGAACTCAGTCGTAAACGTCTGGACCATCAGACGATCACCCGAGGTATTCGATATGGGTGTGTGCCCGGATCAGGGCACACGTCTCACCCCCGCGTTTCTCCCAGACACGGATGTTGATCGAGTCACCACTCACGAGATCGAGGATTGGATCTGCTCCGACCGACTCCTCGTCGCCGTACGTGTCGTTCCGGATGTAACACGACGACTCCGTCCGGTCGTTTAGATCGGTTCCGTTAAGACGGACGGCACCGGCCATGATCTGCCGATCGCCACTCGACTGGTTGAACGTACAAGTGTACGAGATACGGTAGTTTCCGTCCTTCTGGACCGTGATCTGCGAGTCCGAGTCGACTGTTATAATGTCCGAATCAGTAACCGGGGTGTTTTCGGCGAAATTCGAGTTTATACCGTCGTTCGCATTCGACTGGGTGTTCGTGAGATACCCGGAGAAGACGCCGCCTCGGTTCGTGACGGTATTCCCCGAGAGGTCGACGTCGCCACTGATGGTCGCGGGGCCATCGATACCCGCGGAGCCGTCCGAGTTGACCGCGATGACGTCACTCCCGTCCACCGCGTTATGGAGGACGAGGTTATCGTTTGAGTCGACGTAGACGACGCCGAGAACGGTGCCTTCCGAGTCTTGGAGTACGTATTGTGGTTCCTGTGGCATGGTTATTCGATCGTGTGTGTTCCGCTGTTTTCGACAGTCCCGGAGTTCGCGTACGGCGACACACCGGTCTGACCCGATCCGCTACTGATCGAGACGATCTCACCGCTCTGGACATCGGCGACGGCGTAGGATGACGCGGCTGCCGTGAACGTCTCGATGACAAATCCGTACTGCTGGCCGTCGAGGAGTTCCGACGTCGTCACTGAGACCGTCTCACCCGGTGCGACTGGACCGATGTCACTTCCCTCCTGCGTGTACTGACTGTCGCCGTCTTTGCGGAGGTAGAGACGGTATCCGTCTGCTCCTGTCGACGGGTCGGTCCACGAGATATCGACGTACCGACCGCCCGACGTGTCGACCGTCACGTCCGTTGCAGCTGGGAGGGAGACGAGCGCCTGCTCCTCGTTTGACGGGTCAGACTCGACGTCGATGTACGCGACGACCTGATAGTTGTAGACTGTACCTTCAGACAGATCCGTGTCGGTGTATGACGTTGTTTCCGATCCGAAGTCCGCGATCTCAGTACCGTTGGTGTACGGATCCGACTCGGTCGATCGGTAGATTCGATAGCCATCGGTGGTCTCGACTGCGTCCCACTCGAGGTCGACCTCGTCGTTTGATTCGTCGTACACCGACGTGAGGTTCTGCGGAGCGCCGCTCGGTTCTGCCGCATACTCGATCTCGACGACGCCGTCACCGCTGTTGCCAGTCCCGCGTTCGCTGGTGGTGTTGTAGCCAGTCGGACCGATGTAGTTTGAACCACCTCCCGAAGTTCCGGTACCGCCCTGGTACTCAGCACCACCAGACCCACCACCGTACAGTCCTGCACCGCCACCGCCGGTCGCGTGGTCGCCGTAGGCAGTACCGTATTCGATCCCGTCGCCGCCAGTGCCGAGAGATCCGTCGTTCCCACCGACGCTCACGTCGGTACCGCCAGCGCCACCACTGTCTTGAGTCCCGCCTTCGCCGTGGATGTCCGCGTCGTCGTACTCACCGGTTTCGGCCCCGCCGTCGTTGCCATCTCTGGAACCTCCCGTCCTATGCCGACCACAGCCAGACCCTCCCGCGGCGACGATGATCCGATCGTTGAGCGTCGTCCCGCCGTATCGAACGTCAGACGCCCCACCACCGCCACCGGACCACGCATCATCGTATCCGTTGCCAGCCCCGCCGCCGTTCCAGCCGCCTTCGCCCGGGTTATCCGTCGATCCATCACCGCCGACGCCACCGGGGCGAATATAGTACGTCTCCCCGGGGGTAGATTCGAACGAGGCCTCTGCGTACCCACCAGTGCCGGGAGTCCCGCCATCGCTACCCTGCCCGGCGCCAGCACCGTAGCACCGGATCGTGATCTCACTGACGTTATCTGGAACGGTCCACGAGTGCTCCTGCTGAGTGCTGAAGCTCTCGGTCGGCATTTATCGACGCACCTCGCTCCGAGCGACGAGTGCTTTCGATCCCTGCGGATCGACGATCGTCGTCTTCGCGATCGGCGAGAGCCAGGACTCGAGGTCGGTCGGAATCGGGCCGCTTTCGTCCGGTGGGATGTGCCAGAGTACGTCGTTGTCGCCGCGAGCGACGATCGCGTCGAGGGCGAACAACGATCCGTCGACATCGAACGTCAACTGCGCGACGACCCGGACCATGCCGATCTCCGTGATGTCGACATCGTAAAGATCGACCGTGCTGGGTTTGCTCAACCCGACCGCGCTCCAGACGTCGTTGGTGACGTCCCAGCGCTCGGCAGACATCGTCGCGTTGGCCTCGTCGAGCTCGAGGCGTAGCCGGTTGGTGTCGAGGATAAGATTGCCCTCCGGGTCGTGGGTCGGATCGAAGACGCTCTCCCAGACACGGACACGGCCGTCAACGTTCTCGATGTACTTCTCGGCCTCGCCGAGCGTGTCGTAGACGCGACAGTCCGGCCAGCGCTCGTCGCCGTAGTCGACCTCATAGATCAGCGTCGCCTCACTCCCGACAGCAGTCTCGCCGGCGTCGAGGTCGTACATCTCGATGTCGGCGAACTCTCCCGATTGCGTCTCGAACACCGACGCTGGGGAGCGTGAGCCGTCGGTCGGATTAAACCACTGGACCTTTTGTGCAGATGCCGGCACGCCGACCAGTGCCGTCTGATCAGTGCCGAATCCGTGGTCGACCTGGCGTCTGTTAGTCGCCAGTTGTCGGAAGCTCTCCCGGGTGGTGCCTTTTTTCTTGAGCGAGAGAGTCCACGCGTAGACGTCTTGGGCGTTGGCGTGTGCCGGCTCGACGTCGGCACTCTCGACCTCGTAGTAGCCGGCCTCTGCGGTGCTCCCATCCTTTCGGAACAGCGGGATCGCCTCGATCGCCGAGTTGGCGAGTTCCTGGAGTTCCGTCGCGAACAGTTCCGCGTGCCACGTGCCAGTCCGCCACTGGCCCTCGAGAGTGAGATCGGCAGCACCACTCGACACCTGCTCAACAACGGCATTCCCTCCGAGGATACCCGCCTCGGCGAGTTGCGATCGGCGTGTGTCGCGCTGGTTGGTTTGCGACGCCTCTTCGAGCGGGATCTTGTAGAGCAGTTTCATGGTGGATCACACGTCCGGGACGTAGTCCGCGAGCTCGTCGACGACGTCGTCGATCGCCGACTGGACGTCGTCGAGCGCCTCCTCGACCTCCGGGAGCAGTGCCGTCCGCGTCAGTTCGATCGTCCCCTCGATCGACGAGGGACTGTCGCCGCCGTCCCACTCGATTCGTGCCTCGCTGACCGCGACGACGAGTGGTTCGCCGAAGACCCCCGCCGTATCGGCGTAGGTCCCGTCGGTAAACTGACCGTGGTAGAGGCGGGCCCGGCCACCGGAGTCGGTCCGCGCCTCGGCGAGGTAGTGTTCGAGAATCTGTTTCTGATCAAGCGGGCCGCAACCGGCGGCGTCGTACTGCGTGACGTCGTCTGGGTTGGCCGGATCGCTCGACCCGTCGCCCCACTGGCCGTCGCTAAAGCCGGCCTCGAACGAAACCGAGAACGTATGCTCGCCGGCGCCGCCGTCGACGTGGTATCCGCGACGCCGTTCGAAGTCGACGTCCTGGATGTCATCGATCGCCCCCGAGGCGAGGTCGAAAGCCTGGCGGAGATACTGCCCACGGTTGGAGAGGATGAATTCGCGGGTGATCTCGCCACTCTCGCCGAGACCGCCACGGAGTTCGAAAACGCCGGTCCGGTTATCCAGGTCGATCTCGAGGACGGCTTTGTCACTCAGTCCGGGCATGTGTATCGAAAACAGCGTCGCAGGGAGGTTGGCCTGCTATTCGGGAGTCGGATCCCTCTGGTAAACGATGTAGCCGACAGTGGCGACGGCAAAGAGGGCCAGGAACACGTACCACCCGCCGCCGATGTAGGCGGTAACGGCACCGGCGAGGACGATCGCGAGTGAGACGAGACCCACTGCCCGGAGCCACTTTGTCACGTGCGTTGAAATTTCCATATGAGTTGTCTTGTCTTGCATCGAGCATAAATATCACCGCGATCGTTCGATCTGCCGTTCGAGATCGTCGATCTGGCGCTCGAGGTCGTCTCGGGCCACCTGAATCCGATCTTCGAACGCTCTCGTCACCTCGTCTACCATCCGATCGAGGTCTCTGACGTTGACGTTGATGTCGCCGACCTCGGTGTTGATCTCGGCTGGTTGGGGACTCGAGGTGCCTGTCTCAACACGGACAGAGGTTTGGGTTTGGCCGCCACCACCACGCGCGGCCTCCTCCAGAAGTGCGTCGCGACGCTCCCTCCTCGTCCGTTCCTCACGCCGTTGCGGACTGCTATAAGGAATTTGTGAGCCCAACCCCGCGCCCAATCCCTTGAGGCCACCTACGAGATGGCCGGCTACTGGGACAACATCACCCCAGCTGTTCGCTTCATCTCTGATACTTTCCCCTATGCCAGGGGCCTCCTCGACCTCTGGGATGTCATCAGGGAGTTCGCGATCACCAGCTGTCTCTGTCTCGGACGTCACATCGACTGCAACATCCACGCCAGTCGGATCCAGAGGTTCCACCTCGAGCGGTTCGATCTCTTCGACCTCGAGCGGACTGGGGTCCTCAACCGCATACGGCTCGTCAGGATGGTCGACCGCGTAGGGGTCGTCTGGATGGTCGACGGCGTACGGCCCCTCGGGGTGATTGACCGCGTAGGGGTCCTTGGGGTGATCGATCGCGTACGGGTCGTCGGGGTGGTCGACTGCGTATGGGTTCTCGGGATGATCGACCGCCAGCGGATCGTCGGGGACGTCGACGCCGATCTCCTCGACGTCCTCGGTGTTGAGGGCGACCTCCTCGTCGGAGAGGGCATCGCCGACGGCCGTGCCGACAGCCGAGCCAATCCCGGCGCCGAGTGTCGGCCCGATCGCACCACTGAGGAGACCAGCGCCGGCGCCGGCACCGACACCGAGCAGTTCGTCGAGGATCCCTCCGGCCCCGCCGCCGTCCTCTCCCTCGAGGCCAGCGAGGAGTTCGACGGCCGTCTCGAGACTCTCTGTCCGTTGCCGGTCCCATCGATACTGTCGCCGTTCTCGCCGACGTCGACGGCCCTCGTTCTGTCCACCATCCGCCCGCCGGGGAGGGACTCCTGGGGTCGCGCTCGGCGACGTCGCGGGATCGGGACCGGCCGCTGGCTCACTCTCGGCGGATAGCGTCTCCATCTGCGCGGTGATGTTCTCGAGGACGGCTGTCTGGTTGGTCAGCAGTTGCCGCGTTCGCGCTCGATCGCGGGCGGCCATCTCGCGCGATTCCGAGCGAGTCTCATTCGGCGACGTCGTCTGTCTGGCCTGGGCCGATCGGTCGGTGTCCGTCTGGACGTCGACGGTGATCGGCGTCTGTGCGAACTCCTGCTCGACCTGCTGGCGAGCTGAACGGAGCGACTGTTGCTCGACGACGATGTCTAACGCGGCTTCGGATTCGAATTCGCTCATGGTGAGTATCAGTTGGCTCTGTTGCGATCATTCAGATCTGAGATGAGTGGCGTGCTGAATACAGAGCGCGAATGCAGCACTCTCTGACCATGCATTAGCGAGGATGGCGACGTCAGCATAGACCGTTTAGGTATCGACAGTCGGAAGGGTAAACGAAAACGTCGATCCCTCGTCGGGCTCGGAGTCGACCCAAATCTCGCCGTCGTGGCGCTCGACGATCCGCCGGGACAGCGCGAGGCCAATGCCCGTCCCAGAGTGTTCCTCGTGTGTATGCAGTCGTTGGAACACCTCGAAGATACGTTCCTGTTCATCAGGATCGATCCCAATACCTTCGTCATGCACTGAAATGATCCATTGTTCGTCATCACGCGTGGCGGAAATATCGACCTGCGGCGGCTCGTCCCCGCTGTACTCGATCGCATTACTCAGCAGGTTCTGGAAGACTTGGCGCAACTGGCTGTCGTCGCCATCTACACGCGGGAGATCGTCGGCTGTAATCTCGGCGTTACTCTCGTCGATCCGCATTTGGAGATCTTCGCGAACGTCATCGAGAACATCGTTGAGCTCGACCGGTTCGAACGGATCGCCACGCGTGTCGATGCGCGAGTATTCGAGCAGCCCATCGATCATCTCGCTCATCCGCTCGGCGCCGTCGACGGCGAACTCGAGGAACTCTTCGCCGTCTTCGTCAAGCGCATCGTCGTACCGATTCTCGATCAACTGGAGGTAGCTCGTCACCATCCGCAGGGGCTCTTGGAGGTCGTGGGAGGCGGCGTAGGCGAACTGTTCGAGGCGTTCGTTCGACTCCTCGAGCTGGCTCTGGTACTCTCGAAGTTCGGTAATGTCTTGGACGACGACCATCCCCGCGTAAATCTCGTCGTCGGCATTCCGGACGGGAAGCGTATGCGCTAACAGGGTGCGTTTACCGAGATCGATGTCAAACGAATTCGATTCGCCGTCGAAGACGGCGCGGAAGTTCGGTTCGATACGGTCGACAAGTTCGTCGGGATAGCGCCCGTAAATCGTCGTGTCGACGACCTCGTCCGGGGAAAAGCCAAGATCGTCGAGGAGTTCACCGCCGACAACGTTGTAGGTTAACTCCTCGTCGTAGAGACCGACTGCACCGTTCGGGAAGTTCTCGACGAGCGTCCGGTAGCGCCGTTCGGACTCCTCCAACGCACGCTTGCGCTCCTTGCGCTGGGTGATGTCCTGCGACATTGCCGTGGCGGCGAAGACGTCTCCATCGTCGTCTCGAACCGGGACGAAGTGGAATTGGTAGACGCTATCATCGATTTCTTCTTCGAATTCGGCGGGTTCGCCCTCGAGAGCGGCCTCGTATCGAGGGACGACGACGTCAGCGATTTGCTGCGGCAATACGTCACGAACAGAGGCTCCCTCCAGATCTTCTCTCGGAACGTCTGCATCACCTGCTGGTGAACCGCCGAAGGTGATGTAGTGGAGATTCTCGTCGACGAGGGCGACGGCACCGTTGGGGAAGTTTTCGATGAGCGTCTGATTCCAGCGCCGGTACTCTTCGAGTTGGCGCTGGAATTCCTGGCGTTCAGTTACGTCTTGGACGACGAGCATCCCCGCAAACACTTCTCCGGCATCAGTTCTAATTGGTACGGTGTAGGCGAACAGGTGTCGATCGCGATACTCGACCTCGAACGAATTTGCCTCACCCTCCAGCGCGGCCTCGAAGTACGGTTCCACCTCTTCGACGAGTTCGTCCGGGTAGATGTCGTAGACCCTGTTTCCGATCCGATCTTCCGGAGAGACGCCGACAGCGTTCACGAGTTCCCCGCCGACGGCCGTGTACCGCACGTCTTCGTCGAAGAGGCCGACTGCACCGTTCGGGAAGTTCTCGACGAGCGTCCGGTAGCGCCGTTCGGATTCCTCGAGCGCACGTTCGCGCGCTTTCCGTTCAGTGATGTCACGTACGACACCGATTCGTTTGCGCTCATCGCCGGGTAATATCGAGAACGTCGCTTCAGCGGGAACACGGTCGCCATCTGCCGTCTGTACCGTTGCTTCCAGCTTGCGATCGTCGGCGCGTCCTTCCGTAATCTCGGTCTCCACCGCGTTCGCTTGCTCGATCGTCTCTTCGTCGACGACCAGCGAGGCGTGTGACCCGAGCAGTTCCTCCTGGGAGTAGCCGGTCAGTTCGGTGTACGCGTCGTTGACCATTGTGAAACGGCCATCCTCGTCGACCGTGTAGATTCCGTCGTTGACGGTCTCAACGATCGTTTCGTACTTCGCCAGTTCCCGCTCGCGTTCCTTGCGCTCGGTGATATCGCGGACGACGCTCGTTCGACCGATCGATCCGTCTTCGAGCTCGTACGGCCCGAATCGTCCCTCGACGGGAACGATGTTACCATCCGCAGTCTCGAGGTCGAATTCGATCGAGGCGTATTCCATTTCGTCTGCGAGAACGTCCTCGTGCAATTTCTCGGCTTTCTCGTTGACTGCCTCGTCGTGGATGCGCGTGACGTGTTCCTCAAGCAACTCGTCGCGGTCGTAGCCGGTCATCTCACAGAACGCCTCGTTTACCATCACGAACTGATCGTCGGCGTCGAGCGTCACCACGCCGTCCCACACCGTTTCGATGGTCTGTTCGTACCGCTCTAACTCCCGCTCGCGCTCTTTCCGTTCGGAAATGTCTCGGAAATAAACCGAGATACCGGTCTCGGAGGGGAAGAGATTCGCCTCGACCCAGAATTCGAGGTTGTCGTTGTAGAATTCGAGGCTGGTCGGCTCCTGTGAGTTCATCGCCGTTTCGAAGGCGTCCCGAACGTCGTCCATCCGGTCGATAGTGGGGAACGCTTCCCAGATGGTTTCACCGAGCAGCACTTCTTCGGAGTGGTCGAGAAGTTGCTCGGCCCGTTCGTTGACGTGCGTGAATCGATACTCCTCGTCGACTGTGTAGAAGGCGTCAGAGACCCTCTCGAACACTTGCTGTAGTTCGTGTTCGAGTTCCTGCTCGCGCCGATGCCGATCGGTCATATCGCGGATGATTTTCAGGTACCCTTGGGGGATTCCCTTCTCGTCGCGAACCGCTGTAATCGTCACGCTTGCCCAGAAGCGTGTCCCGTCTTTTCTGACACGCCAACCTTCGTCTTCGATCGATCCCGCTTCGGCGGCCCGTTCGAGGTTCCGTTCGGGGACGCCCGCTGCGCGATCCTCCTCGGTGTAGAACGTCGAGACGTGTTCGCCGATGATCTCCTCGGACTCGTATCCCTTGATCTCCTTCGCCCCCGCGTTCCAGCTGACGACGTGACCTTTCGCATCGAGTCGAAGGATCGCGTCCTCCTCGACGGCGTCGACTAGTGACTGAAACCGCTCTTCGGTTTCACGGCGGGCACCCTCCGATCGCTTCCGATCTGTGATATCGTAGTAGAGTTCGATTCGACCGCCGGCGTACTGCCCCGATTCGATCGGTTTGCTCCGGTGTTCGAGCCAGCGTTCCTCACGGTCGTCGCCTGCCGTGACGCGGCACTCGAACTCCTCGATGTAGCTATTGTCGTCGTACGTCGCCAAGACCATCTCTGCAAATCTGTCTGGATCGGCGACTGTATCCGCGACGAGTTCGTGGACGACCTGTCGTTTGTCGCGGCCAACAAGGTCGTCCGGATTGAGGCCGAAATACGGTTCGATCGTCTCGTTGGCCCACGCGATCGTGAATTCGTCATCGAGAACGAAGACGCCGATATTCGCTTCGTCGAGAACGCCCGTGATCGATTCGACCGATGCCCGTGCTGACTCGAGTGACTCCAGACGTTGCTTTTCGTCGGAGCGGTCTCGTGCGACGCCAATCGTTCCCTGAAACTCCCCCGCTTCGATCAGCAGGTTGATCCGTAATTCGCTGGGCACCACACCGTCATCGGCAGTTTGGATACCGAGTTCGAAGGTCGCGATTTCCGTGTCTTCTGTTCCGATCTGACTTTCGAGTTCTCGTTCGATGCGGTCGACGTCGTCGTCGGTGAGAACAAGTGAGACGTGCTCACCGAGGAGTTCCTCGCGTGAATATCCCGTCGTCTCGACGATCACGTCGTTGACCGCAACGAAGTGTCCGTCCGAATCGAGCTGATACACGCCGTCGTCGATCGTGTTGACGAGCGTCCGATACCGGTGGAGCGCCACGTCGTCGTCGACGTCTCCCCAAAATGCCCCGTCGGGGCTGCCCGCTCGTGTACTCATTACCCGCCTATGATCCGCGTCCAACTTAAGACACTCGCCGGTCGTGCAAGAGTCGGCATTTTTGTCTGGAGATTACAGGGGGTCTCAGAGTCCAAATCACGTACTCTTCGTTGCGACTTCACACCTCTGATAGGCATCCGTCGAATACCTCAGCCTTGAAGCGCGAATTAGACTGGGAGAATCATTTTTCGATGAGGAGAATTTGAACATCTCTACAACAAGAATATGGGCGACGGGCAGTTCGTAGATCTACCGAACGGCTGGTTCATTAGCCACGGCGTGAAACAAACGAAGCAGTCGTACTGCACTCATCCTCTGTATTCTGCTCTGTAGGATCGCTAGACGACGCTGTGATTAGCCTATTCTCGTCGGAGAACAGTCACCCACTGGACCAGTATCTGGAATCCACCGCAGTCTCTTGATTTTGCAGGAATCTGTTCATCCAGCCATCAGCCTCAGGGAAATATTCGTCCAAATCACATCACAATTAACCAGCTCCAATTGCTCCCAAGTCGCCGCAGCCTAGTGATCCTACAGAGCACTGTATTCAGCATGACTGTTGAAACATATCCTCGCAAAGAGATTTCTACAAGACTTGTTCGTTGTGCATCAGTGCGAGGATCTCGAGATCACGCCGACTGTACTGACGTGCCTCGCAAGGGTCGTGACCGTGAACCATCGCGATGCCGACCAGATAATCGAGCATCACTTGGCCGTCGACGTGGCCCGAAGTTTCTCCGTGTACAACCGCCAGGAGCTGTTCTCGTTTCCCTCGCCCACCGACGTCATCTCGTCGACCTTGGCATCGGCCCACTCGAGATATGCCGGCGGGAGTTGAGAGACGATCGCGACGCGTTCGTCGACGCTCGCACTCCCCCAGTCGTCGAGTGCGTTGCAGTAGGGTGCTTCGACCGTCCCCGCCGCGACGTAGTAGTTGCGCCGGGCCTTCTCGCCGCCCCCAGCCGATCGGAGGCGATCGATCGCCTCGGCCTCCTCGCCGCCAGTGAGCCCCCCGAGCGTGACGCCGTCGACCTCTTCCTCCCACTCGGGCTGGGCGTCGTCTTCGTGGGCGTCACGGGCCCAGACGATCGCGTCATCGTAGGTATCGAGGTCGTTGCAGGTCCGCGAGAGATTGTCAAACGCAGGGTTGTCTCGCGAGACTTCGACCATGCTGTCGGTGACCTCCTCTTTCTGATCCCGGATCTGCTCGAGTTCAGCCTCGAACTCGAAGAACTCTGTGTCGCGGGCCATGTTAGACCACCAGGACATCCGAGACGTGCCAGTTGATGTCGTCGCTCAGGTCTGTCTCGGCTTCGACCAGGTCGTTCCAGGCGTAGTTCTCCGGTTTGAGCGACAACGAGTAGCCGATCGTCGTACCGGCGTCGTTGGTGAAGTCGAGCGTAGCGTCGACCTCACTCAGTTGTGACGCCGGCGTCGACCCACCGTAGGCGAGGTCGCGTCGGTTGGTCTCGGTAAAGGTCGCGTTCGTCGACAGCGACGGCTCGACCGCGTCCGTGACCGCATCGACGGGACGAACGCTGGCGCCCTCGCGGAAGCGCGCGATGTTCGAGATCGTGAGGTCGGCCGACTGGAGATAGGTCTCGACAGTCGAGGCGTCGATCGTGAGCGTCGTCCCGTGATGGGCGTAGACGTCGGACGCGTTCGGTTTCTGGACGTCGGTCGCCGAGAACTCGTCCGCTTCCGTGGACGTCTCGTCTGCCTCGTCGGCGTACAGCATCGTCAACGACACGCGGACGTTCTGGCCCTGCTGGTACTGGATCTGGACCTGCGTGACGATCGTCCCGAGCGTGACCCGCTGGGGCGTCTCACTGGCAAGATCGACGCCGAAGTACCAGCGCCCAGAGGGGCGAAGACCAGGCTCGATCGTGCTGTTCGAGAACACGAGATCGTGCCAGGTGTCGGTCGCGAGGTCGAAAGAGACCGACACCGCACCCTCGATCGTCTGGGTGAGCGACGTCAGCGGAAACGCACTGTCGGGCTCGCGGATCCGCTGGAGTTCGCGTTGCAGGTCGAGTTCTTCCACCGTCGGGTTGTATCCGGGGACGTAGAACTCGGGCGTGCCGTCGGAGTCTTCGTCGACGATCGACCCAATGAACGTCTCCTCGAGTGCGAACGCGACCGGGAGTGCCGATCCGGCACCGGTCATCTGTCGATACCTCCGTTAGTTCGGGTGTCGTCTATCATCGTTATGGTAGCCCCTCGTAACCGCGAAAGACGCAGTCCACCTGGTATCGGTAGAAGTCGCGATACTCGGCCGACTGCGGGTCGTCGTTCGTGACCAGCAGGTCCGTGTACGTTGTGTCGGGAACGCTGGGATCCGGGTAGCCGCGTCCCTCCAGAAGTGTCCGCCGGACCCGTCGCGTCAACTCGTCGAACGGCACGCCGTTCTCGCCGTCCGGATCGATGTGGCCGTAGTTCCCACCACGGCTCGTCAGCCCCTCGATCGTGAGCCCGACGACCGCCTCGATTTGGTGGTCGTACTCGGTGCCGACTGGGTCGGTGTCCCGATCGACTAGTGTAGCCCCGATGAATACCCCGCCCTCAAGGTCCTCTGTGCGTGTGTGGATCGGCTCGGTCATGTTGACACCGCTCGACCCCTCGTAGATCCCGCTGTCATCCCGGTTGATCCGCTTGACCGTCACGGGATCGCCGTTCCGAAGGGTGTAGTCGGTGCTGACGCCGTCGACGACGCTTCCGAGTTGATCGATGACCCAATCCACTTCGGAGCTCATCGTTCGAGCCACCTCCGAACGAAGTGTAGTGCGTCACGGATGAACCGCGACTCGGGAAGCCCCTCGACGTTGACCTCGGGAAGAAACACGCGGTAGCCGTTGCCCTCGCGGTCGAACTCCTCCCGAACCCACGTCGGCGGGTCGTGGCGGTCCTCCCAGACGAACGAGAGGACGTCCGCATTCGTCGCCTCGATACGGTGATCGGCCGTGCCGCGATCGAAGTAGATCGCTGGCTCCGGCCACCCCCAGCGGACGCGGACATCGCGATCGGTCCGGTTGACCCACGTCTCGCCACCCTCAATCAGCGTCGAGACGTCGTAGGCATGGCGAGATCCGTACGTCTCGAGGATTTCGTGAGCGTGTTCCTGGACCTCCGGCACGATCTCGTCGCGGACCCGTTGCTCGACATCATCCAAGAGCACCTCGCGAAGGTCGGCCTCGAAGCCAGCCTCGATCCTCATTGGTGGATCCCTAGCAGTTCCTCAGCCTGACGCTCGATCGTCTGAATCTTGCTCTCGGCAGGGACGAGGTTGCCATTGTCCGGAATTCCCAGCGCGGCGGCGTCGTCGGTCAGTAGCTGTGCCGCCGCCTTCATCGCGACTGCACGCCGGACGGTTTTCGTGATTCCCTCGATGCCATACTCGTAAGTCGCGACGACGGCGTTACGGTAGTCCGTCAGCTCGTCATCGTCCATCGCGTCGGTATCGAGATACAGTGTCGTCCATCCGTCAGCATCGTCGACCTGCAGATAGTAGTCCTCGCCGCGGCCCTCGGTATACTCGTCGCTAACGACCCAGTCGTCGAACGTCCCCTGGTCGGTGAGGACGAGTAGTTCGGTCACAGTACGGACGTCACGGCGAAACAGTTCGACCTCAGTGTACGAGCCGATCCGCGTCGACGGTGAGATCTCGTCGCCGGCAAACATGACCGTGCTCGTCGAGATGTCCTGCTCGTCCTGTTCGTGAGTCAACGGTTCAGTCGAGATGAGATTGTCCGTGTCTTCGTCGAGCCCGGTAGGTTCGTACCAGTGGCGGTTGGTCTCCTCTTGGAGCCACTCGGTCTGAGCCGTGATCGCGTCGATCGCGATATCGCGATCCTGTGCTGCGTCCCCGGGAAGGTCGGCCGCACGCAGTGCTCGCCGAAGATCCTCGACAGTGCAGTAGCCGACATCAGCCATCGGAGATCACCACGGATTCGCGCGCACTTCGATCGAGTACGTCACACCGTTCGCGCTCGTGATCTGGACCTGATTTGCTTGAGGAATCTCGACTGTGTAGGTCCCTGTTTCCGACAGGGTTCGCTCGTCAGCCTTGTACGTGGCAGCCTCGCCGAGGAACTCGATGGTGACTGTGTCGTCCGCCGCACCCTCGAGGTCCTCGAGGGCAACACAGACTGTCGGATTCCGGAGGCCATCGATGTCGGCCGTTTCCACTTCACCGGCAGTAAGACTGACAGAATCAACAACGACGACTGCGCTATCCCAGCGAGTCATTGGTCATTCCTCCAACTCAGCGCGACGGACACCAACAGCGTCAGTGACGTTCTCGCTGGTCTCGATCTCGGCGATCCCATCGAGGTGCTCGTCAACATCGCCAGACAGGACGCGCTCCTCGCGAGCTTTGTAGTCGTCGTGGTCGTCGAACCAGACGTCTGGGTCGAACTCGTAGCCGTCCTCGGCTTCGTCTTCGTCGGGTGGCTCATTCTCTGAGCCAGCAGTGCCATTGGGTGATCCGAGTTCGTCGCTGGCGCCTTGGAGCCGCGGGTCATCCTCGACGAACTCAAAGTAGCCCGTTTCATCGACGAGGTATGTCGCTTGATGAGGGTCAACGTCGACCTCGGGATCGTCTTCGTCGGCGTAGACGCCGTCACGGTTTCGATACTGCCGGGGCCCGTCCTCGCGAAGGCGAACACGGACCATTACGATCGCCCCCGGACGCTGAGACGGACACTCTCACCCGACAGGTCGGTGGCATCGGCGACCTCCGTCAGCCCGCCACCGGCGTCGGACTCCTCGCGAACAATGAGGACCTCGTTGACGTCGTCCCACTCGACAACGTAGCCTGAGTCGCTCGTACCGGACTCGATCGTGACGTTCTCGATCGTTCCGAGCCCAACGTCAGACGGCGCTAAGCTCTCACCGCCGGCCGTGTAGCTGCTATCGAAGCTGGCCTCGATAGTCTTCTCACGCTGTCCGCCGCCAGTCCAGCGGTGATCCTGCTCGGTGTAGGTAATTCCCATATCAGATCACCCCAGTTACGCGGTCGGGGAGGCGATGTTCTGCGCCAGGCCGATGCCCTTGGTATCCTCGATGACGTAGTCGATCCGGGCGAGCATGTTGTAGATGCCGTAGAGGTCACGCCGGACGACTGCCTCACCCTCGTCGGTGAACCGCATGTTGACGTCGCGCTGGACGATCCAGATGAGGTTTTGCATGGGCGTGAGCATGATCGTATCCTCGGGCCAGTTGACCGGCGTCGTGATCGGGATCCCGAGCGGCTCAGGCTCCTGGCCAGTCATGAGCATCGCGTCGCCCCCGCTGGTGTTGCGATCGGTGAGGTAGTCCTTGTACTCCTCTTTCTGGTCCTCGTGCATGAGCCAGCGCAGGTTGTTGGCGTCGCGCCGATAGCGCACTGGCAGCGCCATCTTCAATTGTTTGAAGACGTCCTTCTCGATCGCGCCACCCTGGTGGTCGTAGGTGTTGGTGTCCGTGTCGTTCTCGGCGAACGTGACCCAGCCGTCGACGATCGAGATGAAGCTGTCCGCGTTGCTCGTATCGCCATTCGTGCCGAGGTCCTCGAGGTCGACCGCCATCTGGTTTGCGAACAGGTCCACGAGCGTGTCGGCAGTCCCTTCACCCTCAATGGTATCTTCGATGGTCTCTGTCGAAACCTCCCACGGGAGTTCGACTTTCTCGGTGTCGTATTCGACTTTGCCCGTGTTAGGCGAATTAAGACTGCCTTCGGTCGCCTCCGTCGCAGACTGCAGCAGTCGCTCTCCGACGCCGATCTTGTCGATCTGTCCCTTCGGCGCGTCGACGTCTTCGAAGCGTACCAGATCGAGGATCTGGGCGTTTTCCTGAACCTCGCGGAAGAACTCCTCGAACTGCTGGCGGTTCAGCATCCCGCCCGCGCTGAAGTCACCGGTCGTTACCTTGTCGAGGGATCGTCGTGCATTAGCCATGATTAGTTAGCACCTCCGGTGCCGCTGGGAATCCCGAACGTCTGGTCCCAGTCGGCCGAGAACTTGCGGTTGTCGTTGGACGGTTCCTCAGTCTTGTCCGACTCGTCGAGCTGCTGGCTGTGGCCGGAAGCCTTCGCCACCTGCTCGATCTGCTCGGCGTTCTTTTCGGTCTGTTCCGCGATCGCCTTCGCCCATTCGGGTGCATCTTCGAGGGCCTTCTCGGACTCCTCGGGATCGTCAGTGTCTTTCTCGGAGTCGTCGGCGAGGTCGTCGATCGCCTTGCTGTTCTCCTGGGTCTGTTCGTAGAGCGCCTTCGCCCACTCGGGGGCATCTTCGAGCCCTTTCTCGGGGTCGTCGGGATTGTCGTCTGACATGGTAGTCGTGTCGTCGTCGGTCTGCTGCTCAAGCCAGTCAGTGAACTGGTCGGAAACGGTCAGTTGGGTCGCACGCCACTCGTCGAAGAAGTCCGACAGTGCACTGCGTGCCGCAGTCAGTTCGTCGGCGTCGAGATCGTCCTCGGAGTTCCAGAGCCACTCCTCGAAATCACCGATCGGCGCATCACCCTGGGCCTCGACGAAGTCCTCAAGGACGGACAGCGCGATCTCGGCCTGCTCCGACGTGACGTCTTTCATCTCGGAGGAACCGGCGGATGCCTCGAACGGTGACGACGGTGACTCATCTTCTTCGGACCCAGGGCTCGACCACTCGCCGGCGGTGTGATCGTCGAGCGTCCAATCAACGTCATCGCGATCGGTAAACCGCGTCATCCCGTGCTCGACGCCGGCGTCCTGGAGGACGTCCAGCGACGCGTCGATAGTCGCGAACAGTCGCTCCTGGTTGGCCCGCGACAGAGTTCGACCCTCTTTTGCTGCGGTCGCCTCGGGCGATGAAGTGCCGTCATCGGCCGCCTTCGCAGCTGTACTCGAGTCATCAGTATTGCCACCGGCGCCGAAGGCGTTCAGAGCGGCCCGTCCAACGCGTCGGAGGACGCCGTCGGATGCCTTGTCCGTGGGATGGTGGTCAGCACCCGAGTCGGCTGCCCGCTGCAGGTACTCCCACATCCGGGTGGCCGCCTCTTCGTCGTGGCCGCGCTCGGCCATGACGTCGAGGAACTCGTCCTTGCCTTCCACGCGATCCAGGACGTTCTTGTCTTGCGTGCGGACGCCGGCGGCCTTGACTGATGCCATCACGGCATCGGGAACTGCAGGGATGTCGACGCTCGAGACCTCAGCGATCGTCGCGGTCGTGATCTGCCACGCAGATTCATCCTCGGGGTAGCCATCAGCGACGTCGACGTTGTCGGGAAGCTCGGACTGTTCGTACGGCCCCTCCCACTTGACGTCGATTGCGCCGATCGAATAGCCCGAGAGGACGCCATCCTCGACGAGCGACCAGAGTTCGTCGTCGTCGAACCGGTAGGACTGGATCCAGGACCCGGCCGGGAACTCCTTGCCACCGATCTCCTGATCGTTCTCCAGCACTCGGTTCTCGACGAGCGTGACGTGATCGCTCGGAAACACTGCATGCATCACGCCGGGGATCGCGTCGACCTCGACCTCTTCACCCTCGTTAGCCTGGAGCCGCGCCATGAAGTCGTCGGCGAGTTCGCGGATGGTCTCCTCCTGAACGAAGTCACCTTGGAGGTCAACCTTACTGGGGATGAGGACACCGCCAGTCGCGACGCGTCGATCGCCGTCAGTGGCCTTGAATTCGACGCGTTTCTCGAACGTTTCGCCCTTCTGTACCGTCATGTGTTATTCCTCTTCGTTGTCGTCGTCGGCGTTGGCAGTCTTGTCGAGTTTCTGGACTTGATCGAACTCGAGAAGACCACACTTTCGGCCGCTCTCTTTGTCACTGTTGGTCATGTATGATCTGTGAGGAGTGTCTTCCGATCGGGGCCTCGCGCCGGGTCGGGTACGTCCCGGCGGTCATCGGTGATCGCCCGTTATCTGTCGCCGCTACACTTCGTCAGTGACTGCCTCGATCCACGCCCCACAGTTCGGGCAGTTCTCGCGATCGAGGTCGAGTTCGGCCTTACACCGGCCACAGAATACAGGGTCGTCGTTGGGCATCGGATCTCAAGCCTCGAGGAACGCCTGGACGACGTTGTTTCGCGTCGGTGCTGCCCGGCCCTGCTGGGGCCAGTCACTTGCCGAGAGCTCTTCGTACGGGTAGTCCATCCGGATGTTGTGATAGTGGTAGCTGCCGTGGCTCGAAGCGTCCTTGAGCGCCTCCCACGTCTCTGGTTCAACGAACCGGTAGACGTAGATCCGGTCTGTTGAGTCACCGATAAACCGGATGTAGAGATCTCGAGAGTCGTAATCGTACAGCCCAGATCGCAGGTTGCTCGAGTCGAACTGCATCATGTCGACCTCTTTTGAGATCTCGACACTCGAGCGCTCGCCGATCTTCATCCGCTGCGAGGGCGCATCCTCGGGACGATCGTCTTCACCGTCTTCACTATCGTCGGCGCCGGCACCGCGATCGTCGAGGTTCGCGAGCAGTTGGTCGCCTTCAGGGCCGTCGATCGGTTCGAGGTCGACGCCGGTCTCGTTCGCGAGGATCTGGCGGGCTTCGTTGACCCGGAGCGTGCCCTGGGACGCTTGAATGACCTTCGAGACGTAGTCTGCGTCAGCCAGCCGCGTGTCGACACCGCGTGTTTTGAAGTCGATCGTGTAGTCTGTCACGCCCAGCGCTGCGTGGACGGTCTCGTAGAGTAACTGGGCGTACGCCTCCTGCTTGGGTTGGATGACGGTCTCGATGTAGCCCTTACGCTGGGCCTGAGCGTCCGTCGAGAACGCGCCGGACTTGATCTGGCCCGCCTCGATCGGCGGGACCTCGTGAGTCTTGAGAATCTCGTGCTCGTTGCGATCACGGAAGTCCTGGAACGAGGCGTCCTCGTTGATTCCGACGGTCAACGGCTCGACGCGGATCTTCAGGTCGTTGCGATCACCGTCGAGATCGATACCGTCCGAGTCCTCGAGCAGTTTCTCTACTTCAAGGACGATCGTTCGGTGGTCCTCGTCCCGCATCCCGTGCAGCAGGTCGTGGATATCCTTCCGAGCACCCTGCGTGAGCTCGCCGCCCTCGACGATGATCGCCAGCCGTGGGACGGCGTTGTTCTCGAAGAAGTCGATGTTGAAGTCGCGAGCGGCGTCGTCGGCCTCGATCGTCGGAATGCCAGGGACGATATCTGGCGCGCCGTAGTAGGTGTACAGCGGGGAGTGGTTGCGCTTGAAGAGGAGTTCGTTCGCTGGGTTCTCGACCGACTCACCGACCTGGCCTGACTCGGCATCGACGAACTGCGGGTCGCGATCGTCGTCGGGATCACTCTCGTACGAGACGTCGAGATCGTCGCCCATGCCGGTGAGCGTTGGCTCGAGACCGCGGTATCGGTCGCCAGCACTGCCATAGTACCGAATCTTCGCCTTCCGGATCTGGACGTATCCGGGCTCGTTCTTGCGGTGTCGGATCGTCATCGCAGGAACGTACGCCAGTCCGGTCGGTTTCCCGTCATTCCGGGTCAGCATCTCGAGCGAGAGCCAGCCGATGCCCTCATAGTCAATCCACCCCATCTCGAGGACGTCCGCTGGCGTTGCCCGTTCGGACGAGACGGGCCCGACCTGCCACGTCGAGTCCGAACTGAACCAGAAGTCCTCAGCGATCTCCTTTTGTTCCTCGTCGGGATCGTCGACGTCCGGGTGTGGCACGATTTCGAAGCCGTAGCCCGCGACGTTGCGAGCCTTGGAGTAGACACACTTCGCATGAGTGGTGTTGATCTCGAGGAGTTTCGCCATCCGCGCGGGATGGAACGGAGGAAGGATCGCCCCGCCGCGGATCTTTCCCTTGACGCGCTCCTCGAGTTGCTGCGTCTCGGTTGCCTTCTCCGCGATCGATTGCGTGATCTCGGAGTAGGCCCCCTTGGTGTCGACGTCCGATACAGGCCCGTCGTCTCTCGTGTACGTGTCGTCGTCCGTGCTCATTGTTTAGATACCTGAAGCCCCGGAGACGGTCTCGCTACCCTCACCGGCGTCCTGATCGTTGTCGGCGCCGATGCCCATCTCCTCGAGTTTTCGGAACCCTTTCTCGGCCATATACCAGGCCGCGATCAGGTCCGGCGTGTGGCCGTGGAGTTTCCCATCGCGAAGTTCGAGCGATTGCATCGCCGTCACGAAGTCCTCGGCTGGGCGGTGGCCACGATGAAAGAGGATCTGGCCGTTCTCGACGAGCGTCCGCAGCCGCGGGATGCCGTTCTCCCAACTGTGTTTCTGACCGGTAGTCGGAATTCCGGTGACCTTGGCCGCCAGCTGCGCGTCAAACTCGATCGCGTCCTCGGCTACGTAGGATTGCATCCCATTGTCCTCAATGACAATCATCGCCGGGTCATACCGCCGATCGAACTCCACGAGCTGGTTTTTCACCTGACTGGGTTGCATCCCAGCCTCGGCGTGGGCGTCTAGGAGACGACGACGCCCGTCGCGCTGGAGTAGCCAGACAGTAAATGCTGCATCGTCCCCGGTCGGGGAGTTCGCTGGATCGTGGCTCAGGATGACGGCCTCGCCCGGACCGGCACGGTACTTCGGCGGCGGGCCCCGATCGTCGATCGAACAGCCACCCTCGGCGGCCGACTGTCGGACGTCTGTCGCCTCGATCAGGTTCCCGCTCGAGCCCATGATGACGAGGCAGTACTCCCGCCAGAAGCGGTGATCGGACATCTGCGAGCGCTTGTTTGCGAGCCATTCCGGGCCTCGAGCGTCGGGCCAGAGAACCTGCAGCGTCTCGCCATCGTTCCAGGGATCCTCGACCTCGGTGTAGAGGTCCTCGTCGGGCCGACGATCCTCCCAGTCGTCGTCAGCACCGAACTGCTGATCCCAGTAGTCGAGGATCGCAGGGTACTCGTCGAACTCGTAGCCCTCGAGGGCGCGGTAGTCGTTGTAGATGTCGTCTGGCCGCTTGCGGGTCCCGATCATGACGGTCCGGCCGCCCTCTTTGACCATCGGGACGGAGACAGCCTGGATCCAGTCGAGGACGTCCTCGGTATCCCCGTCGCCTTTCTCTTTGATGATGTCGTCCAGGACGAGCAGGTGGGCACGATCGCCCTCGATCCCGCCGAACAGCCAGCCCGAGTTCAGGATCGAACCGTTCGCGAACTCTTTCGTCTCGATCGTGTCCTTCTTTCGCGGTCCGTTGAGGTTCGTGAGCCACGGGTTGCGCTCGACCATCTTCCAGAACTCGGTGTCGGCTTTCTTCTTGACCGACCCCTGGTTGTTCATCGCCCAGATCGCCCGGAAGCCGTCCTTGTACTCGAGCGACGCAATCAGGTAGGCCAGCGTGATCGTCGTCTTCAGACCATCACGATGGCACAACAGGACGCGGTCGCCGCCGTCGAACGACTCGAGCCAGCGCTCGTGGTGATCGCCGAGGAGGTGATACTGGTCTTCCTCCATCTCCTCGGCCATGTAGTTGCGCGTCAGTTCGTTGGCGTACGTGATCCAGTCCCCCGTCTCGAACGGGTTGAGGAGGTTGCGTTTGAGCTCAGGATCGGAGACGATCTCGAGCAGTTGCTTGGCGCCGGTGTCGACGTCGTCGGCTTGAAGGATGCTACTCATCGCCACCACCAGCTATCTGCTGTTGCTGTTGACGGATCAGCTCCCGGGCGATCTCCTTCTCATCCTCACCGAGTTCGTGAGCAGTCGTCTGATCGATGTCGGCGTCGACGGTCGCCTCGAGTTTCTCGGCCGGCCTTTCGATCACGCCGAATTCGCTGGCCCACTGACGAGCCTCGCGGAGGAACCGATCGTCGTCAGTTCGGAGGTACTTGAGGTAGACCTCTTTGACGACGTCCGTCGCGAACTCATCGCCACTCTCCTCGAGATCGAGTGCGTCCATCGCCGCCTGCTCGTCGTCGGTCAGCGACTGCTGCATGAAGTCGATGAACTCCGAGTAAGCGCCGTGCTTGTAGTTCGGGTTGTTCTCGCCCTGATTGTCGATCGCTCCGGTGTGGTGTTTGCACGGTCCTTCGGACTTGTCGTCGACGCCCCAGCCGGCGGCGAGTGTGCAGTAGGAGATGTCGTCGCGCTCGCGGCCGTGTTCGGTCGGTGTCGTCCGATCGGATTTCTGGGCGGCGCAGATGCGGTGGTCCTTGTCTGGGTCCGGATGGATCGGATGGCCGACCTCGTCGGTGGGCGCTTCACCCGAGATCTCAAGGTCGTTGTCTGTCATAGTGAGATCGTCACTGAACCCAGTGTCATCGCATGTTCGGCGTGGACTGGTTCGATCGCGATGGCCACCTGAGTCAGCGCTCACTACCCTCTCCCGGTGTTACCTTCTGGACGGTTGCATCGAGCACGTCGGTCACCGCGTCGACGAGGTCTCGTGTCGGGACGAACGTCACGACGAGCAAGGCCCACAGCGGGATCTGTACTGTCTGGATCGCCCAGTCCATTCCGAACGCCGCGCCAGCGGTCAGGAGGCTGGTCCCCCAGAGAACAACCCGAAGTGTGCTCGTGGCCACCATCACTCGTCAGGCCTCCGCGTGGGCGTTCGCGTGTTCTTCGAAGATGTGGTCAAGGCCGAGATCGAACGCAGCCACAGCGACGCCGTGTTCGACGTCCAGCGTCTCGCCGCGGTAGTGGTCCTGCCACTGGTCTGGCCGCCACGGGTTTGCCTCTTCATGGGCGGTGATCGCCGTCCCCTCCTCGCGAGGGAAGAGTCGGACATGGACCTGGCGATGTTTCAGGAAGTGTGGGGCTCCATGGAACGGTCGCGGGCCTTCGTAGTGTGCCCAACTGGCGATCTCCGACTTACCAGTCCAGTCGGTCGCGAGAGATGCCAGCGGGTTCGGTTCGTAGCCGGCGGCAGCGAGGTCTTCCAAGACTGCTTCAGGCCGGCGGTCGACGACGTCCACGAGTTCGGACTTCTGGACTCGAGTCTCGGCGTAGAGATCGCTGTCCTGCCGCTGAAACAGTCGGTGGAGTAGCGGGATGACGTGCCGGCGAAGCGGGTTCCAGAACCGGGCTCGGTCGTTGAAGTAGTATTCACCGACGTAGAGCCGACCGATTACTAGAAGCGATACGATCGCGACGCCGCCGACGTAGACGACGTCATCGGGTACGTTCTCGAACATTTTGATCAGTGCATGAAAATGGGCGCGCCGGGTCCCGTCCGGGAGGTTCATGCCGAATCCCGGCGCAAGTCGGGACGGGCCGTTGGAGTCTGCCAGTCGCGGTGTGTCATTCGTCCCGAAGCGATCCAGCGGGAGCGGTCCCCTTCAGCCACAGCGGGTGCCAGGCCGTGGCCACATCGGGGACTCGATTACTGTGGTTGAACTTTCGCACGGCCGGTCGCGATCCGTGTGCCGTTGGCGACGACGACGATCTCCTCGATCGGCTGGTTCCAGGACGGCCGCCAGCGGACTTCGTCGACGACGCCCTTGACGTCGCGACCGGCGAAGCGGACCTCGACGGGTTGGCCTTCGTCGATCGAGTGGACTGTCATGATCGCTTCCGGGCCCGTCGGACACAGACCGTCGTCGCGGCCTCGAAGACTTCCGTGTCGTAGCTGGCGAACTCTTCGAGGGACTTCAGGTGACCGACGGCGTGTTTGAGGTTGTCCACGTCCACCGGCTCGCCGAGCTCGTGGAGTCGGTCGACCAGGTTCTCCGCCCGGCGGAGTGCCTCTCTTCGTGAGAGTGGATCCGAGTCGGCACGGCCAGCGACGGCGCCACAGTCCTCGCAGACCGTACGGACTGGGTACTTGGCGATCGCCGTGTTGGCGACCTGCCGCGAACCAATACAGATGCCTTCGGGCCCGATCTCGTCCTCCTCGGTTTCGTGAAGTCGGATCGGCTTGGCGCGCGTCGCCTTGGGTTCGACGTCGTGGCCGGTCGAGCCCCACGTGATCCGGACGTGATCGCTCTTGATGCGACGGAAGCACGACGAACAGCAGTCAGGATCCTCGAACACGTAGCGCCGGAAGATCTGATCGGATTCGTCGCAATCCTGACCCTCGCCGAGGGGTTGGACTGTTGTGGACATGAGTACAGGAGAGACCGCTGGCTGTCGGCCAACCCCGGACGTCATCGCTGCCTCGGACCGGGATCATGGGCGAAGAGGCCGTTGCTGTCAGTAATGGCGATTGTGAGTCTTAAATTGTGAGAAAGAAGCGGATTATTCTACTATCTTTGTCGAACCAGACTCTGTTGAAATCCTCCAGCCATAATAGGTTCCCGGTGGCCGTATTACGTATAGGCGAAGTAGTGAGCAAACAATATCCCACTGAAATTTATAGTGACTCAACAAAATACGTATGGTATGAGCGTTGGAGATACTCTGACTGCCGTGGGACGGTCAGAAATATCGCTTCTGAATGCAGTTTCAATCGTTATCGCTACCGCACCGTTTGGAAGCCTGTTTGGGTTTTTCTTCACGACCCACTTCGTCTCCGAGGAGACAACAGCAGTGTGGCTGACAAGTACCCTGTTTGCTGTTCTGGCTTTAATCATCTGGTCGATTTGGTTTGAGTGAATCGCTCAGTTCGCATATCCACTGAACAGCTGATTCATTGACTTCGGCGTGAATCAAACGAAGTCGTCGTGCTGCACTCATACTCTATATTCAGCAGACATTTTCTGACAGAATCTGAATAAAGCGTTCAGTTCCTGCTGAATACAGTGCGCGAATGTGGTACAGACTGAGTGCCGATCTGTGAGGGTAGTGACCGGTCATGATTCCTCTTCGAAGGCTATGATTCCCTCAGTGGTGGCAACGAGACAGAGACCATTAGCGAGAGATACCGATTGGGCGTATCCGTCAAGTTCGTGCGTTTCGAGAATCTCTCCACTCGCAAGGTCGACGAGGTGGAACGCATCCATCACGGGAAGAAACACCGTCTTTCCGCCCACTGCCGCCGAGCGGATACGTACGTCTTCGTCCTCCTCCGGTTCGAATGTCCACCGTTTGCGTCCTGTCGTCGGATCAATCGTGTGCAGGCTATCCGACCGATCTGTACCATCCGATTCGATGACCACCAGTGTATCATTCGAAAAGGCAATCGGTTCGAGTGTGAGCGGAGCGTGCTCCCGTCCGCCTTCGGTAGGAAGTTCTGGATGAGTCTCTGGCGTCACCCACTCCGTTTCACCGGTGGCCGCATCAAGGGCAATCAACATCCCACGGAACGTCCCGAAAAAGAGGCGATCAGTCCCGGCGACGAGGGGATCTCGAATGGCGTCGAACTTCGGATGAAAATACTCAGAAATATCGGTATTCCACCGCTGTTCTCCCGTCCTCGCGTCAAGCGCGATGATTTCGCCGTCCCTGCCGGTATCCATTACAACGGTTTCTCCGGCGTGGATAGTACTTGATCGGAGATGATCTGTGAAGCGTTCCCGCCAGCATTCTTCACCGGTACGAGCGTCCATTGCGATCAGATCAGGAGAATCCCGGAAGACGAGCAGCCCTGCATCAAGTACCGGTGTGACGTGTCCGCTGGTTATCTCACTCGTCCACTGTTCGCTTCCGTCGGCTGTGGCCCATACCCTCGAGACAGTGTCTCCATCTTCGCTATCTTGCGGTATCACGAGAGAATCGCCGCCTGCCATGGGCGAAAGTCGCAGTCCCGGCTGTGTCGTGGTGATTGGTTTCGTCCATCGTTCTTCGCCGGTGAACAGATCGTACGAGATGACGAAATCCGGCCGTATTCCCGCGACGAAAACGGAACCGTTGATTGCGGTGGGTTGTCCAGGGTCTTGGACGCTGACACTCCATTTTTCGGACAACCCGCTCTCGGGTGCGTGTTCGGACGGGACAGTGCGAGTGTTCCCTCCATCGTAGTTGGGGAGGGGCCAGTCAGTCGGCGAGGTATCCAGCGGTGCGGGATTGCAGTCGTCATCGGGCAAGAATCCCGACCCGTATGCGTATCCACCGAGTGCACCGCCCCCCACGCAGGAGCCGCAGAGAGCCAGAAGTTGGCGCTTCGTCAGAGCGTGACTTTGATCAGTGGAGGGCATAATAGCGGGTTTTCATCAGGGAAATAAAACCCTTTTTACTATAAGGGACACAGGGCTACTGACCGGATGATTCAGCACTAATTCTTGGCAGAAACAAGGGTAGCTTGCTGTATTCATCCTCTATATTCAGCAGGCATATTCTGACAGAGTCTGAGTAGAACGTTCAGTCTCTGCTGAATACAGGGCGCGTATCTTGAACGGGGTCTGGTGCAATTCTCAGGCAAGCGAATCGCTCAAGACAGAATATGTGTCTATCAATCACTGGTTGTAGAGCAGAATTCCCCATCAGGGGCTTCGTGAGTGGAGAAGTGGAAAGTCGAAGGCCGTATTCCGATGTATGCTACCGTACAGTCTCCATGACTGTGATCTCCGGTGTAAATAAAAGAGTCTGTCATCCCATCGTCGAGGTCTACTGTGACCGTGTATTGATCCACACGGTCGCTCCACTCGTCGTCTATAGTGATACCAGATCCAGAACTGTCGGATGGTTCTAGTGAATACTCACTATCGACGACCGTTGTGTCTCCCTGTTGTATCCGAAGTTGAACCACAATGTGGCTTGTTCGCTGGTTGGCCAATACAACACCACTGAGACGAAGCCCTTGCTCGAAATCGGCCTCTAAGCATCCTGATGTCCCGAGGAGTGCCCCACCTGCTGCAACACAGAATCCCCGCCGATTCATAAGCAAGTTACCACGAAGTTGGTTATAACAGCACTGAACGAAAGTGTGGCGATTACAGAACCATCACGGAACTTGCACCACCGAACGCCGATCAATACGCAAGCGCATTCTCACAGGTGATCTAGGGGAGAAGACTCAGAAATAAACGCCTCTCTGTGAGGAATACAACCTCTGAGTCGGTCATGCCAGTCCTGACAGAGACCAAGCAGTTCGAACGACCTGTGCTGAACTCACAGCGCAAATGTCGCACAGGTCAAAGGCTGATCGAGTGGTGGTCGTGATCGGGCAGTAGAGAGATTTTAAACACCGATCGAATACTATATGATATCCCCTCTGATTCGCCGGAAAACTAACACCACAACCGTCGAAAAGATAGCAGTGTAAACAATACCCAAACCTAACCAGTACAACAAAGCAGCCCCTCTGTTAGAAATATTAAACAAAGGGGTTCCTATGATAAAGTCAATAGTGTAATACGAGAGTTCTAGCGGGACTACGCGTGTGGTATCTAACCCCCAGATCAAAACGGTAATCGAGAGGAAGATGACGATATCAATGAGGATACCGATATGAGTTACTTTCTTTATTTTCATAAGTTCTGTTATTTCAATACCACATATATGTTTTCTGTACCAGTGTTCAGTTCACAGGTCTACCGATCGGCAGATTCAGCGCAGCACGATTGGAAGAAACGAAGTCGACGTGCTGCACTCATGCTCTCAATCGTTCAATTCAGAGTGTGTAAATAGCAGTATCGAAATTTTCATCTACGAGACGTAGTACATCGGTGATATGGTCGAATTGTCCCCGTCCACATCGCGGAGAAGCCTTCTTGCGTGCGGAGTGACGACGCTGACCGCATTGGCTGGCTGTTCTGCCCTTTCTTTTGACGGCGGTACCGACGCAGCGTCCACCTCGGACCCTCCCCTTGAACGAATCGTCGTTCGAAGCGATACCGGGAATACAGAACCGGTGCGGCTGACACTGGTTTACGGCTCCCACGAAGGGAATACCGAACGTCCAGTCTGGACGACGGTTGATACGCCCGCTAGTGGCGAACCCAAGACGGTAGTTCAAGGCTTGGATACGGGAGATGGTGTCTACAGCCTGACCGCGGCCTCAAAGCGTCACGCCAATCACGAAGTAGTATCGTTTAACTCCCGAGCACAGGATGGGAGAGATACGTATCAATTCGAAGTTGTCGTTAAGCACACCGGTGATGTCTGGGCCAATCTAAACGAGGCCGGGGAACCCATCTCGATTCCAGGATACGACGAGTAACAGTATACCGCTCAGTTCGCAGAACTACTGAACAGGTGGTTCACCTGTTTCGGCGTGAAACAAACGATGCCGTCGTGCTGAACTCATCCTTTGCACTTAGCGATCATCCAGAAACGACGAGGATTACTTTAGGTAGTAAACGTCCTGACGAAGATCTGTCCGGAGGGGATGGCTGTCGATGACGTCAATCTTGTCGAGATCTTGGAGCGCATTGTAGACGGTCCGCTGAGTCAGCTGTGTCTCCTCGATGATCTCTTTCTGTGTGAGTGGTGCCTCGTATTCGAGGACTTTGTACACGAACTTCGCACTCGGTGGGAGGGTCTCTAGGTCCCGTCCTTGTTGTTTAGACATCGGTCTGGTCACCCCTGTTGAAATCGATCGCGACGACCCCGTCGGGATCCTGGACCGTAATGTCGAGTCGGACGGCGTCCGATCGCCAGACGAACGCGCTACGATCTGCGCCGTTGATGATCGAGATTATGTCGTCGAACGGCCGGAACTTCTCGTGGCCTGGCGGAACTGCTGGTCCCTCGATCTCGACCCAGCCCAGCGAGATCTCCCGAGCGATATCGATCGAGATGACGAGACAGCCGTCGCGGGGCTCGTTACCCAACTCCGCGAAGCGGTCGCGTGCCTCCAGGAGCGTTTCGAGCGAGGGCAGGCCCGTGATTGTCGCGACGTCATCGTGCTCAAGAGCGTTCTGCCAGAGTTCCAGGGTGTCTTCGAAGACAGTCATCCCTTGAGTTCACCTCGCGCTGCGTCACGGAGTTTTCGCGAGTCCGCCTTCGAACAGTCGAAGCAGAGCGTGTTGTGCGGATGGTCGTGGCCGCGATTGATCGCATACGGTTCGCGCTTGAGAGCCGTGGGATCGAACGTTTCACCGCAGTAGGTGACACCGATGAGGCTCTCGACGCAGTAGCCGTTATGGCCATTGTCGAGGTTGACCACGTTGCCGGTCGTCACGAGTTGTCACCCCCTTCGGTTCCAGTGGAGTTCTCAGAATTCGAAGACGAGTGATCAGTGTCCGTATTGACTGACCGTTTCACCCAATCTTTTAGATGGATATTGGTGTACCAGTTAGCAGATGTCGAACTCATCGGGTGGCCGCGCCTCCGGGGAAGAGGACGAAGAGGAGACCGGATGGTTCGATAAGTTGGTCGACATCGTGCTCGAACTTCTTGGCCTCTTTTAGTCTCCTGATTTCTCGCTGGTTGAGTCCCGTGACCGTGCTCAGTGACGCATCTGTAGTTGCTGCTGTCATTATCAGTCATCGTTCTCACCTCGAAGGTCGTCGACTCGATGATTCGCAACCCGAAGTCTGAGCGCCCCGCTACGGGTCGTCCGCTCGGTTCGGTCGTGGTACTCGCGAATCTTGCGCTCGAGTGTATCCGCGTCGTCGATCCCCAGATACGCCCGGTCACGCCCGTCCGAGTCGTCGACGTAGCGGAAGAGATCGCCCCGGGACGTCGCCACCGCGATCGCCGACCGGATCCGCGAAGGATGTTCGTCGGGATAGCTCCACGAGACACTCGAGACGACCGGCCCTTCGTGGATCAGCGGCGGTTGTTCTCCGCCCGTGTTGTGCTTGACGTAGCCGACCACGCTCTCGTAGATCTCTTTTGACGAGGCATCATCCGCCATGGTCACGCCCTCCCCAGATATCGGATGTGGTCGGTCTTCGGCTCGATCGCGATGCCATCCTCGAGCATACTGTCCATGTCCGAGTGAAGCCGATCGACGTTCCACCGATCGTCGTCCTCGGTCATGTACTCGATCACGCGATTTCGTGGAACGCCATCGGCGTACTCGTCCTCGAGTTCGTTGATAGCGCTCGCGAGGAGTTTCATCCGCTTCTTCTGGCTTTTCGACTGACCGACTTCGACGACGTCGGCGTCGTACTCGCCGTCTTCGTTCTTGCCGACGTCCTGCATCGACCGACCGGCCATCTCGGTCGCGATCCGTGCGTGGCGCTCGGTGATGACGTTCGAGAGTTCGAACTTCGCAGCGGCCTCGGCGATCCGGACCAGCGCCTCGAGGTCACGGAAGGTGACCGGGATCGGTGAGTTGTCGCTGACATCATAGAGCCGGCGAATCTCGAGGAAGCTATCCCGGAGCTGCTCTTTGACCGCCTGACTCTCGAACGGCGGAGCAGGCTGCTGTTTCGCGAGCGCGATCCACTTCCGGAAGAGTTCCGGTTCGACGATCGGCTCGACGCCGTCGTCTTCCTTGGCCTCGTTCTGATCATCGCGCTTTGCGGCATCGCGTACGTTCAGGACGTGATCAGCCAGCTCTCGATCGTCATCTTCGTCGGGTTCGTCCTGGACGGTGAAGATCAGGTCGAAGCGTGACAACAGGTCCGAACGGAAGTCGAACTGTTCAGGGATCGGCTCATATGGATCGAACCGGCCGTGCTTCGGGTTGCCCGCCGCGATCACCGCGGCTTCGGTTGCGAACGTGGCGCTCTCGCCGGCGAGTTCGACATTGATCTTCTGCTTCGACATCGGCTCGAGCATATGTGCACGGACCTCGCTGTCCATATCGTCGAGCTCATCGATGCACACCGCCCCGCCGTTGGCTTTGACGAACGCGCCGGCTTTGAGCGACCAGCCATCGTCGCCGAAGTCGTCCTGTTCAGCTGCAACCGTGAGGCCAGGCCCACTCGCACGGCGGCTCGTCACACCGACAGTCCGCCATCCAACATCTTCCGCCCGATCGATTAGCTTTGACTTGCCAGTTCCAGGATCGCCGATCAGGAAGACGTTCACCGTCGATCGGTCAGTGTCACCGTCGGCGTACTCGATCGATCCGCCGGAGACCAGCGCCAGGACGAGCGCTTTCTTTTCGAGGTCGTAGCCGAAGACCTTCGTCGAGAACGACTGCGCAGCCACCTCGAACGGATCGCCTTCGGCCCCGTCAGCGAGATCGTGGATCCGCTTTCGCTCCTTGCTCGAGATGTCGAGATCCTGCTGGTCCGTCTGCTCGATATCGATGTGGTAGCCTTCGAGGTACTCGTCGAACGTCGGCTCCTTTTTCGAGCCGCTGGTGTTCTGCTCGAACCGGATGATGCCCGAGACGCAGACCCGGTCGCCGACCGTTACCTTCCCGGCGATGTCGTCCTCGACGAAGGCGTCGATTTTCTGGCCGGCGCCGTCGGCGAGCTCCGGCGGCATCTTGATCCGGAGCTTCTGCGCGTCAACGAACTCTGACTGATCGAAGTTCACTCTGAACGGCCCCTGTCGCTCACAGCCCTGGCACTCGTGAGGCTCCTGGAAGCTCCCGTCTGACTGTGGGACACGGGTGACGGTTCCGCAGAGTTTGCACTCGAACGCCGCTTCCTCGATCTTCGGGTAGACGTCGGAGGTCTTCGTGATCTCGCCCCGGATCGACCGGTAGTCGCCGAGGTGCCCCGATGGAGAGAATTCGCCCGGATAGTAGGTATACTCCTCTGGAAGGTTCCCGACGCGTACATGCGCGTTCAACTCGATGTCGATCGAGAGGTCGAACATCCGGAGCGCCTCCACGAAGTACCGACGCATCTGCTCTGGTTGCGTGAGGTAGTCGTCCGCGATATCAGGGTCGTACTGGTGAATGTCGCGCCAGTCGATCTCGAGCGAGCGTTGTTCGTTCGGGTAGCGTTGTGCCAGCTGCCCGATCGCCTCCTTGTAGTAGCGACGGTAGAACTCCGTCGCGAGACGATCGGTGAGTGGTTCGTCCTGGGTTTGGGTTGTTGACATTGGATCGGTCGCGGTTTTCGTCTGCGAATAAAACCGAATCGAGCCTTCCAGACGTCGAACGACGGCGTCGGACGGCGTCGGATTCGGCGTACCCACAGCTAATCGACAGTTTGTACAAACCGCACTACAACGCAATTTTCACTCTATGAAACTGGTGGTGGAATACCTCGGCGGAAGAAACCCATCGTTAGATCTCCCCCTCCAGATCCGTTTTCTTCGCGGACGAAAACGAGGCGCCAGTTCTCGCCTCGTGGGCGTCGACGATCAGTTGCTTCCCCTTTCCAGAGGGGTTCTTGTACTCGAATCCCGGCGCCTTCGCGGCGAGACGCATCAGTTTATAGCAGTAGTCCGCGCTCGGCTCTCCGTCGAACACGCTCCACATGATGTCGTTGTAGTCAAGCGCGGCCTTCCCGTGGCTCTCGGTCGCCCGGCGAAAGGCGTGTTCGCGAACAGCTCCGACACGGCCATCTCGATCGAGATCGTCGTAGGAGCGGTTCTCCTCGATATCCTCGTAGCGCAACTCCAGTGCAGTGACTCGATCCTGGAGATCGAGGTTGTCTTCCCGAAGTTCGTCGACGATGTCTTCCAGTTCCGAGCAGCGAGCCATCGCCCGTTGGGCGACCTGGAGTGCGTCCTCCGGCCGGACGTTGCTGCCGTCACTCATCGAGATCACGCTCCAGGGCCCCGACTCGGCGATCAAGATCATCTATCTCCTCGCGGACTTCGGCGAGGTCGCGCTCGAGGTCGACGCATCGACCGAGCGCGCGTTGTGACATGACGAGTGCATCAGACGCTCTCGCGTCACCGGCCTCACTGCACATTCCAGATCACCTCGTAATCGCCGGCGCAGTCCTCGCAGACCGTCCGCTCGCCGTGCTCTGGATGTTGGATGACGACGTCGGCGTCGTCGGTACAGCCGAGTGCTCCGCAGAACGGGCCGATCCCGCCAGTCGCCGAGCTCAAGCGCTGACACCTCCATTCAGGTCAGTAGAAGAATGGGCTTTGAACCTCGGGTCCGAATTGCTGACTTCCTTTGGATGTCGGAAACAGCCGATACCTGAAGGTAGGGGCTTTGAACCTAAGGATTTAAGCCAGGGGTGGGATTTGAACCCACGAAGTCTCGATTACAAGTCGAGTGCATGAACCGCCCATGCTCCCCTGGCGCTGGCTGTGCGTTAGCCGTCCTCCTTTGAGTGTGTATCGTTTTCCGACCGATCGCCGATCGATCGCGACATGCCGATCCGGAACTCGTCGTACCCCTGTGCCCGGTAGAACTCCCGGGCATCCTCGTTGTCCGCCATGACCTCGAGGAGGAGGGTTTCGGTACCCTGGTCGGCGAGTTCCGCCTCGGCGGCGGTGAGCAGCGCCGTCCCGATTCCCTGCCCGCGATAGGCCGGTTCCACGTAGAGGTTCGAGAGCACGCCCCGCGTCGTCTCGAGAGCCAGCGAGCCGCGTTCGATCGAGAATGAGGCGAATCCGACGACGGCGTCCTCGACGCGCGCGACGAGGAGGCCGTCCGCGTGCAGGTGGGCTCCGAGGGTCTCCCGCATCGCCTCCCGGTTCTGGGCGGCGCGAACGGCCGATCCGTACTCGCGCTGGCCGCGGGCGAGGCGGACCCACAGCTCCGTGATCGTCTCGAGGTCGTTCCGGGTCGCCGGTTCAATCGCTGGCTCGGTCGTCATGCTCAAGCGCGGTCACGGCCGGGAGCGGTTCGGCAGTGAGCATCCGGAGGGCGGCACCGCCGCCGGTACTGACGTGGGAAAAGCCCTCGACCCCGAGCTGACGGAGTGCGGACGCGGTGTCGCCGCCGCCGACGATGCTCGTCGGTACCGCCGTCGCGGCGTCGTACAGTTCCCGCGTGCCGCGTTCGAAGGCCGCCTCCTCGAAGACGCCCGCGGGACCGTTGAGGATGACCGTCCCGGCGTCGTCGAGGATCCGCCGGTAGTACGCGAGCGTCGAACTCCCGACGTCCATCGCGGCCTCGCCCTCCGCGGGCGGGAGCGCGTTGACGCCGAGTTCGTGGCGATCGCCGTCGCGGGAGACCGCGACGTCTCGCGGGATCGCGATCCGCTCGCCGTACGCGTCCAGCAGGTCGCTCGCGCGATCGATCTCGTCCCAGTAGCCCTGGTCGTAGATGAAATCGGAACTGGCGTCGCCGAGGTCGACCCCGTCGGCGATGAGGAAGACGTTGCCGACCACGCCGGCGGTCAGGACGTGATCGGCCAGTCCCTTCTCCAGGACGCTCCAGGCGACGTCGATCGAGTCGGGCACTTTCGCACCGCCGAGGACGTAGACCCGGGGTTCCGGAGTCTCTTCGATCGACCCCAGTACGTCGAGTTCGGCCTCCATGACCCGGCCGGCGTAGCCGGGAAGCACCGTGGGAAAGCCGACCAGCGAGGGCTGGGAGCGGTGGGCGGCGGCGAAGGCGTCGTTGACGTAGGCGTCGAGCACCGGTTCGAGCCCCTCGACGAGGTGGGTCCGGGCGGCTCGTTCCGGTTCGAACTCCATGTACTCCTCGCTGTAGAAGCGGGTGTTCTCGAGCACGACGCAGTCGCCGTTCCCGAGGTCCGTGACGGCGTCACGAGCGGCGTCGCTGAACGTCGCGTCGACGTAGTCGACCGGTCGATCGAGCAGTTCGGAGAGGCGATCGGCGTGAGACGCGAGGGAAACGAAATCGTCGCTGCCGGGTCGGCCCTGGTGGGCCAGGACGGCGACCCGACCGCCACGATCGAGCAGTTCCGAGAGGGTATCGACGTGGGCACGCAGTCGGGCGTCGTCGGCGAGCCCACCGTCGTCGTCGATGGGACTGTTGACGTCGACGCGGACGCCGACCGTCGTCCCTTCGACGTCGAGGTCGTCGAGGGTCGCGATCATTACCGACCAGTCCATTGCGGCACCCGAAAGGTCTTACTATCGGCGTGATGCACGTCGGCGACCGGATCGAGAAGAGACGAGCGCGGTGTTCGGGCGGCGATCACATCGAACGGCAGTCCGAACAGACCAGCTGACCGTTCGCGTCCCAGAGCGAGTCTGCGAGCGAGCCACAGGCCTCACAGACGCCCTGCGTCGAGTACTCGTCGCCGCCGTTGGGGAGCAACTCCTCGTCGGTGCTCTCGACCGCGAGCGACGCGGCGTCGTCGATCGGGCGGTCCCGATCGAGCGTCGCCTCGGTCGATCGACCCGGTGCGACCGTGCCCTGGAACGACCCCGCGGCGGCGATGACGTCGCGCTGGGTGACCACGCCGAGGAGTTCGTCGTCCTCCTCGACGACGATGTTGCGCACGTCCTGCCGGCTCATCATCGTGGCCACGTCGGAGAGCGATCGATCGGGCGAGACGGTGATAACCGGCGTGGTCATGACCTCGCCGATGGTCGTGTCGCCTGGCTCGCGTTCCTCGGCGACGAGTCCGAGCACGTCCCACTCGGTCATGATCCCGACCGGGTCGGTACCGCGAACGACCAGCACGCAACTCGCCCGTTCCTCGCGCATGAGGCGGACGGCCCCGAGAACGCTATCGGACTCGCTAACGCCGACGTATTCGGTCGTCAGGACGTCCCTGACCGACAGTTCCGATTCCATGTGTGAACAATACCTACAGATGGGCTAAAAGCTACCCCCGGCACGCTTAAGCCGGTGCGTGGTGAAGTTTCGCGTCTCGGGAATCGGCCGCTACCAGTCGAGTTCGACCCTTGTTCCGTCGGCCCGACAGGTTTCGAGCGCGTGTTTTGCAGCGTACCCCGCGTCGTGAGCACTCGCGCCGCGACCGACGCCGACCTGCAGTTCGACGTCGACGGCCTCCTCGACGTGGTAGATCGCGTCCTCGTAGTCGGCTTCCTCGAGGGCTGGACAGACGACGATGACGTTGTCCCCGCCGACGAAGAACGAGAGGCTGTCGTGGGAGTAGCGCATGTGGCGCATCAGTTCCGCGTACCCCTGTTCGATCTCGATGAAGCTGTCGAAGGCGTTGAGTTCGTCCGTGTAGTTGCCGGTCGCGTCGATCACGTCGAAGTGCGCGATCTGGACGTCCTCGTCGGTCCGGTGAGCGTCTGCGATGACCCTCCCCTCGAGGATCTCGCGGCGGTGCTTATCCTGTGCGCTACCGGCCTCCTGGAGCCCCGCAGTGGCGTCGGAGAGGGCCTGCACGGGATTCGTCCCGGTCGCGACGCCCAGGCTGAGCGTCACCGGATACCGGTTCCCGATCGACTCCTGGAGGAGGGCGTGATCGGTCATCGAGAGCCCGTTCGTGACCGCGATCATGTTGTCGAAGCGGGTGAAGAAGACGTACCCGTCACGGGAACCGACGAACTGGGAGATGTCGGCGAAGAGCCGGGACTGCATCGTCTGGAGGTCCGCCTCGCGGCGCGGTTCCGGCGTCACCGTCCACGGCCCGTAGTTGTCGATCTGGACCAGCGTTACCTGCGTGTTAGTCACGGTAGGGGAAATTTTCGAACGCCCTCGTATAAGTGATACGTAATCCAGATTCGTGATGGGGCCGGCACGAACGAATCGCGGAACCGATCGAATTTCGCGGCCCGAAAAATCGATCGCAAGTCGTCCGCCGCGTTACGCGTGTTTCTTCTCGGGATCCTTGCCCTTCGGGTGGTACGTCCAGAAGTCGCCCGCGCGCATGGCGTCCCCGACGGCCTTGTGCATGTCGACCATCGTCTCGAACTCCTCGGGTTCGACGTAGTCGAAGATCTCGTGCATCGGAACGACGCGCTGGTAGTTGATCCGGATCGGGTAGTCGCCGTACTCGTCGACGAACTCGGCGACGTCCATCGGGAAGTCCTCCTCCTCGTCGACCTTGTCCGCGATGATCCGCATGTCGAACTTGCGCATCCCCTCGCTGCCTTCCTCGCCGTCGGGGTCGACTGGCCAATCGTTGCTCATACCGGGACGTGTGCAGGGATCCCGCAAAAGGGTTACTCTCCGCCGGCGAGTCACCGCCGATCAGCCGCGCGGGTCGCGGCACCGATCGATCTGTTGGACGGGTGTAGTGGTGGCCGGACGGGAGTGGCAGACCGGATACCGATCGCCTCGACACCGACGTCCTATCGAACGGCTGGTCCCGTCTCATCCGGATCGTTGTAACGTTTTACCGGTGATCGCCCGACCGGGGCGGCGATCACCGGTAACGAATCACAACGGACCGTCTCAGTCGTCGGCCGTCGTCTCCGCTTCCTCGCCCAGGATCTCTTCGCGGTGTTCGTCCAGCAACGGCGCGCGGCCGCGGGGCTGGGGCGTCGTCTCGCTCATCTTGATCGGGTTGCCCGCGATCTCGACCTCGGTGTCGGCCCCGGGCTGTTCGACCGGCACGAGCATGTCGCGCGCGTGGATGTGCTCGTCCGCGAAGATTTCCTCGGTGGTCTGGACGGGTGCCGCCGGGACCCGCCCCTCGAGACTGTCGACGAGGTCGTCGGTCATGATGTCGGCGGTCCAGTCGGCGATCTCCTCGCGGAGGCTGTCGCGGTTCTCGAGGCGTTCCGGCATCGTGGGAAACTCTTCGGCGAGGTCGTCGCGGCCCATCGCGTCGCAGAGGTCCGCCCAGTGTTTGTCGTTGAACGCCGCGATGACGGCGTAGCCGTCGGCGGTTTCGAACGCGTCGTAGGGAAAGAGCGTGGGGTGGGAGTTGCCCTGCCGGGACGGCGCTTCGCCGGTGTAGGACTGCTGGTAGATGGCGCGCTCGGTAAAACTGATCATCGAATCGTACATTCCGGTGTCGACGTACTGGCCCTCGCCGGTCTGTTCGCGGTGGTTGACCGCCGCGAGGATGCCGATGCAGTTCAGCGTCGCGGTAAAGAGGTCGCCGACGCCGGGTCCGGTCTTGGTCGGCGGCCCGTCCTCCTGTCCGGTGATCTCCATCACGCCGCCGAGCGCCTGCGCGATGAGGTCGAAGGATGGCTGGCCCTGCCGATCGGTTTCGCCCGTCCGCGGGTCGCCGAACCCCCGGATCGAGGAGTAGATCAGTTGCGGGTTGTACTCGGTGAGCGTCTCGTAGCCGAGGTCGTACTTCTCCATCGTGCCCGCGCGATAGTTCTCGACGACGACGTCGGCCTCCTCGACGAGCGAGAGGAAGTCCTCGCGATCGGACCCGTCGCCGAAGTCCAGTTCGATGCTTCGCTTGCCGCGGTTGACGCTCTGGAAGTAGCCGCCGTAGGCTTCCTCCTCGGGATCGTCGACGAACGGCGGGTTCGATCGGATCAGGTCGCCGCCCGGCCGTTCGATCTTCACGACGTCCGCGCCCATGTCCGCGAGTAACATCGTACAGTACGGCCCGGCCAGGACCTGGGTCAGGTCCAGCACGCGAAGGTTCGACAGTGCTCCCATGTACCACCCAGTTTTCGGACCGCTCCCTAAACCTTTACCATCGATAATGTACTTTGTGACTTCGTCCCATAGAGTGGGTGTTAGGATGTTTAAGGAGTATTATCATGGAAGATCATTAGGTTTATACGGTGGTTCCTCATGGTTCTCAATACATGTCCCGAACGGTCGTCCTCGGCGTGATCGGTTCCGACGCGCACGTCGTCGGCATCACGATCTTAGAGCAGGCCTTCAGCGCAGCTGGTTTCGACGTCGTCAACCTCGGCGTCCAGACCTCCCAGGAGGAGTTCGCCGAGGCGGCAGTAGCCCACGACGCCGAGGCCGTACTCGTCTCGTCGCTGTACGGCCACGCCGAGCAGGACTGTCAGGGATTCCACGACGTCCTCGACGAATACGGGGTCGACGCGGTCACGTTCATCGGCGGCAATCTCGCCGTCGGGCAGGACGAGTTCGAACAGACCCGTCGAACCTTCCGGGAACTCGGGTTCGATCGCGTCTTCGACTCCGAGACCGATCCCGAGGACGCGATCGCGGCACTCCGACAGGACCTCCAGATCAGTCCGACGGAGTCTGAACGTGCTACTATCAATTCCTAAATGATACGAGACGAACGGATTCCATCCGACGAGCTACGGCGTATCGACGAGGAGATTCGGTCGAACTGGTCCACTGGAGCGGACGTCGACTTCGAGGACGCGATCGAGTACCACGAATCGCTGCCCGACCGCAAGCGGTTCGCGGACGTCCTCGAGTCGGCCGACAAACCCCTCCTCCAGCCCCGGGCCGGGGTCCCCAGGCTCGACGACCAGATCGAACTCCTCGAGTACCTCCACCGGGAGGGGCAGGCGGATCTCCTGCCGACCACGATCGACTCCTACACGCGGGACAACGAGTACGGGAAGGCCCAGGAGGGCCTCGACAAGGCCCGCGAGACGGGCGAGGACACCCTGAACGGCTTTCCCGCGGTCAACCACGGCGTCGACGGCTGTCGCGAACTGATCGACGCGATCGACGCGCCGATCGAGGTGCGCCACGGGACGCCGGACGCCCGACTGCTCGCGGCGATCACGTTCGCCGGCGGCTTCCAGAGCTTCGAGGGGGGGCCGATCTCCTACAACATTCCCTACACGAAGCGCCACGGACTCGAGGAGACCATCGAGAAGTGGCAGTTCGTCGATCGTCTCGCGGGCGCGTACACCGAACGCGGCGTGCGGATCAACCGCGAACCGTTCGGTCCCCTCACGGGAACGCTCGTCCCGCCCTCGATCGCGATCGCGATCATGATCGTCGAGGGCCAGCTGGCGGCGACCCAGGGCGTGCGATCGATCACGCTCGGCTACGGGCAGGTCGGCAACGTCGTCCAGGACGTCGCCGCCCTGAACGCCCTCCAGAAGCTGGGTGACGAGTACCTCCCGGACGAGGTCGTCGTCACCACGGTCTTCCACGAGTGGATGGGCGGCTTCCCGCCGGACGAGGCCCGCGCCAACGGCGTCATCAGCCTCGGCGGCATGACCGCCGCGATCGCAAAACCCGACAAGGTCATCACCAAGTCCCCACAGGAGTTCCAGGGGGTCCCGACCAAGGAGGCGAACGCCTCCGGCCTGCGCACGACGCGACAGGTCATCGACATGGCGATCGAGCAGGAGATCGACATCGACGGCATCGCGGAGGAACAGGACCTCATCGAGCGCGAGACGCGGTGCCTGATGGACACCATCTTCGAACACGGCGACGGCGACGTCGTCCGGGGAACGATCGAGGCGTTCGATTCGGGCGCGCTCGACGTCCCCTTCGCCCCCAGCGACAGCGCGAAGGGGGCGATCCTGCCGGCCCGCGACGACGACGGTCGCGTCCGCATCTTCGAGTGGGCCGACCTCGCGATGGACGAGGACATCAAGGAGATCCACAAGGCGCGCCTCTCCCGGCGTGCGGACACGGAGGGACGCGAGCAGTCGTTCCGGATGGTTGCAGACGACGTCGACGCGATCAGCGACGGAAAACTCATCGGTCGACCACAGGGTGACGTTTGATGCAGATCGAGGCAATTCACGCAACGCCCGGCTACTCCGGGTTCTTCTTCGACGACCAGCGCGCGATCAAGCGCGGAGCCGAACAGGACGGGTTCACCTACGAGGGCGAGCCCGTCACAGACGGCTTCGACGAAATACGCCAGGCCGGCGAGACGCTCATCGTCGACATCGAACTCGCCGACGGCACCGTCGTGCGGGGCGACTGTGCCGCGGTCCAGTACTCCGGTGCCGGCGGGCGCGACCCGCTGTTCCAGGCCGCGGAGTACGAACCCGTCGTCGAGGGGCCGGTCGCCGAGGCGCTCGTCGGTCGCGACGCGACCGCGTTCCTCGACAACGCCGAAGCACTCGAGGAACTGCGGGTCCAGGGCGATCGGCTCCACACCGCGATCCGCTACGGCGTCTCGCAGGCCCTCCTCGCGGCGGCCGCGGACGCCCGGAACACTACGCGCACCGACGTGATGGCCGACGCGCTCGGCACCGACCCCGCGACGGAACCGGTGCCGGTCTTCGGCCAGTCCGGCGACGATCGGTACACCAACACCGAGAAGATGTTCGTCAAGGGCGTGCCGGTGCTTCCCCACGCGCTGATCAACAGCGTCGAGAAGATCGGCGAGAACGGCGAGACCCTGCTGGAGTACGTCGAGTGGCTCGTCGAACGCGCCCAGGAACTCGGCCCGGAGGGGTACGAGCCCCGGTTTCACATCGACGTCTACGGCATGATCGGCGAGATATTCGGCGCGCCGTACGATCGCGACGAGGTCGTCCACTACTTCGCCGCGCTCAAGGAGGCCGCCGCCCCGTACCCGATTCAGATCGAGGGGCCGATGGACGTCGGCGATCGCGCGGACCAGATCGACGCGATGGTCGAACTCCGCGAGGGACTCGCGGATGCGGGCGTCGGCGTCGACATCGTCGCCGACGAGTGGTGTAACACCTTCGAGGACGTGCAGGCGTTCGTCGACGCGGGCGCGGCCGACCTCGTGCAGGTCAAGACGCCAGACCTTGGCGGCATCCACCGCAGCGGACAGGCCGTCCGCTACTGCGAGGGGACCGACACCCGGGCCTACCTCGGCGGCACCTGCAACGAAACGGAAACCTCCGCACGCGCATGCGCCCACGTCGCGCTCGCGACGGACGCCGCGCAGGTGCTCGCAAAGCCCGGCATGGGCTTCGACGAGGGCTACATGATCGTCGAGAACGAGATGCGACGGACGATCGCTCGCCGCGAGCGGGAACAGACGACCGAGACCGACGAAATTACCGCAGATGACTAGGGAATCGCAACGGGATTCCGACAACGGGAGCGGAGAGCGGAGCGAACCGCGACCGGTTGACTGGACAGATCCCGACACGTTCGCACAGGCGCTCGAACAGGCCGAGACGAGGGAGAAGGGTAACTGTTTCGAGGACTTCGAGGAAGGCGACCTCATCGAGCACGACCCCGGCCTCACGCTCACCCGCTGGGGCAACGAGTCCTGGATGAGCCAGACCCTGAACCACGATCCGGCCTACTGGCGATCCGACGCCGCGGAAGACCGCGGCTTCGAGGAACCGCCGATCCACCCCGACTTCCTCACCGCCGCGACGCTGGGGATCACCGTCGAGGACCTGAGCGAGAAAGGCGGTTACTTCCTCGGCCGCACCGACGTCCGGTTCCCCGGGACGCCGGTCTACGCGGGTACCGAACTCCACGTCGAGAGCGAGGTCGTGAACACGGCCACCTCGAGTTCCCGGCCCGAGTACGGCATCGTCTCCTGGCGCACCCGCGGCAGGGACGCCGAGACCGGCGAGGTGCTCTGTTCCTACGAGCGGACGAACATGATCCCCCGTCGCGAACCGGTCGCGACGGACGGGGGCGGCGCTGCGGCCGCGGAAGAGGACGGCGACGGTCCCGACCTCCCCGCGGAGTTCGTCACCCCCGAAGGCGGCTACTTCGAGGACTTCGCGGCGGCGCTCGAAGCGGCCGAGGAGCGCGACGCCGTCGTCGCGTACCGCCACGAACGGGGACGCACGCAGGACGACGTGACCGTCGCCTCGCTCCCCCTCGCGACGCTCAACACGGCCAAACAGCACCACAACGTCGACGTCATGAGCGACTCGCCGTCGGGCGACATCGTCACCTACGGCGACGTCACGCGATCGACCGCGCTTGGCCACGCCCGATCGGACGAGCGGACGTGGCGCGAGGTCGGCTTCGACGACGAACAGTTCCACACGTTCGTCGCGGCCGGCGACACCGTCTACGCGTTCACCCGCGTGCTCGAGGCCGAGGACAGCGTCGAGGAGACCTCGACTGGCTCTCGGACGTCGTCCGAGAACGACGCCTCGAGCGACGAGGCGGGCACCGTCACCTTCGAACACATCGCGTTCAACCAGAACGACGAACCCGTCTATTCGGGGACACGAACCGCGGAGATTCGAAAGCGTTCTAACTAACACGATCGAACGTTATAATTGACTGCCGATAACTACAGATCCAGACAATCCAGACATGACCGAGGACATCCGACTCTGCCGAACCTTCCAGACCGCACCGGCCGCCGTTCCGAAAGACGACTCGGCGAAGTACCTCCGCTCCGGCCTCGAGGCCGAGGGCTTTCAGGCCCCCGACTGGCTGGTTCCCGACATCGAGGACGGCACCGCGCCGAACATGAAAGCCGAGGGGCTCGAGAACACGATCGAACTCGTCCCCGAGTACGACTTCCCCGGCGAGATCTGGCCCCGCGTCGAGTGGAGCTACGAGGACGAGTCGTTCCGGTCTCGCGGCCGCGAACAGATCGACCGACTCGTCGGCGAGATCGGCGACGAGATCAACGGCGTCGTCGTCCCCAAGGTCGGTCGTATCGAGGACGTGAAACGCGCCGCCGAAGCCGTGGCCGAGGCCGAGGCCGAATACGGGTACGCCGACGGCTCGATCAAGCTCTCGATCATCGTCGAGACCGGCCGTGCTCGCTCGGATCTCCACGAGATCTCCAAATTCGGCGAGGAGTCCCGGCTTACCGCGCTCGTCTTCGGGCCGGTCGACTACGCGGCCGAACTCGGTGCGCGCGACCTCGGCGACGGTCGCCCGCGCTGGGACGCGCTCCTCGAGGAACTCTCGAACGAGGCCAGCGCGGGCGACCTGCTCGCGATCGGCGGTCCGTTCGACGACCTGTTCAAGGAGCGCGCGGGCCTGACCTACTACAACGCCGACGCCTACGCGGACCAGGTCGAATACGAGGCCCACCTCGGACTCGACGGCTCGTGGTCGCTGTACCCCAAGCAGACGATCCAGGCGAACACGATCCACATGCCGACCCAGGAGGAACTCGAACGCGACGTGAGCAAGATCGAACGCTTCAACGAGGCCAAGGCCGAGGGCACCGGCGCGGTCACGCTGGACGGCCAGATGGTCGACGAGGCCACGTTCAAGGTCTTCCGCAACACGGTCCAGCAGGTCCGGGCGATCGACGACACCCGGCCGGAACAGACCGAAGAGTACTACGACGCGGACCTGCTCGAGCGCGCTCGCGAACTCGAACTGTCTTACGAGTAGCGACCGTCGGGCCGCGTGCGCGGTCGCCTTTCTCCGACGGGTGCTAGACGGTGAGCAACAGGAGCGAGTACCCCCCTGCGCCGGCGACGAACGCCCAGAAACGGCTCTGCCGTTCGGAGGGGAGTTCCTCCTTGATCACGTTGAGCACGACACCCCCTGCGAGGAACGCAAACAGGAGCGCGAGGGTGAACTCGCTGACGGGGGTCGCGTATCCGACGGCAACCCCGACGAAGACGGCGACGGCGAGAACCCATCGGCCGTACCCGCGGTACGTTCGTCCGTGGTGCTCGTACAGACCGACGTCGTTGACGAGAAAGTGCAACGCCATCGCGACGAAGAAGAACGTCAGACTCACCGCCCCCGGCTCCTCCGGATGAACGAGGAGGTAGCCGACGAGGGCGTTGTACGCCGCGAACGATCCGACGTGAATCCAGAAGACGCCGGTCGACGCCGCTCGGGCGGTCGGGCGTCGGGACTCGTCGACAGCGCGGCCCACGATCGATCCCGTGCGGGCGAACGTCGAGCCGAACCCGACCGTTGCGAACCGTTCGAGGCCGTAGAAGACGACGAACCCGACGAGCGTGACGAAGTAGACGTGGTAGTCGAGGGCCGCGAGGATCGTCCCGTTCTCGTCGATCGTCTCCGCTGCGGCCCCGACTCGAGGGAGCACGTGAACGAAGACGTACGCGACCGAGATGCCCCCCGCGATCGACAGCCATCGGCTGCGCGGGATCGCATCGAGAACCTGGAGTCGACCGGCGACGACGTGAACGAGCGCGAGTCCGAGCGCGAACGTCGGGACCAACACGTCGCCGAGTGCTGAGATGGCGATCGCGTGTATCGGCGGCCCACCCGCGACGGCCGGTGGCCACATGGGTAGCGATTTGCGCTCCGGCATCTTGAGAGCGTGCCCGCGAATCAGTCGCTGACGCCGATTCCCGGTTGGATTGTCGGCTCCCCCGGCTTCCATCTGCAATTGGAACCCGATCGACCTCGCTGTCGCTCACGAGTTCGTTTGCGGGAAACCGGTGGGGATGGGATTTGAACCACGCCCAGACGTGCTCGCTCCGCTGCGCGCGACTGGTCTCGTTTAAATCCCATCGCCCTCGCTGTCGCTCACGAGTTTGTTCGCGAAAGCAACGGTGGGGATGGGATTTGAACCACGCCCGAGAACCTGCTCGCATTGCTCGCAGAACCCCGGTCTGATTCAAATCTAATTGTCCACGCTTCGCTCCCCACGTCCGTTCGTCGCAGAAGCGGTGGGGATGGGATTTGAACCCATGAGGCTTGACAGCCACCTGCTCTCAAGGCAGGCGCGTTAGGCCGCTCTGCCACCCCACCGCAAGTTCCCCTTCTGCTCGCGGTCCAAAATGGTTATCGGTCTACCGCCGATCGATCGCCCCGTCACTCCCGACGACGACTCCCAGGTCCGCGAGAACTGCGGCCGTGGCCGCGCCGCCCGGTCGGTCGGCCTGGGCCCGCGCGTCGAGCATCGCCTTCGTCGCGGCCAGCCCCGATTCGGTCGTGATCGTCGGCAGCATCGGTGCGAACCCGAGATTGAATCCCGCGTCGGCGGTCCGATCGGCCAGCGTCGACAGCGCGGGGGGGTCGTAGGCGTCGGTGAAGTCGATCGGGTCGGCGAAGCCGGCGAAGTAGGTCCGCCCGCCGGTGGACGGCCCGAGGACGACGTCGTGGCGACGGAGCGACATCGCCGCTCCGTCGAGTTCCGTGCGAGCGACGAGCGGGACGGTCGGTTCCAGAACGCCGACGTGCTGGACCCCCTCGCGGTCGAGCAGGTGCGTGACCGTGTTACCGATTCTGGCGGCGCGCGTCGAACCGACCTGGCGCTCGAACCGGACCTCGTCGGCGTCCTCGAGCGCCGACGCTACCAGCGCCCTGCTCTCGGCCTCGGGATCGCCGTCGGCGTACTCGTCCGGGAGCGTCTCGGCGTCGCGGTAGTTGACCAGCAGTTCGCCGCCGCTCGCGGCCGCGGCGCGGAGCACGTCGATCGCCGCCGCTTCGTAGAGGGCGGCCGCCTCCGACGCCGACAGCGGCGTCCGATCGACGAGCGCGGACAGGACGAGTCCCTCCCGGGGCGGATCGACCGGGACGACGATGAGCATACCTCACTCTCGGTCGGCGCAGCCCTTGAACGCGGCGCTTCCGGACGGCACGGCCGATTCGATTCTCGCCGAAAGCGCACGAATTATGATGATGGGGTGCTCACTGCTGGCCATGGGCCGCCGAACCGGTTCCGGACTGCTCGCGACGCTCACGATCGTCTGTCTCGCGATCGTCGGCGTCTATGGATTCGTCAGTAGCTACCTGCTCGGTACGCCCGGCGAGTGGCTCGTGCCGACGGTCGCGACGCTCGCCGTTACTGTCGTCTTCGTCGGCGCGCTGGCCGCCACCGGCGCCCGATCGAAGCGGTGGCGCGAGAATCCGTACTGGTGAGCGGTCGGTCCGCCGGCACAGTTTCTCCGATCGTCCGCCAACGCGCTATCGCTCCCGTCGCCCCTTCGTCTGGCGGTAGTCCGAGGCCATCAGGTCGACGAAGTGTTCGAGCCACGCCTGGGTCTGTGCGTCGGTCTGGTCCCGGGGTTCGACCATCGGAACGAGTTCGAACCCGCGACCGCGGATCGTCGTCGCGTGGACGTCCGGTAACGAGAGGTCGTCGGCCGGCGTCGTCGTGTACTCGGTCCCGATCTCTTCGAGGGCGCGCTCGCCGACCGGGACGAGGATCTCCGGGTTGATCATGCGGATCTCCGCGTTGAGGTACGGCTCGCAGTTCGCGATCTCCTCGTCGGTCGGATGTCGATCGGGATCGCGACAGCGGGTGCAGTTCGTCAGGTAGACGTTCTCGACGGCGGGCCGATCGGCGGGCGAGGTGGCGTCGCACAGTCCGAGGCGTTCGAGCATCCGTCGGAGCGTGGTCCCCTCCGGATCGGATCCGTCGTCGGCATCGTCCCCGTCCCGGAGGAACGGGACGCCGACCGCGTCCGCCCGGGCCGTGGGGCGCTCGCCGACGAACAGGAAGTCCGCGCCGACGTCGCCGTAGCCGTGGACCACCTGCGTGCGCGTCTCACAGAGCGCCGGACAGTTTCGGCACTCCTCGTCCATCCCGTACGGGTTCGCCGGAGTCTGCTGGTTCGCGTCCACGGTCGATTCTCGAGGTAGAGACCCAAAAACGACGCGCCTGACCGGCGATTCTCACACGATTCACGAACGATAGCGCCGTCGACCCGGGTTCGAGAATCCCAGCGGCGTACTGCGATTACTCCTGGGACTGAGCCGCGTCGATCCACTGGGTGGCGTTCGCTTCCGAAATTTCCGCAGCCTCGGCGACGATGCTCGCCTGCGCGTCGGCGAGGTCGCCGATCGTCTCGATGCCCGCCCCGGCGAGGCGATCCGCGTAGACCTGTCCGACGCCCGCGATCGACTGCAGGTTCTGTTCGACGGCTTCGGTTCCGCCTTCGGCTGCGGTTTCGATCGCGTCAGTGGTCTCGGTTGTGACGTCTTCGGTCGCCTCGGCCGCTTCGCCGACGAGGTCATGGGCGCTTTCCTGTGTCGTTTCAGTGACCGACTCGGCTCCCTGTTGGGTCGTCTGGACCATCTCTTCGGTTTGCTGTTGGACGGATTCCGCGGCCTCCTCTGCCTGCCGGACGCCGTCGACGGTCTGCTGTTCGGTCTCCTGTTGGGCCTCGAGGAGCGACTCGGTGGACTCCGCGAGCAGTGCTTTCTGTTGCTCGGTGAGGTCGTCGACCGCTTCATGGATCCCGGTCTCGAACTCGTCCCAGGTCTCTTCGTGAGCCTGTTCGAACTCGTCGAACTGCCGGTCGACGGCCGATCGGACGTCGAATCCGTCCCCGTCGAGCGCAGACTCGAGGGCGTCGAACTGCGCGTGCAGCAGGTGCTGGAACAGTTCGGCGGACTGCTCGAATCCCTCGTTCATCAACTGCTGAGTTTGCTTCGTCCCGTCCTCGAACTGTTTGTCGACGGTCGATCGGACGTCGTGGGCATCTTCGTCGAGGGCAGACTCGACCGCCTCGAGATGTGCGTCGAAGACCTTTCGGGCGAGTTCGGTCCCCTGGCGCTGTGCGCTTCGCTGGGCCGCGAACCCGTTCTGGAGGAACGTTTCGGCGATGTTCTCCTGGAACTGAAGGCCCTGCTCGAAGAGTTGCTGGCTCTGTTTGATAGACTGTCGCTGCATTTCGAACGTCGTTTCGATCGGTGTCGTTGTGTTGGTCATGGATATCGTTGGAGACAGTGCGAGGCGAGTACCTCGCTACGTTCCTGTCCGAATAGAGCGGGCACGAAGGGATAAGCGACACCCTTGCAAGGTACCAAAAGTAGTTAGATACCATCAAATGTCTTCTCGAGGTGCGCGATCCTCGCCCAGATTCGATTCGCCACGCAGGTTCGCGAACGGTCGCCGCGATAGCCGTACGATCGGCGAAAACGCGGTGGGGTCCACGCCGTCGGACGGTCGTGCCGCAGTCACCCCTCGAGTCGCGCTCTCCGTTCGACCGAACTGGAGGCGACGCTCCCGATGCTTCGAGTAGCGTCGCGGTTCGTCGAAAAACGAGTCAGTACGAGCGCTCAGCGCTCGAGGCCGCCGCGTTCCTTGACCTCGAGGATGAGTTTGACGTTGCGGACGATCTCCTCCGGCGTGGTCTCCTCGTCCGCGTCGTAGAGGTCGCTCGTCCGGTAAAGAATGTTCGCGAGCTGTTTGCTCTCGCTGGACTCGTCGCGGATCTCGTCCGCGATCTCGCGGAGGCAGTCGACGCGCTCCGGGTCCGGGTCGAACTCGCCGGCGGGTTCGCGATCGGATTCGTCCGCGGCGGTCATCGATCGGGCGAGGCGGCTTCGCTGCGTCTGGTCTGGGAGACGCTTCGCCGGTGGACGATCCCGGTGTTGTTAGCGACGTTCTCGGTGATCGTCCGGAAGGCGTCGCCGGTGGCCGTCTCGTCCTCGAGCACCGTCGGCTTTCCGCCGTCGCCACCCTCGCGGACGGCCGGGTCGAGCGGGATCGAGCCGAGGAACGGCATCTCGTGTTCGTCCGCGAACGCTCGGCCGCCGCCGGAGCCGAAGATGTCGTGTTCGCTGCCGCAGTCGGGGCAGGCGAACGTCGACATGTTTTCGGCGATGCCGAGCACGACGGTGTCGTGCTTGGCGAACATCTCCAGGCCCTTCCGGGCGTCGTCGAGCGCGACGTCCTGGGGCGTCGTGACGATCACCGCGCCGGTGACGGGCATCGTCTGGAGCATCGTCAGCTGGGTGTCGCCGGTTCCCGGCGGGAGGTCGACCACGAGGTAGTCGAGGTGGCCCCACTCGACGTCCTCGGTCAACTGGGTGATGACCTTGTGGACCATCGGACCGCGCCAGATCACCGGGTCGTCCTCGCCGGTGAGGAACGCCATGCTCATCAGCTTCACGCCGTACTTCTCGGGCGGGACGAGGGTCTCGTCCTCGGTGGCCATCGGCGGTTCGTCGGCGTCGACCATCCGCGGGACGTTCGGCCCGTAGACGTCGGCGTCGAAGAGGCCGACGCGCGCGCCCAGTTTCGAGAGCCCCGCCGCGAGGTTCACCGAGACGGTCGACTTGCCGACGCCGCCTTTCCCGGAGGCGACGGCGATCACGTTCTTGACGTTCGGCAGAACCTGTTCTTCGCTCGCGAGGTCGTCCCGGTCGGGGATGCTCGCGGAGAGATCGACCTCGAGGCCCTCGTCCGCGAGCACCTCGCGAACCTCGCCGGCGAGGTTCGTTTCGGTCGGGGAGTAGGGGGCCCCGAGCGCGAGATTCACGTCGACCCGATCGCCGTCGACGGTGACGTCGTTGAGCAACCCGAGCGACACGATGTCGTCGCCGAGTTCCGGATCCTCGACCGTCCGGAGGCGGTCGCGTACGGCGGCTTCGTCCATACCGATAGCAACGCCCGCCCGTCGAAAAGGGTTGTGTTCGTTCCCGGTCCGCTACACGTCGAAGTCGAAGCGCGGCCCGCCGTAGGTCGGCGGATCCGGGTCGAGTTCGACCCCCTGTTCGTAGCGGACGAAGTTCAGGTAGAACGGCCGTCCGCAGCCCTCGATCGGCTCTCCCTCGAGATCGGTGATCGGGCCGTCCTCGCCGCAGAGAAACTCGATCCCGTCCGCCGACTCGAGGTCGTCGTCGTCCGGTCTGGCGTACTCCCAGCCAGGCTGTGGGACCGTGGTGACCGATCGGTCCGCGAGGTCGGGCGCGCGCTCGACGCTGACGACGGCCCCACAGTATGGACAGGTGTATCGGACGGTGACGGTCATCGACGGCCCTAGGTGCGTGACGACCGTAAGCCTGCGGGCTCCGGCGACGGGCGCTGTTCAGATTAGAGTTTGAAGAAGCGAGGCGGTGGAATTCGCGGTATCCATGCCCGAATTCAACCGCCTCACGCTACCTAGCACCGACATTCAGTTAGAATTTGTGGAGCGCGAGCAGACAC
>NZ_JCASSM010000007.1:0-203923 GCF_059736495.1 Halosolutus sp. YCN4 | reverse complement strand
GGTTCGATTCCGTGAGTCGGCGTTAAGGCGGCCACAGCGGCGGGGTTCCTCCCGTACCCATCCCGAACACGGAAGATAAGCCCGCCTGCGTTTCGGTGAGTACTGGAGTGGGAGACCCTCTGGGAAATTCGATTCGCCGCCACCACTCATACGTTACTCTGAGCCTCGCACAGCGACAGCTGTGTGGGGCTTTTTGCATGTCCAGCGTACCGAAACCGGCGTGCCGACGATTCAACTCCGCGAGTCGGTACCAGGTAGCTACAGCAGCGGCAGTCTCTCGAATTCGATCGCTTCCGATCGAACGGCGCCGTTCTCTCCGGTCCGTCTCGCTATCGTAGGGCGGAGTGGCTCGCCGCCGGCGATCGGATCACACAGCTACCCTCGCGCCGTACCGCTATGCTTAAACGAACGCAGTGACAACGTTGTACTGCGCCAAGGTGGCAGAGTCCGGCCGAACGCAGCGGCCTGCAGAGCCGCCCATCGCCGGTTCAAATCCGGCCCTTGGCTTTCACACGGTATCTTAAAGCCCAGGACGACTACGTCTTGGAAACTCCTCTTATTTCGAGACGCTGTGTATGGTTTCTGAGATGAATTTCCTGCGAGGAGATCGTCTATTTCGAATTGGCGTCGGACTCGTTGCTCGCGTCGAGGATTTCCGCCGCTACGTCTTTCACGTGCTGTTGGTGAGAAGCCGAGGTTCGTACGCTCTGAGCTGCATCGAGTTGGTCGTTGACGACGGCGTTCTGCTGTGGTCCCCACGTTTCGGGAGGCTCAGACTTGATGTATTCGACCCAGCGCTTGATGCCTTCGATGCGCCGCTCGCGGTCGCGGCCGTGCTTCGCGTCGAGGTCCTCACGCGCGTTTGAGTCGCTCATACTCGTCTTCGACGCCGAGTCGCGTTACCCACTCTTCGAGGCGGGGCATACTAAGACTTTCCTCGAAGAGTGTGTAGAGGTGGACCGCATCCTCGACGTCCTTCTGTGCACCGAGGTAGAGTTTGTACGCGATCTGGAGCTCTAACGGGCCTATCGGAACCGTCTCCCCACCGATTCGGGCCGTGATAGCGTTTTCGAGGGACGCGCAGTCGAACTCGTCGCGTGCGAACTTGACTTCGAGGTGCGGCGTGACCTGATCCGACGGCGCGACCCAGATGTTATCCCCGTTGTCGAGCATCTCGTACATCGATGTGAGTGGCATTGCCGGTCCCCAGAACCCTTTTTTGTCGAGCGTTTCTGCGAGTTCGGTTGCAGTCTCCTCGTCGATCTGTTCGATGAGGACATCGACGTCTTCGGTAGAGCGCGCCCGACCAGCGAGTATGGAGACGTACCCCGCGATGTAGACGTGCTTAATGTCAAATTGACAGATGATCTTGGAGAACCTGATCGCCAGCTCGTCGAGTTGGTTCGGTTCACGTTCGACGACGAGTGTTCCGTTTCGTAGCTCGATACCGCCCATAGAGGTTCGTTTGCGGGTGGGCGCATAAATCGTCGGGAGTCGATGGTCAACTCCCAAATCCGACTTCGATTCCAGTAGTTGGTGTCCTGCTCTAGGGATCGTTCGATACAGAGTGACCGAATCTTTTCTCGGGTGAGGGGCTTGACCGTCATCGTCGCTCTTTGAGATCGTCGATCGCTCGGTAGAACTGCTCGGTGTTAGCTGGATGCTCCGATGTCGCTCGGTTTTCTAGCACACCGATGTACTTCTCGAACTCGTCCTGGTCAGGATCGGCCGCAAGCACGCACTCGACGTATCCGTTGAGGGCGGACTGCAAGGTTTTGGCGTAGTGGCCGTACGCGGCGTCGATGCGGTCTTCGTTATCGTCGACGCCCTCGAACAGCGCGCGATAGACGGTCGCAGCTTCTAGGTAGCGCTCGTGCTCGTGGTACTGCTCAGCCAACTCAAAGAGATGCGAGAAGTCGACGGCGTCGGTGACGACCGGATGGGCCTGTGTCTGCTGGTCGAACAGTTGCTCGATTTCGTCGCGATACTCTTCGATAGATTTGCCGGTGTCACCAAAGCGCGCGAGGAACTGATCACGGAGATCCGGATGTTCGGCGAGTACGTCGCGTAGGAATACTCGGAGATCGTCGGTCGAGACGTTTTGGAGTACTGACTCCACACGTTCGCTCTCGTCTCGGGGTGTGTCGGCGGCGACGTCCAATAACACCGCGATAACGTGTTTGCATTCGCCAGCGCCATCGTAGGGACACGTACACCGGGCGTAAATGGTCTTTTCTCCCCGTTCGACGGTTACGTCGTATTGAGACGATCCCTGCACGACGGCGGTGACCACCTCGTCGAATCGTTCGATTCGCCGGATGTGTCCCTCGTCGCGGTACTTCTGCCCCCGGTCGAACACGGGATCAGCACACCGATTTCGGATAGTCTTTTCGTCGATGTTCATTCGTCGAGGAGTATTATGGACCTGAGGTCGTTTTGTTCCCTCGTCGTGTGGATGGCCTCCACCACCGTCAACCGCCGTCCCCGTATCAGTAGTGCCGCGCTCTTGGATTGACCCGTATCTGGGCTTGAGGTACGGCTACCCCCGAAATTAATTTCATCTCAACCCTTATACTATATAAAACACTGTCTTAACTCGGATCCTTGGCTTTTTCGAGTGGCAATTCGCCGTGAGTCGATGCGACGCCCAGAAATGCTCGCTACGCTGTGCCTTTCTGGTCTCCTTCAGATCGCTCGTGGCCGTTTTGACACTCACGAGTTCGTTCGCGGCAAAAGCGGGCCGGGCGCGATTTGAACACACGGTCGATCGCTTCCTCGCTCACTCCCTTCGCGAGACTGCGCTCTCCCTGCGGTCAAATCCCGACGTTCCGTTGCCTGTCGCTCACGGACTTGTTCGCGACAGGAAAGCGGGCCGGGCGCGATTTGAACACGCGACCGTCTGGTTAAAAGCCAGACGCTCTGCCAGACTGAGCTACCGGCCCTGCGATTCGTACTATCGGTGAGTAGGGGTTAAACGTTTCTTTCTCCGTTGCCCGCGAGTGTCCGTGACAGCGACGGATGTCGGTACGTGCCGTGCCCCTGGGAGGCTCACTGGAAGTACTCGTCGAGCGCCTCTGTGACGATCTCGCCGGGTTCGACGCCGTCGATCGAGGCGCGCCGCCGGAGATCGCGGTAGCGCTCCGGCGAGAGCGTGACCTCGAGTCGCCCGAGTTGCACGCCGTGGTCGGCGAGTGCTCGCCCGATCGGCGTCCCGTCGTTGACGGCGCTGGCGACGCTCCGGACGTCCCGGACCGTGAGGTCGCCGTCGAGGGCCGCCCAGGCGAGCAGGAGGCGCGCTTCGCCGCCCACGCGGGCGATGTGTTTGGCGGCGGTCGGCGCGATCTGGCCGAGTGCGACCTGTTTCCGGACCGATCGCGGCAGGTCGTGGACCCGGGCCCACTTGCGGATGAACGAAACGGAGGCGTCTCCGCCGGCGCGTTCGGCGGCGGCCTTGTAGGAACCCTCGCCACGGACGAGTGCGGCCGAGGCGGCGGCCCCGCGGAGCATGTAGAGGTGATCGTCGGCGGTATCGTCGGCGGCGAACTGGCGGACGGTCTCGGCGGCGTCCGCGACGCTGTCGGGATCGGTGGGATCGAACTGGACGGCCTCCCGGGCGTGCGGACCGGTGACCGATTCGTCGCCCCGGATGACGGGTGCGCCGACCGGTGATTCGCGGTCCGTCGGGATCGATCGATCGGGTTCGTCGCGGTCGGTAGATCGATCACCGGAGCGGTTGTCGGTCATGGTCGTTCAGTACGTGTCTCGGAGGCAAAAGAGTCGCTCTCGTGGCGAATATCTCGGCTCACTCGTCGCGCTGTTCGGCGAGATGCTCCCAGATCTCCGTGCAACCGGCCCCTTCCTCGACGTCGTCGAGGTGGGCGTCGTCGCGCTCGGTCTCGTCCTGTCCGGCGGCCAGCGGCTCGCATTCGGCTGCGTCAGTCATCGGTCGCTGTTCGGTCGGCGAGCGCATAAGTGACGCTTCGCCCGCAAGGGATACCCCTGCTCGGTCGTAGGGGTGAGTGATGCCGCTATCTCGGACGGCCGGGGATGCCGAGGTTCCAGCAGAACGGCCCCGTGCGGGTCAGCCGTAGTTCGGACCTCAGGGACGGTGTGAGACGGACGATCGGCCCGGCAAAAACGGCCGGTAAGTGGGGCGACCGAACGCCCGCTCCCGGCCGTCGTCGTGTCGGCGTTCGTAGAGACGGAGGCGAAATTGGCCCCCTTGCGCCGGCGATTGCGCCACGCTGTGGCTCCGGCGCGCTCGGATCGGATCGCGTGCGGCGTGACCTGCCGTCGCAGGCTCGCGACTTTTTCTGGCGACGCGTGAACGAGGCTCGTGGTCACAACATGAGCATGGATACGATCCAGGACCTGTTCGAGCACGGCCTCGAGGACCTCTATCACGCCGAGCACCAGCTCCTCGACGCGCTCGAGGACCTCGAGTCGAACACCGAACGAGACGAGATCGCCGCTGCGTTCGCCGAACACCGCGAGGAGACCCAGGGGCACATCGATCGCCTCGAGGAGGTGTTCGAGATGTTCGGCGAGCCACCCGAGAAAGAGGAGTGTGAGGGAATCGAGGGGCTCGTCGAGGAGTACGAGGAGTTCACCGAGGAAGATCCGTCCCAGGAGGTGCTCGACTACCACAACATGGCGGCGGCCGAGAAGACCGAGCACTACGAGATCGCGGCCTACGGCAACCTGATCCCGCTCGCGGACCAGCTCGGAATGGACGAGGCGGCCGACGTCCTTGAAGAGAACCTCCGGGAAGAGCAAGAGGCCCTCGACGAACTGAAGGAGCTCACCGAACAGTTCGAGATGGACGCGATCCCCGCGGAGTGATCCCGGCGGCCGACTCCAGCGACGACGCGGAAGACCCCGATACCCAGTACGGCGGCACCGAAGACCAGGAGCCGACGACGTCGATCGCCGACGGAGACGACGGGAACGCGGACGAGGAGTGAGGCACCGTCGACGACGAGAACGCGCTGAAGCGCGAGCTGTCGATCGACTCCCGGCCGATCGCTTTCGTCCGGCGGTTCGAGCGCCGTCGTCGATTTTGTGGTCGGAAATCGGTCATTACTGCTGTGTTTCATGATGGCAGGTAACACATATATAGGTCCCTGCAGGTGGTGTGGCCGATGTGAGTCGATATGGCTGACGTACCAACGAAAACGGCACGGGCGGAGTGGGGCACCCGGTTCGGGTTCCTGATGGCCATGATCGGTGCGATGGTGGGTGCCGGGAACATCTGGCGGTTCCCGTACGTGATGGGGAACAACGGGGGCGGCGCGTTCGTCCTCGCGTTCCTCACGTTGCTGTTCGTCCTCGCAGTTCCCGGACTGATGGCCGAAGTCGCGCTCGGTCGGTACACGAACAAGGGCGTCATCGGGGCCTTCCGCGACGTCGTCGGTCGCGGCGGCATGGTCGGTCTCGGCGTCGTCGTCTTGCTGGTGAACATCGCACTGATGTCGTACTACTCGCCGGTGATCGCGTGGACCCTGTACTACGCGGTCCACTCGCTGCTGTTCACCTTCACCGCGGCCGGCTTCGAGGCCGAACCGTTCATGAACAGCCTCTTCGGCAACGCGGCGCTGATGATCGGTCTGCACACGATCGTGATGGGGTCGATCGCCGCGGTGCTCGGACTCGGTATTCGCCGCGGCGTCGAACGGATCGTCGTCTACGCCGTGCCGGCGCTCGTATTCGCGCTCCTCGTCATGGTGATCCGCGGCCTGACGTTAGACGGCGCGGCCGACGGCCTCGCCTTCGCGTTCACGATCGACTGGGCGTACCTGACCTACAGCCAGACCTGGATCGCCGCGCTCGGGCAGGCGCTGTTCTCGACCGGTCTCGGTTGGGGGATCGCGCTGACGATCGGCAGCTACCTGCGCGAGTACGACGACGTCCCGCTCGGCGGCGGCGTCTTCACGGCGATCGGCGAGTCGAGCGTCGGTATCCTCGCGGCGCTGGCCATCTTCCCGATCGTCTTCGCCGTCGGCGTCGAACCCGACGCCGGTGCCGGGCTGGCGTTCGTCTCGCTGGTTCAGGTCTTCCCGGAGATTCCGTTCGGCGGCTTCGTCGGCATCCTGTTTTTCGTCGGCTTCTTCCTCGCGACGTTCACCTCGGGCCTGCTGATCACCGAAGTGAGCGTCACGACGATCTCCGAGGAGACGCGGCTCAGTCGGACGCAGACGGTGCTCGGCGTCTGCGGCGGGATCTGGCTGCTCGGCCTTCCGAGCGCGTACTCCGTGGAGGTGCTGGACTACCTCGACTTCGTCTTCGGCAACTGGGGGCTACCGCTGGCGACGCTCATGATTCTCGGCGTCATCGGCTGGGTGATGGGTCCCGAGCGACTCCGCCTGCTCACGGTCAACCGAAACGCCGGCGTCCACGTCGGCCGCTGGTGGAACCCCGTCATCAAGTACGTGATCCCCGCCGTGATGATTTTCATCATGGCCTACTTCGCGTGGGAGAACCGCGGCACCCCCGAACTGTACGGCGGCATCGCGGTGATCGTGCTGTTCCCGATCATCGGCTACGCGATCATGTCCGTCGTCGAGGGCAGACGCGGCCAACCAGAGACCGCGGAAGTCCCCGGAGGTGACGACTGATGGCGGCGCTCTCGGCCGAGGTGATCGGGATGCTCGCGTTCACCCTGCTGGCGTTCTACGGCGTCGCGGGGTGGGCGCTCGTGCGGACCCTGCGCCAGGAAGGCGAGAAGGTCGAAATCCTCGAACACCAGGACCGGATGGACACCTACTCGCCCGAGGCGCTCGCCGAACTCCGCGAGTGGGTCGAGGAGAACCCCGACGATCCGCTGGTCGACGACGCACGCAGTCAGTACAACGAGTGCGTCGAGGTGCTCAGGCAGACCGATCGACACTTCTACGACTGGTCGGACGCCGAAATCGAGCGACTGGAGACGGTCTGAGTCGCGACGCGTAGTTCTTTTATCGCTCGGTGTGTACCTTCGCCCGTGACACTCCCCGCGTCGGGTTCGAACGGGAACGAGGGCCTGTCGATCCGGCCCGCGGAACGCGCAGACCTCCTCGCAGTCGTGCGCATCGAGAACGCCTCGTTCTCCCAACCCTGGCCGTACGACGCGTTCGAACGGTTTCTCGGCGAACCTGGCTTTCTCGTGGCGATCCGCGACGGTCGCGTCGCCGGCTACGTCGTCGCGGACGTGACCGAGAACTTCGGCCGCGACCTGGGCCACGTCAAGGACATCGCCGTCCATCCCGCCCATCGTGGCTCGGGAATCGGCTCGGCGCTCCTCTCGCGATCGATCGGCGTCCTCGCGGCCCAGGGCGCCGGCACGGTCAAACTCGAGGTCCGGGAGTCCAACGAGGGTGCGAAACGCCTCTACCGGGAGTTCGGCTTCGAACCGCTCCGGCGGGTGCCGGGCTACTACGACAACGAGGAGGACGCGATCGTGATGCTCCGGAAACTGGACTGATACGGATTGCTGTACCGATGTACCGGCGCAACCGCGATCCGGGCGGCGGTTGCGCCGGAAATGACTTACAGTAAACCGTATGACGCCCGATCGGCCGTCCCGCATCGATCGGGTTCGTCGATCCAGGTCGGCGGCGATCGATTTCCGCGATTCGGGACGGGGAGGTTTTACAGCGCGCGCACGTACCCGCGGGTATGGGATACGCCTGCCCGGTCTGCGACGCCGAACAGGCCGACGCGGAACACCTCGCGAACCACCTCGCGGTCACCGCCGCGCTCGGCCGGGCGGACCACCGTGACTGGCTCGCGGAACACGCCCCCGACTGGGCCGACCGCGGCCCCGAGGACCTCGGCGCGATCGTCAGCGAGTACGCTCCCGAGATCGAGACGCCCGAATTCGAGTCGGGCCACGGCCACGAGCCGACGTTCGAGGACGAACTCGCCCGGCAGAGCCGTGGCCCCGGACGCGGCGCGCTGACGAGCGAGGCCGAGGGCGTCCTCGAGGAGGCCCGGGAACTGACCCGACGGATGCAGGCGGGGGACGCCGAGTCCGACGACCCCGACGGAACGGACGGCGAACCGGACCCGGAGTCGGAGACCGGAAACGGAAACGAAAACGCGTAACTCCCCGTCGGCCGACCGGTCGCGTATGGACACGGTGGGAACGCTCAGTTTCGAGTCGGCCGCCGAGGCGCGCGATCGGTACGAGTCGATCGGCCCCGCGGCGCAGACGGTCGTTCGCGAGGTCGCGAAGGCCATGGAATTCGATCGCGAGGAGTACGACGAGCGCGTCACCGGCGCGGTCGTCGAGACGGCCCGGGACGCGCTCTTCGCGAGTCTGCTCGAAGTCCGGGTCGGCTCCCGCGAGGAGTACGACGACTGGCGCGAGACGTACGACGGCGAGGTGACCGAGGTCGGTAACGAGAACGTCGATCGCGTCGTCTGGCACGCCGGCCCCGACGGAGCTGCGGTCGCGGCGACGTTCCAGAACGAGACGGACGCGGCGATCGCGACGTTGCGCCGGCAGGCGTTCGGGCGGCTCTATCGCGACCTTTTCGAGGATTCGTGAGGACGTGACCCCTCGGCGGGTGCCGCTCGACGCTATTTATCACTGGCTCCTGTAGGGCCGGCTATGGTCGAAGCCGTCGGCATCGATCTCCTCAACCTCCTCCTGGTGCTGACGCTCGCGTGGCTCTTCGGGCTCGCGGTCGAGCGAGTCGGCTATCCGGCGCTGATGGGCGAACTCCTCGCGGGGATCGTCTTCGGGCCGGCGGTGCTCGGGGTGTTACACGGTGGCGAAGCGATCGACGTGCTCGCGGAACTGGGCGTCTTCTTGCTGATGCTCTACGTCGGCATGGAGGTCGACCTCCACGACCTGTTCGAACTCGGCCCGCAGTCGCTGATGGTGGCGTTCGGCGGTTTCGTCGTCCCCTTCGGACTCGGCTATCTGGTCGGCGGGGTCATCGGGGCGACGACCGGGCAGTCGCTGTTCGTCGGCATCGCGATGGCGGCGACGTCGCTGGCGACGAAATCGCGGATCCTGGTCGACCTGGATATCCTCGATACGCGCATCGCGGGCGTCCTCCTCGGCGGCGCACTCCTGTCGGACGTGGGCGTGATGGTCGTGTTCGCCGGCATCATGAGCTTCATCGAAACGGGTGACGTGACCATCGTGGGCCTCGGACTGGTGGCGGGGAAGGCGTTGCTGTTCTTCGCGGTCGCGCTGGCGATCGGCGATCGTTTCTTGCCGTACCTCTGGGGACGACTCCAGGTGTGGATGGAACGCCACGAGTTCGTCGACAAGACCTCCGCGTTCACGATCGCGCTCGTGGTCGCGCTCGTCTTCGCCTTCTTCGCGGCGCTCGCGGATCTGCACATGATCATCGGCGGGTTCGTCGCCGGGCTGTTCCTGCGACAGGCGGAACTCGAACGGGACATCTACGAGCACATGTACGACGTCATCTACGACCTGGCGATGGGCTTTTTCGCGCCGATCTTCTTCGTCTCCGTCGCCTTCGAACTGACGCTCGACGTGTTCACGCAGCGGCTGGACTTGCTCGTGCTCGTCCTCGTGGTCGCCTTCGTCGGCAAGATCGTCGGCAGCTGGCTGTTCGCCCTCCCGACGAAACTCTCCTCGAAGGAGGGGCTCGTGATCGGCTTCGGGATGAACGGCCGCGGGACCGTCGAGATCGTTATCGTCACGGTCGCGCTGTCGGCCGGCATCATCGGCCAGGAACTGTTCTCGGTGCTCGTCTTCATGGCCATCTTCACCACGACGCTCGTCCCGCCGACCGTCAAGTGGGGCGTCGACTGGCTCCGGCGGGCGGACGAACTGGTCTCGACGGACGGAATCCTCCTCGACACCGACTCGGACCCCGGCGACTCCTGATCGCCGGTCGACCGCGCCACCGATCGCTCGGCGGCCGACGCCGTCGGTCCTCGGGATCGCCCGAAGCGGCACCTATTACAGTCGCGGCCGAGAGACTTCATCCGATGACCGTACCCGACGACTGGGACCTCCGCGAGGAGGTTCTCGAGTACGAGACGCCCTGGTACGACGGGGGGTACGACCTGCTCGAACAGCCCGACGGCACCGAGAAACGCTACTACTGGGCCGACCTCCCGCCCGCGGTGGTCGTGGTGGCCCGGATCGACGCCGACGTGCTGGCCGGGACGATCGGCGACGAGGTAGGAGAGAGAACCGGCGACGAGACCGGGAGCGCGGACGGCGACCGCCTGCTCTTCGTCGAACAGTTCCGGCCGACAATCCGCGAGACCCACCTCGAACTCCCCGCCGGAATCGTCGAGGACGGCGAGTCCTACACGACGGCGGCCGCGCGCGAACTCGAGGAGGAGACCGGCTTTCGCCCCTCGAGCACCGCGCTCCTCCAGGAGTTCGCCGTCGCGACCGGCGTCCTCCGGCACGATCGCGGCGTCGTCTACGCGGAGGGGCTCGAGCCCGGCAAGCGCGAACTCGACACCAACGAGTTCCTCTCGGTGACGACGGTGCCGGTCGCCGACGCGCTCGATCGGGCCCGCGAGCAACCGGCCAACGACTCGACGCTGACGGCGCTGTTGCTGGCCAAAGAGGAGGGCCTGCTCTAACCCGCGCCGGGTCCGATCCGGTCGGCGGCGATCGGCCCCGATATCCACCCGTGGGCTTATTCTTTCGGGGTTCGAACGGGGACCTGATGGATGGCGAAATCTCCCCGTCGGAGGTCAAGGAACTCCTCGAGGACGACGCGGACGTACGGATCGTCGACATCCGCGACGAACGAAGCTTTCGGTACAGCCGCATTCCCGACAGCGAGAACGTCCCGTTCGACGAACTCTCGCGCCGGATCGAGGACCTCGAGGGCGCCGACCACATCGTCACCGTCTGTCCCCACGGCAAGGCGAGCGTCCAGGCGGCCAGGCTGATCGGGTCCTACGAGGGTACCGCCGACGCTCGCGTCGAGAGCATGGAAGGCGGCCTGGAGAAGTACGGCATGCAGTTCGGTCTCGTCGGCGACGAGGACGCCGAGGCCGAGTCGACCCCGGACGCGGAGTCGCCGTTCTAGCGCGGGACTGTCCGGTTCGATCGACGAGCGACCGGCTTCGAGGGCGTCGATCGGCGGAAAAACGGGCGTCGGTCGCGGCGTGATGCGTGGCGGCCGTGGTTCGGAAGTCGTCTCAGATCATCGCGGGCATCAGGCGACGTTGAAGCCGCGGTCCCGAAGGAACTCTTCGATGCGGCCCGTGTGGTTGCCCTGCAGTTCGATGTGGTCGTCCTCGACGGTCCCACCACAGGCGAACTTGGACTTGAGATCCGACGAGAGACTGTCGAGATCGACGTCCTTCGGATCGAATCCTTCGACGATCGTTACCTCTTTCCCGTATCTGCGCTCGTCAATGCGGATGTTGAGCTGTTGTTGGCCCTTGGCCACGTCCTCGCAGACGCAGAGTTCCTCGGGCAGCCCGCACGTCGAGCAGACTTCCGACATTACGTTCGCCCGTACGAAATGAGCATATTAAACACTATCGGGACCCAGGCGCCGTCGCGTGGTTCTTTTTCAGTGTGAGGTGAATGAACCGGTCCTCACCGATCGCCCAGCACCGGGAGTCGATCGCGAACGAGGTCGTCGACGATCGCGATCGCCGCGTCCGCCGTCTCGCGATCGACGCCCTCGCCGTAGGTCGCCCGCTCGTACGCCCCGACGACCCGTTCCGTGCGGGGATCGAGGTCGTCGTACTCGCGCCGGAGCGCAGCCGCGTATTGCCGGCGCGACTCCGATCGGCGACGCGGCCGGTACTGGTGTGCGAGGAGTCGGTCGAGTCGGCGGTACGCGATCCGGGCGTCCTCGTCCGGGTCGTCCCGCCGCCGCTGCCAGATGAGCTGGAGCCCTCGCCGTGCCCGGGTCGTCGCCCTGGTCCGATGAGCGCCGGCTGCCATTCCGACGAGCACGATCATCCCGAGCGCGGCCGTCTCGCGCGTGATCGGGACCGAAACGGTCGCGTCGTCGTCGTCATCTGTTCCGTCGGCCCCGTCGGTGCCGGGGTCATCCGGCGGATCGGTTCCGTTGGTGTCGTTGGGGGTCGTCCCGTTGGTGTCGTTGGGATCGGTCTCGTTCTCGTCGGGCGTCTCGTTCGTGTCGTCCCGGGGGTCGTCGGGGGTCGACTCGTCCTCGTCGTCGTCGATCTGGACGTCCTCGCTGGCGTCGGTGTCGACGTTCTCCTGCCCGTCCTCGCGGGCCTGCTGGAGGCGATCGGTGTGGGCCTCCTCCCGGGCGTCGCCCGGGGTCGGATCGAACGCGACCCAGCCGTGGTCGGGGAAGTAGACCTCGACCCACGCGTGGGCGTCCAGTCCGCGAACGACGTAGGTGTCGTCGTCGACCTGCTGGCCGGTCGTGTAGCCGGTGACGTACCGGGCCGGAATGCCCTCGGTCCGGAGCATCTGGACCATCGTGGTCGCGAAGTAGACGCAGTAGCCCTCGTCCATCTCGAACAGGAACTCGTCGGCGACGTTGCCCTCGGGCCGATCGACCTCGAGTGAGTAGTTCTTCGAGGATCGCAGGTGCGACTCGATCGCGACGGCCTTGTCGTAGGGGGTCTCTGCGTCGCCGGTCACCTCGGCGGTCTGCTGTTCGAACTGGCTCGACGTGCTCTCCGGAAGTTGCAGGTAGTCGGACGCCTGGTCCGGGTAGTCCGTTCCGGCGGTCCGTAGCGTCGCCGGATCGCGCTCGACCGCGGCGCTCTGGACGACGTAGCTGTCGCCCTCGCGCAACTGTTCTTCGGGGCGGGGCTGGCCGTGGACGGAGACCGTCGTGGACCGGGCGATTTCGCCCTCGATCGCGACCGGCTTCGGGGCGGTTGGCATGACGCCGAGGGCCGTCTCGGCGGTGACGCGTTGCGTGACGCTTTCGTACTCGCCGGGCGGCGTCCCGAGGTCCCCGTCGTATCCCCTGTCGTGGCCGGTCCTGACCCACTCGTCGCCGGTGAACCGGTCGTAGACCCCCGTTCGCCAGTAGGACGGCTGTTCGGAGGTGACCGTGAACCGGACCTCCGGCGAGAGTTCCACGTCGCCGCCGATCGCGGACTGTTGGCTGGCGGAGTCGAGCGTTCCCTCGAGCGTGCCGGCACTGCTCTGGCCGCTAAACGCCGGGCTGGTCGCTTCCCCCGGTACGAACGTGACCGTCAGCGAGAGGACGACGATCACCGCGACCAGCACCGCGAACAGGTCCGCCTGGGCGATCGAGCCACCCCGACGTTCGAGTTCGCCGAAACCGATCGCGCCGACGGCCCCGAGGGTCCCGAGCAGGACGACGGGCGTCGCGGCGTCCCCGGTCAGCACCAGAAAGAGCAGGGCGAAGCCGCCGGGGACGACGCTCAGGTCGTACCGGCCCCGGAGCGCGAGGTACCAGGAAAGGAAGACGGGACCCGGCGCGTACACGAGCGCCCAGACGTCGGCGGCGACCATCCGGAGCAGGGGGAGGCCGGTCGCCAGCGCGGCGACGTCGGTGAGCAGTTCGTCTAGCTCCGAAAGCACGGTCCCGATCTCGACGCCGGCCGTCGAGAAGTAGAACCAGAAGCCAACGAGGGCGACGACCGCCGTGGCCCCGATCGCGGTCCGGGGCCGGATCGTTTCGGCGAGGACCGTCGCGGCGACCAGCATCACCACGACGAGCAGGAGGAGCGTCTCGGTGCCGCCCACGACGCGGGTCACGTCCCGCAACACGCTCACGTACGACGCCGTCAGCACCAGGAGACAGCCGAGCGCCAGCACCCGGAACGTTCCGGCGTCGATCGCCCCCTCGGCGTCCAGTTCGATCGTCCGATCGCGGGCGTCGGTACTCATGCGGTCACCCCCGACGAGGAATCGTCGTCCGTGCGTCTCCGGTCCGTCGGTTCGGTTCGCGCTCGTTCGTTCCGGTTCCCGTCCCCGCCGTTACGGCCGCGGAGCCGATCGAACGGAATCGCGTGGTCGTCGACGATGACCCGCGTCCCGTTCGCGTCGGCCTGGACGAGCACGTCGGCGGTCGCACGCGTTCCCTCGTCGAGTTCGCCCGCCTCGACGACGGCGAGTAGGCGGAGGAGGTCGTAGTGGTGCTCCTGTCCCGATCCCGGCGGGTGCGCTTCCGCCGGCAGCGTGACGCCGACGTCGACGCCCGCTTCGAGCAGGTAGGTCGAAACGCTCGCGGCCGCGGTCGCCAGGTCGTCGACCCGCGTCGGGGTACACTCGGCCGCGACGATCGCCGACCCGGCGGCGTCGTTCTCGACGTACTCCGTGACGACCAGTTGGTCGTCGGGGCGCTTGGCCGCCGACTTCCAGTGGACGTCCCGCAGGGAGTCGCCGCGCTGGTACTCCCGCAGGTGGTCGAACTCCTCGCGATCGGGCCGCGTCGCCACGTCGGCGAGCAGGTGCAGGTCTCGACCGGCCCCGCCCCGGAGGTCGCGGATGGGCGGATAGACCAGGACCGACGCCGTCTCCTCGTACTCGAACCGGCGTTCGACGAGGCCGAAGAGGTCGACGATGTAGATCGTCAGGGGCCCGACCCGGTGGTCGCCGCGCTCCTCGAGTCGGACCTCGTAGCTGAACTCGCTCTCCCCGTCGAGGGTCGTCGCCGCGACCGATCCGGTCGCGGTCAGACTGTCGTCGACGGCGTCGCGGACGGTCGCCGACACGGCTCGCTCCGTCTCGATCGTCGTCTCGACCGTCCGGGTTTCGCCGACGAACCCCTCGGCGACGCCGCCCCGCCTGACGCGCGGCCGATCCGCCAGCGCGGTCGTGAGCAGGCCCGCGACCAGCACGACGATCAGCGGCGTGACGACGGCGTTCAGCGCGCGGGGCCCGTACTGCCATCCCATCGCGATCGACCCGACGGTGACGACGACGACCGCCCAGCCACGGCGCGTGAGCCTCATGGGACGGGGACGTGCTCGAGCGCGTCCGCGACGACGCCGGGTCCGTCCCGGTCGCGGCTGTTCGTCTTGATCCGGTGGGCGAGGACGAGCGGTGCCTCGGTCGCGACGTCGTCCGGGATGACGTAGTCTCGCCCGTCGGTGACGGCGCGGGCCTGGGCGGCGCGCAACAGCGAAATCGTCCCGCGGGGACTGACGCCGATGTGGGCGTTCTCGCGGGTGTACCCGACCAGGTCCGTCGCGTACTCCCGGACCGGGTCGTTCACCCGGATCCCCGCGACCGTCTCGCGTGCGCGGACGATCGTCTCGAGGTCGGCCACCGGTTCGAGCGAGTCGATCGGGTGGTGACCGACCGTCCGGCCGAGCATCTCGGCCTCCTCGTCGGGGTCCGGGTAGCCGAGCGTGAGTTTCTTCATGAACCGATCGAGTTCGGCGAAGGGCAGGTCGTAGGTCCGGTTCGGTTCGACGGCGTTCTGGGTCGCGATGACGACGAAGGGGTCGGGTAGCGGTCGGGTGTCGCCGTCGACCGTCACCTGCATCTCCTCCATCGCTTCGAGCAGGGCGGCCTGGGTCTTGGGCGGGGCCCGGTTGATCTCGTCGCCGAGGACGATGTTGGCGAAGACCGGTCCCTCGTTGAACTCGAACTCGCGGGTCTTCTGGTTGAATACGTTGACGCCCGTGACGTCAGTCGGGAGCAGGTCGGGGGTAAACTGGACCCGCTGGAACGTACAGTCGATCGACGTCGCGATCGATCTGGCGAGCATCGTCTTCCCGACGCCGGGGACGTCGTCGAGCAGGACGTGGCCGCGGCCGAGGATGGCGGTGACGACGTGTTCGATCGCCTCGTCGTGGCCGACGATCACGCGGGAGACGTTGGCCTCGATTTCGGTACAGAGATCGGCGACGGTCGATACCGGGAGGGCGTCGTGTTCGGGAGTTGCCATACCGCTCGTGTTCGGAGGTGGCGTGGAATCGGTCATAGCTGAATCAGGCGGGGAACTCGGCGGCGCTGCTGTTGGTACGGAGTGAGCGTTGCCGACCCATATGCTTTGTGTCGTTTCGAGTGACTGTTCGCACGCCTAACGGGTGGTCACGTGACAGCGGTTCCGGCCGACTCGCGAGTGCCGCGGCTCGTCGGTTCGACGATCGGAAAACGATACCCCCTTCGGACCGGCCTAGAGCCGTTCGACGTTCTCCGCGCGCGGCCCCTTCTCGGCCTCGACGATGTCGAACTCCAGTTCCTGACCCTCCTCCAGGTCGGGCCCGCCGACGTCTTCCATGTGGAAGAACACGTCCTCGTCCGCGTCCTCGGTCTCGATGAATCCGTAACCGCCAGTGTCGTTGAAGAATGCGACCGTACCTTTCGCCATTGCAGGCCTATAGAACCACCTCGAAGATATAAATGTTCGGGAGAATACCGTCGATCGGCCCCGAGAAGCGCACCGTTACCGCCAGCAGCCGGCGATTACCGGATCCGAGTGGGAACGCGGGTCGGTCACCAGTCCTTGCACTCGGGGCAGACGAACGCCCCGTCGTCGCGCCAGACCCGATCGGCCGCGCGATCGCAGCGCGCGCAGGTGTACTCGCCCCAGGCGTAGGTCGACAGCGGCGTACCGGCGCGATCGGCAGTCGCGTCGTCGCCGCTCGCGTCCGTGTCGCGGGCCCGATCGTCCGTCTCGTCGGTCTCCGCTTCGGCCCCCGACGAGGTAAACTCCGAGAGCGTCGCGTCGTCGGTCATGCTCGACGGTACGGACAGCGGCGGCTTAGAGGCACCGACCACCGTCGCGGCCCGGTTCGCGCCACGATCGGGTATCGATCGACGCCACAATCCGGTATCGATCACCGCCGAGACGCCCACCACCGATCGCACTGATCGACGAGCGCCCACCGCCGCAGTCGGGGCTGGCACGGACCGGCACGGCCAAGTAGCACCGGTAACAACCCCTGGACATGGACACCGTCACACCGCTGAACGTCATCGTGGACAACATCGTCGAGATGGTCGAACTCTTCAGCGACGTCGCGATGGGCGACGGCCTCGCACCGCTTCTCGTCCTGATGGGAACGCTGCTGATCGTCTTTTCGGTCGCCGTCTTCGGTGCGCTCACGCTGGGCGCCGTCGGCAGTCTCTTCACCTCGAGCTAGTCCGGATCGAACGGTTGCGCCGATTCTCACGCCTGCGTTGCGCTCGCCAGCGCTTCGCTCGCCATTTCGATCGCGTCCTCGAGATCCGGTCCGAGCGGCGAACCGACGACGATGCCGTCGACGTATTCGAGCGCGGCCGCGAACCGATCGGCGACCTGGTCGGTCGTCCCCGCGATGCAGAAGGCGTCGATCATCGACGGCGTCACGCGGCCGAACGCCTCGTTCAGTTCTCCCGCCTCGAGCGCCTCGCTGACCGCGCTCGCGGCCTCGCGATCGATGTCGTGGCGATCGAGCACCGGCTCGGCCGCGCCGCCGACGATGAACGCGACCGGCGGGCGGGCGGCCTCGCGAGCGGCGGCCTCGTCGCCGGCGACGCTCGTGCTCGCGAAGGCGAGCGACTCGAAAGAGTCCTCTCGCGGGTCGCTCCGTTCTCCGCTCGACCGTTCCGAGACGCCTCGCGCCTCGCGTTCGGCAGGTCGCTCCGCCAGCCCCTGCTCGATCTGTCCCGCGGCCCACTCCAGGTCCCGCGGGTGAGCGGCGTTGACCAGCACGCCGTCGGCGTGTTTCGCGCTCATGCGGAGCATATGCGGCCCCTGTGCGCCGACGTATACCGGGATCTCGGTGGGATCGAGGTTGAGCGAGGCGTCCCGCGCCGTGAACGTTCCCTCGTGGGTGACGGTCTCGCCCGCCCAAAGGTCGCGCGCGAGGTCGAACGTCTCGAGGACCCGCCGGAGCGGGCTATCGCGCTCGACCCCGAGGGTCGCGAGCGAGGACCGATCGCCCGCGCCGACGCCGAACACCGCGCGGCCGTCGCTCACCTCGTCGATCGTCGCCGTCTGCGCGGCGAGTTTGACGGGGTGGGTCTCGTAGGGGTTGACGACGCCGGGTCCCAGCCGGATGTCCGCCGTCGCGTCGGCCATCCGCGAGAGGGTGACGAACGGATCGCGGTTGAAGTAGTGACTGCTCGTAAAGGCGACGTCGAACCCCTCGTCCTCGGCCAGCGCCGCGAGCGAGGCGATCCGATCGGGCGGGTGTTCGGGAGTGAGTTCGACGCCCCAGGTCGGACTCTCGTTGCCCGGATGCGACCCGGTCATGGCTCGAACCTCCACTCGCGGAGCGCCTGCCGGACGAGGTCGTCTTCGACGTCCCGGAAGAGTTCGTCGCTCCCGTCGAGGTCGCCGAAGTCCCAGCCCCGGACGGCGACGGCGGGCGTTCCGCCCGCGCCCTCGCCGGTGACGAGGTTCGCCGCCGCCGCGAGTTCGTCGACGACGGACTGGACGGTGACGCCGAGTTCGTGGCCGTCGCGGTCGCGTTCGCCGCGCCAGTCGCGGCTCGCGGGCATCCCCGCCCAGCCGATCGCGACGCCGCGCTGACCGTGGCGGAAGGGCCGCCCGCAGGTGTCCGTGACGATCACCGCGACGTCCTCGTGGCCGCGCGCTTCGAGTCCGGCCCGAATCCGTTCGGCGCTCTCGGCCGGCTTCTTCGGCAGGAGGAGAACGTCGTGGTCGGGCACGTTCGAGCGATCGATCCCCGCGTTGACGGCGATGTGGCCGAAGCGGGTCTCGGTGAGCAGGAAGGGACGGTCGATCAGCACCTCGGTGCTCTCTTCTAAGACCGCCTGGGCGAACCGCGGGTCCTTCTCCTCGCCGGCCACGTCCTCGATCCGGCGAGCGATCTCCTTCGCGCGCGAACTGACGGGGTAGTCCTCGAGGTCCGCCGTCCGCCCCTCGGCCTTCGAGACGATCGTGCTCGCGACGGTGAGCACGTCGCCGGGGTCGAGGGTGACCCGATCGGCGACGAGGTCGGCGATGTCGTCGCCGGGACGGATCTCGGGCAGGTCCGTCACTGGCTCCAGTTCCATACCGGAAGGAGGGAAAGCGGCGTGAAAAACGCACCGTCACCGGACAATCGAGCCAGCGACGGTCACGGCTGGTCGTCCCGTTCGGTCACCGTGCCGGCCTCGCGATCGGCCTCGATCGCCGCCGGAGCGCGATCGTCGGGATCGCCGTGTCCGCCCCCGCCGGGCGTTCGGACCGTCACCGTCGTCCCCGCCTCGACGTCGACGGTCGTCTTCGCGGGGACCCGCTCGCCGTCGATCAGGTTCTCGCCGGTCGCGCCGTCTGCGCCGCCGGCGACGCCCTTCGGGGCGTGGCGACGGCGCTCCGTGAGCAGCGAGACGGTCGCGTCGGTCTCGACGGTGACCGATCGCTCCAGCCCCAGGCCGCCGCGGAACTCGCCCGCCCCGCCGCTGTTCGGCCGGAAGGCGTAGCGCTCGACGCGGAGGGGGTACTCGGTTTCGATCGACTCGACGGGGGTGTTGAGCGTGTTCGTCATGCCGACCTGGACGCCGTCCATCCCGTCCCGATCGGCCCGGGCGCCGAACCCGCCGCCGATCGTCTCGTAGTAGGTGAACGACCCGTCCCGCGCGCCGATGGTCAGGTTGTTCATCGTCCCCTGGCCCTGTGCCGGGACGCGATCCGGCGCGGCCTCGGCGAGGGCGGTAAAGACCACGTCCGTGACGCGCTGGCTGGTCTCGACGTTGCCGCCGACGACGGCCGCGGGCGGGTCGGGATTCAGGAGCGACCCCTCGGGCGCGTGGACGCTCACGGGATCGTAACAGCCCTGGTTCGGCGGGATCTCGGGGTCCGTGAGACAGCGCACGACGAAGTAGACCGCGCTCTTGGCCACGGCCAGCGGCGCGTTGAGGTTGCCCACGACCTGGTCGTCGGTGCCGGAAAAGTCGACCGCGATCCGCGCGCCGTCGATCGTCACCGCGACCGAAATCTCGACGTCCTCCTCCGTGACGCCGTCGCCCTCGAGGACGTCGACCGCCTCGTAGGTGCCGTCCGGGAGCGCACCGATCTCGGCCTCGATCCGCTCGCGGGAGTAGTCGATCACGGCGTCGAAGCCCGAGAGCGCGGTCTCGCGGCCGTGTTCGTCGAACAGCGCGGCGAGTCGGGCCTCGGCGCGCTCGTTCGCCGCCCGCTGTGCGCGGAGGTCGGCGCGGCGCTCGCGCGGGTTCCGGACGTTCGCCAGCACGAGCGATCGGACGTCGTCCCGGACCGCGCCGTCCTCGACGAGTCGGATCGGCGGCAGTCGCAGTCCCTCCTGGTAGATCTCCCGTGCGCCGGCCGGCATGCTCCCCGGGGCCATCCCCCCGACGTCGGCGTGATGGGCGCGGGAGACGGCGTAGCCGACGATCTCACGGTCGGCGACGTCGTCGCTTCCGTTGCCACGGTTCCGGCCGTCGGTTCCGTCGCCGCGGTCGCGTCCGGGCGCGATCGGCGAGACCATCGTCACGTCCGGCAGGTGGGTCCCGCCCGTGAAGGGGTCGTTGAGCACGAAGACGTCCCCCGGTTTCGGATCGCGCTCCCGCACGGCGTCGACGGCGGCGGGCATCGCGCCGAGGTGGACCGGGATGTGTTCGGCCTGGGCGATCAGCCGGCCCCTCGAATCGAACAGCGCGGTCGAGCAATCCCGGCGCTCCTTGATGTTCGGCGAGTACGCGCCGCGGATCAGGGTCTGGCCCATCTCCTCGGCGACGCTCTCTAGCTGGTTGCGGAGCACTTCCAGCGTTACCGGGTCGATTCGCGAGTCGGACCCGTCGGTCGACGGCCCGCTCATCGCTTCCCCTCCGCTCGTGACATCGCGAGCGTTCCGTCCGCGAGAATCTCGCCGTCCCAGGTCGGCGGGACCACGGTCGTGCTCTCCGGCTGTTCGAGAATCGCCGGTCCGGACAGCGTCGTGCCCGCTTCGAGCCGATCGCGATCGTAGACCGCCGTCTCCTGCGGTCCGGTGCCGGGAAAGTGCGCGACGCGACTCCCGAGGCGCGCGTCGCCCGCGCCGTCGTGGCGGACGATCGGCTCGGTACCGGGGACGGTCGCCGTCGCGCGCAGGGTGACAACCTCGATCGCCTCGTCCATCGCGTAGCCATAGGCCCGCTCGTGGGCGTCGTGGAACCGATCCGCGATCGCCGCCCGATCGACCCCATCCTCGACCGGAACGGTGAGTTCGAAGCTCTGTCCGGCGTACCGGCAGTCGGCCGCGCGCTCGACCCGCGCCCGATCGAGAGCGGAGGCGTCCGCGAGCACGTCGGCGACGAGGTCGTCGGAGACCGACTCGAGGCGGTCCACGTCCGCGGTTTCGAGGGCCTCGCCGACGGTTCGGGCGGCGTCGTGGCTCTCGTCGGCCGCGAGCAACCCGAACGCGGAGAGGACGCCGCCGGGCCGCGGGACGACGACCCGATCGACCTCGAGTGCCGCCGCGAGTGCGGCGGCGTGCATCGGTCCTGCGCCGCCGAAGGCCACGAGCGCGAACGCCCGCGGGTCGTGGCCCCGTTCGACGGTGACCGATCGGATCGTCCGGGTCATCGTCGCGTTGGCCACCCGGTAGACGCCGCGGGCCGCCTCGAGCGCACCGTCGAGGCCGGCCTCGTCGGCCAGCCGATCGAGCGCGTCGTGGGCCGCCGCGACGTCGAGGGTCAGTTCGCCGCCCAGCGCGGTCTCGGGGCCGATGAATCCCAGCACGACGGTGGCGTCCGTGACGGTGGGTTCGGTCCCGCCGCGGCCGTAACAGGCCGGTCCGGGGTCCGCACCCGCCGATCGCGGGCCGACCCGGAGCGCGCCGCCGGCGTCGATCCACGCGATCGAGCCGCCGCCCGCGCCGACGGTGTTGACGTCGACCATCGGCGTCCGGATCGGCAGCCCGTCGATCTCGGCGTCGGTCGTCCGTTCGGCCCGCCCGCCCCGGACGAGGCTCACGTCGCTCGACGTGCCGCCCATGTCGAAGGTGACCAGGCCGTCGACGTCGGGGTCGTCGACGGTCGCCGCGGCGCCGACGACGCCAGCCGCGGGACCGGACAGCACCGTCGTGACGGCGTGCTCGCGCACCGTCTCGGCGTCGGCGATGCCGCCGTTCGCCTGCATGATCCGCGGTGCCGGAATCCCCGCGTCCGCGGCCTCGTCGACCAGTCGCCCGACGTAGCGATCGATCGTCGGTCGGACGTAGGCGTCGACGGCCGTCGTCGACGTGCGCTCGAACTCGCGAAACTCCGCGAGCACCTCGTGCGAGACCGAGACGGGACCGTCGAGTTCGTCGCGGAGCGTCTCGGCGACGATCGCCTCGTTCGCGGGATCGGCGTAGGCGTGGAGCAGGCAAACGGCGACGGCCTCGACGTCGCGCTCGCGCAGGGTCGCCGCGAGGTCCCGTACCGCCTCCGGATCGACCGGCCGCTCGACGCCGGCGGTCGTCGTCCGTTCGTCTATCTCGAACCGCCGTTCGCGAGGGATCAGCGGGTCGGGCCGTTCGGCGTCCAGGTCGTAGAGGGACGGCCGGTCCTGGCGGGCGATCGCGAGGACGTCCCGGAATCCCTCGGTGGTGACGAGCGCCGTCCTCGCGCCGTCGCGCTCGAGCAGGGCGTTGACCGAGACGGTCGTCGCGTGGGCGAAGTCGTCGATCGCGGCCGGTTCGATGCCGGCGCGGTCACAGGCCTTCTCGATCCCGTCGAGCACCCCGACGTGCTGGTCGCCAGTGGTCGGCACCTTCGCGGTGTGAAGCCGATCGTCGACCGAGAGGGCCACGTCGGTGAACGTCCCCCCGACGTCGACGCCGATCCGGACCGCGTCGCCTGCCGTTTCGCGCTGGTCACTGGTCATCGATGTCCTCCCATTCGTTTCGGATCTTCGTCGCGGACTCGTGTTGTATCTTCGTCGGCATTCACGTCGCCTCGTTTCGCTCGGTCCGCCGATCGACGTCGAGACGTCCCCCGTCGACGGTCACGACGAGCATCGTCGCCCGATCGGCCGGACTCGCACCGGTCGCACTGCCCGGGTTGAGCACGCGAACGGCGTCGCCGGACGCAGTCCGACTGTCCGTCGAGCGTCCCTCGTCGCCGTCGACCGTCGTGTCGACCACCTCGTGAGTGTGACCGGCGACGGCGACTGGCGTGGTAGACGGCCCCGTCTCCGCGCGGGCCGTGTCGATCACCCGATCGCGCCACCCGGCCGGCGAGCCAGTGCCGTGGGTGACGACGAACGTCACGCCGTCGACGTCGACTGTCACCGTGTTCGGGAGGTCGAGCGTCGCGGGGTCCGTGTTCCCGCGGACGGCCGTCAGGTTGCCCTCCGCGAGGTCGACGACCCGATCGTAGCTCTCGGTCGAGTCGAAATCCCCCGCGTGGATCGTGTGATCGGCGCGGCGAATCTCGTCGGCGACCCAGTCCGGGATCGCCGGTGCCCGCGTCGGTACGTGGGTGTCGGCGAGGATAGCGATGCGAGCCATGTGCGGGCGTTTGACGCCCAGTCCCGAAAGCGATTCCCTCTCCGCACCCGTGGCCACGCGTATGAGCGATCCAGCGGGAACGGACGCCGGCGACGGAGCGGACGGGAACGCCGACGACGCGACCCACGTCGTCACCGCGTTCCTCCGGCACCGCGGAGCGGTCCTCCTCCTGCGCCGCAGCGACGCCGTCGGCACCTACCGGGGCCAGTGGGGCGGCGTCTCCGGCTTCGCGGAGGGCGACCCCGACGAACAGGTTCGCGTCGAGATCCGCGAGGAGACGGGGCTCGGCCCGGACGCGGTCTCGCTCGTCCGATCGGGTCGGCCCGTCGAGTTCGAAGATTCGGACCTCGGGCGGACGTGGGTGGTCCACCCGTACCTGTTCGATTCCGGGCGACGAGAGATCGAGTCGAGCGAGGAACACGATGCGTACGAGTGGGTCTCGCCGACAGCGATGATCGATCCCGCCGCCGACCGCGAGACGGTGCCGAAACTGTGGACGGCCTACGAGCGGGTGGCACCGACGGTCCGGTCGGTCGCTGCCGACGACCAACACGGCGCCGCGTTCCTCTCGATCCGGGCGCTCGAGGTGCTTCGCGATCGGGCAGGGCTGCTCGTCGACGAGCGATCGGAGTTCGGGGCGGACCCCGAGGGCGAGTGGGCCGAACTCGCCGAACTCGCCCGGCGACTGCTCGAAGCCCGGCCGTCGATGGCCGTACTCAGGAATCGGGTGAACCGGGCGATGGCCGAGTCGGGGGACGATGCCGAGTCGTCGGGCGCGCCCGCCGTGCTCGACGTGACGCTCGCGGGGATCGATCGCGCCCTCGCGGCCGACGACGACGCGGCGGCGACGGCGGCCGATCGCATCGAGGGATCGGTCGCGACCCTCTCGCGATCCGGGACGGTCCTCGACGCGCTCCGGGACGGCGCCCCGTCACGGGTGTTCGTCGCCGAATCCCGTCCCGCGGGAGAGGGCGTCGACGTGGCCGAGGCGCTCGCCGACGACTGTCCCGTTACCCTCCACACTGACGCGGCCGTCGCTCACGTCATCGACCGCGAGGAGCCCGATCGGGTCGTCGTCGGCGCGGACGCGATCCTCCCCGACGGCTCCGTGGTGAACAAGACCGGGACCCGGACGCTCGCGATCGCGGCCGATCGGGCGGGGATCCCGGTCTCCGTCGTCGCCGCCACGGACAAGGTCTCGACCCGCGAGGAGGTGAACCTGGAGTCGGGCGATCGATCGGCGGTGTACGACGGCCCGGCCGCGATCGACGTCCTGAACCCGACGTTCGACGTGACGCCGGCCGACTGCGTGACCGAGTTCGTGACCGAACGCGGGGTCCTCGATCCCGGCGAGGTCGGGGCGATCGCCGAGGAGTTGCGCGAACTCGAGACGTGGCAGTCGGACGGTGAAGCGACAGACGCAAACCCCTCCACGCGCTAACGTCTGGCGGCGGCAGTGACGAGGAGTTACCCCCACCGAGCCCCGTGTGACGAGGGTTTTTCCCGAGCCGCCATCCTCAATCCGAAGTCCGTTCGTGCAAACCTTGAATTTACCCTCGTCCGTACCGGCCGGTATGCAGATCGACCTCGATCGACTGGGCGTCCACGACTCCGTCGACGCAGTGTTCCCACCCGCCGAACTGGCCGACTTCCTCGCCGATCTCCCGTTCGACGTCGGCGTCGTCGGCGACGACGACATCGACGCCTGCGACGCGATCGTCACGCTCGAACACCGGGACGCGTTCCTGGATCTCGACTGGGTTCACTCGATCCAGGCGGGCGTCGATCGGTTCCCGGAAGACGAGTTCGAGGCCGACGACGTGGTGCTCACCAACAGCACGGGGATCCACGATCGGACGATCGGCGAAACGGTCGCGGGTTACCTGCTGGCCTTCGCCCGCCGACTCCACGATCACGTCGCCGACCAGGGGGACCGCCGGTGGGAGCGACCCGCGTGGGACGAGGCGTTCACCCTCCCCGGAACGACCGCCTGCGTCGTCGGAACGGGCACCCTCGGAGGCGGCGTCGCGGACGTGCTCGGCGCGCTCGGCGTCCGAATCACGGGGGTTCGCCGCTCGGCCGAACCCGTGCCGGGGTTCGAGGAGGTCTACGCGACCGACGACCTGCACGAGGCGATCGCAGACGCCGATTTCGTGATCGTCACCGTCCCGCTGACCGACGAAACCTACCACCTCTTCGGGGCCGAGGAGTTCGCGACGATGCGCGAGGACGCCTACTTCGTCAACGTCGCTCGCGGGTCGGTCGTCGACGAACCGGCGCTGATCGACGCGCTCGAAGACGACGCCCTCGCCGGGGCCGCGCTGGACGTCTTCGAGACCGAACCGCTCCCCGAGGACTCCCCGCTGTGGGGGATGGACGAGGTAATCGTCACGCCCCACTGTGCGGCCTACACGCGGGACTACTTCCGCGACGTCGGCGAGATCGTCCGCGAGAACGTCGATCGATTCGACAGCGGCGACGAACTCCGGAATCGGGTCGTCTGAACCCACCGAAATACACAGCCGATCGGCCGGGAGCGCGGCCCGAACGATCGTGAGGGACGCGCGATCCGGGGAAGGGCAGGCCGAACACGGGAGATCCTCCCGCGAGCGCCGCGACTGCGGCGCGAGCGGGCCGACGACTGATGTGGAGGCCCCGGAGGGCCGGAACGGAGGGAGGAGTGCTTTTGATCAACCTTTTGCCGAGCGTCGGGGCGACTGCGCCGGCTATCCGGCGCAGTCGCCTCAGAGCGCAGAGCAAAAGGTTGGTTTAGAAGAACTTGAACAGATCGTCCCGCTGCTGTTCGTGCAGGTGTTCCCGGACGGCCTCGTTCAGCGGCTCGATCCGGCCGTTCTTGGCGGTGATCGGTGCGATCGTCTCCTGCCACTGTTTCCACGGCGGGTAGAGGCCGAGCCGATCGCAGAGGTCGTTCAGCCGCTCGTCCCTGTCGTCGACCTTGTCCATCTTGTTGACCGCGACGACGACCGGGATATCGAAATCCCGCAGGAAGTGAAACATCTCGACGTCGTACGGAATTTCGTCGGGGCCGGAGTGGCGATCGATGATGTCGATTACGCTCTTCCCGTCGACGACGAGGATTCCCACGAGGATGTTCTCGGCGTACTCCTCGAGGTAGCGGACGATGTTCGTCTTGATCTCCTCGCGGTAGTCCTCGTCGACGCCGCTCATGAACCCGAAGCCGGGGAGGTCGGTGATGACGAAGTCCTCCGGGGCCCAGTCGTAGTGGTTCGGTTTGCGGGTGACGCCCGGCTTCCCGCCGGTGTCGAAGCTGTGGCCCGTGAGTTCGCGCATGAGCGTGGACTTGCCGACGTTCGAGCGGCCGACGAGGACCACCTCGGCGTCGCGATCGGGGCGGGTGTCGAACATACGTCTGGATAGGTACGAGGCGGGTTATAAGCACCGTGACGCGACGAGACCGGTACGGATCGCTGTACCGGGGCACCCGCAGACGGGTCGCGGTTGCGCCGGAACCCACGGACAGCCGTCCGTAGGGACGGGCCGGTCTGCACCGTCGTTGGTTCGGGACCCCGATCGCGAGCGATCGGTGCCGAGAGGGTCAGACGAGGGCGGCGACGAGGACGCCGACCCCGATCGACGCGGCCGCGAGGAGGACGACGCCGACGAGGCGGTGCAGTGAGGGGGACCGATCGGGATCGACGGGGCGGTCGTCGCGGGCGGTCTGGAGACCGAGCCAGGCGAGCGACGCACCGCCGACGGCCATGGTGGCGGCGAGGAACTGAGAACTCGTCGTGCCGGCGGTGGCGGCGGTCCGGAACCCGAGCACGGCGACGGCGCTCGCGACCGTCACGTGGGCGGCCCCGAGCAGGACGTGCCGGGGGACGGACACCGGTCCGATCGGTACCTCGTCCGCGAGTCCGCTGGCGATCGACAGGACGGCGCCGAGGAACAGTCCCGAACAGAGGACGAGGACGATCGGATCGGCGAGAGCGGTGAGTCCGAAGGCGGCGAGGAACGCGGTGACGAGGGCGAGCAGGAACGTACCGAACCACGGGGCGGGACGGTTCATCGTGGCGCGTGGTATCACGACTCGATCAAAGAAGCTACCGTCGATTCGCCGGACGTGATCACGGATGGCCCTCCGGATCGGCTCGTTGCGTGGGAAAGTACCCCAAGTTAAAGCCCCGGGATGCGTCAGTGTCGCACGTGCGGCTCGTACAGTTGACGATTCCAACGGGAAAGCGCCAGACGATCCTCGACACGCTCGACGATCGGGGGATCGATTACGTCGTCACTGACGAGGAGAGCAGCCGGGAATACACGGCAGTAGCCTACTTTCCCTTGCCGTCGGCGGCCGTCGAACCCATCCTCGACGAGATTCACGAGGCCGGGATCGACGAGGACGCGTACACGGTCGTCGTCGACGCGGAGACGGTCGTCTCCCGCCGGTTTTCCGAATTGAAAGCGGAGTACGAGGACGGCGACGTCGAATCCGAACGGATCTCCCGGCAGGAGTTGCAGGCCGAGGCGGACGGACTGACGCCGACGTTCGAGATTTACGCGACGATGACGATCATCAGTGCGGTCGTGGCGACGGCGGGACTCCTCCTCGACTCGCCCGCGGTCGTCGTCGGGTCGATGGTGATCGCACCGCTGATCGGGCCGGCGCTGGGTGCGAGCGTCGGTTCGGTGATCGACGACGAGGAACTGTTCGTCGAGAGCGTCACCTACCAGATCGTCGGGATCGTGCTCGCGATCGCGGCGGCGGCGGTCTTCGCCTGGATCGTCAAGATGACGAACGTCGTCCCGCCCGGACTCGACATCACGGCCGTCGACGAGATCTCCGAGCGGCTCGCGCCGGACCTGCTGTCGCTCGTGATCGCGCTCGGGGCCGGCGTCGCGGGGATCGTGAGTATCGCGACGAGCATCTCCGTCGCGCTCGTCGGCGTGATGATCGCGGCGGCGCTGATTCCGCCCGCTGCCGCGGCGGGGGTCGCCATCGCGTGGGGCCAGCCCTCGGCCGCGATCGGATCGACGGTGCTCGTGCTGGTCAACGCCCTCTCCGTGAACCTCGCCGGCCTCCTGACGCTGTGGTACGTCGGCTACCGGCCGGACAACCTGTTCGCGCTCAGCGAGACCGAATCGCGCGTCCGCAGACGGATCGTCGGACTCGCGGTAATCGTGCTCGTCTTCGCGGTGTTTCTCGGGGCGATCACCTACACCTCCTGGGAGGCCGGGAACTTCGAACAGAACGCCCGCGAAGAGGTCGAACTAACCCTCGAAGAGGCGGAGTACGAGCAGTTCCAGTTGCTCGACCTCGAGGTCGTCATGGACGACGACTATCCGTTCCGCGGGCCACAGCGGGTCGTCGTCACAATCGGCGGCCCGCCGGGTGCGTCGGCACCGGACCTCGCCGACACGATCCACGAGCGGGTCAATCGCCACGCCGACGACCCGGTCGACGTCCAGGTCCGGTACGTCCAGGTCGTCGAGCGGTGATCGGTCAGAATCGCTTACCGGTCCCGGATCCGATCGAGCACCGGGACGCGGCTCGATTCGTGGTTCGACTCGCCGTCCGCCGGCGCGTCCTCGCTCGCTCCGCCGTCGCCGCCGAGTCGCCGGCGAATCCACGTTCGCGGCCCGCCGATCCGGTTGATGAGGTAGGTCGGGAAGTAGAGCGTGGCGACGCCGAGCGCGAGGAAACCGATCCCGGCGACGTAGTTCCCCGAGCGAAGGAACCCGATGCCGACGACGAAGATCGGCCCCGAGATCGCAAAGCCCGCCGCCGTCTGGAGCATCCAGAAGATGCCGGGCCCCCTCATCCCGATCGCGCCTCCAGTTCCGATTGCGATGCGAGTCGTCGTGGATCCATCGTCACTCTTCGAAGGGTAATTCGGGTTCGTAGTCGATCGCCTCGACGGCCGCGTCGAGGACGGCCGTGACGTTCTCGCCGGTCTCGACGCTCATAGCGTGGTCGGCGTCGGGATCGTCCGTCCAGCGGTCGCGTCGATCGACCTTGTTCGCGACCGTCAGCACGGGGACGTCCGCGAACTGGGCGGCGATCGAGTCGCGCAGTTCGAGTTGCGAGTCGAGCGGGTAGCCACACTCGCCGCTGGGGTCGAGCATGACGAGCATGCAGTCGCCGAGGTGCTCGATGGCGCTGACCGCCTGGGTTTCGATCTCGTTGCGCTCTTCCGGGGGCCGATCGAGCAGGCCGGGCGTGTCGACGATCTGGTAGCGGATGTGATCCCGTTCAAAGTGTCCGACGCCGATCCCTTTCGTAGTGAACGGGTAGGAGGCGGTCTCGCCGCGGGCGCTCGTGACGTCGTTGACGAACGAGGACTTGCCGACGTTCGGGTAGCCCGCGACGACGATCGTCGGTTCGTCGGGGTTGATCTCCGGCAGGTCCCGCAGGTCGTTGCGCGACTCGTTGATGTACAGCAGTTCGTCGTCGATCTGCTCGACGATGTCCGCGAGGCGGGCGAAGGCCTGCTTGCGGTGCTTTCGCGCGGTGTCCACGTCGGTCTTGCGCAGGCGGGGCTGGTACTCCTCGTGGATCTCGCGGGCCTTCCGGCTGGCCCACATCACCTCCGAGAGGCTCTGGCGAAGCCTGTCGACGTCGACGATCGCGTCGGCGAGTTCGTAGTAGAACGGGTGGACGTCGTCGCCGTACTCGAAGTCCGGCCACGCCGTGACCACGTTCTCCAAGTTGTCCGAGATGATGTTCGCCGCCGTCTGGAGCATCGACTGCTGGGCCTCGAGGCCGCCCTTGGCCCTGCCGGACCGCGCCGCCCGCGAAAACGCCTTGTCGATCAACTCTTCCGACGTGGGCGTCGTCGGAAGGTCTTCGAAAATCATGCCCGGACCTAGACGGTGCGTTCTTAAAAGGTCGTTCGTTACGCGGCGGTCGCTCTCGGTCGTTCCCGGGGATCGCCGACCGCGATCGATCGCGCGTCCCGAGACGATCCGTCACCGCCTCGGAGAATGTCCGCCGACAGTTTATCTGCGGTCCCCGCGTACAGACGGGTATGACCGACTGGCGTGCCGTCATCATCGGCTTCCTCGTCGCGACGGTGCTCGGAATCGTCGGCCTCGCAGCGCCGGGAATCGGCCAGCTTGGCGCGGGCCTGATCGGCGGGTTCGTCGCCGGCTATCTAGCGGGCGGCGGCCTCGGAAGCGGCTTCTGGCACGGCCTGCTCGCGGGTGCGCTCGGCGGCATTCTCGGCGGCCTCCTCGTCGCCCTCGTCGTCGCGCTCGCGGGATGGGGATTCGGACCAGCCGGCGGAATCATGGGCGGGTTCGCCGGATTCGGCATCTTCGCGATGGCCGTGATGATCTCGCTGATCATGGCCCTCGAGAGCGCCGTCGCGGGTGCGCTCGGCGGCGTACTCAACTCCGGGACGCCCGATCGGTCCGCCCAACGGTACTAGCACCGGCGACGGACGGTAGCAAGTCGCCGACCGCGACCGAGCCTGCCGACGCGCTCGTCACTGCGTCGGCCGTATCCGGCAGCGAAGTTTTCGTCTCGATCGCGGTTCAGGCCGAAGCCATCTCCCGACAGCTCTCGGCACACTCCGGGAGAACCTCTGCGCAGGCCTGACAGTGGTCGTGGTCGTGCTGTGCACACTCCTCGGCGCACTCCTCGCAGAGGTCCGCACAGATCTCGGCCAGGTCGCCGTGGTAGCCGGAGTTGCGAGCCATGAATCGCGCGTGCATCGAGGCGACGTCCGCCACGTCCCGGCAGAGCCGAATACAGCGAGCCATCTCCTCGCCCTCGTCGACGCAGGCGTCCGCACACCACTCACACACCTGCGCGGCCTCGAGGCAGTTGTCGATACACTCCTGCATCTGCGCGTCCGCGTGTTCGATCTGTTGTAGTGCCATCGGGTGTACCGACAGTCGAGAGCGGAATCAACCTGTCCCGAGAAACTGCAAGCCCTCGCGGTGCCGACAGTCTCGACCGGACTCGCGATCGATCACCGCGGCGACTCGTCGGACCCGCTCGGCGGACGTCGGTCCGATCCATCGCCGTCGATCGACCCGCTCGCGGTCGCGTCATCCGTATTCGCCGGAGTCCCGTCGGGCGATCGGGCCGGTGCGGCCGACTCCCCGTCGTCGTGAATCGTGGCTGACTCGGCAGCGTCGTCGCTCGCCCCCGGCGAGACCGCCGGCACGCCGACGACGTTCAGCGCGCGGCGAACGACGTCGCGGCCCTCGACGCCCTCGACGGTGGCCTCGGTCGAGAGCACGACCCGGTGGGCCATCGTCGGGAGTGCGAGGCGCTTGACGTCGTCCGGGACGACGTACGTCCGGCCGTCGATCACGGCGGCCGCCCGGGCGGCTTCGAAAACGCGCTGGACGCCCCGCGGCGAGACGCCGATCTCGGTGCGCTGATCCTCCCGCGTCGCCCGCGCGAGGTCGATGATGTACCGGCGCAGTTTCCGATCGACCGTGACGTCCTCGGTCAGATCCTGCAGGACGCGAATCGTCCCCGGCGTCACGATCGGATCGACGCTGGGCGCGAGCGAGCGCCGATTCGCGCGGCGCTCGAGCAGTCCCATCTCGCCCTCGACGTCGGGATAGCCCAGCGAGGTCTTGACGCTGAAGCGATCGCGCTGGGCCTCCGGCAGTCGGAACGTACCCTCCTGCTCGATCGGGTTCTGCGTCGCGATGACGACGAACGGCGTCGGCAGGTCGTAGGTCGTCCCGTCGACGCTGACCTGGCGCTCCTCCATCGCCTCGAGCAGCGCGGCCTGCGTCTTGGGCGGTGCGCGGTTGATCTCGTCGGCCAGCACGACGTTCGCGAACACCGGTCCCCTGGCGAACTCGAACTCGCCGGCGTGCTCGTCGTAGATCGTCGACCCGGTCACGTCCGCGGGGAGCAGGTCGGGCGTGAACTGGATGCGCGTAAACTCGAGCCCCATCGACTCGGCGACGACCCTGGCCGTCACCGTCTTGCCCGTGCCCGGAACGTCCTCCAGCAGGACGTGACCGCGGGCGAGGACGGCCGACAGCAGTGCGTGGAGCACGGACCGATCGAGGACGGCCGCCTCCTCGATCCGTTCGACGACGGCCCGGACCGCATCGGCGGCCTCGTCGGCCGTGACGTTCGACGGCGTCTCGTCCATACTCGACAGTCACGCTATACGTTTAAGAAGCTCCTGTCTGCTGCGATTCAGGTCGGGTATCGGTTCCCGAAATCGGAGCGATCGCGAATGCCGATCTCCTGGGTTCGGGTCCGGTTCATCCCCGTACTGGAAGCAACAGGACGATCGCACCGAGGACGACCACGGCCACGGCACCGGTGCTCCCGACCCCGGCGAACGCGCCGCTGCGAAGCGTCTCGAGGCCGATCGCGACGAGTATCGCGACGACTCCGACGCCGATCGCGAGCACCCCGTGGAACAGTTCGAGTCGGCGCGTCTCGGGGATGTGACCGAGTTCGGCGGTCACGCCGAGGCCGAACGTCGAGACGTCCCAGACGATCGCCGCGCCGGCGATACAGCCGAACACGAGCGCGGGGTGGCCCCGGCCGAGCCCGATCGCGGCGATCACCAGGCCGGCGGCCGCGATCGCCGGCCCGCCGGCGCGGTCCGGGAGGACGCCGAGCCAGACGGCGACCACGCCACCGCCCACGACGACGACGAACACGATCGGGCCGACGCCGACGGTCAGGGCGGCGAGTGCCGCCACGACCGGCCTGAAGATCAGCGTGAGGATCGCGATCGGTGCCAGCAACGCGATGGCGACGCCGACGGTGATCGCGGCGCTTCGTCGGGTGGTGTCGGCGCTGAACCGGCGCGTGAGGCCCCGGAGCAACACGGCCGTCAGGCCCGCGAGCAGGCTCCCGATGGCGATTGCGACGGCCGGACCGAGCACGTACCACGACGAGAGCGCGGCGATCGCCGGGCCGACGAGCGGCCCGCTCAGCGGGGTCGCGGAGAGCGTCCCGCCGAGACCGAGGCCGATCAGGACGACGAGGACGATCGGCGTTCCGAGGACCACGACGAGCAGGGTCCGCCGCACCGTCGCGAGGCGACGTTCCATCGCGGCCCGGCGATCGCGGCGGGTCAACTGCAGGACCGGGAGCCACCGGAGTCCGAGCAGGACGGCACCCGCCGTCCCCCCGAGGACGAGCAGGAACCCGCCGATCGACAGCAGGGGAGCGGTCTCGCCGACCAGCAGGTTCAGGGCCCAGCGGCCGACGACGCCGACGGCGACGACCGCGAGCAGGACGATCGCCGCGAACAGCATCGCGGCGTAGGAAAGCGCCGTTCCCTCGACGCTTCGTTTTACCCCGTCGCTGCCCACGTCCGCCCAGGCGGCGCCGATCCCGAGCAGCGCGAGCGCGAAGCCGCTCACCGCGACCCCCTCCCGTGTCACCAGCGGTGCGACGACGATCAGCAGTACCGTCGCCGAGCCGAACGTCACGAGCAGGGCGTGGCCGACGAATAGCTGGACGAAGCCCGTCCGATCGCGTTCGAGGATACCGAACCCGGCGACCGCCATTCCGACGACGAGCGCGAGCGTGGTCACGAGCGAGGGCTCATCGAGCACCAGGCCGGCGACGCCGACGAGCGCCACGATCACGAGGGTCGCGAGCCACAGGCTCGCCGCCCGCGCCCGGCCCTCGTCGCCGATCGCGGACGGCCGATCGAGTCGAGGCCCGGCGAGCGACATCAGTCGTCACCTCCAGCGCTCGGGTCGCCGACCGGGCCGGTCGTGGGGCCGCCGTCACGTCCACTTCCACCGCCACTGCCGCCGGTCCCTGCACCCGGTCGACCGGCGAGTTTCGCGTCGGCGGCGAAGGCCTGCTCGATGATCAGCGGCAACGGCGTCCCGCGTCGCCAGTCGAACGTGCGGGCGCCGGCCGCCTGACACCGGGCGAGCCGCGTTCGTCGGCGGATCTGTGCGTGCTGGCCGCTGGCCGTGTTTTCGGGGACGATGTCGGGAGAGAGTACGACGGTGGGCAGGCCCGCTCCCCGCCAGGTCTCGGCGCCGCCGATCGGGACGGCGTCCAGCAACGGCGAGAACAGCGCGACCTGTGCGTTCGCCGGCGCGAGATCGATCAGTTTGCGGTGTTGCTCGGCGGCCCGGTCCGCTTCGTAGCGCTCCGATCCCGTCATCGACTCGCCCGGGTTGCGCTCGCGAATCTCTTTCGGCGTCGTCGCGTCGGTCGCCAGCCGGAACGACTCGAGCGCTCGCGATCGCAGTTCGCGTCCACGCTGGGGCTCGAGCCAGACCAGTCCGGCGGGGCCGTCCCCTTCGAGGCCGACGATCGCGACACCGACCTCGTTACCGTGTGCGAGCAGGTCGGAGAGCGCCCGCGTCGCCGCGTACGCCGCGAGTTCGACGCCGGTCGGCCGCCCCCGTCCGGCTACGACGTGGTTCGGACTCCGGGCGTCGACGACGAGGATCACCGTCGCGGCGACCTGCTGTTCGTAGTTGACCGTCGCGAGTTCGCCCCGTTTCGCGTACTGGCGCCAGTTGATCCGGCTCGCCGGATCGTCCGGCTGGTGTTCCCGCGAGGAGTGGAACGCGACGCCCTCGCCTGGCCGATCGGCCGTTAGCTGGCCGATACGCGTTCGCCCCGTCTCCTCGATCGGCGGCGCGTCGGCGTCGAGCCGACAGACGAGCGTGCCGTCGCCTGCGGGTTCGGGAGCCGTCGTCGTGACCGCGCTCGCGCCGAGGCCGCGAACCCGGACGTGCGGGGCGTCGAACGCGTAGTCGCCGCGTCGGGCGACCACGACGTACTCGATCTCGATCGTCTCACCAGGCTCGAGGGTCGTCCCCGCGCGCGGCGAGCCGTCGAGGACCGCGAGGTCCCGCGGAACGCCGTCGACGATCCGGAGGTCCGGGAGCGTCCGCTCGCTCTCGTTCGTCACCGACAGCGTCACGGTGACCGGTCGGCCGGGCGGGGCGGGCGTCGGCGTCACCGATCGGCTGAGTGCGAGGTCGTCCTCGTCGGGCGGGCGGACGCGCGAGAGCGCGCCGGCGGCCACGTAGGCCAGCGGGATGACACCGCCCAGCAGCAGGACGCCGTTCCCGTCGACCAGCCCGGCGACCACGAGCGCGATCGTGGCCGCGACGGCCCCCCGCCACCGTCGCTGTCTACGCATCGTTCACCTCCGGGTCGTCCCGGGCCGGATCGTCCCGACGATCGGCCGTCCCGTCTCCCCGTCCGGGGGAGTCAGTCGCCCGATCCTCTCGACGCCGACGGGATGGCCCCGGCCCGCGAGCGATCGCGTCCGGATCGACGGCGCGCTGTAACTCGCCGTCGGCCCCCCGTCGCAACTCCTCGAGACGGGGCTGTAAGACCGGGATCGATCGCGGCGCGGTCTGGCCCGGCACCGACGGCAGGGCCTCGTCGGCGGCCTCGGCGACGGCGGCCATCGCCCGCCGGGTTCGGCGGCGAACGACGCGCTCCGGGAACAGCCACGCGCGCAGCCGATCGCGGAACGGGCGCGGCGGCGGTTCCACGTCGGACGACAGGACGCTCGCGGCGACCCGATCGTCGGTCCAGCCCCCCGCGTCGATCGCCGCCCGGGCGTCCGCCCGGGTTCGGCCGCCCTGGACGAGCGCGTCGCACAGGGTTTCCCGGAGGACGGGCCGCACGACGGCGAGCCCGTCGTCGACGGTCTCTGCCTCGCGAGCGGTCTTGCCCGCTCGCTCGACGACCCTGGCGAGGCCGTCGCTCGAGAGCGGCGGCTCCCGGTCGGTGCGCTCGGGGGCCGGCGTCGCGAACCGATCGTCCTCGGCCCACGGAACGGCGGGGCCGGCCCCGCTCGCGTCGGGCGTCCCGCGGATCTTCCAGAGGCCGACCGCGAGCGCGACGAGCGCGAGCAGGACCACGCCGCCCGTGGCACCGTCAGACCCCGTCTGCCGGCTCGCGAGCCCGATCGCGATGCCGACGGCGACGAACGCCAAGCCGACGAGCGCGACGAGTACCGTCCGGAGTCGGCTCACGGGCGATCACCGCCTGTCCCGTCCGTTTCCGGGGACGAGCGATCGGAGGCCGGTTTCGATTCGCTTTCCGGTTCCTCCTCCGGTTTCGATCGCTCGTCGGGCCGACCCCGGCCCCCATCCGTCGTCGCCGTGTTCTGCGTCAACGCCGATGCGGCCTCGGCGGCGCGCTCGCGAACCCGCTCGGACAGCGGCCGCTCGCCGTACTCGACCTCGCGGAAGAGCGTCGTCAGTTCGCGAACCGGCTCGCGCGGGTAGCCGGCCTCGACGGCCGCGCGTTCGATCTCGCCGGGGGTCCGCGTCCGCCACTGGCCGGGTGCGACTTGCCGGGCGAAGGCCCGCCAGAGTTCCCGGAACGAGGGCTGGCCCCCGTCGTCGGCCGTCTCGCCGGTCGGCGTCGCAACCTCGTCGGCGCCCCGGGGTGCGGTCGTCGACGGGTCGTCCTCGCGGCTCGATCGCAGTCGGACGACGGCGACGGCCACGGCGAGCATCGCGGCCGCGACGAGGGCGCCCGGTACGTCACCGACCGCGTAACCGCCGGCAAGCAGTGGCACGGCTCCGACGGCGACGAGGGCGCCGATCGGGTGTTTCCGGACCCACTCCGTGACGCGGCCGATCGCGGCGACCCCGCGCGCCGGGAGCGATCGGAGCCAGTCGGCCAACCTCGCACCGAGTGCGGCGGCCGATCGCGGCAGGGACGCGACCCACGTTCGCACGGCACCGATCGCGTCTCGGAGGCGATCGACCGCCGTCTCGAGGATCCCGACCAGCGCGAGCGCGCGATCGACGACCCACGCGCTGACGTCGCGCGCGCGGTCGCGAACCGCCGGGGAGTCCACGTCGGGAGCCCCGTTGCGACCCGCGACGGCACCGAGTCCGATCGCGGCGACGACCGCGAGCGCGACGAATCCCGCGATCGGGCCGTAGAACGCCTCGACGACGAGGACGACGGTCAGTCCGGCGGCGAGGCCGACGACGGCGATCGGACCGCGGACACCGTGCGTTCTGTACGTGATGGCCGCGGCCCCTGCCATGACGAGCGACAGCAGGAGGGCGACGCCGCCGTACGCCCCGAGCAGCGTCACGGTCGCGGTCTGGTCCGTCGTGCTGACCGTGACCGTCGTCGTCGGATCCAGCGGCAACTCGACGGCCAGCAGCCCGTCCTCGTCGGTCGTCCCGCGCCGCTCGCCGTCGATCGTGACGGTGGCGTTCGGAACTGGTTCCCCGGCGATTTCGGCCGCGACGTGGCCGTCGCTCCCCGGAACCGGTGCGAGGCCGCCGGGCACCAGTGTCGCCTCCAGCAGCAGAACGTCGATCGTCGTCGTGCCCGCGAAGTCCCCGCGTTCGACCCGGACGTCGACCTGCTCGGTGCCGTCGTCGGGGACGGTGATCGTGGCGGTACCGTCGGCGGCCGTCTCTGTCACCTGCTCGCCGTCGACGGCGACGCTCGCCTCCCGCATCGGTTCGCCCTCGATCGCCGCCCGGATCTCGATCGGATCGCCGGGATAGGGATCGTCGGCGACGGTGATCGCGACGTCGCCGTCGATTTCGTACTCGACGGTGCTGTTCGACTCGTCGCTCTGGGCGGTCCCCGTCGCTCCCAGCGCGAACGGTTCCGATGTCGTAACTGCGCTGGCCGCCGAACCCGCAGACGAGACCGCCGGACCGACGGCCCGACAGTTCGGGTCGCCCTCCGCGCCGACGTGGACGACCAGTTGCTCGACGTAGGGGACCTCGCCGCTCACCCGGCCCCGATCGTCCGTCTCGCCGATCGATCGGTCGTTGAACCGGACCGGGACGTCGGTCAGCGGTTCGCCCTGGTAGCTGATCGTCGCCGTGACGTCGCGGCCCGGTACCGGGTCCCGGTCGAGCGCGACCGTACACGCGTCGAGGGTTCGATCGCCGCCCGGATCGATCGTCGTATCGCGGTCGTCGGGTTCGAGGTCGAACCACTCGAGCAGTTCGGTCCAGTCGAAGGAGATGTCCGGGCCGTCGCCGCCCTCGTCCGACCCGGAACCGGGATCGACGTCGGCGTCGGGGTCGCCCTCCCCCTCGGATTCCGGGGGCGACGCGCCGTCGGCGCCGAAGCCCGGCGCGAAAAACGACGCGAAGACGAGTGCGAGTGCCGCGAGCACGACGAACGAGACCTGGCGGTAGTCGAATCGATCGCCGCTCGACTCGTCCGTAGAATCGGCTGACACGTGCGTTCACCTCGTCGTTCGAATCGGCCCCACGACCTGTCGTTCGTTCAATGGGTATGTATCACCGCTCCCCGACCAAGAAACTACCCCGTCGATCCGGCCGCCGGGACGAGGACGGCACGCGTCGATCCCCCGCTCTCCCCCGTCGAGGGTGCGTGGCGGGCCCCGTCGCCGTCCGCTCGACGGTGGGGCCCGGTCCGCTCACCGGCGGGCCCTGAGTTCCGCCTCGAGGTCGTCGAGATCCATGTCCTTCATCGAGAGCAACACGAGCAGGTGATAGACGATGTCGGCGGCCTCGTAGGCCACCTCCTCGTGGTCGTCGTCTTTCGCGGCGAGGACGAGTTCGGTCGTCTCCTCGCCGAGTTTCTCGAGCACCGCGTTCTCCCCCTTCTCGTGGGTGAACAGCGACGCGGTGTAGGAGCCCTCGGGCAGCGTCTCCTTGCGATCCTCGATGACGGCAAACAACTCCTCGAATATGTCCTCCATCTACATGTCACCGGATACGTTGCGGATGTCTTCGAGTTGCTCGAACTTTTCGCTGTCGTCTCGGCCGTCCTGGAAGACGTCTTCGGTCACCTCGATCGACGCGTTCGTCCGGGCGGCAAGCGCCAGCGAGTCGCTGGGCCGGGCGTCGATGACGGTCTCGCCCCGCGGCGTCTCGACGTGGAGGTCGGCGATGTAGGTGCCGCCCTGGCCGTCGTCGCGGCGTTCGATCTCGCTGACGACGACCCGGTCGACTCGGCTCCCGAGTTCCTCCATCACGTCGAGCAGGAGGTCGTGGGTCAGCGGGCGACCGATGTCGTCGGCCTCGAGGCCCCGCGCGATGCTGGTCGCCTCGTCGAACCCGATGAAGATCGGCACGACGTCCTCCTCGCCGTCGACGGCGAGGACGACCACTGGTACCGGTCCCTGGGGCGTCCCCGCGACGCGAATCGCGTCGATGGATGCCTTCATACCCCCACGGATGTTGGCGAGCATGAAAAACCTGCCCGACAGCGAGTGCATGCATCGGCGATCCGCGCCCGATCGATCGGCCGACCCGATCCTGGACGGACCCACCCTCGAGATCGATCGGGGACCGTCAGTCAGGCGGTCAGCGTGACTCCGCGTCCGCCGGCACCGACGCGTCGTCGTTCTCGAAGAAGGCGAGGCCGTGGATCCGGCTGTCGGGCGTGAGTTCGGGGTGGAAGGCGGTCCCGACGATCGGTCCGTCTCGGACGGCGACCGGCCGATCGTCCCACGTCGCGAGCACCTCGCACTCGCCGACCGCGTCGATCGCCGGAGCGCGGATGAACACCGCCGGGTACGGCTCGTCGAGGCCCGCGACGGAAAGCGGGGCCTCGAAGCTGTCCTTCTGGCGGCCGAAAGCGTTGCGCTCGACGCTCGCGTCGAGCAAGCCGAGTTCGTCGACCCGATCGTCGTTCGCGTCGCTCGAGGCGACGATCAGGCCGGCACACGTCGCGAGGAGCGGCTTCCCCGCGGCGACGTGGTCCCGAATCTCGGGGGCGATTCCCTCGCTGTGAACCAGCCGCGAGATGGTCGTCGATTCGCCGCCGGGCATCGCGAGCAGGTCGCAGTCGGGGACGATGCCCGATTCGCAGATCTCGTGAACCGTGACCTCGCGGCCGTGTGCCCGCCCCGCCCGTTCGATGGCGTTCGCGTGTTCCGTCACGTCGCCCTGGACGGCGACGACGCCCGCAACCAGTGTCATGCGACCCGCTATGGACGGGCCGTTCAACTATGTTACGAGGTTTCGCGCGTGGCTCGACCGGATCCCGTCGGCCTCACCCGGGATCGGCCGACGTGGCCCGGCGACCGAGAATCGTGCCGACGATCGCGGCCGCGAAGCCGGCGAGTAGCCCCAGCGTCCGCCGGTTGGTACTCACCCAGAGCTGGTAACTCCGATCGCGCGCTCGCTCGTCGAACGGCCCGCGAGCGCCGACGTCGCCGGCCACCGGCTCGTACAGGTTGTGCTCTCGATCGGGATCGACCGGCTCGTCGGTTTGCTGCGCGTCGTACCCGCCGCGGGCGAGATAGTCGTCGAGTCGCCGGGGCACGAGCCGATTGCCGAGGATCGCTTTCAGCGTCGGCCAGCCGACCCACAGTTCGTCCCGGCCGTGGTCGACGGTCCAGACGATCGCGCGGGCGGCGACCTCGGGCTGGTAGATCGGCGGGACCGGCTGCGGCTTCCGGGGCAACCGGCTCTTCGTCCACTCGAACTGCGGGGTATTCATCGCGGGCATCTGCACCATCGAGAGCTGCACGTCGCAGTCGTCGTGGATGAGTTCCGTCCGCACGGACTCGGTGTACCCCTGGATCGCGTGCTTCGCGCCGCAGTAGGCCGACTGGAGCGGGATGCCGCGGTACGCCAGCGCCGAGCCGACCTGGACGACCGTCCCCTCGTCGCGCGGGCGCATCCGATCGAGCGCGGCCTGCGTGCCGTAGACGTAGCCAAGGTACGTGACCTCGGTGACGCGATGGTACTCCTCGTCCGTCATCTCCGCGGCCGGCGAGAACACCGACACCATCGCGTTGTTCACCCAGACGTCGATCGGGCCGAACGCGTCCGCAACGGTCTCGGCTGCCACCTCGACTTGCTCGGGGTCGGCGACGTCCGTCGGGACGGCGATCGCCTCGCCGCCGGCCGCCTCGACGTCCGCTTTGGCGGCCTCGAGACCCTCCTCGCCTCGCGCGAGGAGGCCGATCTTCGCGCCGCGATCGGCGAACGCGCGAGCGGTGGCTCGACCGACGCCGGCCGACGCGCCCGTGACGACGACGACCTCGGCGTCGGCGGATTCGGTTTTGGAAGCGGTAGGTTCGGCCATCGTTAGCTACCGAGGGGGTTCAGTCGTTCGATCGTCTCGACGGTCGCGTAGCGCTCCCAGCCGCCGTACTGATCCGCGATCGGGCCGCGCGGGACGCTGAGGAGCACGACGAGTACCCCGGCGACGGCGGCGTTGATCGCGGCGATCGTCGGGACCCCGGCGAACAGCCACGGGGCGACGACGATCCACGCCGCGAGCGGGACGTTCAGGAACCGGATCGAGCGGGCGGGTTCGGCGGTCGCGATCACGGTGAACGAGACGATCAGCGAGCCGACGAGGTGGCTGCTGTCGGCCATGAGCCCCGACGTCCCGAAGACGGTCGGGGAGAGCATGAGCCAGACCCCGAGTGTCATCGCGGCCAGTAGCGTCCACGGGATCGAGACGCCCCAGAACGGCTCGCGAATCGGGGAGTCGTCGATCGCACGCGGGGCGCTCCCGTCGACGCCGGACTCGTCCTCGGGAATCGTCCCGCCCATCCAGAAGGCTGTCCAGAGGCTGTCACCCCGGCGCATCAGTCGGACGAGGAACTGCCCCATCGCGACGACTTCGTCGACCGTCAGCGAGATCATCCACAGCATGCCGAACGCCGAGAGGAGACAGAGCGTACACCACGTCCCGACCGTGATCGGCTGCATGATGACCAGCAGGACCTGGACGAACCCCAGCGGGATCACGACGACGCCGAAGAAGGCGACCATCCACGGCATCGTGCGCCAGCGCCGCCGATCGCCCATGAATCCCATCAGCGCCTCGATCGAGTAGGCGACCGCGCCGAGACCGGCGTCCGAAACCGGGAACGCCGCCGACACCTTCGACGTGAGGATCTCCTCGGTCCCCGTGCCGTACAGCGGATCCCAGGCGCTGCTAATGTACTCCAGCTGGAACGCGGCCATGTACCACGAGGCGAAGAAGCCGACGATCCCGAGGGCGATCAGCGGGGCTCGCTGTGCGCCCGTCGAGGGGTTGTACGACCAGCCCGGGGGGACGGCCGGCCCGTCCATCTCCGAGCGCATCACGATGATGATCGAGAACGTCATCACCATGATACCGACGAGGGTGTTGTTGGCGTAGGCCGCCGCCGTCGGCGCCCAGAACGCGATCGGCGAGAACACCAGCCACAGACCGACGAACCCGTTAGCGTAGTTGGCGTAGCCGCTCTCCCGGTAGATCGTGAGACCGGCCAGCGCGATCAGGACGACGCCGCTGATCACGCCGTTCCACCGCATCAGCGCACTCTCGTAGCCCAGCGTCGGCGTACTCGCGATCAGCCAGAGGCCAAGCGAGATGATCGCGTACTGGGGCCAGATTTCCTCCGTCGGATGTTCGAGCATCATGTCGCCCGGCCGCATCGACCCGTTGGCCCCGTTTCCGTCGCCGTCTTCACCGTCGGTCGACGTCTCGACTCGATCGTCGCTCTCCTCGCCGGGATCCGCGTTCGCGTCTCGGATTCGCCCGTCGGTCGTGACGGCGGTCGGTTCGTCGGTCGAGTCGTCGCGTCGTTCGTCGTTCATTGTCCCGATGTCTCTCCGTCAGTGTCGCTGTCGTTCGACTGGCGAACGATCGCCCTGTTCGAAATAGCGTCTTCGAGCGACTCGTCGCGGCCGAGCGGTGCCGGCGATACCGAACTCGAGCCATCCGCGTGGCCGAGGTAGAGCGCGCTGTTGAGGAGCCCGATGTGACTGTACGCCTGCGGGAAATTGCCCCGCTGGTCGCCGCTCTCGGGATCGATCGCCTCGGCCAGCAGTCCGAGCGAACTGGTCTCCTCGAGGAGGCGATCGAATCGCTCGGTTGCCTCGGCGACCCGTCCCGAGAGCGCGAGCGCGGAGACGAGCCAGAACGAGCAGACGACGAACGGACTCGCCTCGCCGGGGAGCCCGTCGTCGCCCTCGTAGCGTCGGACGAGGCCGTCGTCGGCTTCCAGTCGATCGATCGTCGCGTCGATCGTGCGCTGTACGCGATCGTCCTCGGGCGGAAGGAAGCCGACGACCGGAACGAGCAGGTTCGCCGCGTCGAGCGTCTCCTCGTCGTCGAACGCCCGTACGAAACTGTTCGCGCGCTCGCTGTAGCCCCGCTCGAGGATCGCGTCGCGGACCTCGCGCCGGCACGTCCGCCAGCGATCGAGCGGCGCCGACGCGTCGTCGCCGGCGGCTTCGGCGATCTCGATCCCCCGATCCAGCGCCGTCCAGCACAGTACCTTCGAGTAGACGAACTGCTCGTAGTCGGAGCGGACCTCCCAGATGCCGGCGTCGGGCTCGTCCCACCCCTCGCAGACGTAGTCGATGAGATCCCGCATCACCGCCCAGTCGTCGGCCGTCACCGGTTCGCCGTAGCGGACGCTTTCGTATATCGCGAGGATCAATTCGCCGTAGACGTCGAGCTGGTGCTGGTTCTTTGCCGCGTTCCCGATGCGAACGGGTGTCGACCCGCCGTACCCGCTGAGGTGATCGAGGACCCGTTCGTCGGGGACTTCCTCGCTGTGGAGGCCGTAGACCGGTGGCACCGCCTCGGGTTCGTGTCTACGACAGTGATCGAGGCAGAGTTCGAAGTACGATCGCGCCTCTGCCAGGTGGCCCAGTTCGGCCAGCGCTCGAACGGTGAAGGCCGCGTCCCGGATCCAGTTGAACCGGTAATCCCAGTTGCGGACGCCGCCGATGTCCTCGGGTAGCGAGGTCGTCGGGGCCGCACACACCGCGCCCGTCTCGCGGTGGATGAGGAGTTTGAGCACGAGCGACGAGCGCGTCGCGAGGTCGTGCCAGGGTCCGCCGACGGGACAGTGCTCCCCGTCGCAGTCGTGGGTCCACTCGCGCCAGTACTCGACGGTGTCCCGGAGCGTCTCCCGGTGGCGCGGTGGTTCGAGGGGGACTGCATCGCCGTACCCCAGCACGAGCCAGCGCGTTTCGTCGGCCGCGAGCGTCACCGTCGCGCTCGCCCCGGTGCCGTCGGCCGAGGGCTCGATCGGAACGTCGCTCGAGAGGACGACCCGATCGTCGTCGCCGATCGCGACGACGCCGTCGCCCGCCGCGGCGTCGGTCGTCGGTTCGACGGCGGGGACGTCCCGCGCGTAGTCGAATCGCGGTTCGAACCGGACGTCGAGATCGATCGAGCCGTCATCACAGTCCAGTTTCCGGTAGATCGCGGGCGGCTGGTCGTCCGCCCCGATCGCCTCGGCGACGGGCACGAAGTCGGTCAGCGTCGCACTGCCGCCTGCGGTCTGGAACGTCGTCTCGAGGACGTTGGTGCGATCGCGGTACCGCTGGACGGACTCGAACGACTGGGTGGGCCGAACGGCGAACCGGCCGCCGCGATCGGCGTCCAGCACGGCGGCGAAGACGCTCGGCGATTCGACGTGCGGGAGCGGACACCAGTCGATCGAGCCGTCGCGGCCGACGAGCGCGACCGTGTTTCCGTCGCCGATCGCGCCGTACTCCTCGAGTCTGGTGTAGTCCATGGTCACGTTTGGTCCCGGATCGGTTCGGCCGCGGCTCGCTTCCCCATCGTCGGACGGGTTTCCCGTATTTGCTCCATTACCGTCCCTCTTCGGCAGTCGTACGAAGGGCCGGTTCGGTGGGGGCGAGCGTCGCCACGTAGGCGTTGTAGCCGGCGAGGCTCGCGACGAGGGTGCCCGCGACGACGTCGTTCCACAGCGCCACCCCCTCGATGCCGAGCGCGAACGGCGCGACGACGAGCCAGAGTCCCAGGACCGCGGCGATTCCCGACCCGATCGCGCTTGCGGGCCGCCGCCTGACCGCTCTGGCGTAGTTGGTGCCGGCCGCGAGGACGATCACGGCACCGACGACCGCGTCGTTCCACCTGCCGATCGCCGGTGCGTCGACGACGATCGGTGCGACGACCAGCCAGCAACCGATCGCGACGTTGCCGGCGGCGGCCACTCTCGTGATCGCATTCATGATATCGAGGTTCCACGCGCGTCGATCGCGAGCGGGTGACGATCGGACTCACGAATCGCGATCCCGACGCTCTCAGGCCGACGCCATGTTGCGGCAGGTCTCCGCACACTCCCGGAGGACGTCCGCACAGACCTGACAGTGCTCGTGATCGTGTTGCTCGCACTCGTCGGCGCACTCCTCGCAGGCGTCGGCGGTGATCCCGGCCAGGTCGGAACTGTAGCCGGAATTGCGGGCCATGAATCGCGCGTGCATCTCCGCCAGGTCGGCGACGTCGCGACAGAGGCGCAGACACTCGGCCATCTCCTCGCCCTCGTCGGCGCACTCGTCGGCACACCACTCGCAGGCCTGTACACACTCGAAACAGCTGTCGATGCACTCCTGCATCTCCTCGTTTTCGCTGACGTGGTCGATCTGAGTTAGTGCCATCGCGGTCGATCGGTGGGCGTCGATCCGTTTTGTTAGCCGCTCCCCACGACGCGCCGACCGATCGGTGAGGGACGATACTCGCGGCGGGCGCGGCGGCCCGGCCGATCGGTGAGGACGGCGTTACGACGGATTACCGCCGGTTGGCGGGTCCGGTTCGCCGGCGAGCGATCGGCTGGACCGCGACCGACTCGACGCGGTCGACTCCCGAAATCACGGAGCCGAGTCGCTCCTTCGCCACTGCACCCGTGCAATTACAGGCCCCAGGTTAACGGCTCCCGGACCTGTAGCCCGCGCCATGGCCCACTCCGCCGTCCACCTCCTCGGCGTCTCCTTCGCGATCGTCTCCAGTACCGGGGCCGGGGTGTTCGCGCTCCTCTCCTGGGGGATTTTCCGGAACTCGCCGTTTGGAACCGCGATCGGCCTCCTCTCGCTCGGGATGGTCGCGCTGACGCTCTACCACACCACGTTGCTCGTCACGGGGCCGGAGCCGCTGGCGCTCCACGTGCTCCGGAGCGCGGCGAACACGATCGTCGCGATCTTCATCGGATTGCTGATACTTCGCCACCGCCAGCTTCTCCGAAATCGATCGCGGGGTGAGCCGTCGTGAACGGATTGACCCCTTTCGCCGGCTACAACCTGGCGATCGGGATCGTCGTCGCGCTCGAACTCCTGTACTTCCTCTCGCTGGAGGCGTCGACGACGGCGTATCGCCGGTTCGTGCTCGTCACCGCCGCTGGACTGGTGCTTGCCGTGATCGGCGGGCCGGTCGCCGAACTGGTCGCGCCGTCGCTGGTCCACTGGGTCCACGGGACCGCCGCGTTGCTGGTCGTCTTCGGCCTCTACGACCCCGTCGCGAACGAGGTGCGGACGACGGAGTGGGACCGAGCGTTACTGAACGAACCGTCCAGTATCCGTCGGCCGGCCGGCTGGATGACGCCGATGGACGACGAGATCCTCGGCGCGTTTTACGGCACCGATCTCGCACTGACACCGTCGATCGTGGCCTTCAACACCGGGTTCAGCCGAAAAGAGGTGAATCGCCGCCTGATCGAACTGGAGACGCACGGCCTCCTCGAGAAGGTCGAACGGGGGAAGTATCGGTTGACGAGGCGCGGCGAGCGGTACCTTCGCGGCCAACTTCGGGCCGGTCCGGCGTCGGCGGACGCCACCGGTGTTCGCGGGTAATCGAGTTACGGAACGCGGCGGACGCTCCGCTGTCGTGCGTCGCGATCGATCGGTGAGAAGGGGCGCGTCGACGTTACGCGATGAAGGTCAACAGCTGGACCAGCACGCCCAGCATGACGCCGAACGCGATGACCGTCTTCGGATCGATACGGATGGCGTTCGAGTCCTCGGAGTCGAAGTACCGGACGAGTCCGGCACTGGACATCAGCCCACCGGTGTTCTGTCCTTTGTCCATACGCGTTCCTATGGGCCCCCGAAACTAAGTCTTTCGTCGTGTCGTCGGCGTTCGTTCGCGGCGCCGAGCGAGCGGCACCGAGTCGCGTACCGCCGTTTTTCAGAATCGTTACGAAATCGCAGGGTAGCGCATGTTAGCGCCGTGCTACGAGAAGGGAGACGGATCTCATCGAGACAGTAACTAAGGGTGGACGTGCGAGACGAAGCATTCATGCGGAACACCGGACCGACGAGAGTCGGATTTCTCACCGATCCTCACCTCTATTACTGGCAAGCGCGCGCTATCGAGCGATTACGGCGCGAACTCGATATCGACGTCTCGATCGTCGTGAGCGATTCCTGCGACACCGATTCCGCCGGCGAATTCACGAATCCAACGGACCTCGTCGGACTGGACGCGGTGAAAAAGGTGTACGACACCGTGGCCGAGGAGAGCGCGTGGACGCTCGTTATGGCGGAGCAAACCATCGCAAAGATGCTCGGCGACGAACGGAGGCTCTGGCAACTGGTCAGCGTCGAGGACGTCGACTGTTTCGACGACGCCGAGCACGTCCGCTGCGACCCGCGAACCGAGAACGGCTGGACCGAATTTCCCGACGACGTCGTGACGCGCGTTGCGGAGAGTTGCGACGTCGTCGTCCGCTTCGGCTTCGGCCTCATCCGAGGGAGTATCCTGACCGCGCCGGAACACGGCGTTCTGAGCTTCCACCCCAGCGACATCCGATCGTACCGCGGGATGGGTCCGCCACCCGCGTTTTACGACGATCGGACCACGATGGGGTCGACGTTACAGCGGTTGAACGAGACGATCGACGGCGGACGAATCGTCGCGTACGACGAGGTGTATATCGGTGATTGTTACACGTTATGGGACGTCTTTGATCGGATCGCGCGGCTCCAGATTCGCCTCTTGACCGACGGAATCGAACGGTTACGCGATTCGTCGGCCGGACTCGAAACCGTCCCCGAGGAGGAGTTAGGCGAGTACCATCCGTTGAGTCGACGACGCGATCTGGACTTTTCGGGAAAAATTCTGCTGAAGAACCTCTCCGGCCGGGCCCGCCGCCGATTCAGAAGGTGGAACAGGCGGTCCCGGACGGAACGCTGATCGAGCGGCGCGACGTTTTCGACCGGTTCTCGACGGAACGACCGAGAAGCCTGTACGATCGACCGTCTGTCAGCGCTCGATCGACCGTCAAGCGCCGCAGTCGCGTCTCATCGCACCTGCGATGTGCACGACCACGACGCCGTAACCGATTCCAACGTGAGTTGACGAGTAGGGGATCTCTGCTGACTGAAACCGGGATATAACAATACCCGGGCGCTGAATCTACCCGGTCACGACGAACGATGACGGATTCCCCTCTTACTCCTCCGGCCGGTTCGTTGACGGCTGTCGCCGCTGGAATGATCGCTATACTCGTAATCGGCGCAACCGTCGGGACCGGGATAGTCGGCGTGGCCGCCGCCCAGCAGAACGATCGGACGGGCGAGTACGCTGTCGTACAGGGCGACGAGTGCATTCCCATCGAACCCTTCGGACAGGGCCACCAGTCGGCAGAAGAACTGTACGACTACCGGACGCCGAACACGTCTCCGAGCGCACCCACGTACAGCTCCTACGGAACGAGCGACTTCCAGGAGGACGATACGAGTGTCCTCTTCTTGTACGAGGGACGCGACGGACTCAGCCTCGTCCTGATTCACGACCGACTCGACGGAAACACGTCGGGCGGTTCGGCGACGATGCACGTCGACGGCCTGCCGGAAGACGGTGAGTGGACCGTCGAGGACGATAGCTACGACGGGACGGAGGATACGTTCGATCGTCGCGGATCGACGAGTCGCCTCTCCTGGGCCTGGACCGAAGGCCGAACCGACGGTGCCGTGTTCACCGGCGGTCTCGACGACGGCTTCGAGATCGAAATCGATCCCGCATTCAACGACGAGGCGGACCTCCAGATCTACGACGGAGAGATCACCGACTGGAAGGTTCTCTCCGGTCCCGATCACGACAGCGAAGCGACGTCGCTGGATCTGGACCGACCGATCACGATCCACGCCGGCGGCTGTGGCTCGACGACGGTGACGGAACTCGACGCCCCCGGGACGGTGTCGCCCGGCGAGTCGACGACTATCGAGGCGACGGTCACGAACGAGGGCGTCCAGGAAACGACGTCGACCGTTCCGGTGACTGTCGACGGTGAGTCGATCGATCGGATCGACGTGTCGCTGGCACCAGGCGAGTCCACCACCGTAGAGACGACCGTCGAATTCGACGAGACGGGAACGCACACCGTCGGCATCGCCGACGCGGAGACCGACGTGAACGTCGGGGGCGGCGAACCGGCGGCCGGTTTCGGCATCGTCGCCGCAGTCGTGGCCGGCCTGCTCGCGGCTGTCATCGCGCTCAGACGGCGCTGAACGGTCTCCAGCGCTCGACCGCGACCCGGATCGATCGGTGAGACGAGAGACGTCGTATCCTTCATTATCGAGTCCGTCGAACGATCACCGACGAGCCGTGATCGACCCGGTACTCGTCGACGACGAGGCTCGATCGGGGCCCGTCAGGACTCGGTGACGTCGGCGATCCGCGTCCGCCCGGTCGGTCGCGAGATGTGGACGTTGAACGCCCGGTCGTCGGTTTCGGCGTGGACGATCCAGTAACCGCCCATCTCGTGGGGGTCGTCGCCGATCTCGAGGTCGGCGGCGTCGATTCCCTCGTCCGACTCGAGCGCCGTCCGGGCGGCGTCGATCGCCGCGTCGGCGCTCCCGACTGGTTCTTCGTCCTCCTCGGCGCGCGTGACCAGGACGGAGCAGTCCGCGTTGCGCACCACGTGTTCGGTTACGCTTCCCAGCAGGAGTCGATCGATTCCCTTGCGGCCGTGGGTCCCCATCACGACGACGTCGATCGCGTTGACGTCGGCGTACGTGAGGATCCGTTCGCGGGGATCTCCCTCTTCGATCGTCGTGACGACCTCGAGGTCGTCGGGGGCTCGTTCGGCGACGGCGTCGGTTAGTTCGCGGCCGTGTTCGCGCATCGATTCGGAGACCTGACTCTCGGAGAGGCTCCACGGCGTCTTCTCGTCGACGTCGACGGCGAACAGGACGTGAAGCGTCGCGTCGAACTGGTCGGCGATCTCGATCGCCTGTTCGACCGCTCGCGATGCGGGTTCGCTCCCGTCGGTGGGCACCAGTACGTTTCGATACATGGTCGAGCGTTCGACTGGCACCCATAAATTCGTGGGGCTAATGACCGGTTCCCGAGAACGAACTGGCCGGACCGGCGGCCCCGAACCCGATTCGCGGGTAACAGGGCCGAGGACCGCCGTCGTGGTGCGCTCGGCCGATCGGGTGCGTGTCACGTTCGGTCGACTGGGAAACCCTTATGCGCGCTGCCTTGGAACTAGCGGTGAACCGATGACTGTCACACTCAAGGATTTCTACGCGGACTGGTGTGGCCCCTGCAAGACCCAGGATCCGATCCTCGAGGAACTCGAGGAGGACTGGGAGGGGCGATTCGAGGTCGAGAAGATCAACGTCGACGAACAGCAGGACGTGGCCAACGAGTACCAGGTACGCTCGCTCCCGACGCTCATCATCGAGAACGACGACGGGATCGTCGAGCGCTTCGTCGGCGTCACCCAGCGCGAGGACATCGAGGACGCGCTCGAATCGGCCGGCGCGTAAGGACGACCCGTATCGCTCGTTTTACAGCGCGTTCGCGTCGTAGCCGCGCCTGTCCCGATCGCGCGGCGGCCGCCACGCGCCCGTTACGACACGTCCAATTGACTATCGATATCTGCTAATATCTATAGTAATATACGGAATTCCCCTACACTTTCAACCAGTAATTGCGGATATTCCAGAACATTCATAGTGTGGCTCTGCGTTCACTCGGGTATGAAGCCCGACCTGCAGTCGTTCGGGGCTGAGGGCGAACCGGACGTCGTCGCGGCGATCGACGAGATCGACGGCCGACCGCACCTCGTCATCGCCGACATCACGCGAGACGACGTCTGGATGACGGTACCGGAAGCCGAAGCGCTCTCGGCCGACGAGTGGCGATAACGCCCTCTCCCACGGGTTCGGGGACCCCCGATCGCGGTTCGTTTTGATCCGGGCCGACCCGATTCGACCGGTCCGGGTTCGGGTCCCGGCGGATTCGACTGCCAGGCCACGCAGTCGTCGCAAGTAGTGCGCGGCGTGGCGCGTCGATTCCGGCGCGTCAGCGGTCGATCGCTACACCCACTTTACACCGACGTCGTGCATGTCCTCGTTGTACTTCGCGATGTTGATGACCAGCGGCGTGACGCTCTCGACCTCGGCGGCGTTGGCCAGCGGGCCGACGTCCAGGGCCCGCAGTCCCTCGATCTCGTTCGCGAGGTCGAGTACGCGCTGTTTCGCGCCCTCGTCGTCGGCGACGACGAGCGTGTCGAGGTCGAAGTCGTTGTCGAGGTCCGACAGCGCGTCGGCCGCGAGGTTGTGGAAGGCCCCGACGACAGGCACCGCGTCGGGCGCGCGCTGGGCGACGAGTTTGGTGACGCTTCCGGCCCCGGGCGGGTGGTAGTGGAGGCCGTCTTCGTCGCCCTGCATCCCGACTGCGGGCGTGACGAGGATCGTGTCCTCGTCGAGACTGTCGGCGACCGCCTCGACCGTGTCCCCGGCGTAGTACGGCGGGACCGAGAGGACGACGACGTCCGCCCGATCCGCCGCCATCTCGTTCGCAAAGCCCTTGACGGACGCGTCGACGCCCCGCTCCGCGAGTTCGTCCTCGTAGGACGCGACCGCGTCGCGAGCCTTCTCGGGATCGCGCGACCCGATGAGGATCTCGTGGTCCGTATCGCGCGCGAAGCGCAGCGCGAGCCCTTCGCCGATGTCGCCGGTTCCGCCGAGTAGTGCGATTCGCATACCCCTCTCTGGGCACGGCATCCGAATAAAATGGTGGGGGTTCGGTCGATCTCGCCGGAATCGCGGGGTCGCGCGTGGCGGGTTCGCGATCGGCCCCGTCAGTCGCGTCCCGCGTCGTCGCCCGCTCCGATCCGCCAGGCGTCGTCCGGCGAGGAGATGGTCCCGTCCGCACAGATCACCCACGGGATGACGCGACAGGTCCGGCAGAGCCGATCGGCGGGGACGGAGAGTCGCGCGGTGTCCGACGCGCCCGCGAGGTCGGTCACGTCGAGGAGTACGTCGGCCTGAGTCAACCACCAGACGACCCGATCGAGGTCCCCGTCTGGATCGGTCACGTCGAGTTCGAACGTGGCGGTCTCGCCGCTCGCGTACGATCGCTCGCCCGGTTCCGGGTCGTACGCGTCGATCGTCGGGGACGCGTTCCCGTCGTCGGTCACCTCGACCGTCCACCGGGCCGTATAGGTTTCCTCGCCGTCGGTGGGAACGACGGCCGCGGCCACGTCGTGCGTGCCGGGCGACTCGAACGCTTCCCGCCAGTAGTGGTACCCGGTCTCGGCGTCGTAGGCCGCCTGCCAGGGGCCCCCGATCGGGGTCCCTACGCGGTCGCCGTCGACCCACCAAACGGTCGTTCGCATGGGGTCCGACCGGTCGAGACCGGCCTCGAACAGCACCTCGGTTCCCGGCTGGACGGCGAGGTCGCGATCGGGTCGCCGGTCGGAGAGCGGCGTCGCGCCGGTCACGCTCACGGTGCGTTCGGCCCCGTCACCCGCGACGTCGACTCGAATCGGGACCTCGGTATCCATCGGGACCGGGTACGTGTAGAACTCCTGCGTGAGCGTCGTCGTCTCGCCGGCGTCGACCGTCGTCCGCACGCGACCGATGCGTTCGAAATCGTCCCCGACGAGTAGGTCGACGTCGGTCCGGACGTCGCTCGTCCCGCCGTTCTCGACGGCGGCGGTCACCTCGAGGAGATCCCCCGCGCCGACGGGTGCGTTCGTCTCGACGATGCTCACGTCGAGTGCGACGTCCTCACCGGTTCCCGCGTCGGTCTCGGCGCCGTCGTCCCGTTCCTGTTCGGCAGTCACGGGGATGTCGGTTCCTGTCGAGAGAAATACAGCTCCGGTCGATACGCCGGTCAGCATCCGGCGTCGCGTTGGTCCGCTCATCGCGGCCATCTACCCCGCGACGATGATATAAAGGCGCGCTACCGTTGCGGCCGAAAGCCGCCGTTTCGATCGGGCTCCCGTCCCCGTGTTCGGAGGCACGTTCAGTAGGGACTCCCTGGAACGGTTTCACTACGCGGGACTGTCCACTCGTCGTCCGCGCCGATCGAACGGGTGCTTGCGATCGCGGCCGATCGGACTGGGGGACGGGGTCATACGGTCTGCTGTAAGTCGTTCCCGGTGCAACCGCGACCGCCCTGCGGTTGCACCGGGAAACCGTTATAGCAGACCGTATCAGGGCGCGTCGTCGTCCTCGGGATTCATCGCCGCGCCGAGTCCGCCGTCGTAGGCGTCGCGATTCTCGACCTCGCGGATGCGCTGGTCGAGTCGCTCTTCGAGGGCCCGCTGGCGCTCCTCGTCGACCTCGGGACCGTTCCGGAGCGCCTGGAGGTCCTCGCGAGCGGTCCGCAACACCGACAGCGCCTCCGTCGTTTCGAGATCGGTCGCGCGATCGAGGCTCCGTTCGACGTCTTCGAGCGTGGTTCCGGTCACGGACGCGGCTTCGGGACCGATCGGCGTGAACCCTGGCCCGTCACTCGTCGGGTCCGGGCCCGATCCCGGCGGCGGATCGAATCCGTACCACCTTCCCGTCTCGAGGCCCCGAAACCGGTATGGACCTCTCGCTCGTCGACCTCGCGCCGAGCGGCGCGCGCTGGAGCGCTCCAGGTGCCGTGCCGCCGAGAGACACAGCACCCATTATGCCGACCCTCGTCCTCTGGGTATGACCACTCCCGCCATCATCGCCCACCGGGCCTACGCGGGCGTCGCCCCCGAAAACACGATCGGGGCGGCCGTTCGCGCGGCCGATCGGGCCGAGACCGCCATGCTCGAGATCGACGTCCAGCCCGCGGCCTGCGGCACCCCGATCGTGATCCACGACGAGCGCGTCGACGGGACTCGCGACGGCAGGCCGCTCACCGACGCCTCGGGGCTGGTCCGGGAGACCGATCTCGAGACGCTCCGGGAGGCCCGAGTGCTCGGCACGGACGAGACGGTCCCGACGCTCGCGGCGCTTCTCGAAGCGCTTCCCGCCACGATCGGGGTCAACGTCGAGTTGAAGAACCCGGGAACAACCGACCTCCGGTTCGCCGAGGCGCTCGCCCCCGACGACCGCGACGATCGTCGCGCGGTCTGGGCGCCGTTCGTCGATCGTGTCGTCGAGGTCTGCGACGGCTTCGTCGGCGAGATCCTCTTTTCCTCGTTCTGCGAGGGTGCGATCGCCGCCGTCCGCGACGTCGGCCCCGACTACGCCGCCGCGGCGCTCGTCTGGGACGACCTCGAGGCCGGGTTCGAGATCGCCCGCCGCTACGATTGCGAGGCGATCCACCCGCCGCGGAACGCGATCGCCGGAACGCCGCTCGCGTCGACCGCGTACGCGGGGTTCGACGCTGGCGATCCCGATATCGACGTGGTCGAGCGCGCCCACGACGAGGGCCGAGCCGTCAACGTCTGGACGATCGCGACCTGGACGCAGTTCGACCAACTCGCGGCCGCGGGGGTCGACGGAATCGTCGCCGAGTACCCGGGTCTGGGCGATCGATCGGCCGATCGCGGCGGCTGATGCGCCGTGCGTGCTGGACTGTCCTTCGAGGTGCGACGGCTTCAGCGGGAGTTCACCCCGCTCGTCCGTTCGCATGAACTCCCGGTTCCGGTCGGGCCGGGCGAGCAGTCGCTCCCGGAGCAGGTCGCCGTCTTCCGTTCTCGGCCGGTCATCCGGACTACTGTACGTCAGCTCTGGTGCAACCGCGATCGTCCGTCGGCTGCACCGGGAACTCGGTACAGCAGACCGTCTCAGTCCTCCTGCCCGTGCTGGGACGGCAGATCCGCTCGCGACGGCTTCCGGGAGAGTCCCTCGTTCGCCGGCCCCTCGAGTAGTTCGCCGTCGGGACCGAACCGCGAGCCGTGGCACGGACAGTCCCAGCTACACTCGCCGTCGTTCCACTCGACCAGACAGTACATGTGGGGACAGACGGCCGAGACGGCGTGCAGATCGCCGTCGTCGTCGCGTGCACAGGCGATCGGCGTCCCGCTCTCGCGAAACACGCGGCCCTCGCCGGGGTCGAGCGTCGATCGGTCGGGAGTTAGCAGCGCCCGCGCCCAGTCGGTGAGGAACTCGCTCGCGGCGTCGGCGTTCTCGGTGACGGTCTCGCCGAAGGAGGGCTTCGGCGTGAACCGGAGCGGATCGAACAGGTCCAGCGCCGCCGGGCTCTCCCTGGCGATTTCGGCGGCGAGCAGTCGGCCCGCGGTGACGCCGTTGGTCATCCCCCAGCCGCGAAAGCCGGTCGCGACGAAGACGTTCTCGGTGCCCGCGCCGGCGCGACCGATAAAGGGCACCCTGTCCGCCGGCCGGTAGTCCTGGGTCGACCACCGGTAGGCAATCTCGTCGACCGGGAACCGGTCGCGCGCCCAGCGGGCGAGCCTTCGGTACCGATCGGCCGTCGAGCCTCCCTGTCCGGTCTTGTGGTTCTCGCCGCCGACGAGCAGGAGCGTCTCGTCGCCCCGGTGGGTCCGGACCGACCGGTAGGGGTCGCCGGGCCGGTAGTACATCCCCTCGGGTGGCTCCCCGTCGAGGCGGACGCCGAGCACGTAGGAGCGCTTCGGGTACATCCGCGCGAAGTAGCCCGCCCGATCGAGGATCGGGAATCCGGTCGCGACGACGACCCGCCGCGCCGTCACCGTCGCGCCGTCCGTCCGGACGCGACAGGGGGTGCCCGGCTCGACGTCCGTGACCTCGGTCTCCTCGAACACGTCCGCGTCGTCGTCCGATCGGAGTTCGTCCGCGATCGCGAGCAGGTAGCTCCGGGGGTCGAACCACGCCTGATCGTCGAACCTGACGGCGGCGGCCGCGCGCTCGAACGGCGGCACCGACGTGACGTAACTAGCGTCGATCCCCGCGCCGCGGGCGGCGTCGGCCTCGCGTTCGATTTCGTCTGGGCTGTCGCCGTAGAGATACGAGGGTTGGCGCTCGAACCCGCAGTCGATCCCGAGGTCGTCGATCCGGCGCTCGACCGCGTCGATCGACTCCTCCTGGGCGGTCGCGTACCGGCTGGCCTGTCGGCGGCCGAACTCCCGGCGCAGGTGGTCGTAGATCAGTCCGTGCTGGCTCGTCAGCTTCGCCGTCGATTTGCCCGTCACCCCAGTCGCGACCCGATCCCGCTCGACCACGGCGACCGACTGGCCGCGGTCGCGCAGTTCGATCGCCGTCGAGAGGCCGGCGATGCCGGCCCCGATCACGCAGACGTCGACGGTCCGATCGTCGTCGAGCGGTTCGGCCGGTGGGTCGTCCTCGCGTGTAGTCGCGAGCCAGACCGAAATCGGTTCGCCGGGCAGGTCGTCGCGGCGGGGGAACTCCTCGCGCATCGGTCCACCCCGCTACACCGCCGACGGCGAAAAAACGAGGGGCGGATGCTGACGGGTGTTCGCCCGGTCCGTCGCGCCCGCTCGTCGAGTGGTCGACGCGCGCAGCCGATCCCGGTCCCGATCGCTACGACCACTCGCCGTCCAGCGCCGCCGCGATCGATTCGAGGTCGTCCTTCCGGAAGGGGCGATCGGCCCGGTCCGGATCGTCCGCGTCCGGCAGGCCGATCGACCGGCGAATCCCCGATCGCATCCGCGATTTGGGCGGTATCGGATCGGTCTCGACGTCGGCGTTTAGGGCCTCACAGATCGCGGCGAGGGCTTCCTTGGTGAACGCCGTCGATTCCCGGCGTTCGTATCGCCCCACGGCCTGCCGAATCTCGTTCCGGAGGTCGTCGACGGTTCGTGCCATACGCGCAGTACCGCCCGCCCCGTCGTGTAGATTTCGATTGGGTGACGAATCCTCCGGACCGGTGCGTGTCGATTCTGACGCCGATCCTCGTCGATAGATACAGTACCGATCGCGAATAATCGACCGACGATGTCAGGGTCGGTCGACACCAGACGCGCGTTCTTGCGCCGGGCGGCCGCCGTCGGATCGATCGCTGGGGTCGCCGGCTGCACGGCGATCGGCGCAGTCGAGGCGACTCTCGTCGTCGAGAACACGGGACCGCGGGACGAACGCACGGAGTACTACGTCGATCGGGGCGAGACGGCGACCGACCCGAAAACCGTCGAACTGGGTCCGATGCGGGAGTACACCGACACAGTACAGATCGAACGTACCGATTCGATCGTCGTTTCCAAGGGCGATCTGGGCTTCGAACTCGCGTTGAGCGACTACGTCTGCCGAAATCCGGTCGTCACGATCGATACCGGATTCGGAATGCTCGGCGTGTCGGGCGAGTGTTTCGATACCAGTCCGCAGTAGGTGCGTCGCTCCCGTCCCGCCGTTCACTCTTCGAACAGGTCGGGGACCTCGTTGACGGAGTCGAGGACCGCCGCCGCACCTTCGGCCTCGTACTTCCGGCGACCCTCCTCGCCGGTCAGCCCGCCGGTGAGCACGCCGATCCCGTGGTACGTTCGATCGGAGTCTGCCTCGCTCGCGTTCACGGCGGTCCGAACGTCGTCCAGGGTGTCCCCGACGAACGCCACGCTGTCGGCCTCGAACCGCTCCGCGAGGGTGACCAGTGCCCGCGGGTGTGGTTTCCCCTCCTCCCAGTCGTCCATCGTAAAGCGGTGCTCGACGGGAATCTCGTCGTCCAGGCCGACGCGATCGAGGGCGATCTCCGCTTCGGGTTCGGGGCGGCCGGTCAGGATCCCGACGTCGTAGTTCGCGAGCAGGGTTTCGCGCGCCTCGTCCTCGAGGAGGACCGGTTCGTCGTGGATGAACCCGCGCGTCTCGAGGTCCGGTTCGCCACCCTCGATTCCACGGTAGAGATCGGCTCCGAGGTAGAGCTGCTGGAAGACGTCGCGGAGCCGATCGGTGTCCCAGCGCTCCGTGACGCGCTGGGTGGCCCGCGCGCCGATCGCGTCCCGGATAACGGTCTCGGCGGCGTTCACACCGCCGCCCTCGGCGGCGATGTCGGCGGTGAAGTCGCCGATCGAGTCGCGGTACCCCTCGTTCGTCGCGAGAACGTACAGGGCGGCGGCGTAGGTGAGCTCCCAGTCGTTGTTGAATCCGCCCGCGTCCTTGAACCGCTGGATATCGGGCTTGCGGATCGTCCGGTCGTAGACGTGCTCGATCGAGTCGACGATCGCCCGCCGGTAGGAGTCGGCGACGTCGACGAGCACGCCGTCGACGTCTAGCACGACGGCGTCTGCGTTCATACCCGCCCCAACGGCTCGCCGAAAATAAAGGCGGTCGGATTCGGATCGCGAGGACGGGACGCCGAACCACGGTCATCAGCGGAACCGTCTCGGCCGATCGGAAACCGACTCACCGACGCATCGCGTTCACGATCGATGTTCCGGCCTCGTGGTCGCGGTCCCCGGACGTGCTTCGAGGAGCACGTGCGCTGGCATGTCCCTCTTTTTTCACGGTCGTCGTGGGACGCTCCACGATGGACGACAACGATCGAACCGTCCCGCGACGGCGGGTGTTGCGCGTCGGCGGCGCGACGCTGGTCGGAATCGCTGGACTCGCGAACGGAATCGGATCGGCGAATCGTAAGCGGGCCGCACAGGAAGACGACGGCGGGCCACGAGCCGAAACGCTGGTCGCCTCGGACGGACGGGCCGACGTCGGACCGGACGACAGCCTCGAGACGTGGCTGTACGACGAGCAGATTCCCGGTCCGGAACTCCGCGTGAGCGAGGGCGAAACGCTCCGCGTCTCGCTCGAGAATGGATTGCCCGAGGAGACGACGATTCACTGGCACGGCGTTCCCGTCCCGAATCCGATGGACGGCGTTCCGGACGTCACGCAAGAGCCCGTCTCGTCCGGCGAGACGTTCGAGTACGAGTACGAGGCGTCGCCGGCGGGAACGTACGTCTACCACAGCCACGTCGGGTTGCAACTCGACAGGGGTCTCTACGGACCGCTGATCATCGAATCGGAATCGCCACACGTCGAGTACGATCGCGAGTACACCCTGCAGATCGACGATTACCTCGCGGAGGAGCCGGCGCTCGACTCGATCGAAGCACCGCCGGGCGGCGGCGACGGGATGGGTCCCGACGGCGGACCGGGCGGAGACGGCGATGGTCTAGGTCCCGACGGTGGACCGGGCGGAGATGGCGATGGCACGGGTCCCGGTAGAGGCGGCGATGGTATGGGTCCCGGTGGAGACGGTGGCCCTGGCGACGGTATGGGCCCTGGCGGTAACGGCGATGGAATGGGTCCCGGCGACGGAATGGGTCGCGATAGTCAGATACAGAGCCGGCGCCCGCCGTACGAGGGACTGCTCGTCAACGGCCGTCTCCCCTCGGATCCGCCAGTGTTCGACGTCGAAGAGGGCGATCGCGTTCGTCTCCGGTTCATCAACCCCAGCAGCGCGACGACCTATCGCGTCGGCGTCGGCGGCCACTCGCTGGTCGTGACGCACGCCGACGGCCGCCCGGTCGAACCGGTGGACGTCGACTCGTTCGTCATGAGTATGGGCGAACGCTACGACGCGATCGTCGAGGCCGACTCCCCCGGCGAGTGGGCGATCGTCGCGGAACCCGTCGTCGGCACCGAGGACCCCGCGGAGGCGAGACTCAGGTACGGGGGCGCGTCCGACGACGAGGACGTCGAACGGCCGCAGTTCGACGGGCAGGAACTCGAGTACGGCGCCCTCCAGGCGCTCGAACCGCTGGACCTCGACGGGGATCCCGATCGGACGTTCGACCTCACGCTGTCGGGCGGGATGATGGGCGGCTCTGACTTCGACGCGTGGACCATCGACGGCGAGACGTACCCGGACGCCGATCCGCTCGAAATTAGCGAGGGCGAGCACGTTCGAGTCCGGATGACAAATCGAAGCCCGGCGATCCACCCGATGCACCTCCACGGCCACTTCTTCCAGGTGGGCGACGCGGTCAAGGACACCGTTCTCGTCGCGCCACACGGCGATCAGGTAACGTTCGACTTCCTGGCGGACAACCCCGGCGACTGGCTGTTCCACTGTCACAACGTCTATCACCTGGAGCGGGGGATGGCTCGCGTGTTCGAATACGAGTGAGACGCGCCGACGCGTCAGAACGCGCCGATCCCGACGACCCACGAGGCCAGCAACAGCAGTCCCGCTGCGTAGATGAGATCGGCCCACAGTCGCGAGAGCAGGTTCACGACGTAGATCACGACGACGACCGGAATCCCGAGCAGGACGACCGGCGACCCGCGCCACTCCGCCCGCGATCGGCTCCAGAGAGTATTCGCGTCGCCCGTACTCGGGAACGAGTGCATCCCGATGCTGATTCCCAGCCAGAACAGCACGAGCCCTGTCGTCCCGGCCGCCGACGGCTCGACTCCGTCGCCGCCGTTCGCGGCGATCGCCGTCGCCAGCCCGAGAAACAGGGCGAACGCGACGATCGTGTTGACGAGAAACGGGGCGACGCTGATCGCGAACGTCTCCCGGTATCGCTCGGGTTCGAGGTGCTGGACGTAGCCAGCCGGCGACCCCAGCCGAAAGTACGCCACGTCGAGGACGGGGACGCCGACGTAGTCACACGCCTTCTTGTGGGCGAACTCGTGGACGACGACGCCGGGGAACGTGAGCAACTGGACGAAGAATCCGACGAACGCGAGTCCGAGCATGCGCCCAGACTCGTCCAATAGTTGAAAAGTGTTTCTCCGCGGTCAGTTCGAGGACGCGATCGGATGGGTACTGACATTCAGTGGCCACTACATCCGTCGCCGATCGTTCGCGCGACGTATAGCGTCCCCTCCCGGATCGTCCGCCGCTCGACCGGGACGGCAGGCTGGTCGCCGCCCAGCGTCGTGAACAGGAAGTCGGCGTCGGCCGCGCGGGCGACGTCGAGCGCGGGCCGGTGCAGTTCCGGCGGCAGGTTCCGCGCGTAGACGGCGTCCGCGTCGGCGTAGACCGATCGATCGGGGTCGACCACGTCGTCGCGGACGAATCGCACGCCGTCGGGGACCTCGCGATCGTAGACGTCCGTTGCGGTGACGGCAATCCCCCGTTGGACGAGCGCCGCTGCGAGGTCGGTTCGGCGGCCGATTCCGACCTCGACGACCCGCTCGTAGTCGCACAGGTAATCGCGCATTGGCTGGGGATCGCGGCGAGAGTGGGACACGGCGGGACGTTTATGCTGTCCGCGGCCTAAACCCTTGCCATGCTCGTCGATATCGTGCCGGTCGGCAGCGTCCCCGCGCGAGTCAAGCGGGTCGCCTCCTCGGCGCTGCGATCGGTCTACGACTGCGACGTGACGATCAACGAGTCGCAGTCGGTCCCCAACGGTGCGTACGACTCCGGCCGGAACCAGTACTGTGCGGAGACGTTCATCCAGCTCGCCGAGCGCGTCGGCCGCGGCGAGAAGAACATCGCGATCACGCCCCACGACCTCTTCTACCGGCGGCGCAACTACGTCTTCGGCCTCGCCTACCTCGACGGGAGCGGCAGCGTCGTCTCGACCTACCGCCTCCAGACCTCCAGCGACGGCGGCTTCTCGAACAAGAGCGCGAACGACATCTTCGAGGATCGGGTCCAGAAGGAGATCGTCCACGAGATCGGCCACACCTACGGCCTCGAACACTGCGACAACAACCGCTGCGTGATGAACTTCTCTCCGACGGTCCGCGAAGTCGACATCAAAGAGCAGTCGCTGTGTGGCAGCTGTCAGCGGCTGATCGGCTGAGGCCGGCGCAGTGATCGATCGATCTCGATCGCCGAAACTCTCGATGCGGCGTCCGAACCCGGCTCAGGGCGCGTAGTAGTACTCGCCCTCGGACTTCTGTTCCTTGTCGAGTTGCGAGTCGGGCTTGTTGATCCGCGGCCGGGAGGTGCGCTCGTCCCGGCGGAACGTAACCTCGAGGTTCGCGAGGAACTCGTTCATGCCGTCGCGCATGGACCGTGGGGCGCTGGCGCGGCCGTTGACTGCGGGTTCGCCGTCGAAGACCATCAGGCGATCGGCCAGCAGGTCGATCGTGTAGATGTCGTGGTCGATGACCATGACGGTCGCGTCCTGCTGTTCGGCGTACCGGCGGATCGCGCTGGTCGCCTGGACCCGCTGTTCGACGTCGAGGTGGGCGGAGGGCTCGTCGAGCAGGTAGAGATCGGCCGAATCGGAGAGACAGGCCGCGATCGCGACCCGCTGGCGCTCCCCGCCGGAGAGATCGGAGAGGTTCTGCTCCATGATCCGCTCGAGCTGGAGCGGCTGGGCGATCTCGGTGTTCCAGTAGGAGGAGCCGAACTGGTCGGTGATCGAGGAGAGGAAGGCGTCGACCCGCATGTGCTGGTCGATCGTGACGTACTGGGGCTTGTACGAGATGTCGAGGTCGAGATCAGCGTCGCCCGCCGTCGGCTCTAGATCGCCGGTCAACAGCTTCGCGAACGTCGACTTCCCGATCCCGTTGGGGCCGACGATGCCCAGCACTTCGTTCTCGCGGATCTCGCCGCCCTCGACGTCGAGGGTGAACTCGCCGTCGCCGTAGCTCTTCGTGAGGTCGGGATACTCGACGAGGACGTCGCCCCGGCTCTCGCTCCGCGGGGCGTGCTCCTCGAACTCGATCGGGTCCGGCCGGATCCGCATGTTCTCGTTGTCGAGGTAGCCACCGAGGTACTCGTTGATCCCGTTGCGGACCGACTTGGGCGCCGTGATGACACCGTACGCGCCGGGTTCACCGTAGGCGACGTGGAGCGTGTCCGCGAGCAGGTCGAGGATCGCGAGGTCGTGCTCGACGACGAGCATCGATCGGTTCTCCTCCTCGGCGAGTTCGCGGATCAGCCGCGCCGCGGTGACCCGCTGGCCGATGTCGAGGTAGGGCGTGATCTCGTCGAGGAAGTAGAAGTCCGTATCCCGCGCGAGCGTCGCCGCCAGCGCGACGCGCTGGAGTTCCCCGCCGGAGAGGTCGTCGATCGACTGGTCCATGACGGGCTCGATCGAGAGCCGTTCGACCAGGTCGTCCAGCGCGTCGCGCTCGTTCGTCCGCTCGAGCAACTCGCGAGTGTTGCCGTCGAACTGCTCGGGGATCTGGTCGACGTACTGGGGCTTGCGGGCGACGGTGACCTCGCCGTCGCGGACGTCGGCGATGTAGTCCTGCAGTTCCGTGCCGCGGTAGGCCTCGAGCACCTCGTCCCACCCGGGCGACTCCTTGTGGCGACCGAGGTTGGGTTCGAGTTCGCCCGCGAGGATGCGGACGGCGGTCGTCTTCCCGATCCCGTTCGGTCCGAGGATCCCCGTGACCTGTCCCTCCTGGGGTGCGGGAAGGCCGTAGAGCGAGAACGCGTTCTCGCCGTAGCGGTGCGCGGGGTCGTCCTGCAGTTCTTGGGGCAGGTTGATGATCTCGATCGCGTCGAACGGGCACTTCTCGACGCAGATGCCACAGCTCTCGCCGAGACAGATTTCCTCGGAGATGTGGACCTGGTCGGGCTGGCCCTGGGCGGCCTCCTCGCCCCGGAGCGTGATACACTCCTTGCCCGTCCGGTTCGGCGGGCAGTAGTTCTTGCACTCGTAGCTACACCGATCGGGCTGGCACCGATCGAGGTCTACGACGGCGATGCTGTCGTCGGCCATGTTAGCCCCCTGCCCCCGCGCTGAGCAGGATGCCCCACGTCACGAACCACATCGAGAACGTCATGAACGTCACGAAGAGGTAGTGTTTCGGGCCGACTTCGTCCTCGTCGTAGATCCCTGACGCATTGAGCACCGGTAGCTGTACCAGGATCGCACCCGCGACGAGCAGTACTGCCCGCGTGTCCGTCGCCGCGTCGCTGGAGACCCCGATCCAGGTCGCGGAGACGAGGGCTGCGCCGACGCCGAGCAGCGCGGCGAGTGCCGTCACGCTGATCGAGCGAATGTGCTCGCGTCGGTCGCTGATCGATTCGGTCGACATGGGGGAGACTCTGTTTTCGGGGGTGAAAAGGGGTTCGGGTTCTCGATCGACAGATCGCTCGATTTCGAATATATCCGTTCGCTGACCGTCAGTATCAGTTCGGATGAACGTTACCGTGTACGGCTCGCCACTGGAATCGGTGGTCGCGAGTGTGACTGAGACCCATCTCTTCCCCAGCGTAATCGCTGGGTGCCACCTGATACACGATATCGCCACTTCGGCAGGCGCTTTCAGCACCCTCGAACGGCCGACACTGATTGCGGGCGGCCGCTGCCGTTCAGTCGCTTATCTCCACGGTCTGCTCGGACACGCTGATCGCGTATCCGCTCGTAGTCTCCCGCTCGTTCGTGACGGTGATACCGATCTGGATGTCTTCGTCGACTCGGACTTCGTCTTTGGCGATCGTCTCGAAGATCTCACGGAGGGCAGTGGAATTATCGGCTTTGTAGAACTCTCCTCCGGTATCTTCGGCCCATGTCTCGAGTTTCCCCTCTGGGATCGAGGTATCTTTCGGCCCGGTGAGTCCGACAGTGTAGAGCGTGACGTTGAGATCTTTGGCCTCTTGGACCTGCGTATTCATGTACGAGTCGCCGCCGGGGTCGTTTTGCCCGTCACTCAGCAGTACCGTAATTCGATCTTGACCCGACTTTCCGTTGACTCTGTAGTCGTTGAGGGCTTGCTCGAGACCGTGACCCATGCTCGTTCCGCCGCTCGCCCTGCCGACAACGTCCGCTTTGGTCAAGTTGAGGTCCGAGTCGAGGTGGTGGAGCACGTTGCCGTTTTGGTTAAATTCGTAAACGCCCGCGCGATCTCCATTCGACTCGTTCATTAGGTCGATGAAGTCTTTAGTCGCGTCGACTCGGTCCCTGCTCGGATCGTTGCCCGGATGCTTGTATAGCCCGATAGGAGTGCTGCACCCGTACCGTTTACAAACGACGCGGATTTCCTGCCAGTTATCGGGGTCGGCGTAGTCGTTGAATCCAAGCCGTTTGACATCCCCGGTGCTGGTGTTTCTAACTTCTATATCGAGAACGGAATCCTCGTTCCGGAAGGGCTGGTCGACGGGAATCGATTCCCAGTCGTCGCCCTCTATTGTTTCCTGGTCAACCTTGTACTTGTGCGGCCCCATCGATCCTGATCGATCGAGCACGAACGTCGCGTCGATCGGCGGTCTCGTCTCCCCGTACTCGAACAACTGGTTTTCGTCGGCGGCCGAAAGCGGCGTGTCAGTCCGCAATGACCGATCGAAGTTGATCTCGACGTTGTCACCGATTCCCGCGTCCCTTCCGGCGACGATCGCGCCGTCGATCGTCGTTCCGTCAGCGATTTCGATGTCGGCACCCGGCGCGTAGACGACGCCCTGGAAGTCGCCGTCGATCGTTATCTCCGAGTCGCTCGAGGCGTAAATCCAGAGGGCGTTCGCTCGGTCGTCGGGTCGTATCTCGACGTCCGAGAGAGTGACGTCGCCGTCGACGTAGATGCTCGTTTGATTGTCGCCTTTCACCTCGACGTTCGTGAGATCGAAGTCTCCGTCCACGCCGATGTGAACGTTTCCGCTGGAGGAATCGGCGGTCCCGATCGAGCCAGCTCCGTCGTACAGGCCCGCGGTGACGGTCCCGCTGGCCGTCGGGTTCCCGTCGAGGTAGTTCGTCCGGACGTCGTCGATCTCGGTGTCGATATCGTCGATATCGCTGTAGGAACTCAAGAGCTCCGTCGCGAGCGCGTTCTTGTGTGCGTCCAGCCAGTAGGCGTCGTTCGACTCGTCGAATTTCTTCCCCTGCGGACCCGGATCGACGGTGACGCCGTATCCGATCGCGGAGATTTCCGGATTGCCGTCGGAACCGAGTTCGCCGTTGACGACCGGTATTCCCGCGATCGATGCGTGGTTGTGGAGATCGTACGTGTCGTAATTCGCCAGGAAGAGGTCCTCGCTTTCATTGATTCCGGTCTGGTGATTATCGTACCCGGTCACCTCGAGGTCCTGTTTGAAGTCGTCGGACGTCCCCTCGATGTACAGTCCGCCGTACACCGTCGGCTCGATGTCCACGAGGTTCGCAAGCGGCGTCTGCCCGCCGACGGTCGCGACGACCGTGACCGTTTCTCCCGATTCGTCGTGACAGACGATGTTCTCATCGACGTTACCTGGGTTGGCGCAGTCCGCCGAGACCTCGCTCTCGTCGGTCGCGTTGAACTCGTCTTTCAGGAATTCGTACCAGCCGTAATGATAGGACGTGTCGGAAACCTCGACGGTCACGTAATTCACATAGTCGATGTCCTTCCCGAACGATCGGAACGACTCCGTGCTGGTCTGTTGGACCGCGTGTTCGCCGGTATCGACGGTCCCGTCGACCGTCACCGGTGAAATATCGATTCGTCCCACCTGTTCGTCGTTGACGCTCTCCGTATAGTACCTGAGATCCGGGTTCGAGATGGCCGTCGTTCGATCGCCGTTCACCCGCCAGATACCGCCGGCCTGATACGCGAATTCGTTTCCGCCCTCGTCGACCGTCACGAGGGTACGTAACTCGATCGGCCGGCTCGTGTTACTCACGTACCCGTCCGAGACCGTCACCCTGAGTTCCCCACCGCTCACGATCTCGTTCTCCATCTGTTCGTCGAAATAGACGGATCCCGAGGTGTCGTTTTGCATCCCGGCTGTCGTGAGATCCTTGTCGAACTGTTTCAGCGTCTGTTCGCTCTGCTCCCCGTACGTTTGCGACTCGATCGCGCCGAACATCGCCGACCCCACGACGAACACGAGAATCGCCCCGATGAGCACCATCCCGAACAACAAGGTGATGCCGACGATCGGGCTCGCGCCCCGATCGGTGTCGTCACCGTTTCCCCGCCAGTTCTGCCACATCCTTCCTCGTGATACTGTGCTAATATCATAAAAATACAATGGTTATGGGGATAATTGTATCCTCTGCGTTGGCTTCAAGCAGCATTTGAGTTTCGGTCACCGAATTTCTGCTCGGACGGGTGCACCCATCGATACCGATCAGCGCGCTAGATACCGTCTCGCTGATCTGGCGAATGCGTTCCCTCCGACCGCTAATGGTTTCCGTTGGTGTGGGAAGATTCTGTTTTCGGACGTGAATAGGGGTTGGATTGGTCCCGAAGGAACTCCGGAATCGATCGCTCAACGAACGTGGAACTGTGCAATCGATGTCGCATTCCTTGTGTCTGAAACCGTTCAGGTGTTCTCCGTGACGAAGAACTCCCCGATTCCGGTGTCGTCAGCGTTTGCCCTGTCAAACGTCGCTTCGAACGGGCCATCGCTGTCGAAGGTTTCGAAGTTCGTGACGGTAAGTTTGATTTCGTTACCAGCCTGGTCTTTAGTATTTCCTTGGCCACTTTCGTACGTAATCACTCCATCTTCGACGCTAACGATTTCTCCGTTCCCGGATTCGACAGCGACATCATCAGTTCTGACACTCGTATAGTCAATCGAATCCGGATTCGCCTCACTTAAATCGATGATGACATTTTCTTTAGTTTTGAGATCGCTGCTGGGTGTGAACGTGACCGTTTGAACTTGCTGACCAGGTCCAGTGTTTTCGACGACGCTACTGACGTTCACTGAACTAAATCCGGTACCGGGATCTGTGTTCCCACCGCCGTTTCCGCCTCCGTTCCCGCTTCCGGTACAGCTGTACTGGAAGGTGGTACTGAAACTGACGCTCTCGATTCGGAGCGTCGAACCGAACGCGTCAGCGTCGACGGACACCGTAGCTTCGCCGTTGCCGCCGCTGTCACACGTCAACTCTAAACCCGTCGTCTGTCCCCGGTCAAGGCTTCCAGTAAAGCCATTACTAATTTCGAGCGCCCCTTTGGGGTCGTCGATCGTCACGGCCGTATCTAGCGTATCGTAATCTTCGTTAGCGTTGTTGGTGATATTGATTACGACGACGTCGTTCTGCTTGTCCGGGGTCTCACCGGTCGCTTCGATCCCGAGGAGTGCACTCGAACCCTCCACGACGCCGACGCTTACGGACCGATCACCGGCAAGCGTGGTGTACCCGAATGCGGGTCCGCCGAGAGCTATCAGTCCAAAAAGAATTAGCACACCCCCGAGGACCGCGAATATTCGTGGCATACGCTACGGCGGTTTCTCCATCTCACCGAGTCGCATCCGCCGGTTCTGTACCACATGCACGATCGCCGAAACAGCAAACAACGCAATCATGATCGTTGCCCAGCCGAGTTCAGGCACCGTCTCCGTCGGGATCCACTCGAGCCAGAGCCCGGCCATCACGACCGTCGCGACGGCGGTGAGCCCGAGATAATATGTACTCCACGGGATCGAGTCCTCGGGGACCACGTCGAGGTAGATCTCCAGTTCGGAGACGTTCTCGGTGAGTTCGATCGTCCGATCGTCGAACTCCACCATATCCGCGCGATCGAGCGTGGGTAGGTGCGTCTGCTGCAACGACGTGTAGACGCGCTTACGCTCGGCGGAGGTCAGCTCCGCGACTTCTTTGTCGAGTTCCCAGGCGGCGACGTGTTCCGCGAGGTCCCCGAGTTCGACGGGCTCGTCCTCGCGCTTGCAGTAGTGAATGGCGTACCGACGGCGCTGATTGCTGAGGAGGGAGAAGACTTCGCCGCGATCGATGCCGGTGTCGTCGCTCCGTGCGTCGGCCGCGACGCCATCGGTGGACCCGTCGCTACTGTGTTGTGCCGTCGCCATGCGACTGTTAGGGATATCGGATTTTACGGTCGACCGATACATAACGCTTATTGCCAACGTGGCTGGGAGACACTCTCACGATCGCGATTTCAGGCGCTGCTATCCGGCAGTCCGTCCGTTCACGGTCGGCTTGAAGCCGGGTATCGGTCACCGTTCAGCCGTTCTGGCGACTCAATACAAAGGGGGTGGCTTCACAGGGTGTGAGTAAGAACCGGCCGCCGATCGTAATCGACGCCTACGATCGTCGGTCCGGATCACACGGAGAATCCAACAATGAGACTGAATCGACGTAATGTGTTAGTCGGACTGGGTACGATTGTCGCGGGCGGCGGAGCCGCGCTTGGAACGGGTGCGTTTAGTCAAGTGCAAGCCAATCGGACAGTTTCTGTCGGGGTAGCTGATGGTGATTCTAGTGCTTTGCTTGGACTGGCTCCAGGTAACAGTGAGTTTGTGACCACTGACGGGGACGACACACTTGAAATCACGCTGCCTGATGTCAACTCCGATGCTACGACGACAATTGATGTCGCGTTTACCATCACGAACAACAGTGGTAGTGTGAATGAGACAATGCAAGTTTGGGGAGAAGCGGATAACGGCAGTGCTGCTGAAGTTGGTGAGGATGGAATCGTTCAATTTAATGTCGGTGGTAGCGGCAGTACCGATAATAACCTCTCAGGAGGAGGAGATATTCTTGTAGAAAGCGGTGGGACAAATCCTGGAAACCTTGAACTCACAGATAATGGGGATTCAGTTAATGTTGAGTTAGTTATTGATACAAGTAAAGATTCGTCTATTTCTGCTAAAGATCTACTTAGTAGTGTAACGTTCTATGCTGACGGGGAGAATTAGGGGTATTAATACTAACAATAATATCTATCTTGAATATTTATATATTTCCATGTTTCGATGCGGATATATCTGAGATCGCCGACAGTAAATATATACAGATAGTGATAGTTTTCAGTAGGAATTATAACGCTATTATGCCATCCACCAAACTCCTGTTCACCGCAGCGGCAATCTGCTTTCTTTTCGCGATCGCAGTCCCAACTGCAGCAATCTCGGTAGGTGAGGATCAGATAACCGACGACGTTGCGCTCGAGTCCACATCTCCCTACGCCACGATCGACGACGGCGAACTTGCACTCGACTTCGCGGCGCTCAACGATAGATCGCGGTCCGAGTTCGACGCCGTCTTCTCGATCGCCGTCACCGACGATTCCGTCGAACGAGTCTGGATCTCGAACGATATAGACGCCGTAACCTTCTACCAGGACGGCGATCGCAACGACGAACTCGACGAGTCGAACCCGATCGAGCCGTCGGCCGGCGAGACGACGAACGTCGGGGTCGCGATCGATACCCACGGTGACGTGCCCGCGAGCGAGACGTTCACCGTCCACGTCGAGTACGCGGATGACGACGCCGACGCGGACGTCGAACTCGTCGACGTCGCCTACTCCGACGCCGAACTCAATGTCGGCGAGGCGTTAACGGCGAACGCGACCTACCGAAATTACGGTGACGATCGCGGCTCGACGATTGCCAGACTCGTCGTCGACGGGGTCGTGGTCGATCGGCAGGCCGTCCACGTCGGTCCGGGAGATTCCGAGACGGTCACCTTCGAACGGACAATGGATCGATCCGGCACGTTCGAGGTTGGCGTCGACGATCGGAAACCCGACTCGATCACGGTCTGGCCGCCCGGCGAACCGGCGCCGGATTTCGCCGTGACCGAGGCCACACTCGAGGCCGACACCATACCCCGTGGCGAGTCGGCCGTGGTCACGGCCACGATCGAAAATACCGGGAACGCGTCGGGGGAAACGACCGCCGAACTCGCCGTCGGCGGCGCCGTCGTCGACATGCAGCTCGTCGAGCTCGACCCCGGCGAGGTGACGACGGTGACGTTCGAGCGCCAGTTCGACGAACCGGGTGAGTACGCGATCGCGGTCAGCGGCGTCGACGCGAGACCTCTCACCGTCACCGAGCGGGAGCCGATCGCGGTCCTGAACCGGCAGTTCCACTCTCCGTCGGCGGCGGCCGTCACGCCGGCAGCCGTCCTCGGACTCCTGTTCGCCGTGACCGGCGTCCGTCGGCGAGAGCTTTTATGACGTCCCCGTCCGGAGAATCCGATCGAACAGTCACTCGACCATGATCGTCCGCGGAGCGTATAGATGACGGGCTCGCTGCTCAGTCGAGCGCTGACCGTGGTCGTCGCGTTCGGCCTCGTCCTGCTGGTCCTCGGGCAACTCCTCGGCCAGCCGATCCTGCTCGGCTACGTCGCGACGGGGAGCATGGAACCGACGATGGACGCCGGCGACGGCTTCGTCGCGATCCCGAGCGCCGTGGCCGACTCGCCGAGCGAGGGCGACGTCGTGGTGTTCAACGACCGCGACCTTCACGACGGTGGCCTGACGACCCACCGGATCGTCGACGAGACGGACGAGGGGTACGTCACGAAGGGGGATGCGAACCCGTTCACCGACCAGGACGGCGGCGAGCCACCGGTCAACGAGGGACAGATCGTCGCCGTCGCCTGGCAAGTAAACGGCGAGGTCGTGACGATCCCGTATCTCGGGGCGGCGATCATGGGCGTCCAGGGTGCGATGGAGTCGGGGTACGATCTCCTCGCCGCCTCGCTCGGCGTGACGATGGCGTTCGAGGCCGAGAACGCTGGGGCGATCCTGATCGCGCTCGGCATCGCGATGCTCGGTTTCGGGCTCCTCGTGGAGCGCGTCGGTCCGCATCGACGCGAGACGACCCGATCGACCGCCCGGGAGAACGTCTACGCGTTCTGGTCCACGATCGGACTCGTGCTGCTGGTCCTCGTGACGCTCGCGACGGCCGCGATGGTGATCCCGTCCGGCACCTACGAGTACGGGCTCGTGAGTACGGAGGAGCCGACCGACGATCCCCAGGTTCTCGCCCCGGGTACGTCGACCGACCTGCCCCGCACCGTGGACAACGCGGGCTACGTTCCGATCGTCGTCGTCCACGAGGCCGCGAGCAGCGGCGTCGACGCGGAGCCCGACCGGCAGGTCGTCGGTCCGCGGACCACCGGCGAGACCACCATCTCGCTGTCGGCCCCCGAGCGGACCGGCGAGTACACGCGTCACGTGGGGGAACACCGGTACCTCGCCGTCCTCCCGCCGTCGATGCTCGTGTGGCTCCACGGGGTCCACCCGCTGGCTGCGATCACTGCCGTCAACGGAGTGATCGTCGGGAGCACCGTCGTGGCGGTGCTCGTCCTGTTCGGCAGCGGCGACTTCCGGATCCGCCGACCCGGTGGGCACGTCCCGTTCTGGACCCGGATCCAGCGAAAGCTCCGGCGGTCGCGACGCGACGACTGATTCGGTCTACTGTACCGATTTCCCGGTGCAACCACGACTGCCCTGTAGTTGCACCGGAACTGACTTCCAGTAGTCCGTGTGAAGGCTCTGGGCCACTATCGTTATGATTGTTGGTTCCCTGATCATAGATATGAACTGTTCCGTCGTCCGACCGATCGGCTCGGACACGGTTCGAGTCTGGGGACCGGGAGAGCGGTGGGGGCCGCTCCGTGGGGGGGTGCCGCCGTGATCGGGAACCCGCGGCTGAACCTGCTGATCGCAAAGCACGGACGATCGCTCGCGATCGCGCTCGCCGTCGTGGGCGTGCTCGCGGTCGTCGCGACCGGCTGGGTCGTCGCGACCCCGTCGACGTTGACGACGACCCAGCAGGTGAACCAGGAGACCGTCTCGACGGAGACGACCACCAGCGCCGTCGTCGTCGAGGACGGCCTCTGGGAGTCGGGGACGACGATCGAGGACAGTTCGGTCTACACGTTCGCCGCGACGCCGAACCTGACGATCACGCCGCGAACCGCAGTCGCGTCCAGCGAGGCGTCGGTGATCCACGAGGTGCGGATCAGACACGAGGCGGCACGTGACGGGTCGGTCTTCTGGGACGAGACCGTCCGCCAGTCCCGGACCGACGCGTCCGTCGTCGACGGCGTCGCGACCTCGGAGACGACGATCGCGGTCGACGACGTCCGCGATCAGCGCGCGGAACTCGAGGACGACCTCGTCGACGTCGGCTCGATCACGACCTCCATCGAAGTCGTCGTCGAGTACGATACGGGAACGTACGCCGACGAACAGGTCCTGTCGAGTTCGATTCGGATGACCGAGGACGCCTACTGGCTCGATGAGCCACTGGCGGACTCGACCGACCACTCCGAGACGGCCACGATCGAGGTCCAGGAGTCGCCGAACGCGCCGGCGATCGGCGTCCTGTTGCTGGTCGCGGTCCTCTCGTTCGGCGGCGCCGCGTTCGTCCACACCCGCGACCGGATCGACGTCGACGCCGCCCGACGGGCCGTCTACGAACGGCGCTACGCGGAGTGGATCTCGCGGGGATCGATCCCGCTGTGGGTCGGTGACTACCACGTCGAACTCGACACGCTCGAGGACGTCGTCGACGTCGCGATCGATACCAACGAACGCGTCGTCCACGACCGGCAACGCGATCTGTTCGCGGTCGTCAACGGGAACGTGGTCTACTACTACTCCGATCGCGGCCAGTGGGAGGGGACCGCCTGGCCGAAGATGGAGTTCGGCGACCGGTCGTCGTCGGTCACCGGCGATTCCGGGGCCACTCCCATCTCGACGTCCCGCGACGGTGAGACAGCGGTCGGGCCGCCCGACGAGGACCTTCCGGATCCCGATAGCGACGACGCGTGGAAGCAACTCTAGCGAGAGAGACGGCCGATCGGGTTCGCAAGCCGCACGTGACTGCGAAATCGTGGGGCGTGAGCGGTAAACCGAAATGTGTATCATGGACGTTTCTGAAGGATCCGTATGGAAACGCCACTCGTCGTGACCGACTTCCTCGACCAGGCGCGGAGCTACTACGCCGACGAGACGGCTATCGTCGGCGCCGACGGCGATCGGTTCACCTACGCCGAGTTCGGGGACCAGGTCGATCGGTTCGCCGCGGCCCTCCAGGACCGGGGCATCGAGAAGGGCGATCGGGTCGCGGTGCTCGATCCGAACACGCACTACCACCTCGTGGCGGCCTACGGCGCGATGCAGATCGGGGCGATCTTCACGCCGCTGAACTACCGGCTCACGCCGGACGACTACGAGTACATCCTCGCGGACGCCGGCGTGGACGCGATCTACGCCGATTACGAGTACGCCGAGAAGATCGAGGCGATCCGCGACGACGTGCCGACTGAAACGTTCATCACGAACGACGTCGACGCGGTCGAAGGTGGTGAGGCCGGCGAAGCCGGGCGATCCTCGTCGGATTCGTCCGACGTAGAGTGGGAGGCGTTCGACGACGTGCTCGCGGACGCCGGACCCGAGTTCGATCGGCCCGAGATGGCCGAGAACGAGATCATCACGATCAACTACACCTCGGGGACGACGGGCGATCCGAAGGGGGTCTGTCGCACCCACCGGACGGAGACGCTCCACGCCTACCTGATGTCGATCTACCACGAGATCACCGACGACGACGTCTACCTGTGGACGCTACCGATGTTCCACGTCAACGGCTGGGGACACATTTACGCGGTGACCGGGATGGGCGCGACCCACGTCTGTACGCGCGGGGTCAACGCCGACGACGTCGTCTCGACGATCCGCGAGGAGGACGTCTCCTTCCTCTGTGCCGCACCGGCGGTGCTCAACCAGTTGATCGACTACTACGAGAACGAGGGCGAACCCGCGATGAGCGGCGACAACCGGGTCCGGGTGACGACCGCGGGGAGCGCGCCGCCGGAGGCGACCATCCGGGCCGTCGAGGACGAGTTCGGCTGGTACCTCAAACACCTCTACGGGGCGACCGAGACCGGGCCGCTCATCACCATCTCGGACGCGAAACGGCTCATCGACGACGAGAACCGCTTCGAGATCAAGAAGCGCCAGGGGATGGGCGTGCTCGGGACCGACGTCCGCGTCGTCGACGAGGACGGCAACGACGTTCCCCAGGACGACCAGACCCTGGGCGAGGTCGTCGTCCGCGGCAACCAGGTGATGGACCGCTACTGGAACAAGCCCGAGGAGACGGAGGAAGCGTTCTCCGATCGGCTCGAGGGCTACTACCACATGGGCGACCTCGCGACCGTCGACGAGAACGGGATGATCGCGCTGCGCGATCGCAAGAAGGACATCATCATCTCCGGCGGGGAGAACATCTCGAGCATCGAACTCGAGGACACGCTGTTCGACCACGACGCGGTCGCGGACGCGGCGGTGATCCCGGCCCCGAGTGAGGAGTGGGGCGAGACGCCAAAGGCGTTCGTCGTGCCGTCGAACGGCGACCCCGACGATCCGCCGGTGTCGGCCGACGAACTGACGGCGTTCACGCGCGATCGACTCGCGAGCTACAAGGTCGTCCGCCGGATCGAGTACGTCGAGGAACTGCCGAAGACGGCGACCGGCAAGACTCAGAAGTACGAACTGCGCCAGCGGGAGTGGGCCGACGAGGACCGGATGATCGGCGAGGGGTGATCGGATTCGCCGCGGGGGATTCGCGTCCCCGATGCCGACTGACTGGACAGTCAAACGGACGCTATAACGGTGTATATCGCCCTCTCAGTACATTTTTCGAGGATAGTCGTGTAGAACTGTATTTCGGATTCCCCACCCTGTAAGGCTCAACTTTTATACTGCTGGGTGCTTTCGAATCGTAATATGGCAGAGACCGACGGGGAGGAAATCGAAGACTTGCCACCGAGCGCGAAACTGGTCTTCAAGGTTCTCGAGTACGACGGGCCGCTGACGCAGAAACAGATCGTTCAAGAATCGATGCTCTCGGCACGGACTGTCCGATACGCCCTCGAGCGCCTGGAAGAGATCGGAATCGTCGACGAGGACATCTACTTTGCGGACGCCCGCCAGAGCCTCTACCGGATCGAGGAACAGGTCGCGGCCGACGGCAACGGCGTCGAGGAATCCCCGAAGAAAGACGCCTGCTGCGCCGAATAACGTCGCCCAAACGGCAGGATTATTTTCCCACGGTTACCGTCCCCGTGCATGGACAAGGAAACGGTCCCGCAGTGGGGATGGCTGTTACTCGGGCTGTTCGCCGCGTCGGTCGTCGCGCAACTGATCAACGTGTTCGTGCTCCCCTTTCCGGAGGAGTACCAGGCGATCACGATCATCGCTGCCATGTCGCCGGTCCTGATCTACGTCGGCGTCTGGTACGACGAGGACCGCAACCACTACTGGGAGAACTCGCGGGAACACATCGCTGGCGACGTGCTCTTCGTGGTCAGCGGTGCGGCGATCGGGTCGGCTATCGCTCTCGTCGTGATCGTCGACCTCGGAGTGGGACGTTTCGTACAGGACATCGTCGGGATGGCAGCCGGGTTCTTGCTCTCGTGGGGGCTGTTCTGGTGGCGCAACCCGGACGTCTATCGGACGGAAGCCGATCGGTAGCGCCTGCCTCCATCCTGCGACTCGGCACCGATCGGGTCCGGGCGATCGTTCGTCACTCGCGTCGGAGAGTGTGCGCCTACTCGATCGAGTCGTCGTCTCGATCGACAACCTCCGGCGTCGGCGGCACCGTCCGCTTGTGTTCGGTCGCGGCGGATAGCGCCGCGATGTTGCGGGCGGTTTCGCGATCGATTCCGACCGCGTCTGCGGCCTCGTCGATCGACGTCCCCTCGTCGACGAACCGACGCAACAGGGGGTCGATGACGTCGTAGCTCGCCCCGAGTTCCGCCGCGTCGGTCTGGTCCACCCAGAAGCCGGCGGCCGGGTCCTTGCTGACGATCCGTCGCGGCACGCCGAGCCGGTTCGCGAGCGCCCGGACCTCCGTCTTGTACAGGTCGCCGATCGGGTAGGCGTCGGCCGCGCCGTCGCCGTACTTGGTGAAGTAGCCCAGCAACAGTTCCGACCGATTCGCGGTGCCGAGCACCAGGCGGGACCGACGGTTCGCCGCGTAGTACGCACAACACATCCGCAGTCGCGCGACGAGGTTCCCGATCGCGCGGTTGCGCTCGTTGGGCCGATCGCGGGATCGATCGTCGGCCGATGCCTCCGGTTCGAGGTGGCTCGCGGCCGTCTCCTCGAACGACTCGAGCAGCGGCCGTAACTGGATCAGTTCGAACTCGATTCCGAGCCCCTCGGCGATCGTCCGGGCGTCGCTCACGCCGGCCCCGTCGGCCTTGTGACAGGGAAGTCCGAGTCCGAGCACCCGATCGCTGCCGAGCGCCTCGACGGCGAGGACCGTTGTGACCGTCGAGTCGATGCCGCCGCTCATCGGGACGACGACGCCCGTCGCGTTCGCATCCGAGACGATTTCACGGATGGCCGAGCGGGTCGACTGGCGAACTGCCTCCAGTCCGACCACACTCGTGATAAACGACCCGGGTTGGGCGCCCTCTCCGGCGACGACACGTCGGCGATCGGTCGAAACTACGTCGGCCATCATGGATCCGTTATCACAACCATTTCACGCTCTAACGAAACATACGTCTCGTATAAGTGCGTTCTCCTTAAACAACTATAGGTGGTATTGGTTCTGGTGAAACGATCGACGATCGACGTCTTGACTTCCGGGTCGAGAGGCGATGCGTGCTCGACTGCTCGATCCGATCCGCGTTTTCAGACCGACTCCGGTGAGAGATACCGGCTGAGCAAGTAGACGACGCCGGAACTGATCGCCGCTGCCGTGCCGACTGCGATCACGGGGACCGAGACGCCACTCTGTCCGTACGGGTTTCGCGGAGCGGAGTCGATAACCGCCTGGAACGTCTCTCCTCCCGCGTGGCCGAGCAGGAAGAATCCGACCGTGAGCACGATAGCGAACCCACCGGTCGCCAGTCCGAACATCGATGCGACGTCCTCGACGTTCAGTAACGTGTGTGCTTCCGCCTCGGATAACTGCGGTTCACGGCTCCGACGCACGATCGCTACCGCGACGAGACACGCCGCGGTTCCGAGTTCGATTCCGCCGGCGTACACGCCGACCCAGAGGACGAGCGGCGACGCCCACAGGGGGTCACCGCCCGGGAAGGCGGCCCGGACCGCGGACGGATAGGTGGCGGAGATCGGGACGACGAGTGCGAGCGAGAGTAACAGGATGCTCTGGTAAACGAGTTTCTGGGGAATCCGGCGCTTGATCAGCGCGTATCGTTCCACTCGAAGTCGTTCGTACGTCGACTCGCCGAGGAGTGCGTCCGCGATCGGGTCGTCCGGGTCAGTCGAGTTCATCGGTTCGAGAGCGTGATCGGCCGTCGGTTCAGGTGGGCGAACACAGGGCGTGGAAATATACACTCCGGTTTCGGGCTCAGCGTTAGAATTCCGGACATACACGGCCGTTTGGGTGTTATCTTCGTTAGGCTGTATCGGTATATTTTGCGGGCCGCTACGATCGCCTATGACCGCAACAGTCGGTCCAGAATCCCTGTGGCTGTGGATCGGAACGATCGGAATGACCCTCGGAACCCTGTACTTCATCGGTCGTGGGCGCGGCGTTCGCGACCCGAAGATGCAGGAGTTCTACATCATCACGATCTTCATCACGACGATCGCCGCGGCGATGTACTTCGCGATGGCGACGGGCTTTGGCGTCACCGAAGTCATGGTCGGCGACGAGGCGCTCACGATTTACTGGGCGCGGTACGCCGACTGGCTCTTCACGACGCCGCTCCTGTTGCTCGACCTCGCGCTCCTGGCCGGCGCGAACCGTAACACGATCGCGACGCTGATCGGCCTCGACGTCTTCATGATCGGGACCGGCGCGATCGCGACGTTCTCGGCGACCCCCGGCACCCGGATCGCGTGGTGGGCTATCAGCACCGGCGCCCTGCTCGCCCTGCTGTACGTCCTCGTCGGGACCCTCTCGCAGAACGCGCGCGACCGGTCTCCGGAGGTCGCGTCGCTGTTCGGCACCCTTCGCAACCTGGTCATCGTGCTGTGGCTGCTGTACCCGGTGGTCTGGATCCTCGGCACCGAAGGGACGTTCGGCATTCTCCCGCTGTACTGGGAGACGGCCGCGTTCATGGTGCTCGACCTCTCGGCGAAAGTCGGCTTCGGCGTGGTCCTGCTCCGGAGCCGCTCCGTCCTGGAGCGGGCCGTCACGCCGACGGCTGCGCCGGCCTGAGGGCGCGACAGCGAAGACTTCGGACCGCCGGGTCGCGACGCTCGATTCCGAGCCGACCCGCGACCGATTTTGTTCGGCGCAGTCGAACGCGAGTGACCGACGGGTAGCGCCCGCGATCGGCACGCGAGTCCGCATCGGCCGCCGTTTCGGTCACTGTCTGTGAGTATCCGGATCACCACGGACACTCGTTTATGTGTCGCGAAAGTGAAGTGACCCTCGTCCATGCAACCAGCGATCGGCCTCGGTTTCCGCGCCTGCAACGCCGTCCTCCAAACCGGTGCGACGGATCAGGAACTGTTCGAGTACGTCTTCGGAGGCGACAACACCCTCCTCGCGCTGTCGTTCGTCGTCAACATCGCCCTCGCCGGACTCACGATCATCGGGATCGCCTATCTCGGACGGAACCTCGCCGACCCGCGATCGAAGGCGATCGCGACCGCGCTGATGCTGATCTCGGTCGTCTCGATCTCGAGTTACACCGGGCTCACGTCGGGGCTGACGCTGGGCGTCGTCGAGATGCCGACGGGTCACCCGGCGGCGGGTGCGACGACGGTCGGCGCGGACGGCGTCCTGGTGATGTGGGGCCGGTACCTCACGTGGACCTTCTCCACGCCGTTCATCCTAATCGTGCTCGGGATGATCGCCGGGTCGAACTGGACGAAGATCCTCACGACCTGCTCGTTTACGATCGCGATGTGCGTCACCGGCCTGGCGGCCGCCCTGACGACGTCCTCGCTGGTGCTTCGCTGGTGGTGGTTCGTGCTGTCGTCGACCTTCTTCCTGGTGATCGTGTACGTCATCCTCGTCGACTGGACCGCCGAAGCCGAGCGGACGGGAACGTCGGACCTGTTCCGGACGCTCAAACTCCTCACCGTCGTCGGCTGGTTCGGCTATCCGGTCCTCTGGGCGCTCGGCGTCGAAGGGGTCGCGATTCTGGACGTCGCGATCACCTCGTGGGGCTACAGCATCCTCGACATCGTCACGAAGTACGTCGTGACGTTCCTCACCATGTTCTACGTCGTCGACGAACCGGAGTCGATCACCGGCGGCGCGGACTACGGTGCCTCCCTTCCCCGGGTCGAGCCATCGGACGACTGACCGAACCGGGACCGCTTCGGCCCGGCGCTCGCGTCGGCACCGACGCGTCGCCTGGCGCCCCGATCGGGCCTAACTAGTTCGGATTCGGGGTTTTGCCGGTGGGGGCTCTACCACAACCAAGGACCCGCTCCTGCGGAGAACCGGCGATACACGCCGACACGCTCATGACCGTTCCACTCACGTACTTCGGTGCTCACCTGGTGTTTGTCCTCCCCCCGCTTCTGATACTGGGCTGGCTCGCGCACCGACGCGATCGCGCCTGGTGGGGCGCCCGGCCGCTCTCCGGACTCGGAATCATGATCGCTCTCGCCATCGTCTACACGACGCCGTTGACGAATCACCTGATCCCCGAAGGCGTCTGGTGGTACGGCGAGGGTGCCGTCGTCGCGACCGTCTGGCACACCCCGATCGAGGAGTACCTCTTCTTCGTCCTCCAGCCGATACTGACCGCGCTCTGGCTGTTCCAGGTACCGGCGACCGCCGATCGGTCGCTGGCGATCCCCCTCACACATCGGCTCGTTGGCATCGCAGGCGGCCTCTCGATCGCCGGCGTCGGCTGGTTGTTGACCGGCGACACCTCGACGTACTACCTCGGGTGGCTGCTGCTCTGGGCCGGCCCGATCCTCGCCATCCAGTGGGGGTTCGGCCTCACGTACCTCTGGACCGTCCGCCGGCCGCTGGCGGTCGCCATCGCCGTCCCGACGATCTACCTCTGGATCGTCGATCGCATCGCGATCGAACTCGGCATCTGGGTTATTTCGGACGCGCACACGATCGGGTACGCGCCGCTGGGACTCCCGATCGAGGAGGCGCTGTTCTTTCTCGTGACCAACGCGTTCATCGTTCAGGGACTCGTCATGTACGTGTGGCTGCTCGACCAGGTGCACGAACTCCCGTCCCTCGACGGGGTGACGAACCGACTGGCCGCGTCCTCCGATGAGCGGTGATACGGTCCCTCACAGCGGTAGTCTACGAGCAGGTGCCGCGGGCCGCCGACGGGCGGCTCGCCTGAGCCTCGGCTTCGGTCTGCTTTCGCTCGTCGTCGCCATCTCGGTCACGGCTCTCGCCGGTTCGCCGCCGCTTGCCTACCAGTACGTTCCGCTGGCGCTCAGCGTCGTCGTCCTCGGGCTTCCCCACGGGGCCGTCGACCACCTCGTGTTGCCGCGGGCGCGGGGCGACCCCGTCACCCCCCGTTCGCTCGGGTTCGTCGGCCTTCTCTACCTGCTCGTCGGCACCGCCTACGCAGTCGTCTGGTTTCTCGCCCCCGTCGGCGCCTTCGTCCTGTTCATCCTCGTCACGCTCGTCCACTGGGGCCAGGGCGACGTCTACGCCCTGCTCGCGCTCGTCGGCGTCGACCATCTCGAGACGCGGGCCAGCCGACTGCTCGCCCTCGTCGTCCGGGGCGGACTCCCGATGCTCGTCCCGCTGATCGCGTTCCCGGCCCAGTACGCCTTCGTCGCCGAGACGCTCGTCGGACTGTTCGATCCGGATGCGACGGCCGCGCTCGAACCGGTCTTCTCCCCGCCGGTGCGGGCGGCCGTCGCGATCGGCTTCGGTGCGCTGGTCGCGCTCGCGTTGCTCCTCGGCTTCGTCCGGTCGGAACCGGACGGCCGCGGGCCGTGGCTGGTCGACCTGACCGAGACGCTCGGACTCCTCGCCTACTTCGCGGTCGTGCCGCCGATCCTCGCGATCGGCCTCTACTTCTGTTTCTGGCACTCGCTCCGGCACATCCTTCGAACGATGCTCGTCGATCCCGTCGCCGCTACGGCGCTCGAACGGGGGGCGATCGGCACCGCCTCTCGTCGCTTCGCCCGTGACGCGGCCCCGCTGACCGCGGGCGGTCTGCTCGTGCTCGTCGGTATCGGACTCGCCGTTCCACGGACGCCCGCAACCGTCCCCGACGTCCTCGCGCTCTATCTGGTGACGATCGCCGTGCTGACGCTCCCGCACGTCGTCGTCGTCACGGTGCTCGATCGCGAACAGCGGCTCTGGACGCCGTAGGCGAGATCGAAAAGGCCGCTCGCTCGCGGTACAGTCTCTACGAGGGCACGACCGTAATCGGCTCCGTCCGATCGATCGCTTGCTCCAGTTCGTCCGCGATCGCGCTCCCTCTCGAGACCTGAATTTCGCCGCCGCGGCTCACCGTCGCGGTGAAGAGGTAGTCGCCGCCGGCCTGGACCTCGACGGTCTCGCCGTGGTTGCCGTCGATGGGGATGACGATGTGGCGGGAGGTGATTTCGGGCTGGACCATCTGGCCGGCTTGGCCTCCGCCGCCACCGCGGCCGCCGCTCGCGCCGCCGCCAGCACCGCCAGCGCCCGCGCCGTAGTTCGGGTTCTCGTCGTGGGTCCGGACGTCGATGTCGATCCCCAGCCGGTTCTCGATGTCGGTGATCCGACCGCCACCCTTGCCGATCACGCTGGAGATGTCGTCCTCCTCGACGTAGACGACGGCCTTGTCCTGGCTCTTGAGCTGGACGTCGACGTAGCCCCGCGCGACCGATCGGATCTCGCGTTCGATCTCCTGTTTGGCGATGCGATCGACGCCTGACTCCGCGCCGGGGCCGCCCTCCTCGTCTTTCAGCGGGACGGTGACGACCTGGCGGTTGAACGTGTAGATCTCGTACTCGGGGTCGCCGGTCTGGAAGTCCGTGACGAGGATGACGGGCCGGGCGAGGTCCTCCTCGGTGAGCCCCGCGGGGACCTTGACCTCGGTCTTGACGTCGTACACCTTCGCGATCTCGCCGGTCTCGACGTAGACGACGGTGTCGACGATCTGGGGGATCATCCCCAGTTCGACGCGGCCGATGAGGCGCTGGAGGGCGTCGATCGGCCGCGTCGCGTGGACGACGCCGATCATGCCCACGCCCGCCAGGCGCATGTCCGCGAAGACCTCGAAGTCGTTGGTCTTGCGGACCTCGTCGTAGATCGTGTAGTCGGGCCGGACCATCAGCAGGGCGTCGGCCGTCTTCTCCATCTCGCCGCCCAGTTCGGTGTACTGGGTGATCTCGGGGCCGACCTGCAGGTCGCGCGGTTTCTCCATCGTCTTGACCGCGTACTCGTGGTCGTTGAGGTACCGCGCGACCGCCTGGGCGAGCGTCGACTTCCCGGCACCGGGTGAGCCCGAGATGAGGACGCCGCGCTGGCGCTCGAGGAGTCGCTCCTTGAGTTCGTCGGCGTGCTCGTAGTCCTCGATGTCGGTCTGGGCGATCGGCCGCACTGCGGTAATCTCGATGCCGTCGGCAAAGGGCGGGCGGCCGATCGCGATCCGGTAGTCCCGGAACTGGACGATCTTCATGCCCGGTTCCGAGAGTTCGATGAAGCCGCCGGGGGCCTCCTTCGCGCCGTCGACGATTTCCCGGGCCCACTCGTCCATCGTCGTCTCGTCGGTCGGTTCGTCGGCGATCGGTTCGTAGCGCATCTCGCCGAGTTCGCCGCGCTTGGCCATCGGAACCGTGTCCGTCTTGAGGTGGACGCTCATCGTCTGGTCGTCGAAGAACTCCTCGACGGTCAGCGTGCCCACTTTTCGGGTCTCGGGAGAGATGTGCTCGACGTCGAGGCCCTTCGCCCGGGCGACCTCGGCCTGGACGACGTCGCTGGTGATGAACGTGGCCTCGAGATCCTCGGCGATGTCGCGGATGAGCGCGTCGATCTCGCCCTCGGAGGCGTGGCCGCGCTCGATCGCGCTGGGCCGATCGCCGACGTACTCGAGGTCGACGACGCCCTCGTCGGCCAGGTCGGCGAGCCGCTGAAGCTCTTCGAGGCCGTCCCAGCCGGTCTCGATCCCGTCGTTGGCCTGCGCTTCGAGTTCCGCGACGACGGCTTCCGGCACCGAAATCGTCGCTCCCTCGAACTGCCCGTCTTCGATCGTCGCCGAGACGCGGCCGTCGATGACCACGCTCGTGTCCGGCACGACGTGCATACCCGAACTCGGGCACGTACGCCCATAAGGGTGTTCCACCGGCACATCGTCCGCTCGGTCGACGACCGACTCGACTGGTATCGATTTTCGTGACGTTCCAGCGTCGCGGGAAGTCACGCCGACGCTTAAAGGACGGGCCGAACACGTTCTCGCATGAACCCAGCGGAGTCGTTCGGTCGCGGTGGACTGAACCCGTATCTCGACGTCGACGACCTCGTCGACGACATCGGACTCGACGAGGACGAGATCGCCTGGCGAAAGGATTTCATCGGTTTCGACGACGCCGACGAGCGCCGGCTCTCGGCCCTCGAACCGCTGTTGCGAGCGAACCGGGAGCAGATCGCCGACGACTTCTACGAGAACCTCCTGAAGTACGAGGAGACCCGCGAGGTCATCGATCGATCGCCGAAGGGGGTCGAGGCCCTCAAACGGACGCAGCAGGCCTACCTCGTCTCGCTCGCGACCGGCGACTACGACCGGGCGTACTTCAAGAACCGGGCCCGGATCGGCAAACTCCACGAACTGCTCGACATGCCCCTGAAACACTACGTCGGGCAGTACGGCGTCTACTACGACCTCATCATGTCGCGGCTCAACGAGCGCGTCCAGGACCGGGTCGTCGACGCCGTCGAGGAGTGGGCCGAGGAACGCGACGCCGAGCGAGACGACGGCGGGTTCGGCCGCCTCGCCGGTGCGCTCGGTCTCGGCGGCGACAACGACGAGAACGACGGCCTCGACGAGTCATTCGAGGAGACGGTCCGGTCGGCGATCGACGACGGGATGATGGACGTCCTCTCGCTGCTGCGGATCATCAACCTCGACCTGCAGGTCGCGACCGATACGTACGTCGACTCCTACGCCCAGCGACTCGAGGACGCGATCGAACGTCGCGAACGGCTGGCTCGCGAGGTCGAGGCCGACGTGCAGGAACCGATCGGCGAACTGCACGAGGCGAGCGCGGTCGTCGCACGGCGCGCCGAGGCGATCAGCACGCACGCGGCGAGTCAGGCCGACTCGATCGATCGGGCGGCGACCGACGTGGGCGAGGTGAGCGCGGCCGTCGAGGAGGTCGCGAGCGTCGCCGACGAGGTCCACGACGAGAGCCAGCGTACCGAATCACTCGCCGCCGACGGGGTCGACGCGGCCGACGAGGCGCTCGCGGAACTCGAGGCGATCGAAACGGCGGTCGACGACGTCTCGACGGCGGTCTCGTCGCTCGAGGGGCGCACCGACGAGATCGACGAGGTCGTCGAGCGACTGGACGACCTCGCCACGCGAACGACGCTCCTCTCGAAAAACGCGATGATCGAGGCGTCCCGTGGCTCGGGCGAGTCCGAGGCGACCGGCGCGCTCGAAGTCATCGCGAACGAGGTCGGCTCGTTCGCCGAGCAGACCCAGTCCGACCTCGAGGCGATCGAATCGGCCGTCGAAGCCGTCAGGGCCGACGCCGCGGCCACGATCGAGACGACCGACGAGACGGTCGAACGGGTCGAAACCGGCGCGGAGCGGATTCGCGACACGGTCGACTCGCTCGAGGCGATTCACGAGTCGGCCCGGTCGACCGCGGCCGGCATGGACGACGTGGCGGCGGCGACGGACCAGCAAGCACACAGCATCGAGTCGATCGCCGACTCGATCGACGACCTCTCGGAGGCCGCCGATCGGGTCGCCGACGCGGCCGAGTCGGTCGCCGCGGCCAGCCAGGAACAGACCGCCAGCCTGCGGGACGTCGGCGAGAGCGTCGACCGACTGACGAGCGACGGCGAACCCGATCGAGCGCCGGTGTACGAGCAGGTCCAGTGAGTCGGTCGTCAGTCGCGGTCCGCGGATACCGCCCTGGGTGGGCCGGCGTCGCCGGTAGGCTGAACCCGCTGGGCCCGGAAGACTGCGGCATGACGATCGTCGATCTGACGCGTGACCTCGTCGCGATCCCGAGCCACGAGGACGAGACGGCCGCTGGCGATCACATCGAGGACTGGCTCCGCCGCGAAACCGACGCGGCGGTCCGGCGCGACGAGGTCGGCAACGTGATCGCGCGCAAGGGACGCGGCGAGGAGACGCTGGCGCTGGTCGGGCACCACGACGTCGTCGCGCCGGCGGACTCGCAGGTAGCGGATAGCGGTGACGAGGGTCCCGACGCCGCGTACGTCGTCGAGGAACGCGACGGCAGGCTCTACGGGCGCGGCGCGGCGGACATGAAGGGTGCCGTCGCCGCAGCCATGATCGCCTTCGAGGCGGCCGACCCGGCCGGCGAACTCGTCTTCGCGAGTTTCGTCGGCGAGGAGGTCGGCGGCGTCGGCGCGCGCCACGCGATCGAACGGGGGTTCGCGCCCGACTACGCGATCGTCGGCGAAGGGTCGACGGGCTACTCCGCACCGGGCGTGACCGACGTCGCGGTCGCGCACAAGGGCCGTCGGGGAAGCACGATCACCGCGAGCGGCGAGTCGGCCCACGCGAGCGAGGCCGAGGCCGGCGAGAACGCGATCTATCGCGCGACGGACGCCGTGGATCTGGTTCGCGAACTCGAACCCCCGTCGATCGAGGTCGCCGGCGAGACGCTCGCGGGAAGCGTCGTCGTCACCGAAATCGAGGGTGGATCCGGCTGGAACGTCGTCCCCGATCGCTGTGCGATCACGGTCGACGAACGCACGGTGCCGGGCGAACGCGCCCGGATCGACCGGGTCGAGGACCTCCCGGGCGTCGAGTGGACCGTCGACCAGGACCTGCCGCCGATGCACTGTGAGGACGAGGCGTTCGCCGAGACGGTTCGCGACGCAGCCGACGCCGCCCAGGCCGGTACACCGGAACTCGTGACGAAACCGCACGCGACGGACGCCGGCTGGCTCGCCCGGGCCGGGACCGAGCCCGTCGTCTGCGGGCCGTCGGAACCCGGCGAGGCCCACACCGACGACGAGAGCGTCTCGATCGACGTCCTCGAGCGCTGTACCGAGATCTATCGGCGGGCGGCCGAGGGCTGGCTCCGGTGACCGTCCCTCACTCGGGTCTCGAGTCGTCGCTGGAGTCGGGCGCGCCCTCGCCGGTCGTCTCACCGGATCCGGTGGCGTCGGTCCCAGCCTCGCGCTCGCCGTTCTCGTCCGCGTCCGATCGCGGCTCGCGCTTCGCCACGTTCTCGCTTCCACACTGCGGGCACTCCCCCTGTTCCGTGTAGAACCGGTTCCCGCAGTCCCTGCAGCCGTACGGTGCCTCCTCGGCTGCCGTCTCTTTCGCTTCCTGGGTGAACTGGCCGACCTTTCGCCCGAGGTCCTCGAAGAATCCCATCGGGCTAGCTTGGTCGTCCAGACGGGTAACGGTACGGGACGGACCTCGTGATGACGCCGGTCAGACGCCGGGCACGCCGACCGCCTCGAACCCGGTCACCCCGATCGCGGCGAGGGCGTAGAGGACGATCAGAACGGTGACCCACGCGACGAGACCGATCATCGCGGCGGCGGTCCACTCGCCCGGATACCGGAAATTGATCACGGCCACGTACGCGAGCAGGGCGAGCAACGGTCCCAGCAAGGGGATCCAGCCGACGACGAAGCCGACGACCGCCCAGACGATCGCTCCGATCAGGGCGGTGACGATGGCGTGATCGTAGTCGCCGGCGCCGACGATCGCTCGCGCGCCGACGTAGATGCCGAGCGCGCCGATGAGCAGGCTGACGAGGAAGACGATGATCGATGCGACTACCATATCCGAACGCACGACAGTGCGAGCGAACAGGGCACGGCTTGCACGTTCTACGCGGGTTTCACGGGTTCGCTCTCTCACCGCCTCCGCGGTCCGGCGTCGGAACGGTTGCGCGAGCAGACACTACGCTCTTCCGACAGGACCGGTGACCGATCCGCGGCGTCACGGCAGAGTGAGAGGGAGACCACGAGGTTGAAACCGCTGCCACAGCAAGTACGTTTCAATGGCGACAGATCAGTCCCCACAGGAGACGGATGGCACATACGAACAGTTCGAAGAGCGAGTCACTCGCATCTCGAACGTCGGCAACGCCGCCGGCATCCTCCGGTGGGACCAGGAAGTCGTGATGCCCGACGAGGGGACGCCCGCCCGAGCACAGCAGCTCTCGACGCTGTCCTCGATCAGCCACGACCTCCTGACCGCCGAGGAGACGGGGGACCTGCTCGACGAACTGGAGGGGAGCGACCTCGACGAGGAGCAGGCCGCGGTCGTCCGCGAGGTCCGCCGACAGTACGATCGCGAGACGAGCGTCCCCGGCGAACTCGTCGCGGAGATCTCCGAGACGACCGCCAACGCCCACCCCAAGTGGAAGGCGGCCAAGGAGAACGACGACTTCGAGGCGTTCGCGCCGACCCTCGAGAAACTGGTCGAACTCAAGCGCGAATATGCGAACCACATCGATCCCGACGCAGACCCCTACGCCGTGCTCTTCGCCGAGTACGAGCCGTATCTCGACCTCGAGACGGCCGAACGGGTGCTCGAACGGCTTCGGGACGAACTCGTCCCGCTGATCGACGCGATCGACGACGGCGACGCGGATCTGGCGACCGACGCCTTCGCCGGTGCGTTCGAGGACGACGACCAGGAAGCCCTGGCGCGCGACGTGCTCGACTCGCTCGGCTACGACTGGGATCGCGGCCGCCTCGACACTGCGCCGCACCCGTTCTCCTCCGGCACCCAGTTCGACGCCCGCGTGACGACCCGGTTCGAGGAGGACGACCTGCTCGGGTCGATCACCTCCACGATCCACGAGTTCGGCCACGCCAACTACACGCTCGGGCTCCCCGACGAGGAGTACGGCACCCCGCTCGGCGAGGCCCGCGACCTCTCGGTCCACGAGTCGCAGTCGCGGCTCTGGGAGAACCACGTCGGCCGATCGCGGCCGTTCTGGGAGCACTTCCTGCCGATCGCCCGCGAGCGCTTTCCCTCCCTCGAGGACGTCACGCCCGAAGCGGCCTACGAGGCCGCCAACCAGGTCTACGACGACAACCTCATCCGGGTCGAGGCGGACGAACTCACCTACCACCTCCACATCGTTATCCGGTTCGAGATCGAGCGCGACCTCATCTCGGGCAACCTCGACGTCGAGGACGTACCGGAGGTCTGGAACGACAAGTACGAGGAGTACCTCGGTGTCCGCCCCGAGACCGACGCCGAAGGCTGTCTGCAGGACATCCACTGGTCCCACGGGAGCTTCGGATACTTCCCGACCTACTCGCTGGGCTCCGTGCTCGCGGCGCAACTGTACGCCGCGGCCGAAGAGGAACTGGAGAGCGAGGCGCGTAGCGCCTCGGAACAGCCGAGCGGCGACGAGCCGCGAGGCGACCTCGACGATCGCATCCGCGCGGGCGAGTTCGACGACCTGAACGGCTGGCTCCGCGAGAACGTCCACCAGCACGGCAAGCAGTACACGACGCCCGACCTGATCGAACGGGCCACCGGCGAGGAATTCACGGCGGACTACTTCCTCGAGTACGTCGAGTCGAAGTACGGCGATCTGTACGACCTCGAGTAATCCGCTGCTGCCGACGTTTTCCGATCGATTCGAGTCGCTCGCCCCTACCACAGGATTTAGTATCGCTTCTCTCCTTCGAACCGAAACATGTCAACCGCTGACGAGGGACACGACACCGAGCGTGCGCCCGACGCGTACCGCGACCTCCTCGAGCGCTCCGAGAAGCTGACGAACCTCCGGATGGCGTCGATGACGCTGGGCTGGGACCAGCGCGTGATGATGCCCGAGGGCGGGACGCCGGCCCGCGCGGGCCAGCTCTCGACGATTTCGGGTGTGAGTCACGATCTGCTCGTCGACGACGACGTGGGAGCGTGGGTGACCGAACTCGATTCCGCGGATCTGACCGACGAACAGGCCGCCGTCGTCCGGGAACTCCGACGGGAGTACGAACGGTCCGCGGAGGTGCCGTCGGAGCTGGTCGAACGACTCGCCGCCCACCAGGCCGAAGCCCAGCAGATATGGCAGGAAGCGAAGGCCGAGGACGACTTCGACCGCTTCGCGCCCGCGCTCGAGGAACTGGCCGACATCCACCGCGAGCGGGCGGCGGCGATCGACCCCAACGCGAACCCCTATCGCGTGCTCTACGAGGACAGCCAGCCGTACCTGCCCCTCGAGACCGTCGAGGGCGTCTTCGACGAACTGCGCGATCGGCTGGTTCCGCTGATCGACGCGATCGAACGGGAGGGGCGGAACCTGCCGTCGGTGTTCACGGACCCCGAGCACACCTACGACGAGGACGAGCAGATGGCCCTCTCGGAGGACGTCGTCGACCTGCTGGGCTACCCCGACGAGCGCGGCCGCCTCGACACCGCGGCCCATCCGTTCATGGCCGGCAACCAGTTCGACGCCCGGATCACCACCCGATTCAGGGAGGACGATCCGATCGACGCGCTGATGGCGACGATCCACGAGTTCGGCCACGCGACCTACCAGCTCGGCCTCCCGAAGGCGGAGTACGGCAATCCCCTCGGCGAATCGCGGTCCTCGGGCGTCCACGAATCCCAGTCGCGGTTCTGGGAGAACCACGTCGGCCGCTCCCGGCCGTTCTGGGAGCTGTTCCTGCCGCGGGTGAAAGAGCGGTTCCCGCATCTGGAGGACGTTACCGTCGACGAGGCGTACGCCGCAGTCAATCGGATCTATCCCGAGAACCGCATCCGGGTCGAGGCGGACGAACTCACGTACCACCTCCACATCATCCTCCGGTGTGAGATCGGTCGTGCGTTCGTCGAGGGCGACCTCGAGGTTTCGGAGATTCCCGAGGTCTGGAACGAGAAGATGGTGGAGTACCTCGGCGTTCGCCCCGAGACCGACGCGGAGGGCTGTCTGCAGGATACCCACTGGTCCGCGAGGTTCGCGGCCTTCCACGGCTACACCGTCGGTAGCGTCCTGGCCGCACAGCTAGACGCCGCGATCAGGGAGGATCTGGACGTCGACGGCCTCGTCCGCGAGGGGGAGTTCGAGCCGATCTGGGAGTGGATGACCGAGCACGTCCACCGGCACGGTCAGCGCTACCCGACGGAGGAACTGATCGAGGTCGCGACCGGGGAACCGCTTACCGCCGACTACTTCCTCGAGTACGTCGAGTCGAAGTACGGCGATCTGTACGACCTCTGATCACATCGGCACGCGTTCGAACGGCCCGGGCGCGCCGAGTTCCCGGCGGAGCTGCATGACGTCTCCCAGGCCGCGACGGGAGACGGTGCCGATCGGATCGCCCTCCTCGACGACCACGACCAGCGGCGCCCGGCCCATCGACACCAGGACGTCGAAGGCGGGTGCGCTTGGCTCGACCGTCGTCACGTCTTCCCTCGCGATCTCGCGGACCGTCGTCGTTCCGAACGCCGCGCGGTCGACCCGGCCCACGTCCGACAGCGTCACGAAGCCGACGAGGTCGCCCTCGTCGACGACCACGTACTCGCTGTGTCGCTCTCGAAACATCTTGCTCGCGAACTCGTCGACCGTGGCGTCCGCGGGGACCGATCGGACCGGCGCGTCCATCACGTCGGCCGCGATCACGTCCGTGAGGAGTTCGTCGAGCACGACCGTCCGTGACTCGGTGGTCGCCGCGCCGTACACGAACAGCGCGACGAGCACGAGCACGGGATTCCAGCCGAGGATGCCGACGACGGCGAACAGCAGCGCGAAGATCGTCCCGACGCGGGCGGCGATCTGTGTCGCCCGGACGTACGGTCGTCTCCGGGAGAGCAGCGCCCGCAGAACGCGTCCGCCGTCCATCGGGAACGCCGGGATCATGTTGAAGATCGCGAGGACGACGTTGATGACCGCGAGCCAGCCGACGACGAAGACGACGATCGGCAGTCCGCCCGGGACGACCTGCAGGAGGCCAGCGAAGCCGACGCCGAGCAGGACGCTCGTGATCGGCCCCGCGACGGCGATCCAGAACTCGCGGTTCCACTCTCTGGGGATCGACTCGAGGGCGGCCAGGCCGCCGAAGATCCAGAGCGTGATCGACTCCGTGCCGATGTCGTAACGGCGAGCGGCGTAGGCGTGGCCGAGTTCGTGGACCGCGACGCTGAAGAACAACCCGAGGGCGCCCGCGACGCCGATCAGCCACGGGGTCACGCCCTCCTCCAGCGGTGCCGGATCGAGGGTCGCCGGCGCGAGATCGTCGATGAGCGAGACGTAGATCCCGATCTGACCGTTCGCGGCGATCAGCCAGACGAGGATCGGAAGGAACACCAGCAGCGAGACGTTGATCCGGATCGGAATCCCCCAGACCGTCGTCAAATGAAAATTTCGCATGTGCTCACGCGAGGTGCGGGGGCTACTTCAGTGTCGGGTTCGCGGCGGGCGATGCAAACGCACCGCTGGCGAAGCGGCGAAACACCGACGGTCCTGGGCCCCACATAGTGGGGTAACCATGACGGCCGAAGACCAACTCGACGATCAGGTAGCGATCGTTACGGGAGCGAGCGCAGGCATCGGCGCGGCGACCTGCCGCGCACTGGCGGCCGAGGGCGCGAACGTCGTGCTCGCGGCCCGCAGCGAGGATCGACTCGCGGAACTCGCGGACGAACTCGAGACGAGCCACGGCGTCGAGACGCTGGTCGTTCCGACAAACGTCCGCGAGGAAGACGACGTCGACGCGCTGATCGACGAAACCGTCGCGACGTTCGGCGGGATCGACGTGCTGGTGAACAACGCCGGCCTCTCTCGCGGGAGCGACGTCGCCGATCTGACGACCGAGGAGTACGAGACGATGCAGGAGACCAACGTCGACGGCGTCTTCTACGCGACGCGGGCGGCGATTCCCCACGTTCGCGAACGCGGGGGTCACCTGATCTTCGTCGGGAGTTTCGCCGGCCAGTACCCGCGATCGTTCAACCCCGTCTACGCCGCCTCGAAGTGGTGGGTTCGGGGCTTCGCCAAGAGCGTCGCCGCCCAGGTCGGCGACGACGACGTCGGCGTCACGGTCGTCAATCCGTCCGAGGTTCGAACGGAGTTCGAGACGACGGACGGGACGACGTTCGCGGAGGCCTTCGACCCGGACGAGGCGACCGAACCCGGGGAACTCGCGGACGCGATCGTCTTCGCCGCCTCGCGCGAGGGGGCCAGCGTGAGCGAACTCGACCTCTACCGGCGGGACAAGTTCACGGACACCTTTTGAGCGCTCCCGATCGGTTTTCTGGGGCCGTGCCCGATCGCGCCTGATTGCGACTCGCGCGACCGGCCCCGACGCCGCGGTATAAAACGGGGCTGAACATGCCACCTGTGGACTCACCCGCACCGAGTGTCACCGTTCGCGTATGCGAGTCTCCGTTCCGGGCTTCGACGGCCTGTACTTCGACACCGACGCGGAATCACCTGCCGTGAACGTCGCTCTGACCGCCGCGGGACGACGTGCGCCGAAACCGCAGGGCTACGCGGTCCAGTTGCTTCCGTACCTCTGGTCGTTCGACCTCGACCTGCGGGAGGTACCGACCGACCATCCGGTCCAGTACCTCCACCCCGAGGGGGCCCGGAGTCTCGGCGAACTGTCGGCCGATCGGACAGTCCGTCAGGTCGGGTCCGAACTCGAGTCCGTCCTGCGGTTCGTCTGGGCGGTCAACCAGGAGGTCGAGTCGGCGACGAATCAGCTGGTCGGCCGCAAACCGGACCACGACGGCGTCGTCATCGAGATCGACGACGGGACCGTCACCGCCGACGGCGAGGAACTCGAGACCGACGAGTTCGACGTCGAGGAACCCGCGTCCGGTCCCGGTACCGCCGCCGGCGTCGGTTCCCGATCGGTGACCGAGATCGACATCGCGGACGGAGCGCCCGATGCGGAGTCGGACGCCGACAGCGAGTCGGACGCCGACGAGTTCGCAATCGACGACGAATCGGACGCCGACGGGAGCGACGAGGACGACTCCGGCCCGGCGGACGACTTCTGACGCCTGCCCCGTGGATCGCCCGCGAAGCCGCTCTTTTTGGTCTCGCCGCCCCTATCACCGGTATGCGAATCGTTACGACGCTCCCCTCGGCGACCGAACTCGTCGCCGCGCTCGGCATCGAACCCGTCGGCGTCTCTCACGAGTGTGATTACCCGCCGGGCGTCGAATCGCTCCCCTCGGTCACCCGATCGCGGATCGAGACCGACGCCTCGAGCGCCGAGATCGATCGGCAGGTCCTCGAAACCGCCGAAACCGAGAGCGACGTCTACGACGTCGACGTCGAGACCCTCGACGACCTCGATCCGGAACTGATCGTCACGCAGGGGATGTGCGACGTCTGTGCGGTCGACGAGGCTGTCGTCGCGGACGCGGTAGCGGAACTCGACGCCGATCCAGAGGCCCTCACGACCGACCCCCACAGCGTCGCGGACGTCCTCGACGACCTCGATCGGATCGGCCGGGTGACCGGCCGCGAAGCACACGCCCGAGAGGCCAGACTGGAACTCGAGGCCCGAATCGACGCCGTCCGAGAGCGAACGGCCGGTCTCGACGACGACGATCGGCCGCGGGTGGCGATCTTCGACTGGACTGACCCCGTCATGGTCGCGGGCCACTGGACGGCCGAACTCGTCGCCTGGGCCGGCGGCGAGTACGGGCTGGCCGGTGTCGGCGAGCCGTCGCGGCCTCGTGACTGGGCGCTCATCCGCGAGTACGACCCAGAACTCGTGATCGTCGCGCCCTGCGGGTTCGGGCTGGAGCAGATCGCCGCGAACCGATCCGATCTCGCCGATCGCGAGGGCTGGGACGATCTCACCGCTGTGCAGAACGATCGGGTCTGGGCGCTCGACGGCCACCACTACCTCAACCGGCCCGGCCCGCGGCTCGTGGACACGCTCGAGGCGATCGCAGGGATCGTCCAGCCCGATCGGTTCGACGCCCCGGATCGGGACGTTGCGGTCCCGTTCGACGATCTCGCGTCGATCGAGAGGGGCGTCGCCGGCACCGCGAAGACCGGCGACACCACCGGCGACTCGCGAGCGGAGGTCGACTGACCCCGTGCTCGTCCTCCCGTCGTCGGTTCGCGACGCGATCGTCGACCATGCACGCGAGGGTCGGCCGGCGGAGATCTGCGGCATTCTCGGCGGTGAGTACGATCCCGACGGCCGGAGCCGCGTTCGATCCCAGTACCCCGCCGAAAACGTCGCCGAGCGGCCCCGAACGCGCTACCGGATCGACCCCGAAGAACAACTCGCGATCTTCGAGCGCCTGGAGGACCGCGGCGAGGAAATCGTCGGCTTCTACCACTCTCACCCCCGCGGCCCGCCGCGACCCAGCGCGACCGACGAAGCGCGGGCGACGTGGCCGGATCGATCGTACGTGATCGTCTCGCTGGAGCCGTTCGCGGTCGGCTCGTGGCGCTGGCGAGCGGACGGGCGCGACGACGAGCGGTTCGAGCGAGAACGAGTCGTCACCGAGTGATACGGATTGCTGTACCGATGTACCGGCGCAACCGCGATCCGTCTGCGGTTGCACCGGAATTGACGGACAGCAGTCCGTATGAGCGGCCGATCTCAGGCCCCGTCCGTTCCGTCCTCGAGTTCGGCGGCCTCCGCTCGCGCGTCGGCTGCCTGTTCGCGGAACGCCTCGATCGTCCGGCTCAGTTCCTTCCCGGCGCGGTATTTGAAGTCGTCGGGCATCATCCCGTACTCGATGTCGAGCTTGAGCATCGCGTCGCAGTCCTCCACGATTTCGGGTGCCCAGCTTCCCTGTGCCAGTTTCGACTCCTCCGTGACGATCGCCTCGCCGTCCTCGACGTCGATGAACGCCGTCACGGTGTTCCAGATATTCGGATTGCTCGTACTCGCCTCGTCGAACAGCCCCTCGAGTCGCGACTCCCTGACCGGGTCGTCCCGTAGTTCCACGACGAGGTCCTCGAGCGCGTCGGCGATCGCCTCGTACTCGGCCGCCTCCTCGCGGAGCGCCGTCGCTCGATCGTCGGTCATCGGTCCCCCTCCGTCCCGTCTGCGTCGGCGATCATGTACGGGACGGTAGCCGCCTGGGCACCGTAAACGTACGCTTCCGCACCGCAGGTACTGAAGCGAAGCCGCCGCTCCGAGCGCGTCACGGCACGTCCCGCAACACGTCCGGTACCCACTCCCGATTCGGATCGTCCGTCTCGTACATCCACTCGACCAGGCGTTTCCGCATCGCCGATCGCGCGTCGGCGTACTCGGGGTGGTCGATCAGATTCTGGAGTTCGGCCGGATCGCGATCGAGGTCGTACAGTTCGTCGATATCCGGGCCGTTGTAGACGTACTTGTACCGATCGGTACGGACCATCCGCTGGGTGTAGAGGCCGAACTCCTCGCCGTGGTACTGGGCGAACGTCGAGTCGGGCCAGTCGCCCGGGTCGTCGCCCCGGAGAAACGGCACGAGACTCCGGGCGTGGAAGCTCTCGGGGACGGGTACGCCGGCCATGTCGAGGAACGTGGGTGCCAGATCGTGGAGGTGGACGGGCTTCTCGCAGACCGATCCCGGCTCCGTGACGCCCGGCCAGCGCACCTGCAGCGGGATGCGGTAGGTGTCGTCGTACATCAGCGGCCCCTTGTTGAACTGGCGGTGGCCCCCGACGAAGTCGCCGTGGTCCGAGGTGTGGACCACCGCGGTGTCGTCGGCCAGTCCGTACTCCTCGAGCGCGTCGAGGATCCGCTCGAGTTGGTCGTCGATCAGCGTCACGAACCCCCAGTACTTCGCGAGCACCTCGGCCCAGGTGTCCCAGTCGAACCCCCTGACGCCGCGGTAGTCGACGAAGTTCTCGTGCACCTGCGGTTTCCCGTCGAACGTCTCCGCGTAGCTCTCCGGCGGGTCGATCTCGTCGGGATCGTACGTCGAGGCGTAGGGTTCGGGGATCACGTAGGGATGGTGCGGGCCGTAGAAGTCCGCCCGGTGGAAGAACGGCCCGTCCCGATCGCCCTTCGCGTGGGCCTCGATCGCGTCGATCGTCCGCTCGGCGAGGAAGTACGCGCGGGTGTCCGCGACGTCGATCGGCGCCTTCGCCGCGACGAAGGTGCCCTCGCCGCCGCCGGTGTAGACCGCCTCCTCGAACGCCACCTCGTCCATCGGGGTCCCGCGCTCCTCGCGGTACTCGCGGAACGCATCGTCGATGTCGTCGTGGTGTTTGTCGCTCCCCCCGAGGTAGGAAAAGCCGAAGTCCTCGGGCGTCTGGTCGTGGCCGACGTGCCACTTCCCCGTGTACGTGAGGTCGTAGCCGGCGTCGCTCGTCGCGAGCGTCTCCGAGAAGGTCGGGACGTCCGCGGGCAGGTTCGCCCGGATCGCGTCGGCCTCGTGGCTGTTGTTGAGCATCCCGTGTCCGTGCGGGAACTGGCCGGTCAGCAACGACGCGCGGGCGCTCGTACAGATGCTGATCGGCGTGCACGCGCGTTCGAATCGCATCCCCTCGCTCGCGAGTCGATCGATCGTCGGGGTCTCGACGGGCGGCCCGTCGGGGGCACTGCAGTCGTAGCGCTCCTGGTCGGTGAGGACGAGCAGGACGTTCGGCGTGTCGACCATCGGCCGTCGTACACCGGCCCCGTAGTTAATGCTGGGGCCGTCGAGGGCCCGGATGAGGCTGGGGCCGTCGGGGCCGCTGAATAAATACGCGCGACATGTGAACCGGGGCATTCAGTCCGACCGATCCCGACGTTTCGGTCGTGCCGACCGCGTACTGCACCGAGTGTGACTGGCAGCGAGAAGCGAGCGAGGACGAGATCACGGCCCTCGGACGGGCGATGATCGACCACCACGTCGAGACCGGCCACGGGCCGATCGAGCGGCGTGACGTGGTCGACCGTATCACGACCGGCGGTCGAGTAGATGCGGGATCGAAGACCCTCGATCGGTCCTGCCGGTAGAACACGAGCGAAGCGAGGAATCGATCGGGTTCGCACCCGAGAGAAACGGTCGGTTGCTATCGAACGGCGAGCGGGCGGGTTCCGATCGCCGGGCACAGTGGTCGAGTCTCGGACAGCTGTCAGAGGGTCACTGGGAGCGGTTCGAGTGGTCGGCCGGGCGTTGCCCCCGCGGCATCAGCCGAGGAGGTACCGGAGCCACGGCCGCCGTTGCACGAACTCCAGTTGCTCGAGGTAGGCGTCGACGCCGAGGATGCGGCCCGCGGCGAAGACGCCGACGATCACGAACAACATGAGGCCCATCAGGTCCCCGTTGACGTAGCCGTGCGCCCAGTCGGCGTTGCCCAGGTAGAACAACGTCATCAGGACGCCGCCGAAGAAGGCGGCGAGGCGCACGAGCGCCCCCAGGATGAGTCCCAGCCCGATGAGGAACTCGCCGAGGGGGATCATCACGTTGGTGAACTCGAGCAGCCAGGGCGTCCCGGCGACGATCTCGAACAGCCACGCGATGGGCGACTCGGCGTTCTGCAGGTAGCCGGCCGCGTTGAACGGCTCACCGGCGACGAACGCGAACTTCCCCCAGCCGGCGTGGAGGAACCAGTAGCCGACGATCAGTCGCACGCCGACCATCACGTAGCCGGCGACCGAGTCGGCGTATTCGAACTCCTGCTGTTTCCCGAGCCACTGTACGGTTGCTTGATTGGTTGCCATTGGTCGTCACCTCACGGATGAGAGTTGGCTCTCTCGGGGGTTAATACCGGTATCTCGATCCCATTCGGCAGGAACGGCTCCGTTTCCCCCACGCGATAGAGGGTCTTTAATACCGATGGGTTAGACGCGGTCGTGAGGCGGCCAGCGGAGACGCGTGGACGGCGATCAGGCGAAGTCCTCGTAGGTTGGGCGGTCCCGATCGCCGGGGAACTCCTCGACGGGGACCTGGACCTGGTCGCCCGACGCCATGTCCTTGATCGTCACCTCGTCGTTCGCGAGGTCCTGCTCGCCGACGATGACGACCGTCTCGGCGTTGATCGAGTCGGCGTAGTCCAACTGCGCGCCGAACGATCGCCCCGCGACGTCCGTCTCGACGACGTGGCCGCGATCCCGCAGGTCCCGGGTGATCCGGGCGGCCGCCGATCGGGTGTCGCCGACCTGGAGGACGTAGTACTCCGTCCGGAGTTCCTCGTCGGGCCAGACCCCCGCCCGCTGCAGGAGCAGGGACAGCGGTGCGAGCCCCGGCGCGACGCCGACGGCGGGCGTCGGCTGGCCGCCGAACTCCTCGATGAGGTCGTCGTAGCGACCGCCGCCGAAGATCGATCGGGAGACCTCGCCGGTGGAGTCGAAACACTCGAAGACGACGCCGGTGTAGTAGTCCAGTCCGCGGGCCGTCTCGAGCGAGATGGTGCAGTGCTCGCGCGCGCCGAAGTCCTCGGCGGCCGCGAGAACGTTCTGGAGGTTCTCGACGGCGGCGGTGACGCGATCGGTGTCGGCGAATTCCTCGACCGCGTCGAGGTCGCCGCTCGCGATCAGGTCGTCGAACGCGGCGGCCTGGTCGTACGTGAGGCCGGCCTCGACGAGCAGGTCGTGGTACTCGGGCTGCGAGATCTTCTCGGACTTGTCGACGGCCCGGATCGCCTCCGTGATATCCACGTCGGCGTCGTACGTCTCGAGGACGCCCCCGAGGATGTCCCGGTGGGAGACGCGGAACTCGAAGTGCTCCTCGGTGAGACCGAGGTCGGTCAGGGCGTCGGCCGCCCACGCGAGGATTTCGGCGTCGGCCTCGGGTTCCGACGAGCCGAAGATGTCGACGTTCGTCTGGTAGAACTCGCGCTGACGGCCCTGCTGGACCTGCTCGTAGCGCCAGAACGGCCGGGTCGAGAACCACTTGATCGGCTTCGACAGTTCCTGCTGTTTCGCGACGACCATCCGCGCCACCGTCGGCGTGAGTTCCGGCGTCAGCGTCACGTGGCGGCCGCCCTGGTCTTCGAACGCGTACAGTTCGTCGACGATGTCCTCGCCGCTCTTGTCGGTCCACATCTCGGCCCGTTCGAGCGCCGGGGTCCCGATCTCGCGGAAGCCGTACGTGCGGGCGGTCTCCTCCAGCGTGTCGATGGTCGCCCGTCGCGCGCCCATCTCGCCGGGATAGAAGTCTCGAAAGCCCTTGATCCGGTCGTACATGACAGGGCGTTCGCCGACGGCGAACTTCTATCCTTCCTTCCGGCGGTCCGATTTCGCCCACTCGTCCACCGACGCTCGATTCGTCGGTCAGTCACTCGCGTTCGCACCGGCCGGTGGCGACGCGTGCGGTATCGATCGGCGCGTGCGGGCCGATCAACTGCCGAACGCGTCGCTAGCCACGCGCGTGACCGTCGGCGACCCGACCAGTTCCATGTCGGCCGACGCGACCCCGCCTGCCCGCGGTCCGTCCGGTGCCGGGACGCTCCCGAGCAGGTCGTCGATGGCGGCGCCGTCGCCCGAAAGGACCGTTACCGACGGTTCGCCGAACGTGATTTCCATCTCGATCGACCCGCCGGACCCGGTGTCGTCCGTCGACTCGTCCGCCGTCCCGGGATCTCGACTCGAATCGGGGTCGTCGGCGTCCCGATCGGCCGCTGGCTCGCCCGTTTCGTCCGCCGCGTCCTTCAGGTTCCCGAGCAGGTCCGCGACGGCCGTCTCGTCGGCCGCCTCGTCCGCGATCGGATCGTGTCTTCCGCCGCCGGCGATTAGCTCCGCCGGGGAGTCGACGCCGTTCGCCTCCAGGATCGCGTCCGGATCGGGGTCGACGTCCGCGAAGACCTCGCGTACTTGCGTGCGTTCGCTCATGCGTGCGAACGACTCCCACGAACTCGGGTTTGGTTATGGCCTCGCTATCACGAGGAAAAGACAGTAACGGACTCGTTAACGTCCGCGCCGTCGCCGGAATCGATCGCACCGATCCGTCGGCGATCGTCGACGGATCCTCAGCGAACGTCGGTGACGTACGTCTGGTCGTGCGCCGGGAAGAGATCGGCCACCCGCTCGGGACCGTCCGCCTCGGCGATGAACGCCCGCAACTCGGCCTCGTAGTCCGCTCGATCGATCGCCTCGCTCGGCCCGACCGTCACCTCGAGGCGGGCGTCGACCAGCCGATCGACGGCGGTCCGACCGAACCCCGATAGCGGGGCGATGTAGTCGACGCCGTGGCGATCCTCCAGACTCTGAGCCTGTGCGCGCGAGACCGTCGGCACCCGATCGTCGCGCCGGGTTCCGTCGGCGATCGCGTCGAACTCCTGTCCGGCCAGCCGCTCGAGGGCGTGCTGGTGGACCCGCTGGATGCCGTTGCGGGGGAAGCCGTCCTCGCGAATCCGATCGACGGCCTCGCGAGCGACGTCGGGGTCGAGATCGAGCCGTTCGAACGCGAACTCGACCGACTCGGCGGTGTTCCGGGCGTGCTTCCAGTCGTCGGTGACGCCGAAGTGGCCGGTCACCAGCGTGACGTCGTAGAACTCGTCGAGGAGAAGCGCTGCGAGCGTCGAATCTTTCCCGCCGCTGTAGAGCAGTCCGAGCTCCATCACCGGCGCTTGATGTCGAAGCTCTTCGAGTCGGGCTTGAGCTCCTGGAGGAGCTGTTTCATCTTCCCATCGTCGATCTTGCCCTGAATGCGCCCCGATCGAGCGAGGGTGATGACCTGCCGTTCGACCTGCTCGCCGAACTGGGGCTTGCTCATCTTGACGGTGTTGAGCCGTTTGCGGGCGTCGTCGGTCAGGTGCTGGCGCAGGACGGCCTTCTTCTGGGCCTCGGCCTGTTGCTGGGCGGCCTCCTGGGCCTCGCTCCCCTGCTGGCCCTCGGCCTGCTCCTGGAGCTGCTCCATCTTCTTCTGTCGGAGTTCCTCGAGTTTCTCCTCGTCGGGTGATCCGCTCATAGCTATACTACACGTTTGTCCTGCAGGCGGGAAAATGATTACGGACCGCGGAAAGTGAGGCCTCTCGACGTGATCGGCGTCTCGAAAACGACGTCGCTCGCGATCGTCTACGCGTAGCGCTCGAGTTCCGGGCGATCGAGTTCTTCGAGGACCTCGCCGGCGGTGTCGTCGAGCAGGCTCTGTCCTTCGGGGGTGACGCGACGACCCTCACCCTCCGCGATGTCGACGAGGCCTTCGTCTTCGAGCTGCTGGAGGATGGTTCGAATGAGGTTCTTCGAGCCGTCGGCGCGCTTGTCGGGGGCGACGCGGTAGCGAGTCGAGCCGTCCTTCGAGCCGCCGTACTCGGTCGAGAGTCGTTCGACGCCGACGGGGCCGCGATCGGCCACCTTGCGCAGGAGGCTGGCGGCGCGGGTCGCCCAGAAGTCCTCCTGTTCGGGCGGGAGTTCGCGGTCGACGCCGGTCTTTACGAACTCGCTCCAGTCGGGTTCGTCGAGTCGGTCCTCGAGGTCCTCGGCGAGCGCCTCGATGAGGTCGTCCGCCGGAACGTCGTACATCGTAGCCATTGGCGTGTGGTTCCCGTCGGCGGCATTTAAGGCCATCGTTGTTCTCTGGCGGCGTTGACAGCCGATACCGTGCGTTGCCGGCGCTTGCTCGCTTCAGGACGATCGCCCGCTCGATTCCCGGCAGGTCCGGGTCGTTTTTCGCACTGGACGCGAAACGGCCGGTATGGACGAACGGGCCGCCCTGAAACTACTGGCGGACGAACTCGACCCCGTCGGCGACGACGCCGCGATCGTCGACGGGCTGGTCGTGACGACGGACATGCTCCACGAGCGGACGGACTTTCCCGCGGGGACGACCCGGTACACGGCCGGCTGGCGATCGGTCGGGGCGTCGCTGTCGGACGTCGCGGCCATGGGGGCCGAGGCGATCGCCGCGGTCGCCGCCTACGCCGCCCCCGAATTCGATCCGGAGGAACTGCTCGCGTTCGTTCGCGGCGCGAACGACGTCTGCGAGTCCGTCGGCGCGGCGTACGTCGGCGGCGACCTCGACGGCCACGACGAGTTCACCGTCTCGACGACCGCTATCGGGCGAACGGCCGATCCGGTCCGTCGGAGCGGGGCTCGCCCCGGTGACGTCGTCTGCGTTACCGGGACCCTGGGGCGTACCGCGGCGGCGATCGCTCAGTTCGAGCGGGGCGATCACGAGCGCGGGAACGACCTGTTCCAGTTCGAGCCCCGCGTCGCGGCCGGCCGGGCGCTCGCCCCCCACGCGACGGCCATGATGGACTCGAGCGACGGCCTCGCCCGATCGCTCCACCAACTCGCCGAGGCGAGCGACTGCGGGTTCGAGATCGAGTCGGATCCGATCCCGATCGACGACGCCGTCTTCGAGACGACCGACGGGGAGCGCGAGGCGCTCGATCGGGCGACGACGTTCGGCGAGGACTTCGAACTGATCTGTACGATCCCCGCGGACGACGTGGCCGCGGGTCGTGCGGATACTTCGGTTGCGCTGACGCCGATCGGGTCCGCGGTCCTGGACGGGGTCACGCTCGACGGGGACCCACTCGCCGATCGCGGCTACACGCACGGCTAGACGATCATCTCGATCGGCACCGGCATGAAACAGAGCGCGCCGAGGCCGAAGGTGAGGACCCCGAGCAGGAACCGGCCGCTGTCCAGCCCGTCGTCGTCGACCGGCTGGGCGGGACCGACGGCCGCGATCACGGCGGTCAGGAAGCCCCAGAACACCCAGATGAACACGGCGTACTGGCCGTAGTCCGCGATGTAGTAGAGGTAGGCGGCGAGTCCGAAGAGCACGCCGGGAACGAGGGCCGCGATCGTCTCCTGGAACTCCCCGGCCATCGCCCGGAGGATGTGGCCGCCGTCTAGCTGGCCGACCGGGATCAGGTTGAGGAACGTGACGAACATTCCGACCCAGCCGCCGATGACGACCGGACTCACTGCGGTCGTCGGATCGTCACGGTACAGCGGCTGGTCGAACAGCGCCGCGAGCCACTCCAGCAACAGGGGATAGCCGAGGCTGATCTGGATCGCGTCGGGATCGTCGACGAGCCCCGGCGGTGCGTGGACCGGCGGGAGGTGTAACCCGATCACGGTGACGACGACCGTGGCGATCAACCCGGCGAGCGGGCCCGCGACGCCGATGTCGAACAGCGCCTTCCGATCGGGCATGCGCCCCTTCATCTTGATGACGGCCCCCATCGTCCCGATGAGCGACGGGATGGGGATGAAGTACGGCAGCGAGGCGTCGACGCGGTGGTGGCGGCTCATCACGTAGTGGCCCATCTCGTGGACGCTCCAGACCCCGAGCACCGCAGCGGTAAACGGCAACGCGCGTAGCAGTTCCGCCGGGTTCGAGAACGGATCGAGGTAGTACCACTGTGCGCCGGCGAACAGCGTGGAGACGATCGTCGCCAGGAACAGCAACAGGTTGGTCCACGGGATCCCGTCGATACCGAGATCGGTCGGTTCGGCGACGATGACGTATTCGCCGTGGCGGATCGTCAACTGGGGTTCGTACCCCGCTTCCCGAAACGCCGACCATAGCTCGCGGATCACCTGTTCGGGCGGACGGAGCGGATCGCCGTAGTAGACCAGTCGGTCGCCCTCGGTTCGCGTCTCGTAGACGGCAAACACGGACTCGATGCGATCGATCGGTGGGCCCGCATCGAGTGTCGGTCCGTCAGGCGTGGACGGTTCGAACCTGGACGAGTCGACGTCCTCCATCACCAGTGATTACTCGCCGTCTCGTATAAATCGACTGTCGTCGGCAGGCGTCCCCGTCTTCGGGTGCTCCCGCGCCGCTCGTGGATCGATCGTTGCGTCGCTGTCCTGAACGGGAAGAAACGATGAGAATCGTGCCGACGGGGACCAGCGCGTCGGGCGGATGCGCGATCGTCGATCGTGGTGCCGGATGGCGTCGGTGAACGACGCGCCGGCACGATATCGGCGATCAGACGCGTGTGGCGTGTGATCGCCTGCGTGCGTGGGTGGCGTGTGCGCGTTCCGTTCGTGTCGGTGCGGCGACCGCGTGGGGACGGGGTTGTCCGTCTCGCGTGTACCGATGGGCGATCAGGCGGGTTCGACGCGCCACGTGGTCGCGCTCGTGTACGACCACTTCTCGATCTCGAGGTCGGTTGCGGACTCCGAGAGTTTGACCATCAGCGCGCCGATCTCTTTCGGGGACATGCCGACGTCGTCTGCGATGAACTTCCCTTTGAAGTACAGCTCTCCGTCTTCTGCGCGTTCGCGCAGGTAGCGCTTCAGGCGGTGTTCTTTGCTTTCCGTGGAGGGTTGGGCTGTCGTGCTCATCGACATCCATCCGTTGTGGGAGAGATATGTTATAAAGGACGGATGGTTAGCGGCGTTTCGATTGCATTCAGATATCCTGTGGGTAAGCGACCTTTTAGTCCGATTTACGATGGGTTTTACGAACGCCTGAGAAGCGGTTAGAAATTTTAAAACCGATTCTAACGTGTTATCGGTGTGGGGCGATCGACCGTCACTGCATCACGGTTCTGACTTGTTTCTAGAAACGTTCGCCGGATAGAAAGCCCTTGTGGTCGACCCGCGAAACGATCACGAACGCTCGTGAACCCAGTACTCGTCGTCGACCGTAACCTCCTTCTTGAACAGGGGAACCTCGTCTTTCAGCCGGTTGATTCCGTCCTCGACGGCCCGGAACGCCTCGTTGCGGTGTCCCGCGAGGACGACGACGAAAACGATGTCCTCGCCGTCCCTGACGACGCCGGTCCGGTGGTGGAGTTCGACCGCGAGCACCCCCTCGTGGGCTTCCAGTTCCGCCTCGATCGTGGCCATTCGATCCTCGGCGACGCCGTCGTACTTCTCGAACTCGAGGAACTCCGTGCGTGCGTCGTCGGGGTCGTCTTTCGCGCGCACTCGCCCGGTGAAGGTCGCGATCGCGCCCGATAGCTCGGCCTCCGGGGCGCGCTTGACGCGGGCGACGAGCGAGTCGAGCGTCTCGTGGGGGTCTCGCTCCTCGAGCGCGGTCACGAGCGCGTCCGTGTCCAGTTCGCCGGCCCGATCGACCGTCGCGAGTACGTCGTCCCGATCGTCGGCGTCTCGGCCGACGGCGATCACGGGGTACTGGAGGTCCGGAACGCCGGTGACGACCGCGTAGTCGCAGTCCGGTGCCAGCGCGTCGATGGCGTCGGCGACGGACATCCCCGTCCCCGAGGCCGTCCAGTCGCCGTCGGCACCGAGCCCGTAGGTGACGTCGCCGCCGATCGTGAGCGCCTCGTGTGCGCCGTCGGCGATCGTCGCGTCGTACCGGACGACGCCGACCCGCCCCTCGCGGGCGAGTCGATCGACGACCCGATCGACGACCTGCTCCCGTCGCTCCTCGCCGGCCCCCCGGTCCAGACAGCCGAGTACGTGCATGTACGACTAGACGGCGTTGTCACACTTTGTAGCTGTCGGCGCGTGTTCGGATCGCACGCCACACGTTCGTACCCGGCCGCGTCGCCACGTCTCCGAGACGAGTCTGCGCCGTATGCACACAGAACCGCCGCGAAAGCCCCTGACGCGTTCGTTAGTCCGGAATCCGATCGAGCCACCGGCTCCTCACCCTGTCACATCTTTTTCCCCGGCTCACGTACGTGCCCGTATGACACCCCGGATCGGCTTCACCGGCGACGTGATGCTCGGCCGGCTCGTCGACGATCGTCAGCGCCGGCGCGCCGTCGACGCGGTGTGGGGTGACGTCCTCGATCGGCTGCGCGCGCTCGACGGACTGGTGATCAACCTCGAGTGTACGCTCTCGACGCGCGGTCAACAGTGGCGACGGACCCACCGGCCGTTTCACTTCCGCGCGGACCCCGACTGGGCCGTCCCGGCGCTCGAGCGCGCGGGCGTCGACGTCTGCGCGCTCGCGAACAACCACGTGCTCGACTACGAGGAGGTGGCACTCTTGGACACGATCGACCACCTCGACGAGGCGGGCATCGCCCACGCCGGCGCGGGGGAGACGATCGACGAGGCGCTCGATCCAGCCGTCGTCTCAATCGCCGACCTCGACGTCGCCGTGGTCTCGTTCACCGACAACACCCCGGAGTACGCGGCCGACGAGGAGTCGCCGGGGACCGCCTGGATCGACGTGAGCGTCGACGACGGGGAGACGCGCCGCCGAGTCCGGGAGGCGCTCGATCGGGCCCGCGAGTCGGACCCGGACCTGCTCGTCGCCTCCCTCCACTGGGGGCCGAACATGGTGACGGAGCCGCCCGACGCGTTTCGCGAGTTCGGTCGCTGGCTGGTCGAAGCGGGCGTGGACGTGATCCACGGCCACAGCGCCCACGTCTTCCAGGGGATCGAGGTCCACGAGGGCGCGCCGATCGTCTACGACGCCGGCGACTTCGTCGACGACTACGCGGTCGACGCCGAGTTGCGCAACGATCGCGGGTTCCTGTTCGAACTCGCGGTGACGGACGCGGGCACGCCGACGGAACTGCGACTCCACCCGACCGCGATCGACGCCTGTGCGGTCCACGAGGCGAGCCCCGACGCGGCGGCGTGGTCCCGCGAGGTGATGCGCGATCACTCCGCCGAGTTCGGGACGACGTTCGAGCGGGACGGGGAGGCGCTCGTCTTGCCGCTCGACGGCTGACGTGGTGACGGGACGGCGACCGCCCCACACCTCGTGGCTGTCACTCCCTGCCGAGCGAGCGCTTCCCGGTGTCTCGGCAGTTGGCAACCCTTAAGATTCGCTCCCGGCTACACCGCTGTAGCATGAAAGTGGTCGTCTCTATCGGCGGGAGCGTGCTCGTCCCCGAACCCGGAGCGGATCGGGTGGCCGAACACGCCGCCGTCGTCGAAGACCTCGTCGCGGACGGCTGTCGCGTCGGTGCCGTCGTGGGGGGCGGCGGCGTCGCCCGCGAGTACATCAGCGCCGCCCGCGACCTGGGGGCAAACGAGATCGAACTCGATCAGCTGGGGATCGACGTCACCCGGCTCAACGCGCGCCTGCTCATCGCCGCGCTCGGCGAGGACGTCGTCAGCGCGCCCGCACGGGACTACGAGGACGCGGGCGACGCGCTCCGACAGGGGCACGTGTCGGTCATGGGCGGGGTCGCACCGGCCCAGACGACCGACGCCGTCGGCGCCGCGCTCGCCGAATACGTCGACGCCGACCTGCTCGTCTACGCGACCAGCGTGCCCGGCGTCTACAGCGCGGACCCGAACGAGGACGCCGACGCGACGAAGTACGACGAACTCTCCGCGGCGGAACTGGTCGACGTCATCGCCGGTCTCGAGATGAACGCCGGCGCCTCGGCCCCGGTCGACCTGCTCGCCGCGAAGATCATCGAGCGATCGGGGATGCGGACGATCGTCCTCGACGGCACCGATCCGGATCGGATCGCACGCGCCGTCCGCTACGGCGACCACGAGGGAACGGACGTCATTCCGGACGGCGGGGGCGAGGAGCCGACCTACTGGGCCCAGGACGACCATGAGTAGCGACCAGGACGATCGGGCTTCGGACGCCGCTTCGAGCCCGGACGCGGAGAGTCCGTACACCCTCCAACGCGAGGACGGCGACGACGCGCGCCACGCCTTCTGGGCCGATACGGTCGCGGATCGCGTGGAGGCGCGCGTGGCCGACCGGCGGGAGGCCACGAACGGGACGAGCGGGGAGGAACGACCCGCGAGTCAGGACCCGGCGGAACCGATCGTCATCAAGGGCGGCATCTCGCCCTCCGGCGTACCCCACCTCGGCAACGTCAACGAGATCATGCGGGGCTACTACGTCGCCGAGGTGCTCCGGGAGCGCGGCTACGACGTCCGACAGGTGTTCACCGCCGACGATCGCGACCCGCTCCGCAAGCTTCCGCGGACCCTCTGTGATCTCGACGGGAACCTCGTCGATCTGGGCGAGGTCGACGCGGGCGCGCTCGGGCGCAATCTCGGCGTTCCTTACACGGACGTTCCGGACCCGTTCGGCTGCTGCGACTCCTACGGCGACCACTTCGCGACCATCATCCAGGACAGCGCCGACGCGCTCGACGTCCCGATCGACCTACTCTCGGACACGGACCTGTACGAGCGCGGGGAACTCGAGGACGTCACCCGCTACGTCCTCGAACACCGGGATCGCGCCCGCGAGGTCCTCGCCGAGTACCAGGACAAGGTCGACGACGACTACGTCCCGTTCAACCCGATCTGCGAGGCGTGCGGGAAGATTACCGAGACGGTGACGAGCGTCGATGTAGATGCGGGTGACGCTGGCACCGTCGACTACCGCTGTACGGACATGGACGCCGGCGATCGAACGATCGAGGGCTGTGGCCACGAGGGGACGGCCACGCTGCGCGAGGGCAAACTCCCCTGGCGCTTCGAGTGGCCCGCCCAGTGGCAGGTGCTGGGCGTCGACTTCGAACCCTTCGGAAAGGACCACGCCGAGGGATCCTGGCCCAGCGGACAGGACATCGCGCGTAACGTCCTCGGAATCGAGCCGCCCGTCCCGATGGTCTACGAGTGGTTCACCCTCGACGGCGAGCCGTTCTCCTCCTCGGCGGGGAACGTCATCCTCGTCTCGGACGTCCTCGAACTGCTCGAACCCGAGGTCCTGCGCTACTTCTTCGCGAAGGACCCCGCGAAGGCGCGCGACTTCAGCATCGAACGGCTCGACCAGCTAGTCGACGAGTTCGATCGGCTCGAGGCCGTCTACTTCGGCGAAGTCGAGGCGAGCGAGGACGAGCGGGCCGTCGCCGAGCGCGTCTACCCGTTCGTCGTCGAGGATCCCCGCGAGGAGCGTATCCGACTCCCCTACACCTTCGCCGCGGTGCTGGGCATGACCGACGACCCCGACCTGCGCGAGGAGATCGCCCGTCGGGAGGGGCACGTTCCCGACGATGCTCCCGAGTGGGCCGTCGAGGACGCCCTGGCACGGGTCGAGAAGGCCCGCAACTGGGCGCGGCGGACCGAAAACGAGTTCGACTACGAACTCAAGCGGACCGAGATCCCCGACCACGAGTTCGACGCGAACACGGCGGACGCGCTCGACGAACTCGCCGACTTCGTCGCGGCGGACGAGGACGTGGACCCGGACGCCCTCCAGGGCGAAATCTACGAGACCGCGAAACGCCACGACGTCCCCGTCGGCGACTTCTTCGCGGCCGGCTACCGGCTGTTCTTCGACGAAGACCAGGGGCCGAAGCTCGGCCCCTTCCTCGCGAAGGTCGATCGGGAGTTCGTCGTCGATCGGCTTCGACGCGAGCGGTAGGCCGGCGGCGCCGCCCGATCGAACACTCGGTAGACTCACGCCGGAGGACTAGACAAAAGCCATTTGAGAGCGCCTCCCGGATGTACAGTCGATGGAACACGCCGCCCCCCTCTTCGTTTCGCCACCCGAACTCTTCGGTTCGGAACTCCTCGCGTGGGCCGCCATCGGGCTCGCAATCTACTGGTTCGGCATCGTTTTGCTCCGACAGATGGATCTCCTGCCCGGATTCGTCGCGACCCAGGGGCCGATCCTGACGATCCACACGAAACGCGGCCGGGCGTTTCTCACCAGGCTCGCGCGGCCGAAGCGGTTCTGGCGCGCGTGGGCGAACCTCGGCATCGGCATCGCCCTCGTGGTGATGGTGGCCATGTTCGTCTTCCTCCTCTCGGCCGCGGTGACCGCGCTCACCTCGCCACAGGTCTCCTCGACCGTCCAGCAACCGCGGAACGTCCTCGTCATCCCCGGCGTCAACGACTTCCTGCCGCTGTCTGCGACACCCGGTATCGTCGTCGGCCTGCTCGTCGGCCTGGTGGTCCACGAGGGCGGCCACGGCCTGCTCTGTCGCGTCGAGGACATCGACATCGAGTCGATGGGCGTCGCGATGCTCGCGATCCTCCCGGTCGGCGCGTTCGTCGAACCCGACGAGGAGAGCAGCAAGTCGGCCTCCCGCGGCGGCCAGACGCGGATGTTCGCCGCCGGCGTCACGAACAACTTCGCGATCACGCTCGTCGCGTTCGCACTGCTGTTCGGTCCGATCGCCGGTTCGATCGCCGTCGCACCCGGTGCCGCGGTCGGCGGCGTCGCGGACGAGTCGCCCGCCGCCGACGCCGGAATCGAGCCGAACGACCGGATCACGGCGATCGACGGCCAGCCGGTCGAGTCGAACGCCGACCTCGCCGACCGGATCGAGGGCGCCGAGGGCGACCAGCTCTCGGTCGAACTCAACGGCGAGGAGACGGTCTCCGTCGATCGATCCTTGCTCGTCACCGCGGCGATGGACGGCGGGCCGACGGGACTTGACGTCGGGGACGCGATCCTCGCCGTCGACGGCGAGTCGGTCGCGACCGAACGCGGCTTCTACGACGCCGTCGGCGACGCCGAGACCGTCTCGCTCACGATCGAACGGGGCGACTCCGGCGAACAGGTCGACCGCGAGGTCCCGATCGGAGCCGCAGTCTCGGTGATCGAGGACGAACCGCTGGCGGGCGAGATTGGCCCGATCGAGGGGTCGTTCGTCATCACGACCTTCGACGGCGAGCGGGTCCACAACTACGCCGACCTCCAGTCGGCGCTCGACGAGACGAGTCCGGGTCAGGAGGTCACCGTCGTCGGGTACCACGACGGCGAGCGCGAGGAGACGACCGTCACCCTCGGCGAGCACGGCCAGTCCGACAACGGCTTCCTCGGCATCTCCCCGAACCCCGGCGTCTCCGGGCTGACGGTGAGCGACCTCGGCGTCCAGCTCTACCCCGCCGGCGAGTACCTCGCCATGCTGGGCGGCGACGGCGAGAGCCGGTTCGACGCGATCACCGACAGCTTCCTCGGGAAAATCGGCATCTCGCTACTCCTCCCGATAATCGGCATCGCGGGCGGGCTCCCGTTCAACTTCGCCGGCTTCACGGGCGGGATCGAGAACTTCTACGAGGCCCAGGGGGCACTCGCCGCGTTCGGCGACGGCACCGTCTTCGTCCTCGCGAACCTGCTGTTCTGGACCGGCTGGATCAACGTCCAGCTCGGCTTCTTCAACTGCATTCCCGCCTTCCCGCTCGACGGCGGCCACATCCTCCGGACCAGCACGGAAGCGATCGTTTCCCGGCTCCCGGCCATCTCGCCGACCCGCGGGATGGTCCGCGTCGTAACGACCTCGGTCGGCCTCACGATGCTCGTCAGCTTCCTCGCGATGCTGTTCGCGCCGGGCCTGCTCGCGGGCTAGGTCACTCGTCGGGATCGATCCCGTAGCGCTCGTAGAACTCCTCGGGCGTGTCCTCGATCCGTTCGAACTCCGCGTCGAAGTAGTCCTCGTGGTGGCGAACGACCTGTTCGACGACCCACCGGCTGAACGTCTCGTCGAACCGCCACTCACCTTCTACGTCGGGGATCTCGAACCGATCGTCCGTCGAGAACGCGGCGTAGACGTGGAAAAAGCCGAGGATGACGTCGGCGAAGTCGCGAGCCTTCTCGGCTCCGCTCTCGCGGCGCTCCTCGAGTTCCGCGTACCCCGCGTCGGTGAGTTCGAAGTACTTCCGATCGGGTTCGTCATCGCGTTCGATCCGCTCGGCCCACCCTTTCTCCTCGAACTTGTAGAGGATGGGGTAGACCGACCCGTAGGACGGCTCCCAGTGACCGCCGCTAATGTCGCGAATCTCCTTGAGGATCTCGTAGCCGTACCGTGGTTTCTCCTCGAGCAACTCGAGGACGAGATAGGCGATGACTCCTTTCGGCGGCCCACTTTTCCGCATATAATCAGGTCCTTGCCCCGTCGGACGTAAATGGTTTCTGTCGCGCTCACTCTCGCGCGGTCCCGCTTCGCGTGCCGTCGGGGCGAAACCCGGTCCTTCTTGACCTCGCCGCACCAACCGGCGTCTATGGACCGACGGCAACCGCCACAGACCGAAGAGGGCTGGTACGTCTTGCACGACTTCCGGTCGATCGACTGGGACGCCTGGCGGGCGGCCCCGGAGCGAGAACGGACGCGGGCGATCGAGGAGGGGGTGGACTACCTCTCCGCCCGCGAGGCCGTCGTGGACGCCGAAGAAGGCGAATCGGCGACGTTCTCGGTCCTCGGGCACAAGGCAGACCTGCTGTTCTTGCACCTGCGACCGACGCTCGGCGATATCGACGCGCTAGAGCGCCAGTTCGAGGGGACGGCCCTCGCGGAGTTCACCGAGCGTGCGGACTCGTATCTCTCCGTCACGGAGGTCTCGGGCTACATGTCCCAGGACTACTTCGAGGAGGGCGAAACCGCCGACACCGGGATCGCCCAGTACATCGAATCTCGGCTCAAACCCGACCTCCCCGACGCCGACTTCCTGTGTTTCTACCCGATGAGCAAACGTCGCGGACCCGACCACAACTGGTACGAACTCCCGTTCGACGAGCGCGCGGACTACCTCTCGAACCACGGCGAGATCGGCAAGGACTACGCCGGCCGGGTCACCCAGATCATCTCCGGCAGCATCGGTCTCGACGACTTCGAGTGGGGGATCACCCTGTTCGGCGACGATCCGACGGACGTGAAGGAACTGCTCTACGAGATGCGGTTCGATCCCTCCAGTTCCCGCTTCGCGGAGTTCGGCCGGTTCCTCTCTGCACGGCGGTTCCCGCCGGAGCAACTCGACGCGTACCTCGCGGGCGATCGGATCCCGCAGGACGAGAGCGAGCAGGGCCACCCGCACGGATCCTCCAGCGGCCACCCGCACGGCGATTCCGGCGGGCATCCACACGGCGAGTCGGGCGGTCACGCCCACGGCGGATCCGAGGGCGGCGGCCACCACGACCACGGCGACGCCAGCGACGAGGACGTCCGATCGGAACTCGAGGAGATGGGCATCTACGCCGGCCAGCCACACGGCGAGGACGTCCACGCCGTCGTGCTCTACTCCGCGGCGGACCCCGACGACCTGTTCGCGGAGGTCGAGGGACTGCGGACGAACTTCGATCACTACGACACCCACGTGAAGACGGCCGTCTACGAACCGAACGAGGGCAGCGGCGAGGAGGCGGAGACCGCCGTCGTCAGCCTCTGGGAGACCGATCGCGCCGCGAACACGGCCGCCGGGTTCCTCGCCGATCTTCCCGACGTCGTTCGACAGGCCGGTGACGACGGGGCGCCCGCTGGCACCGCGAGCGACGATTCCTGGGGGACGATGGGCATGTTCTACACCGTCGAACCCGACCACCGGGAGGACTTCGTCGACACGTTCAGCGACGTCGCCGGCGTGCTCGCCGACATGGACGGCCACCGCAAGACCGACCTGCTCGAGAACCGCGAGGACGAGAACGACATGTTCATCGCCAGTCGCTGGGACTCCCGCGAGGACGCGATGGCGTTCTTCCGCAGCGACGAGTTCTCCGAGACGGTCGACTACGGCCGCGACGTCCTCGCCGATCGGCCGCGACACGTCTTCCTGGCCTGAGAACGGCCCATTCCAGCCGATCGACGCGTTCGTCACAGGAGTGGGACAGTCTCACCGGTAGCGACACGGGTTGATCGGTCCCGTTCGTAGCGTGGTCTGATGAGCACGACACAGGAGTCGTTGCCGTACCGGATCTGGAGCCAGTATCGTTCGATCCCGATTATCTACCGCATCGCGGTCGCGTTCGTCCTCGGGACCGCAGTCGGGGCGACCGTCGGCGAACGCGCTGGCGTTCTCAGCCCGCTGGGCGACCTCTTCTTGCGGTTGCTCGAGATGCTGATCATTCCGCTGATCGTCTTTACGCTGCTCGGTGGGATGCGCAAGCTAACGCCGTCGAAACTCGGCAAGGTCGGCGGGCTGACCGTCGCACTCTACGCTGTGACGACGACGATCGCGGCCGTGATCGGCCTCGCAGTCGCGAACCTGTTCGATCCCGGCACTGCAGTGGAGTTTACCGGCGGTGAGGCCCAGCAGGCCGAACCGCCGACCGTCTCCGAGGTGGTCCTCGGTATCGTCCCCGAGAATCCGCTTGGCGCAATGGTCAGCGGTGACATTCTCGCGACGATATTCGCCATCATCGTCTTCGGGTTGGCGTTGACGATCGTTCGCGAGTCGACGACCGAGGAGTCGATCGAAGACGCGATCGACGGCTTCTTCGCGTTTATCGACGCCGGTACCCAGGCGCTGTTCAAAATCGTCTGGGGCGTCATGGAGTACGGCGTCATCGGCGTCTTCGCGCTCATGGCCGCCGCAATCGGTACCGAGGGCCTCGGCGCGATCGTTCAACTGGGTGCACTCGTGGGGGTCATCGCGCTCGGAATCGTGATCCACATGTCCGTCACCTACCTGGGCGTGATGACCGTCGGTATCCTCGGGCAGTCGCCGCTGGCATTTCTCGACGGCGCGAAAGACGCAATGGTGACGGCCTTTACGATCCGCTCCTCGAGCGGGACGCTGCCGGTGACGATCACCGACGCCAAAACGAACCTGCGGATCGACGAGTCGGTCTACGGCTTCGGCCTGCCACTCGGGGCGACGATCAACATGGACGGCGCAGCGATCAGGCAGGCTGTGACGGTGGTATTTGCCGCTAACATGGTCGGGATCTCGCTGGGACTCGGCGACCAGTTGATCGTCCTCGCGACCGTGATCCTGATCAGTATCGGCACTGCCGGCGTCCCCGGTGCCGGGCTCATCATGCTCACCGTCATCTTGAACGCCGTCGGACTGCCCCTCGAGATCGTCGGGTTCGTCGCGGGCGTCGACCCGATCCTCGGTCGGATCGCGACGACGAACAACGTCACTGGCGATCTCGCTGTCGCCTCGGTCGTCGGCAAATGGACCGACGCGATCGACCTCTCGGAGGGCGTCTGGGCCGACGGCTCGCACGTCGGGAGCAAAGGCAGAGAACAGACGGCAGCCGGCGACTGATACGGATTACTGTACGTCTCCGGCGCACCCGCGACTCGCGTCATACGGGTGCGCCGGCAAACAGTTACAACAGACCGTATGAACACATACTCGACAGTCGTGGTCTCCCGCTCGCGTCTTGACACTCCTCGCCGCTGGTGACGCCGTCTCGAGGTGGACCGGTATCTCGATCGCGTTGGCCGGCAGTATCAGCGTGCGCTCGAGGTGGCCGACTCGTCGTAGAAGAAGTAGGCGGCGATCCCAGCCAGTCCGAACGCCAGCGTGACGAACGGCCACTTGCCGGCGTCGCGATCCGTCCAGACGGCGTGGGCGGTCACGAATATCGCGAACCCCACGTGTGCGAGAAGCGTCGCGAAGAGGAACGCGGTGAACTCCATCACTCGAGGGATTCGACGGAGCGCGGATAGCCGTTTCGAAGCGAGTTACAGTGACCGCAACCGGTTACTGGCCGGGAAGAACGACCACCGCAGTTCCGGTGGTCGTTCCGATCCGGGGAAAGGCAGGCTGTCTCGCTGGAACGCACCGCGAGCGCCGCGGATGCGGCGCGAGCGGGCCGACGGCCGACGTGGAGAGCGCACCGCGCTCGGAACGGAGTGGAGGAGTGCTTTTGATCGACCTTTTGCCGAGTGACGACGCACCGTGCGGTAGCAACGCTACCGCCGGTGCGAAACGAACGTAGAGCAAAAGGTCGGTGTTTAGAAATCGTGGTCCGGATCGTCCTCGACTTTCCGCTTCATCGAGTCGCGACGGGACTTCGCGTCACGACCCGTCGCTTCGAGGAGGAAGTCGTTTTTGGCGTCGACGGCCTCGCCGGCGGCCTCGAGTTCGTCGGGGCCGAGTTCCGTCGGATCGCGTTCGTAGAATTCCACACCGAGTTTGTCCTTCTTTCCGGAGTACTCGACGGCACCGACGACGACTTTCTCGAAAACGGGGTTGTCGGGTTCCCCGATGACGTACAGCTCACTCCCCTTGTACTCCTCGGTGCCCGTGATCGGCCCGAAGTAGTCCTCGATGGTCGCTTCCATATCGGGAATTCGCTCTTCGAGATATTCACCGCGGCGCATCTTGTACTCCTTCATGGATTAGGGAATACACGGCGGAGTGTTTACCTCTTTTCATAGTCGACGGTACGGCGGCGTGACAGGACGAAACAGGGGCCTGCGAGGCCGCTCGATCGACCGGCCGCCGCGATCGGTCCGGCGATTTCGGATGCGCGCGGTTCAGGGGGTAGCGGGCTCGAAAACGATGAATCGTGGTGGCAACCGTCCCGTCTACCGGCTACTGCGCTCGTTCGCTGAGATACCCCTTCCGACACTCCGGACAGATGTCCCCGGTCCGGAGCGAACTGCGATCGGTCCCCGCGACGTATCCACAGCCCGGACAGTAGAGTTCGGTCGGGGTGTCCTCGTCGGGCTCCGCTCGGCTCGCGGTCGGCGCGGGTGCGGAGGTGGCTCGCTCGATACCGGTCCCCGACTCGCCGGCCTCGGCTGCGCCCTCGCCACCGTGCTCGGCCTCGATCGTCTCGGCGTCCGGCGGTTCCGCGTCGACGCCGACCGGGTCGGACTCGTCTGCGGGGGCCGTCGCGTCCGACTCGAGCACGACGGCGTCGTCGATCGGCTCGGACGCCTCGGTGTCGGGCCACTCCTCGGGTTCGTTCTCGGCGCCGATCGGCGGCCCGACGTCGTCGGAGTCGGGCCACTCGCCGTGCCCGCGGTCGCGGTCGTCACGGGCGTCGGTGTCGTCTTCGAGTATTTCGCCGTCGTCCGTGACAGGCTCTCCGTTCTCGTCCGTGGGGACGTCGAGGTCGTCGCCGTCGGTACCGACCACTGTGTCGTCGGCGCTGGGGTCGACGTCCGCCTCGGCGTCGATGAACTGGGCGTCCTCCGCGTCGGCGTCGGGTTCGTCGGGTCGTGGATCGGCGTCCGTCCCGGTACTGAGGCTCGTCACCTCGGTGTTCTCGCTGATGACGTGTTTGGTGCCACAGCGGGCACACTTCTCGTACTCCTGGACGGTCACGACGACCTCACTGCCCCGTTCTTCGCGCTCGCGTTCGACCTCGGGCTCACCGTAGTCGTGTCCGAGCAGCGAACATCGCAGGACCATTGTCACACCGTACCCAGTCATGGCATAAAAAACGTACTGCATACTTATCTCAGACTCGTTGACAGTGTTTTTCAATGACGTGATGCGGCCGGGAGCGTCGCCAGTACGGCCGACGGTGGCGATCACTCGAACGGCAAACGTCAAATCCCAGGTCATCGAATGTATACCTAGATGAAAGCAAAGCGGGAGTACCGGAACCGCGCGCAAACGGAGGTCGCGGTACTCGATGCGCTCGTCGATCGGTCCGAGGAGGGGATGGGCGTCTTCGAACTCCGGGCGGCGGTCGAGGTCGACATCGACGAACTCGAGGAGGCCCTCGGCACGCTGAAGGCGGACGACCTGATCGTCGTCGAGTCCAACCCCGACGAGACGGTGATCAAACCGGACGAGCGGGTCGTCCCCGACGCACCCGCCGAGGAGGAACCCGACCAGTCGATCGGCGAGTGGCTTCGCGAACGCATTCCCTTTTGAATCGAAACGCCTGTGGGGGCCAGGCGCCTCTGTGGAGGTATGAGCGTCATCGAGTCCATCCACACCGATCTCGGGGGGACCTTCGGCGAGCGCGACGGCCGAACGATCGTCGACCACTACGGGCGGCCGGAGCGAACGCACCGCGCCGTTCGCAACGGCGTCGGACTGCTCGAGGCGGCCTACGGCGTGATCGTCGTCGAGGGCGACGATCGGGTCGAGTACGTCGACAACGTCGTCTCGAACCGGGTCCCCGACGAGGACGGCCAGGGCTGTTACGCGCTCGTGCTCGATCCGCAGGGCGGGATCGAGGTCGAACTCTACGTCTACAACGCCGGCGAGCGACTCCTGCTCTTTACGCCGCCGGCCGAGGCCGAGGGCCTCGCCGAGGAGTGGTCCGAGAAGGTGTTCATTCAGGACGTCGACATCCGGGTCGCCACCGAAGACTTCGCCATCTTCGGCGTCCACGGCCCGAAGGCCACAGAGAAGATCGCGAGCGTCCTCAACAAAGCTGGTTCGCCCGATCGGCGCTACTCGTTCGTTCGCGGAACGATGGGCGACGAAGGGGTCACCGTCATCCGCACGGACGCGCTCACGGGCGAGGAGAGCTACGAGGTGATCTGTGCGGCCGACGACGCCGAGGCCGTCTACGACACCCTGCTGAACCACGGGCTCAACGCCGCGCCGTTCGGCTACCGGACGTGGGACACGCTCTGTCTCGAGGCCGGGTCACCGTTGTTCCACACCGAACTCGAGGGTACGATCCCGAACGTCCTCGGCCTGCGCAACGCCCTGGACTTCGAGAAGGGCTGTTACGTCGGTCAGGAGGTCGTCTCCCGCGTGGAGAACCGGGGCCAGCCGAGTCGACAGCTGATCGGGCTGACGATCGAGGGCGAGAATGGCGCCGAGAGCGATGACGCGCCGGTCCCCGACTCCGGCGCGGCCGTCTTCGACGGCGACGCGTCGATCGGCGAGGTGACCCGTGCCGACGTCAGTCCCCTTCTCGAGGCGGTCGTCGCGCTCGCGATCGTCGAGTACGGACTCGAGAGCGACGACCTGACGGTCCGCGTCGGTGGCGAGGAGGTCCCCGCGACGGTGACCGGGTTACCGTTCGTCGAGGGGTCGGATCGCTCCGATCGATTGCCCGTGTACCAGTAGGTGCCGCGAGCGGCACGTACCGGTCGGTAGCTGTTCGCGCCCGCCTGAATGTGCCAGCCACACCCTCACGGCCGGCGACGTCGGAGCGGCGCTATGGGCACGCGTACGGATTCGCCGATCGACGACACGACCGATTTCGAGGAACTGTCCGCACGACTGCGCACGCAGTCGGCGAACGCCCCCGGCTCCGACACCGAGCGCGTGACGATCCGCTCGCTCGAGGCGGTGCGCACCGACTCGCTGTCCGAGTTGCTCGAGGCGGCCGAAACCGACAGCACCGCCCCGGCCGACTTCGTCTTCGTTCTCTCGCGGACCAACGCCGATCGACTCGCCGACCGCGAGTCCGAGATCGACGCGGTCGACGACATCGAGAGCGCCCTGGGCCGGACGGTACAGGTCGAGGAGGGGATGCCCGACGACACGATCCTGGTGCTCGACCCGGACGCGATCGACGGCGAGGACCTCGTCGACCCTGACGCGATCGCCTGCGGGATCGTCGGCACCGGCGGCTGACGGGATCCTGTCCACTGCCACCCCCGATACTATCTGTGGATCTATTGTGGCTCCAGTATGCGCTATCTGGAGATTACGGTCCCGAAGGGGAAGCGGCCGGCCGTGCTCGAAATCCTCGAGGACGAGGGGATCGACTACGTCGTCAGCGACGAGACCAGCGGCCGAGGGTACGCTGCCGTCGTCCGGTTTCCGGTCCCGACGCAGGCCGTCGAACCGCTTCTCGATCGGCTGAAGCGGGTCGGCATCGGAGACGAGGCCAGCGTCGTCGTGATCGACGCCGAGACGGTCATCTCGGAACAGTTCGCGACGCTCCGGGACCAGTACGCCCACGGCAGTCAGGTGGGTGCGCGCACGTCCAGACAGGTGCTTCGTACGAAGGCCGACGAACTCACGCCGCCCTTTACGATCTACGCGGTCATGCTGCTCATCAGCGCCGTCGTCGCGACGTCGGGGCTGCTGGCCGATTCGCCCGCGGTCGTGATCGGCGCGATGGTCATCGCGCCGCTTCTCGGTCCCGCGCTCGCCGCCAACGTCGGAATCGTCACCGGCGACGATCGGCTCAAGTCGACCGGCTTTTCCTACCAGGCCGTCGGGGTGTCGATGGTCGTCCTCGCCTCGATCGGTCTCGCCGCGCTCGCCCGCCTCGCGGGGCTCGAGCCCGCGGGCGTCGACATCGTCGTCGCCACCGAACTCCAGGAGCGGGTCGCGCCCAACCTGTTCTCGCTCGCCGTGGCGCTCGGCGCCGGAATCGCCGGGATACTGAGCCTCACGCGGGGCTTTTCGGAGGCGATCGTCGGCGTCATGATCGCCGCCGCACTCATTCCGCCGTCGGCCGCGGTCGGGATCACGATCGCCTGGGGGATGTACGGCGCGGCGATCGGCGCGAGCGTGCTCGTCGTCGTGAACGTCCTGTCGATCAACCTCGCCGCACTGGCCACGCTGTGGGTCGCCGGCTACCGGCCGCAAGGGCTGTTCGAGGTGTCGCCGACCCGGACGCCGACGTACACCTACGCGGCGATTTTCGGGATCGGATTGCTGGTACTCGCCGCACCGCTCGCCAGCGTCACCCTGCTGGATTTCCACACGACCGAACTCGAGTCGGCGGCCGAGGACGAGGCCGAGACGGTGCTCGCGGAGCCCGAGTACGCCGATCGCGAACTCGAGGACGTCGTGGTCGAACTCGACGGCGACTACCCGATCCAGTCGGTCGAGCGGATCGTCGTCACGGTCACCGGCCAGGATCCCGGGTCGGATCCGGGGCTCGCCGGTCGCCTCCACGAGGAGATCAGCCCCCACAGCGACGACCCGCTGGTCGTCGAGGTCCAGTACGTCGTCGCCGAACGACGCGGCCACGAGGCTGATGAGGATAGACCGGTTCGAGCCGCTAGCGATCCTGCATCGCTACGGCCGTCCGCCCGTGATTCGATCCCGTCGGTGCTGGTTCCGCCGAGAGGGGACGTCTAGAACTCAATAGCTACTGACGGCCACGTTCGTCACGTGGCCGGTTCGACGTTCTGGTTCATCCGGAACAGGTTCTCGGGATCGTACGTCGTCTTCAGATCGGCCAGTCGATCGTGGTTCTCCCCGTAGGCGAGATTCTCTTCACCCTCGCGCTCGCTGATGAAGTTCGAGTAGACGCCGCCGGTCGCGTACGGGGCCATGGCGTCGAAGAACTCCCGGGACCAGGCGATACACCGATCGTCGTCCGCGGGGTCCTCCCAGCGCGTGTGGACGTTCATCGCGTATTCCGCGTCGCGGTGTGGGAACGCCGTCTCGTCCGCCGCCACTCGTCCCATCGCGCCGCCGATCTGTCCGAAGAAGATTTCGGACAGCGGTGTGGGGAGGTTCTGTGCGTATTCGACCGCGGTATCGATCGCCTCGTCCGGGAGCGTACTGAAGTTGTGTGACTTCCAGTAGTTCCGCGCACCCTCCTCGAGCAGCGGATCGAACGCCTGCTGGAACGCCGCGTACTGCTGTGGCCCGACGGTATCGGCGATCGGATCGCCGTACTCCCGGATCGGGGCGAGGACCTCCTCGCCGTCGGGGATGTCGCCGGCGTAGAAGGGGACCACGACGACGACGTCTTCGCCGTGGACGTCCTCCGGGAGGAACGGGAGCGGCGGTGCCTCGCGGAGGACGACCCAGACGGCCGACTCGTCCGGCGCCTCCTCGTTGAAGTCCCGCACGTGCCGGATGACGTCCGGTGCGTCCGCGCCGTGGTAGACGACCATCCCGGCGAGTACCGTCGGCCCGACTTCGTGGAGGTCGAACTCGAACGACGTGACGACGCCGAAGTTGCCGCCGCCGCCGCGGATCCCCCAGAAGAGGTCCGCGTTCTCGTCCTCGCTCACGTGGCGAAGGTTACCGTCCGCGGTCACGACGTCGACGCTTCGCAGGTTGTCCACGCTCATCCCGTACCGGCGCGTGAGCCAGCCGAATCCGCCGCCGAGCGTGAGTCCCGCCACGCCGGTCGTGGAGTTGATGCCGAGCGGGGTCGCCAGGCCGAACGCCTGGGTCTCGTGATCGACATCGGCGAGCGTCGCTCCCGGTTCGACGCGGGCCGTCTTCTTCTCCGGATCGACGCGAATCGATCGCATCGCAGAGAGGTCGAGCATCAGTCCGTCGTCACAGACCGCGTTCCCGGCGATGTTGTGGCCGCCGCCACAGACCGCGAGGAGCACGTCGTGGTCGCGCGCGAAATTCACCGCGCCGATCACGTCCGATACTCCCATCGCGCGAACGACGAGTGCCGGCGATCGATCGATCATCCCGTTCCAGATCGATCGCGCCTCGTCGTAGTTCGGATCCCCTGGCTGGAGCAGGTCGCCGTGAAGCCCCTCGCCGAATCCGCGTATTGCACCGTCGTCTACGGGCGTAGTCGTTACTGCCATGTCACTCACACCTCGTAGGTCTCCCGTGGCGATATAGTTTCACATAATCAATAATTAAGATATGACTTGGGCCGTGAGACACCCGAAATTCGTCCTCTCGGGGCGGCAATCGAGGTCGGGAATCGACTCGCGGCGCGTCACCGACCGCCGATCTCAGCGGGCCGATGGACTACGCCGACCTGCAGTCGATGCTCGACGAGGACTACCCCGACGGGCTGCGGTACTACTGGAAGTCCATCTTCCTGACCGACGTGATCGACGCGGTCGTCGACCTGATGCGCCGGTACACCGAGTCGGCCCCGTCGGCGCTCTCGACGGTCGACCTCTGGCATCTCGGCGGGGCGGTCGCGGAGGTGCCCCGGGACGCGACCGCGTTCTGGCACCGGGACAAGCCGTACATGCTCACCTTCGAGGCGAACTGGGAGGAGCCAGCCGATGACGACGCGAACGTGGCATGGGGCCGCGACGGAATCGCGGACGCGTCGGACCTGCCGGTCGCGTCGGGGAGCCACGACAATTTCCCGGGACTGAACGAAGACCCCGTGAAACACCGATTCGGCGGGAACTACGATCGGCTGGTCGACCTGAAGACGACGTACGATCCCGAGAACCTGTTCGGCGGGAACGGGAGCGTCACGCCGCGAACCTCCGAGAACTGATCGAGCCGTTCCCGCCGCCCCGCTCGTCGCTCGAATTACTCTCCCCGCGCCGATCGCGCCGGCGAACCGGCGCTTCGGCGTCGTTCGCGATCGGGTGCCCGCGACCGATCAGAGCTGGGTCGCCTCGACTGCGGCGAGCCCGTCGCTCTGTTCGACCTCCCAGACTCGCAGGACGAGGTGGGCCTTGCAGTAGTACTCGACCGTTCTGTTGCCGGTTTCGAGGTTCCTGAGGACGAGTTGGCAGTGCTCGTCGCTCGAACAGTCTGGGGAGAGTTCACACATGGTCGATACCTGTTCTACTGCGCTCGCCGATAAGTCTCTGTTGGTGGTCGGGGTCGGCCACAGCCGTTCCCGTCCGCCGTGGGGTCCGTGCGGTCGGTTTACGGCCACTCGCCCGGATTGCCGGTTCCGGCGGGTTCAGTGCCGATCGAGGAACCGGTCACCGAAGCGGGACGTCACACTCGCGAGAGGAGCGCTTTCAGGTGCTCCGTCGAGAACAGCGAGGTCGGCCGGTCCATGTGGACGCCAATCTCGCCCGAGAGGGCCCCGAGTCCGACGCGCTGGACTGGTTCCGGGAAGGAGTACGCCCGCCGGAGCCAGTGGCCCAGTTCCATCTCGCGCTCCAGATCGTCGCGCCAGGCGCGTTCGTAGGCCGCGAGCGTCGTCGGCCGATCGGGATCGATCTTCCGGGCGGCGTGGTCGGCGCTGGTCATCCCGTAGAGGATGCCGCCGCCGGTGAACGGCTTGGTCTGGGCGGCCGCGTCGCCGATCAGGAAGCCTCGACGCGTGGTCACTCGATCGGGCGGGCCGATCGGGATCGCACCCGAACACCGGTGGGAGACGTCGATCTCGTAGCCGTCGATCAGTTCCTCGAAGTGTTTGGTCACCGCGACGCCGGGCGGTGCGGCCAGCCCGTACTCGACGCCGGCCTCGCCGCGGGGGATGCGCCACGCGAAGAACGTCGGGGCGGTGAGGTGGACGTCGACGAAGTCCTGGCTGTCGTTCTCGTCGGAGAACGCCAGCACCCCGTGGAGGAGTTCGCCGGGTTCGGGGAGGTCGAGCGCGTCCCGGACCCGCGATCGAGGCCCGTCGCAGCCGGCGACCATCTTCGCCTCGAACGTCTCGGTGCCGTCCGGGCCGCTGGCGACGACCGTGACCCGATCGCGGTGCTCCGTCACCTCGGTGACGGTGTGTTCCTCGCGGACGTCCGCGCCCGCCTCGCGGGCGAGGTCGGCGAGGTGACGGTCCAACCCGACCCGGTCGATGACGTTCGAGGCGACCTCGCGCTTGTAGAACGGGTAGGCGTCGCTGTGGGGGCCGCCGACGTGGAACCGCGCGCCGTAGATCTCGTTCTGGAACAGTTCGTCGCGGGCTCCCTCGCCCGTGAACTCCCAGACGTCGGTACTGACGTGGCCCGAACAGGCAAGGGGCGTGCCGATCGATCCCTTCTCGAGGGCTAGTACGTCGTACCCGTTCTCGGCGGCCCGGCGGGCGAAGCGCGCTCCCGGCGGTCCCACGCCGACAACGACGTAATCGTACATGTCCGTCACGTTCTCGGGCGAGAGTAAATAGTTTCTCGAGATCCTCCGGGCGCCGCGGCGAGGGCCCAGTTCGCGGGAGACGGTTCCGACCCGCCGTTTTCGTCCAGGGTCAGTGTCCCAGTGAAGGGGTAGTGTTTTGTGAGTCGTGTGTACTCGAGTTAGTGTGAACGCGAACACAGTGGCGGTCGAGGCCACACGCCGGTCCGCTCGACCGTCGGTCGCCCGTGAGTTCCACCGGCAGCGCCGACGATGATCGACGGCGTTTCGACGGGTGCGCTGGTCGTCTTCGGACTCATCGCCGTCGCCCTCGTCCTGTTCGTCACGGAAGCGATCCCCAACGACGTGACGGCGATCGGGATCATCGTCTCGCTGCCGGCACTCGAGCCCGTGACGGGCGTCGGCCATCAGGCGGCGATTTCGGGCTTTGCGAGCACCGCGACGATCACCATCGTCGCCATGTACATGCTCAGCTCCGCGATTCAGGAAACCGGCGTCGTCCAGCGACTCGGCGTCTCTCTCGCCCGATTTACGAACGGAAGCGAGAAACGCGCGTTGGTCGCGACGATCTGTACGACCGGGCCGCTCGCCGGCGTTATCAACAACACGCCCGTCGTGGCGATCTTCATCCCGATGATCTCGGAACTCGCGGAGAAGTCCGGTATTTCGCCGTCGAAACTGCTCCTCCCGCTGTCGTACGCGGCGATTCTCGGCGGCACGCTCACGCTCATCGGGACCTCGACGAACCTGCTCGCAAGCGAGTTCGCCGTCGAACTGCTCGGTCGCAAGCCGCTGGGTATGTTCGAGTTCTCGCTACTCGGACTCGTCGTTCTCCTGGTCGGGCTCGCGTACCTCGCGACCGTCGGCCGGAGGCTGACGCCCGCACGGATCCCGGCCGACGCCGATCTGATCGAGGAGTTCGACCTCGAAGACCACCTCACTGCGGTCCGCGTTCGGGCCGACTCGGCACCGGTCGGGCTCACGGTCGACGAACTCGAGTCGCGGACGGACGCGAACGTTCGCATCCTCCAGCTCCGTCGGAACGGCACGTCCCGCCGGGAGCCGGAGGTCCTCGAGTACGACGATGCGGAGGGAAGCGCTGCGGAACTCGGCCCGGGTATCGACGACAGGGGACCGGAGGCGATCGACGTCACGGGCGAGGCGACGACCGCTGCGACGGACGAGTCGGGGGTCAGCGCCGCGGCCGGGGTGCCGGTCGACCCCGCGAGCGAGTCGTACGTCGCCGTCGGCTCCGACCAGCGTATCCGCGAGGGCGACGTGCTCACGGTCCACGGGACCCTGCAGGCGGTCAACCGGTTCGTCGAGAACCAGCGGCTGCGGCAACTCGCCCGCAAGCGCGTGACCGAGGAGACGTTCGACGACGCACCCAGCGAGGACACCCTCACCAAGGCGGTCGTTCCCGACGGCTCGCGGTTTCTCGGCGAGCGACTCGCCGAGACGAACCTCCGATCGGTCTACGGAACGACCGTGCTGGCGATCCGTCGCGAGGGCGACCTCCTCCGAACCGACCTCGCCGACGTCCGTCTCGCCGCGGGCGACCTCCTCTTGCTCCAGACCGATCCCGACGTGATCGAGCACTTCACCAGGTCGACGGACCTGCTGTTCGTCGAGGAAGACGCCTTCGACCGACTGGCTGACACCGATCTCGAGGAACTCGCGCCCCTCTCGCCGAAAACGCCGCTCACGATCGCGATAATGGCCGGCGTCGTCGGTGCCGCCGCGCTGAACGTCGCGCCGATCGTGATCACCGCGTTCGCCGGCGTGTTCCTGATGGTGGTCACCGGCTGTCTCTCGATCGGGGACGCCTACGACGCCGTCTCCTGGAACGTCGTCTTCCTGCTGGCGGGCGTGATCCCGCTCGGGACCGCCCTCGAGTCGACCGGCGGGTCACAGGTCATCGCGGGAGGACTGATCGCGACGGCGACCGTCCTCCCGCTCGTGGCGGTCCTGTTGCTGTGTACGATCGTCACGGGGCTGCTCGCGAACGTCATCACACCGGTTGCGACGGTCGTGTTGATGATCCCCGTCGCGGTCGACGCCGCGACGAGCCTCGGCGCGTCGCGGTTCGCGTTCCTGCTCGCGGTGATGTTCGCCTCCGCGACCTCGTTTATGACGCCGGTGGGCTACCAGACGAACCTGATGGTGTACGGCCCCGGCGGCTACGAATTCACGGACTTCGTGCGGGTCGGCGGGCCGCTCCAGTTGCTCCTCGCGATCGTCACGACCGCCGGCATCGTCCTCATCTGGGGGCTGTAGCGTCGGGCGCCGGTTCGATTTGCAGGCACTTTCAAATGGATCCCTCCGGTCGTGGCTACTATGAACGGACCGTTGACAGCCGACGACGCGACGCGGATCGACCAGCACATCGGCCTCGCGGACGGCCCACCCGGCGAGCCGATACCGCCGTCGATCGACGCCGCCGGCCACGACGCGGGTGAGGGAGGTGAGTCCGCGTGAAACTCGCCACATTCGAAGTCGAGACGCCCGTAGGGGCGGTCGAGCGCATCGGTGCCGTCGCCGAAGCCACCGAGGACGAACGCACGCCGGCCGGGGAGGCGACGCTCGTCGATCTCACCGCAGCCTACGGAGCGGCGCTCGAGGCCGAGGGCGAACCCGCGCCCGCGGATCTGGCCCGCGCGCACGTCCCGCCGGAGATGATCGCATTCCTCGAGCGCGGCGACCGGGCGATCGAAGATGCACGAGCGGCCCTCGAGTACGCCGCCGAAACGGACGCCGAACGCGGTCCCGCGGGCGCGAAGCTCCGGTACGAACCCGGCGAGTACGATCTGCTCGCGCCCCTTCCCCGGCCCAACTCGGTGCGCGATTTCATGGCCATCGAGGAACACGTCGAGAACAGCATGGGCGGGGAGATCCCCGACGTCTGGTACGAATTGCCGGTCTGTTACAAGGGCAACCCGGACAGCGTCGTCGCGCCCGGCGAGACGGTCGAGTGGCCCGATTACTCCTCGCTGATGGACTACGAACTCGAAATCGCGGCCGTGATCGGGAAACGAGGGCGCGATATTCCGGCCGAAAACGCCGAGGAGTACATCGCCGGCTACACCGTCTTCAACGACTTCAGCGCCCGCGACATCCAGGGCCGGGAGATGGACGGCAAACTCGGCCCGGCGAAGGGGAAAGACTTCGCGAACGGACTCGGGCCGTACGTCGTCCCGCGAGACGACATCGACGTGCTCGACGCCCCGATGACCGCTCGCGTCGACGGCGAGGTCTGGTCCGAGGGCACCGTCGACGAGATGTACCACTCGTTCGCGGACATCATCGAGCACGCCTCCCGGTCGGAGACGCTGTATCCGGGCGACGTGATCGGCAGCGGCACCGTCGGCGAGGGCTGCGGACTGGAACTGGGGCAGTGGCTCGAGGACGGCAACACGATCGAACTCGCGGTCGAGGGGATCGGCACGCTCGAGCACACCGTCGTCGAGTGAGGGTGGCTCCGACTGCGGACGGATACGGGCCAGCGCTTCCGGTGTCCGAGGGGCTTACACCGTCGCGTCGCTAGGGTGGGCATGATCCTGTACTGGCACCGGCGCGATCGCCGGACGATCGACAACCGCGGCCTGGCCGCCGCGAGCGACGCCGCGGACACCCCCGTTCTTCCCGTCTACGTTTTCGATCCGTCCGTGACCGCTGCACTCGGCGATCGCAAGCGCGCGTTCGTCGATCGGACCGTCCGGGCGCTGCGCGAGCGCTACCGCGACCTCGGGAGCGATCTCGTCGTCCGATCGGGCCCCGCGGCCGAGGTACTGCCCGGCCTCTGTGCCGAGTACGATGTCGATCGCGTCGTCACGACCGCGTGTTACGATCCAACCCGACGGGCCCAGTCGGCGACGGTCGCGGCCACGATCGACGTGCCGCTGGAATCGCACGTCGATACGGTGCTCGTCGATCCCGGGACCCTCGCGCCCTCCTACCCCACCCACAGTCAGTTCTACTCCGACTGGCAGACGCGACCCAAACCGGTACCCGCGAACGCGCCCGCGGCCACCGACCTCGCCGACGTCACCGACGCGGGGTCGATTCCGATCGTCGACACCGACATCGACCTTCCGGAACCGGGCCACGGCGCCGCCCGCGAACGACTCGACGCGTTCTGCGAGTCCGGACTAGTCAGCTACAACGACACCCGTGACGACCTCGCACTCGCCGTCGACGCCCCGACCGGCGCCGTCTCTCGACTCTCGCCGTACCTCGCCGTCGGCGCGATCGGCATTCGGGAGGTCTGGGACGCCGCCACCGACGTTCTGGGGACGGTCGAGGGGACCGATCGATCGAACGTCGAGAAGTACCTTTACGAACTCTCCTGGCGGGAGGCGAACTATCACCTGCTGTACTACAACCCTGCCCTCGCGACCGAGAACTACAAAGAGGTTCCCAACGAAATCGCCTGGCGAAACGACGACGACGAGTTCGCGGCCTGGACCCGCGGCGAGACGGGGTATCCGCTCGTCGACGCCGGAATGCGCCAGCTCGAAGCCGAGGGGTACGTCCACAACCGGCCCCGGCAGGTCGTCGCGAGCTTCCTGACCAAACACCTCCTGATCGACTGGCGACGCGGCGCGGCGCACTTTCGCGATCGGCTCGTCGATCACGATCCGGCCACGAACGCCGGCAGCTGGCAGTGGATCGCCTCGACGGGGACGGACTCGGTCGACGTGCGAATCTTCGATCCCGTGGCCCAGCTCGCGACGTACGATCCGGAGGCGGCGTTCGTGCGGGAGTACGTCCCGGAACTCGCCGATCCGTCGATTCCGGCCGACCGAATCGTCGAGTGGCCCACGCTTCCGGCTTCGATTCGAACCGATCTCGCGCCCGACTATCCGGCCCCGATCGTCGATCGAGACGCGGCGTACGAACGGGCCCAGCGGGTCTTCGAGACGGCGCTCGGAAAACGGGACGCGTGAGACGATGGTGTCCGACGGGGGTCAGGCCCGCTCGAGCAGTTCCCAGAGCCGATCGGCGTCGCCCTCGAACCGATCGAGCAGCGCGCGTATCTCGGCTCGGTGGTCGTCGGTGACCTTCACGTGGACCATTCCCTCGTCGGGCTGGCCGTAGACGACGCTCGCGCCCTCCGGCGCGGCGACGATCGCGGGGAGGACGACGAGGTCCTCCTCGCCCTCGACGAGTATCGTGGTCGGGTCCTCGCGTTCGAGGCCGTCGCGGAGCGCCCGGACGACGTCCGCGGTGATCTCGGCCGGCGGGTTCACGGCCTCGATGTGGGTCGACTCGGTGACGGTCTCGCGGATCTCCTCGTCGACGGCGTCTCGTTTCGTCCGCTCGTCGACGAGCGCCACGTCCGGCGCCCGTCCGGCCTGGAGGAAGTGGTAGGTGACGACGTCTCCGACGGCGATCAACGGACCGTCGACCGCCTCCAGCAGGACCTCGGCGTCGGTCTCGATCGGGCCCAGCGGCTCCTTGAGTTCGTGCCGGAGGTCGTCGGGCAACACCAGCAGGTGGTCGTCCGCATCGGACGCCGCGCTGGAGTCGTCGCGAGTCACGTCTACCGGACCTTCAGCGCGTACGCTCCCGGTTCGTCGACCTGCATTTCGGACGCGATCTCGCTGTCCTCGGGGTGGGCGATGACGACGTACCCCGCCCAGTCCTCGGTCAGCGAGGAGGAGCCACAGCTCTCACAGGAGTCGGCGTCAGCGTCGTTGACCCGGTGGCACTCCCGACAGACGAGACGATCGGATGCCATGGTTATTCACCTGCGGCCGCTTCGCGCTTGTCGTATTCGTCCTCGAGCCAGGCGTGCTTGCCGAGGCCGGGCTGTTTCGCGGTGAGGCCGATCTTGGAGTCGCGCGGGTTGCGCTCGTCGATGCTCTTGGTGACGATGCGCGCCCGGACGGCGTCGTCGACGCCGAGGGTGCGGTTGGACTCGTTCGAGGCGAGTTGCTGGTTCTCGCCGTCGAACGCGAGGTACTCGTCGCTGATCTGGGAGACGTGGAGCAGTCCGTCCACCGGGCCGATCCCGACGAACGCGCCGAACTCGACGACCTCGACGACGGTGCCGTCGACGACCTCCTGCATCTGCGGATCGAACGTGACGGCGTCGAACTCGGCCTCGTAGTAGACGCCCGGCCGGTTCGGGAGCACCGTCCCCTCACCGATATCGTGGACTTCGGTGACGGAGACGACGCTTCCCACCTCCTCGTCCATGCGTCCCTCGAGTTTGTCCTGCAGCAGTCGCTTCACGAGATCCGGCGAGACGTCGCCGAGTTCCTCCGGCGGTACTTCTACCGTGTCCTTTAGTCTGACCCGTTTGTACATCTATGGTTGAGTGATCGCCAACTTGTTTCTCCCGCGTAATGCAATTACCGGTATCCCCGCCTCGAGCACCCGGTCGCGTAGCGGGCGATCGTTCGTGACGACGTAGTCGACGGCGCCCTCGCGGGCGAGTTCGACCAGCGCGTCGTCGGCGTACGATGCCTCCGTGTCGACCACGAGACAGCGTTCGGTCGCTAGATCGTGCCCGACGGTCGCGGCCGTCCCCTCCGTTCCGCCCTTCTCCGAGAGGCGGCGGAGTTCTTCGACGACCGCCTGCGGAATCGTCGGTTCGTAGTCGTCCAGCAGCCGATCGAGTTCGTCGAACAGCCGCACGTCGAGTTCGACCGGCATCATCAGTGCGCTCGTATCGAGGGCGACCCGCGTACGCATACTCGTTCGTTCTCGCCTCGTAAACCGCTATCCCTGCAACGTTCCCAGGCCGATCAGCCGCCAGCGAGCGCCGATGCGGCGGTTGATCGCGATCTTCGCGCCCGGTTCGGCACAGACTGGCCGCTTGAGGTTGACCTCGCACTCGCCCTCGCGAGCGCTCGTCACGGCGCCGACCGTCGTCGACGTCCCGACGGTCATCATCAGCGGTTCGCCGGTGCTGATCTCGTCGATCTCGCCGCCGTCGGTCCCGACGACGCGATCGAGCAGGTCGACGTCCATGGTGAACCCGTCCCACGTCGGCGGGAGCGAGTCCGGCGGACCGGCGAGTCGCCCGGCCAGCGCGTCGCCTTTCGTCAGAGCGGGATCGAGGCCGGTTCCGACGCCGAGTAGACCGCCCGGCGTGACGGTCTCGGCGTCCTTCCCGCCCGCCTGGAGCGATCGAACCGTCGTCTCGATCGGGACGTACTCGGTCTGGCCGCCCTCCTCGACCTCGCGGCCGGGACGGATTTCGATCTCGTCGCCGACCTCGAGTTCGCCCTGGACGAGACTGCCGCCGAGGACGCCGCCGGCGAGGTCGTCGGCGGTCGTCCCGGGCTTGTTGATGTCGAAACTGCGGGCGACGTGCATCCGCGCATCGGCGTCCGGGTCCCGATCGGGCGTGGGAATCTCCTCCTCGACCGCCGCGATCAGCAGGTCGAGGTTGACCTCCTGGCCGGCCGAGACGGGGACGACGGGGGCGTCTTCGGCGACGGTCCCCTCGACGAACTCCTGGATCTCCTCGTAGTTCTGTCGCGCCTGGTCGGTGCTGACGAGGTCGACCTTGTTCTGGGCGATGACGATGTTGTCGATCCCGATGATGTCGAGCGCCATCAGGTGCTCCTCGGTCTGGGGCTGCGGGACGGGTTCGTTCGCGCTGACGACCAGCACGGCCCCGTCCATCAGCGAGGCCCCAGAGAGCATCGTCGCCATCAGGGTCTCGTGCCCCGGGGCGTCGACGAACGAGACGGTCCGAAGCGGCTCGCTTTCCGAGCCGTCCGGACACTCCTCCTCGACGGTGTAACACTCGGGTTCCTCGACGCCCTCGCAGCGGCGGAACGTCGCGTCGGCGTAGCCGAGTCTGATGGAGATACCGCGTTTCATCTCCTCGCTGTGCTGGTCCGTCCACGAGCCGCTGAGGGCTTGCACCAGCGTCGTCTTGCCGTGGTCGACGTGACCGACGAGCCCGATGTTCACCTCCGGTTGTCCATTTCCTACCATAAGACGGGAGTAATCTTAGCAGTAGCTATCCCCGTGCGCTTGATAAAGCTACTGTTCTGGGACCGGCGCAGTCCCGGCATTCGCTCCCGTTCCGGAGACCGTCACGCCTGCGAACGTTCGGGCGGTCCTGGCCGATCGGACGACGGATCGGCCCGCGAACGGTGGCGTATGTAGCCGACAATAGCGCTCTTAGGAACGGTTATTCACGTCGATACGCATCCCTCTCGTATGGACGACGACACGCTGAAATTCGGATTCGTCTGCGTGCAAAACGCCGGCCGGAGCCAGATGTCCGCCGCGTTCGCGGAACGGGAACGAACGCGTCGTGGACTCGAGGACGAGGTCGAGATCCTGACCGGGGGAACGCACCCCGCGGACGAGGTCCATCCCGAGGTCGTCGAGGCAATGGGGGAACTCGATATCGATATCTCCGATCGGACCCCCCGGCAGGTCTCGACCGACGAACTGAACGACTGTACGGTCGTGGCGACGATGGGCTGTTCGACGCTCGATCTCGACGCCGACGTGGCCGTCCGGGACTGGGCGCTGGACGACCCGCACGGGAAATCCGTGGACGAAGTTCGGGCGATCCGCGACGACGTCGAGCGACGCGTCTCCGCCCTCTTCGACGAGTACGTCGACGAGTAGCCGTCCGATCGGTCCTTTTTTCCGGGCCAGCAGACCGGGGCCTACGGCGCCCGGGCGAGCAACCGATCGACGCGCTCCAGTGCGCGTTCGATGCGACTCCCGAGGTCCGCGATGGCGGCGAGAACCGGATACGTGTTCTCACACTCCTCGTAGAGGTAGTCCGTGAGCGTCCCGACGTCGATCAGCGAGAGGTGCCGACGTCGGCGACGAAGCTGCGTCTGGCGTTCGACCGCGAGTTCGTCACAGTGCTCTCGACACGTCTTCAGTCGCTGCCTGGTGAGTCGAAGCGCGTTGAACTCGAGTTGGTCGAGGGGTTGCCTCAGCATCGATTGTACGTCCCTCTGGAGCGCCGATAGCTCCCGTTCGGCGCGTTCGACGGCGTCTCGCTCGTTCTCGATCCGCTCGATGAACTGGGTCCGGTTCGCTACCGCCTGTGTCGCCGCCTCGATCAGCGATCGTTTCAGCGACGGGTGAAACTGTGTGCGCTGTTCGAGCGCCGCCGCCAGTTCGTGGCTGAACTCTTCGGCGACGCTCTCGATCCAGGTCTCGTCGTACGCGTCCGCGTAGTGGGGCACGCTCATCACCGTCTCGGTGTAGGCGTCCCGGACCGGGGAGAGATCGATCGAGTCCGTCTCGTGCGTCCGGATCCCCGGTCCGGCGAGCTGGGGAGTGACCGTTTCGAGCGTCGAGAGACGTTTCGCGAATCGTTCGAACGCGCGTCGCTCGTCGCTCAGTAGCCGGTGCTCTCGATCGAGCGCTCGCATCGCCGTCTCGAGGTCGGCCGTCGATCTACCGGTGGGCACGTCACCCGACGCTGTGGGGCCGCCCATCGTAAAGCCATCTAATTCCTTCCCGTTTACCTATAGACGAAACAATAGGCGTCCGTAGCTCGCTATAGTCCGATCGAGGACGCGGATTCTACGGCCTTCGGAGTCGTCACACACCATACGCGCACGTCACGGCCCACCGCCCGGTCGATACGGACGCGTCGACACCCCTCCGTACTCGACAATACCACAACTAGCAGTGGCTTTGTACGTGCCCCGAGAGAATCCAGTCACAGCCCCTTCGAATCCATGACGAGTGCATCACAGGAGTCTGATCCCGACGGTCCCGGACAGCGGGGGTCCGCGGCGACCAGCCACGACGACGGCCGATCGATCGACCTCGAATCCGTCGTCGTCCGCTACGAAAACCAGCCAGATCGGTGTACGATCGTGCCGCGCAACCGATCGGAATCGAGCCAGTTGACCACCTGGCTGTCGGCGGACGTCGACGACTTCGTCGAACTGGGTGAGCATCGCTAAGCGGAACCGATCGCTGGCCACGCATTTCGGGGACCGCCGGTTCGGTCACCTGGTGTCGAATACGGGGCCGTCCACGACGGTCCGTAGTTCGCTATCCACCTGTTACGTAGCTTCAAATTCCGTCTCGTCGGACTCAGTCCTCGATCGTGGATTCGGCTCTCGCGTCGGCGATCTCGATCCCGTGCTCGGCGGTGCGACGGATCCGCTGTCCCGCCGTTCCGTGCAGGTACGCGTTCCGGGTCGCTCGCTCGGACAGGTCGCGATCGAGTCGGCGACTCGCCTCGCGAACGGCGGCCATCGTTTCGTCGGCCCGGTCGGTCTCGCCGCCTATGGCCAGTTCGACGACGGTCCGCGCGTTGGTGCCGAGCGACTCGAGACGGTCGGCGATCGGGTCCGCCGGTGGCCCGGACTGTCGGGTCGTCACCCTCGCGATCGCCGCGGCGTGGTCGGCGATCCGTTCGAGCTGTCGGGCGATCCGGTACTCGCGAAACGCGACCAGCCGATCGGTCCCGAGTCGGCTGATCTCGTGGACGTCCTCCAGCCCGCGATGGAACCCGCGACTGACGAAGGCGACCAGTCGATCGACGTCGTCGGTTCGATCGATCACGCGCCGGGCGCGGTCGCCATCGTCGGCCAGGAGGGCCTCGATCGCGTGGGCGTGCAGTTCCAGCGCGACGTGCTGGACCTGTGCGATCGTCTGTGGGAGCGACACCTCACTGCTGTCGAGCAGGTCCGCGACGATCAGCCGATCGCCGGTGTCCGACTCGATCGTGATCCCGATGAGTCGACTGACCGTCCGTTCGATCGTCCGGCGGACGCTCGCATCGGCGTCGTCGAGTCCGGTGACGGTGATCCGGTCACAGCCGATCGCGTACGTGCTCCTGACGCGTCGCGCGGCCGTCTCGTCGGTCGCGGTGCTGGCGTCGACGGTCGCGGTCCGGTCCCGGGACGACAGCGTTTCGGTCGCGGCGACCAGCCGATCCGCGTGGGGGTAGAGGTACATCGATTCGCCGGACTCGAGCCCCTGCTCGGTCGCCCACGCCTTGGGGAGCGAGACGACGAACGTCGAGGATCCGGCGAGCTGTACTGTGCGTTCGACCGGGTCGAACGGCCCGTTCGACAGCTGGTTTTGACTCATCAGTAGATCAGTTCGTCGTCGTTGTCGACCATGTACAGCGTTCGTGCCGCGATGTTGACCGCGTGGTCGCCGACCCGTTCGATATCACGGATCGTCAGGAGCATCCGGGAGACGTCCTCGAGCAGGTCGTCGTCGTCGCGCCCGGTCTCGACGAGGTCCTGTACCACGATCCGGCTCGCCCGCTCGCACCGATCGTCGATCTCGTCGTCCATCGCGGCGACGTCGTGGGTCGCGGCGGCGTCGTCCGCGGCGTAGGCCCGCATGGCGTCCTCGACCATTGCGATCGTCTCGGTGCCGACGTGGGCGATGTCGACGTCGGGGTAGCGGTCCCGCTCGGCCCGCTGGGCGTACTCGGCCAGGTTGACGGCGAGGTCGCCGATCCGCTCTAGATCGGTGATGATCTTGAACGAGGCGGCGACAAAGCGCAGGTCGCCCGCGACGGGTTGCTGGAGCGCCAGCAGATCGATACAGTCCTGCTCGAGGTCCAGGTACAGCCGGTTGATCTCGTGATCGCCGGCGATGACCCGGTCCGCGAGGGCCTCGTCTTTCGACTCGTAGGCCTCGAGCGCCCGGCGGAGTCGGCTGCAGACGAGGTCGCTCATCTCGAGGACGTCCTCGCGCAGTGCGTCGAGCTGGTGCTGGAATGCGTCCCGTGACATGGCTAGCCGAACTTGCCGGTGATGTAGTCCTCGACGCGGTCGTGCTCGGGGTTCTCGAAGATTTTCGCGGTGTCGTCGAACTCGACGAGTTCGCCGCCGGTGAGGAAGACGGCGGTCTTGTCGGAGATCCGGGCGGCCTGTTGCATGTTGTGGGTGACGATGACGACCGTGTACTCCTCGGCGAGGTCGGCGATCAGGTCCTCGATCTTCGAGGTCGCGATCGGGTCGAGCGCCGAGGCCGGTTCGTCCATCAGGATGACCTCCGGATCGGGCGCGATCGCGCGGGCGATACAGAGGCGCTGTTGCTGGCCGCCCGAGAGGTCAAGTCCGCTCGAGTCGAGCTTCCCCTCGACTTCCTCGAGCAGGGCGGCCTGTTCGAGTGCCCGGTGTACCGTTTCGTCGACGTCGTCGGCCTTGTCCTGGACTTCCAGGCCGAAGGCGACGTTGTCGTAGATCGACTTCGGGAACGGGTTCGGCGACTGGAATACCATGCCGATCTTGCGCCGGAGCGCGACGGGATCGACGTCGTCGTCGTAGACGTTCTTCCCGTCGAACAGCAGTTCGCCGTCGACGCGGGCCGCGTCGATGAGGTCGTTCATCCGATTGATCGACCGCAGGAACGTCGACTTCCCGCAACCGGAGGGGCCGACGAGCGCCGTCACCCGGTTCTCGGGAATCGCCATGTCGACGGCCTGGAGCGCCCGCACGTCGTCGTAGAAGACGTCGACGTCGCGCGCCTCGATGATCGTCTCGGCGGCCCCCGACGGGGATCGATCGTCGATATCGAACGACTCGTCGAGGAGGGACGCGGTCTCTGCGTCGGCTGGGTCGGCGTTTTCAGAGACCATCCGTCCGCTGCCGTCCGTGCGCTGTTCGTCGCTGCCGTCGGTCTGAGATGGGTCGTGTCTGGTCATGTTACTCGTGTCGCTGGTACTTGTTCCGCAGCAGGATCGCGGTGCCGTTCAGCATCAACAGCACGACGAGCAGGACGAGTACGCCGGCCGCGAGGACGCCGTGGTAGAACTCCGGTTTGGCCAGCCTCGCCCAGGAGAAGATCTGGCGCGGCATCGCGCTGAACAGGCCGAAGAACGAGTTCGGCGAGATGCGGACGACCGCCGCGACGCCGACCATCAACAGCGGTGCGGTCTCGCCGATCGCCCGGCCGAGCGCCAGGATCGTTCCGGTCAGGATGCCGGGCATCGCCCGCGGCAGGACGACGGTCCGGACCGTTTGCCATCGCGTCGCACCCATCCCGTAGGCAGCCTGGCGCTGGGAATCGGGGACCGCCTGGATCGCCTCCTGTGCAGAGACGATGACGATCGGCAGGATGAGCAGACCGACCGTCAGTCCGCCGACGACGACGATTCCGGGCTGCAGTCCGGCCGTGTTGACGAACAACGCCAGGCCGAGCAGTCCGTAGACGACCGACGGAACCCCGGCGAGGTTCGCGACGTTGATCTCGATCAGTTCGACGATCGATCCGGGGAGCCCCTCGGTGGGTGCGTACTCCTCGAGGTAGATCGCGGCGCCGACGCCGACGGGGAACGCCGCGACGGCGACGACGATGATCATCATTACCGAGCCGACGAGGGCAGGATAGATCCCGGCTTCGCGGGGCGTCCGATTGTGCGCCGAGGTCAGGAACTCCCAGTCGAGCCAGACGGTCGGCCCGCTCAGGTCGGCCACCCCGACGACGGCGGCACAGACGGCTGCCCCGATCGCGATCGTAACGGGAAACGCCAGCCCGGCGACGCCGTCCCCGCGCCTGAGAACCTGCTCCACGTACAGCCCGACCGGAACGCCGACGACCGTCGTCAGCACGATCCACGTCGTCGCCGTAATTCCCACGATCGGTGCGGCGACGAGTCCGAGGGCGGCCGCGACGATCGTCGCGCCGCCGGCGATCAGGCCGGCGCGATCGCTCTTGCGCACGCGACGAACGTGCCAGCCGACCACCGCCGCGATCGGGGCCACGAACGTCCCGAGCAGCGACAGCGACGCCATCGGCAAGACGGGTGCCGAGAGGATCAGTTCCCGAAGGCTCGGGACGAGGCCCGGCACGCCGACCAGCGCCAGCAGGGGCCCCATCGTGAGGACCGCGGCTCGTTCGATCGCGCCGGCGTTCCGGCGGCGGTCGTGGAGCACGATCGCGCCGGCGGCGACGACGGTGGCGACGACGAGCGCGAGCCACCCGTGCGGACTGACGATGTGTCTGAAGACGATTCCGACCCCGCCGGCCAGCAGGGTCGCCGCGATCGGGAGTCCGAGCGCCGTGTACGCGACTTCGCCCGCCGCCGGGTCGTACCGGTAGTAGTAGCCGGCCAGCCCGAGCGCCGGGAGCAGGACGGTCACGACGACTGCACCCCACCAGGCCGGGTCGGCCGTCAGGGGATCGATCGCGTCCAGTGTGACGTAGACGAGGAACACGAACACGAGGAACAGCGCGAGCAGGGTCGCGCCGAGACAGGTGGCCTTGAACAGCAGGCCGCGAAGCTGGCTGACCTGCCCGTCCGCGCCGAACCAGGCTCCCGTCGATTCGTCGGCGGTCGCCATCAGCGGCTCACCTCCCTCGTAGGCGTGGCTCTCCCGTTCTGGGTCGTCGATCGTCTCATTGGTACTCCTCCCGGTAGCGTGCGGCGATGCGGTTGCTGAGCAGGTTCATCGTGAAGGTGATCGCGAACAGCGTCAATCCGATCGCGAACATCGAGTAGTAGCCGGCGGTCCCGCCGGCCAGGTCGGTGGTGACCGCCTGCACCATGGCCGCGGTCATCGTCTGCCCGGAGTTGAAGAGGTTCGCGAACGGGTTGGCGGGATCGAACATCCGCGCCTGACTCCCGCCGGCCACGACGACGATCATCGTCTCGCCGATCGCCCGCGAGAGCGCCAGGATGTACGACGAGAAGATACCCGAGATGGACGCGGGGAGGACGATCTTCGTCGAGACCTCGAACTTCGTCGCGCCGAGGCCGTACCCCGCCTGCCGGAGCGAGTCGGGGACCGCGCTCATCGCGTCCTCGCTGATCGAGGAGACCATGGGGATGATCATGATCCCGACCATGATCGACGCGGAAAGCAGGTTGAACAGGCTCAGGTCGAGTCCGATCCGCTGGAGCCACGGCGTCAGGTACACGAGCGCGAAGAAGCCGTAGACGACGGTCGGGATCCCCGCGAGGATCTCGAGCGCCGGCTTCAGCACCGATCGCATCCGATCGCTGGCGTACTCGCTCAGGTAGATCGCGGCCGCCGTGCCGATCGGAATCGCGACGAGCGCCGAGACGATCGTGACCACGAGCGTGGCGCTCACGAGCGGCAGGATCCCGAGAATCGGGTTCTCGCTCCGCAGGACCCACTCGGTGCCGGTGAAGAACGCGGCGGGGGCGACGCGTCCGAAGAACTCCACCGCGTCGATCGTCAGGGTCGCGATGATACTGACCGTGACGAAGACCGTTAGTGCGGCGCAGCCGAACAACAGGCCGTGATACAACCGTTCCTTTGCAATCCGTCCGTGTGCCGATCGAGTGAGATCGGCGTCGACTGGTGTATTACTCATATCAGTTCGTTTAGAAAACGAAAAATCGGCGACGGCGTTACTCGCCGGCCGCGTCCTCGAGTTTACTCACGTTCTCGTCGACCTGGTCCTGATTCGCGGGGACGTACCCGACCTCGTCCGCGATCCAGTCGGCGTTCGTGTTTTCGAGGTAGTAGCTGACGAACTCGTAGACCTCCTCGCGCTGGACGGCCTCCTCGGAGGGATAGATGAACAGCGGTCGGGCCATCGGGTACGTCCCTTCCTTGGCCGCCTCCAGGCTCGGCGACCCGCAGTCGTCGCCCTCGCTCTCTTTGACGTCGAGCGCCTTGACGCGGTCCTCGTTCTCGGCGTAGTAGGCGTAGCCGAAGTAGCCGATCGCGTACTGGCTGTTCTCGAGGCCCTGGATGATGGTGTTGTCGTCCTCGGTCCCCTCGTAGTCGGTGGTGTGGGCACCGCCGCTGACGTTCTCCGTGAACCAGTCGTAGGTCCCGGAGGTGGTGTCGGGTCCGTACCGTTCGATCTCTTCGTCTGGCCAGTCGGAGTTGACGTCGGCCCACGTCTCCGCGGCGTCCTCGCCCCAGATCTGCTCGAGCTCGTCGAAGGACATGCAGTCGACCCAGTCGTTGTCGGGGCTGACTGCCATCGTGAGCGCGTCGCCCGCGACGTGCATCTCGATCGGCGTGACGTCGTTCTCGGCGCAGTGGTCTTCCTCCTCCGACTTGATCGTCCGGGACGCTCCGTTGATATCCGCATCACCCGGACAGAAGTGGTTCTCGAAGCCGCCGCCGCTACCGGTGGAGTCGGTCGTGACGTTGACCTGTGGGTACTCCTCCATGAACCGCTGGGCCATCTCGTCGGAAATCGGGAAGACGGTACTCGATCCCTTGACGATGACCTCTCCGGAGAGTTCGTCGCCGTTCCCGCCACCATTCCCGTCATTCGCGTCGGTTTCCGAACACCCTGCAACTGCGACTGCCCCGATCGCCCCGCTCGACGCGAGGAATTTCCGTCGTGAGACCGTGTCCACCAACCGCCCAGACTGGTTGTCCGTCATCGAGTAGACGATTGTACAGCCCGTATAAATACGGTGCTAATTCCTATATATCCAACACCAAATATCTATATCTTGGAACGTGCGTCTGTAGAGAGATACGTACCGGTACGTACCGGTCCACGCGACGAATCGGGTACCCGCTCGAGACGTCCACTCGGCTTCGATACCGCGGTCCTTGATCTGTTTGTCCTACGCTACTCGATCGCATGTGAAGGCTACTCGGGTCCGACCGGTCGATCGATTCCGGTCGATACGTCGGAAACGATGATTCGTTACCACACTTTCGTGCTGACTATATAGTAATACAGTGAAAAACACTCTCGACGGGAGGATCACGTATCGGTCAGTACCCGAACCTACCGGAAATCCCCCGCAATGCACGCCTATCCGTTGCAACGAGGTAATCTCTATAGAATTAGGTTGATTTATGTTCCAGGGATACAGAGGGATCGTCCATGGAGACGCGCAAGGTCCAGGTGACCGGCGGATCGACGTACACCGTCTCGCTCCCGAAGACGTGGGCCACGGCCAACGACATTTCCAGCGGATCGACCGTCGAAATCTACACGCAGGACGACACGCTGATCGTCACGCCGCAGCGCGAGACCAGCCACCAGGAAGGAACGCTCGACGTCGCGTCGATCGACGGCGAGCAGTTGACTCGCGCCGTGCTGACGATGTACGTCAGCGGTTTCGACGTCATTCGTCTCGAGGCGAACCGGATCACGACGGACCAGCGGCGAGCGATTCGAAGCGCGATCCAGGGACTCATCGGCGTCGAAATCGTCGACGAAGGCTCCGACTCCGTCGTCGTCCAGGACCTCCTCGACTCCTCGGAGCTGTCGATCGTCAACGCCGTCACGCGGATGCGCCTGATCGCGACCTCGATGCTCGAGGACGCGGTGACGGCGCTCGTCGAGAACGACGACGACATCGCCCACGACGTCGTCGAGCGCGACGACGACGTCGATCGGCTCTTCCTCGTCGTCTCGCGAATCTTCCGGGCGACCCTGCGATCGCCGCGGGCCGCCGAAGGGCTCGGGGTCTCTCGCGAGGACTGTTTCGACTTCCACTCGAGCGCACGGCAACTCGAACGCGTCGCCGACCACGCGGTCAAGATCAGCCAGCTCGCGCTGAAGCTCGAAGAGATCCCCGAAGACGTGGCGGAGGCGCTGCTCGATCTCCACGCGGACGCCGCCGAGATCCTCGAGCAGTCGATGGACGCGCTGTTCGCCGAGGACGGCGACGAGGCGTCCGACCTCGGCCACGACGTCCTCGAGTCCGTCCTCGAGATCGACGAACACACCCGCCGCATCGACGACATGCTTCGCGACCTCGACCCCGTTCAGGCCCAGTCGCTCGGGCTGATCCTCGACTCGCTCTCCCGGAGCGCCGACTACGGCGGCAACGTCGCCGAGACCGCGTTGCAGAAGGCGGCCCCGCGGCCGGGACACCGCTGAGCGCCGATCGACTCTCGAAATGAAATCCAGGTAACAGAAACGCCGTTCAGGAAACTGTTTTGACAGATGCACCTGTACGTGCCCCTATGAGTCGATCCGACGTCGCGACCGAGGGCGAGAGCCCGCTCGAGTGCACGGACTGTCTCGATCCCGCCGACGCGTTCGCGCTCGTCGGCAACGAGACGCGGTTGTCGATCCTCGAGGCGCTGTGGGCGGCCGACGCGGAGTGCGTCTCGTTCTCGGACCTGCGACGCGAGGTTGGGATGCGGGATTCGGCGCAGTTCAACTACCACCTTCAGAAGCTGACCGGACACTTCGTCACGCAGACGGACGACGGATACACGTTCAAACACGCCGGCGAGAAGGTCGTCCGCTCGGTGATCGCGGGTTCGTTCACCGAGGATCCCTCGATCGAGCCGTTCCCGGTCGAGGGGAGCTGTTACGCCTGTGACGGCCCTCTCGAGGCGAGCTACGAGGACGAACAGTTCACGATCCAGTGCCAAGCGTGTGGGCAACGGCACGGCGAGTACGGGTTCCCGCCCGGCGGACTGAACGATCGGACGCGCGAGGAACTCGCGGACGCCTTCGACCAGCGGGTTCGACACCTGCACTGCCTGGCGGCCGACGGCGTCTGTCCGGAGTGCAACGGCCGGATGGAGACCCGGATCGTCGAGGACGGCTCGTGTTGTCTCGGCGTCGGCCTCCGCGTCGACCACGAGTGCGCCCAGTGTGCGCACACGCTCTGTTCGGCCGTCGGCCTGCGCCTGCTCGACCATTCCGACGTCGTCAGTTTCCACCGCGAACGCGGGGTCGCCCTCGACGAGCGTCCCTACTGGACGCTCCCGTGGTGCGTCTCGGACGAGTACACGCGCGTCTCCGATCGCGACCCGCTCCGGCTGGAGGTGCGGATTCCGCTCGCGGGGGACGAACTGCAGGTGACGATGGACGCGGACCTCACGGTGCTCGAGACGCGAGTCGACGAGGCCTGACGCCGATCGTCCGCGACCGTCGTCTCGATTTTGCGATGTCGGACGGCGACCAGCGCCGCGGTCTGTACTCAAACGGATTTCAGTACGCCGCGTTACAAAAATATAATTCAGATTATACTTATGGCCGTTCCGCACGTCTGCCTAGATACGATGACCACGACTAGACCACCGCGGACGGTCGACCCGCTCGACGGACGGAGTCTCCTCGACATCGCCGTCGTCGCGCTCGGAACGTCGGTACTGTTGGTCGCGGCGATGACCCTCGCCCTCGCGGCGGCGGCAGTCGTCCGCACCGAATCACTCGTGACGCTCGCAGTCGCGTTGCTCGTCGGAGTGGGCACGATCGGCGTCGGCCTGGCCGGCGCGCGGCTGGTGGGCCGCTGGCTCGGCCGGCGGTTCGATCGCCGACGGCACTCGGCGGCCGCCGTTCGCGCCCGATAACCGCGCGTTGAACCGTCCGCCGGCGACTCGTCACGCCGACCGAAGCACCGCCGATTCGGCGGACTGGATCGGCCCGCGACGCGGCGCGGAGACCCGGTCGAACCCGACGACTTTTGCCGATCGCGCCCCTCCCCGGTATCGTGTCCGAGTTCGCGTTCGAACTCGCGCTGTGTGCCGCGCTCGAGGAGCGACGCGAGGGAATCGTCGCCCGGCAACTCGGCGGGAGCGTCGCCGAACCGGGGGGACGGATCCTCGACGTCGTCTGCGTCGACCCCGGACCCGCGTTCGCCGATCGAGTCGCCCTCACGGCCGAGACGATACCCGACGCCGCGATCGAGTCAGCCGTCGGTCCCGGCCGGGCGCGCTACTGGAAGGACGCCTTCGACTGCCACCCGGAGCAGGCCCGCCGAGCCACCGAGCGGGCCCTCGAGATCGGCTTCTTCGAACGCGAGCGCCGGCGCGGCCGCGACTACGTCCGCCAGGTCGCCCGCTATCCCGACTGGTACGATCGCCTCGTCGGGATCGAGAACAAACCCGACCTCGGTCGGCCCGGAGCCCTCGAAGCGCAACTGCGGACCGACGTCAGCCTCGCGCTGGTCGACGCGGTGATCCTCGCGACCGAGAGCTACGTCACGCGCGCCCACCTGAACCGCATTCCGGCCGCGGTCGGCGTCTGGCGCGTCCACCGCGACGACGGTGGTGCGACGGCCGAGGCGGGCGACGGCGTTCCCGCCGACGGCGACACCGTCGTCGAGATCGAGGTCGTCCGCGAACCGACGCCGCTGCCCGTCGACGAACCGGGGATCGAACCGATCGAGTTCCACCCTGGCCGAACGGACGTGGCCGCCGTCTCCCCCGCGGAGAAGGCGCGAGCGCGCCGCCGGATCGCCGAGCGCGCCTACGGGAAAGGGTGGCGAACGTACGCGTTCCCGGGGTGTGGGGCCTGCCAGCCGACGACCGACGCCGGTACGACCGTGCCCTACTGCGCGTGGAACAGGCGCGTCGTCGACGCCGGGACCGAGTGCGGGCCGTCGTGTCCGGGGTACGAGGCCGACTCGCCGCCTGACGTCGATCTCGACGCCGAACGATCGCGACGAACTCCGTGGGAACGGGACCCGGACGGGAGACGGCGACGACAGTCCGGCCTCGATCGGTTCGGGTGAGCGATCGGGCGCTGGTCCGCCTCTGCCATCACATCCCGTCGTCAGTCCCGTTCTCCTCGCCCGTGCCGTCCTCGGACCCGTTCGTGTGGTTTCCGTCGCCGTCTCCGGTCCCGACGTCGTCCCCGTCGATGCTCGCGCGAACGCGAAAGACGCCCGTGAACTCCTCGCCGTCCGCGTCGCGACTGCCGTAGAGGTAGTCGCCGGGCGCCCAGAAGAGTCGGTCCCAGCTATCGCCCTCGGGAACCGTCGGCTCGCTTTCGTCCCACATGCACTCGGCTGGGACGTCGATCGGATAGATGGCGTCGACAGCCGCCCCGCCCTCCCAGGTCCACTCGACGGTCGTCGAGGGGTCGATCTCGAACCCCGCGGGGTCGAAGCCGTTTCCTGCGGCATCGACACTGATCGAGACGGGGTCCTCGCCGGTCCGATCCGCGAGGTCGTACTCCGCGACGACGGTCTCCGCGTCCCGATCGTCCCCGTCGGCGACGTCGTCCGCCTCGCCGTCCGGATCGCGTTCGTCGGTCGAGTCGCCGTCGTCCCCGAGACAGCCAGCGAGCGCGGCGGCCGCGATCGTCGCGCCGAGGATCCGGCGTCTGCGCCAGTTCATACCTCCAACAGGGAGGTCGACGTTCTTGAGCGCCGTGGTTGCGCCGCGTGGGGTTGATCGCCGGGCCGGTCCTCGACTCGTCGGCCGGCCTCAGTCGAGGACGTACTGCTCGCCGTCGATCGCCAGCGGCTCTTCGAACGCCTCCTCGGCGGGGTAGTAGTGGGCGAGGTGGACCAGTCGCGTCCGATCGGCCTCGAGTTCGTCGGCCAGCGCGAGCGCTCCCTCGCGAGTCATGTGTTTCGTCCCGAACGTTCGCGCCACGCCGTCGGGCCCCTCGTGGCGACCCCCGATCGGGTGGTACTCGCAGAGGTGGGCGGGCACGATGGCGTCGGCCAGCAGGAGGTCCGGATCGGCGAGCGCCTCGCGCGATCGATCGGGAACCTCGTAGCTCGTATCGCCCGTAAGCGACAGTTTGGCCCCCGTTTCGGGGTCCTCGACGACGACGCCGTAACAGACCAGCGGCGGGTGATCGACCGGGACGAGCGTCACGTCGAACCCGCAGACCCGGACCGGATCGAACGGCGTCGTCGGGTGGACGTCGATCGGATCGAGGTAGTGGTAGTCCGAGCGGACTGTCTCCGCGACGCTCGTGCCAGTCTCGGGGTCGGTCTCGTCGGCGGCGTAGACGGAAAGCGAGTCGAAGACGCGGAAGGCGTTGCCGAGGCCGTCGAGGTGGTCGAAGTGGACGTGCGTGACGACGGCGGCGTCGGGCAGGGGGACCTCGTCCCGGAGGAACTGGTACCGGAAGTCCGGACTGAAGTCGATCAACAGCGACTCGCCGGTCCGATCGTTCTCGACGTGAACCGAGAACCGGGTCCGCTCGACGCCGCGCTCTCGCGCCGCCTCGCAGGTGTCGCAGTCGCAGCCGACGGTCGGCGTGCCGGTCGTGTCGCCGGTTCCCAGCAGCGTGACGCGCATCGGTGCGGCGGTCACTAAGCCGACTCCTCCCGGTCGGCTTCCGCCCCGGGTACGGGATCGATCGTTCCGTCGTACTCGTGTTTCCGGAGCGTGTCCGGATCGAGGTCACGAAGCACTGCCTCGTGGGTTGCCTCGAGGACGACCGGTGGCGCACAGCCGGCCGCGTTCGCCTCCTGCCAGCGATCGAGGCAGAGACACCAGCGATCGCCCGGGTCGAGGCCCGGGAACTCGAACTCGGGACGCGGAGTGACGAGGTCGTTGCCCCGTGCCCGGCTGAACCGGAGGAACTCCTCGGTCACGACGGCACAGAGTTCGTGTCGCCCCCGGTCCCCGTCGATGCGGCGGCAGCAGCCGTCCCGGAGGTAGCCGGTCGCCGGGTCGGTGCTACAGGGCTCGAGTTCGGTCCCGAATACGTTCCGATCGGTGGTCATATCCGCCGTATCGGGCGGTGGGACGAAAAGGGTGGCGTCGTCCCGGGATCAATAACTATGATGTGTTTTTTCGTCACAAATATTAAGGTGTGGCGTCCGAACACGTGACACACCGTGAACCGACGAACGTTCATCACGACGCTCGCCGCCGCGACGACGGCTTCGGCCCTCGGAACGACGGCGAGTGCCGATCACCGGACCGACGCGGCGTCGATCGATCTCGAGAGCGGCGACGGCTCCCACCACCCGGGCCCGCCCCGCTTTCTGCACGCGAACGAGGCGATCGCCGATCCGCTCGGCCACGAGACGGAGACGCGGGACAGTCTCGCCCCCTGGAATCCGGACGGGGACGCGACCTACTCGTGGTCGATCGTCGACGCACCGGACGGGGCGGACCCCGATCTTTCGGGCGACGAGGTCGTCGCGTTCGATCCCGACGAACCCGGCGAGTACGCGCTCGAACTCAAGGCGCCCGACGGTACCCACGAACTCTCCGTCCGGGTTTACCCGGACGATACCGAGGCCGATCCGCGGCCGCGCGTCGACCTCGACGCCAAGGTCGTGGGCGGACAGGTGCTGTTGAACGCCACGGCGAGCGAACCCGAACGGGAGGACGTCATCGGGAGCGCCCTCGACGTGGAGTTCGTCGTCGACGATCGCCACCGCGATCGACTCGGCGGACTCGACGGCCCGATCTCGGCCGCCGACATCGGCGATCGCATCCGCGTCCACGCGGTCGCCGTCGGCACCCGCCACTCCGTTCCCGACGCGATCGACCTCGTCCCCGACGGCGACTCGATCACCGTCGAGCATCCTTACGACGTGCCCGACTGGGCCGAGAACGCCGTCGTCTACGAGATCTTCACCCGCCGATTCCCCGACCAGGACGACCCCACGTTCGACACCATCGCCGATCGGGTCGAGCACATGGCCGACCTCGGCGTCGACGCCGTCTGGATGACGCCGTTCGTCGAGACCGATCGGGGCTTCGGCACGCCGCCGGAGGAGGGCGGTCCGCACGGCTACCACACTGTCGACTACTTCTCGACCGATCCCGACCTCGGGACGATGGCGGAGTTCGAGGCGCTCGTCGACGCGTGTCACGACCACGACATCAAGGTGATCTTCGACCTCGTGATCAACCACACCGCCGACAGTCACCCCTTCTTCGAGGCTGCGACCGATCCCGACCACCCCGACCACGAGAAGCACGTCGACTGGTACCGCTGGACGGATCGGGACGCCCTCGAGGCGGAGTTCTACTTCGGCTGGGGCGGCATTCCGAACCTCAACTACAACAACCCCGAGGTGCGCCAGTTCTGTCTCGAGGTGATCGACTACTGGGTCGAGAAGGTCGACGGCATCCGGGCGGACGTCGGCTGGGGCGTCCCCAAGGGCTTCTGGCAGGAGATGTACGATCGGATCAAGCGCCACGATCCGGAGTTCCTCCTGCTCGACGAGACGATGCCCTACGACGTCGAGTACGCCGGCGGCCTGTTCGACGTCCACTACGACAACCACCTCCACGCGGCGCTCGGCGACGCCGCCGACGGGACCCCCGAGTCGATCCTCGACGCCGTCGAGCGCCGCCGCCAGGAGGGCGCGCCCGACCACGCGCTGTTCCTCCAGTACATCGAGAACCACGACACCGATCGCTACCTCGCGACCCACGACGCCGAGTCCCAGCGCGCCGCCGCCGCGACGACGTTCACGCTCCCGGGCGTGCCGATGATCTACTACGGGCAGGAGACGGGACTCTACGACTGGCGGGAGGCGATGAACTGGGGCGAGTTCGACGAGTACGTGCTCGACTTCTACGATCGCCTCGTCGATCTCTACCGCGATCACCCCGCCCTCGGCGCGCGGGGCCGACTCGAACGGATCGACTACGAGAGCGAGGCGGACGGGGCGCTCGCGTACGCCCGCTACGACCCCGAGACCGACAGGCGTGCGGTCGTCCTCCTCAACTTCGCGATCGGCCCACAGACGGTCACCGTCGGCGACTACGTCCACGAGGAGAACCTGCTCGCCGACGCGCCGGCGAACCTCGAGTACGACGAGGAGACCGGCACCGCCGCGGTGACCGTCGGGACGGCCGTGGTGCTCGAAGCCGACGAACCCGAGGAGTTCGTGCTCTCGAGCGACGCGCTCGTCGAGTGGCCCTCCGAGGAGGGCACCGATCACGGCCCCGGGAGCTACACCTACCCCGCGACCGACGAGATTCCCGAGGGCGAGTTCGACCTCGCGTCCGTGACGATCGAGGAGGGCGACGGTCACTACCGCATCGCCTACGAGTTCCGGAACGAACTCAGCGATCCATGGAACGGCCCACTGGGCTTCTCGCACCCGATGATGCAGGTCTACTTCCGGAATCCGGACGGCGAGGGCGGGACGACCGAGGCTCGAACCGGCGTCAACGCCGAGTTCGAGGCCGCGTACCACCACCGCGTCGTCGCCGACGGGTTCGTCGACGAGTCCCAGCCCCGCGTCGAGGACGCCGAGGGCAACCACGTCAGCGACGTCGAACTCCACTACGATCGCAACCAGGATCCGCGGACGATCAGGATGACCGTCCCCGACGACGACCTCGAGTACCTGCCCGAGGGCGAGGGGATGGCGCTCGTGTTCAGCATGGACGGCTACGGCGAGGGCCGCATCCGCCAGGTCGGTACCGACGGCGGCGACTGGTCGTTCGGCGGCGCGAACGGGTCCGGCGCGCCGAACGTCATCGACATGGTGACCCCCGGCGACATCGACCAGTCCGACGCGCTCGCCCACTCCGAGGACGAGGTCGCGACGATTCCGTTCGCCCCGATCGGGGACGACGTCGAGGCCGACGATCCGGCCGAAGAGAGTGCCGGGGACGAGAACGCGGACGAGGGGTCGTCCCCCGTCCCCGGATTCGGAGTCACCGCCGGCGCGGCCGGCGTCGCGGGCGGGGCCGCCTACGTCGCGTCGAACGCGCTCGGCGACGCTGACGAGAGCGACGCGGGCGACGATACCGAGTAGTTACCTCGCGACTCGCGAGTCGGTCCGCCCCGCTCTCTCGCGATCGGCGAGGCGATCGGTGACGGGGTTGCGCTGAATCGGTATCGGACGGTGATCGCAAAAAATCAGTGATCGTGATCGTGGTCGTGCGAGTGGCCGTGATCGCTCGGCTCACCGCCGTCGCTCGCCTTCCCGATGTCGCCGCCGGCGACCAGCGCGTCGTGGTCGCCGCCCATCATGTCCATGTTCTTCAGGGTGTCGCGCTCCTCGAACTCCTCGACCGCCTCGAGCAGGTCGTCCTGGGACAGTTGCGTCCGGTCCTCGGTCAGGGCCTCGAGGACGGCCTCGCGAAGGACCATCCGGAGGTCGCTGCCGGTCAGCCCCTCGGTCGCGTCGGCGATGAGTTCCGGATCGAACTCGTCGATGTCCATCGTCCGGGTGATGACCCGAAGGATGTCGGCCCGCATGCCGTAGTCGGGTTTGGGGAAGTTGATGATCTCGTCGAACCGCCGCCAGGCCGCGTCGTCTAGCTGGTCGGGGTGGTTGGTCGCGCCGATGAGCAGGACGTCGTCCTCGATGAGCGAGATGTTGTCGATGCTCTTCAGCAGAGTGTTGACCGCGCGCTTCAGCGCGGCGTGCTCGTCGCTGCTCCGGGTCTTGGCGACGAAGTCGAACTCGTCGATGAACAGAATGCACGGCGAGAGCCGCTTTGCGACCTCGAAGGTCTTGTCGACGTTCTTGGCCGTCTCCCCGAGGTACTGGCTCGTGATCATCGAGAGTTTGACCTCGACGAACGGCAGGTCCATGTCCTGGGCCAGCGCCTGCGCCGTGGAGGTCTTGCCCGTTCCCGGCGGCCCGACGAACAGCAGTTTCCCGATCTCGCGCAGGCCGATGTCCTTGAGGTAGTCGCGGTGTTCGATCGCCTTCGAGATCTTGTCGAGTTCGTTCTCCTGGTCGTCTGTCAGGACGAGGTCGTCCAGCGACATCTCGACCTCCTCGGGGGCGCGAACCTCCACGAGGTCGAGCATCTCCTCATCGTCTTCCTCGTCGAAGTACTGGTCGAGCAGGCCGTCGATCCAGACCCGATCGGCCTGGATCGGCCGGTTCCGATCGCGCGCCGTCTGGTAATCGACGTCGACGTCGTACGCGTCGTGTTCGGCGAAGTATCTCGCGAGCGTCGGGTTCTCGAGCAGTCGCTCCTCGTCGACCCGCTCGACGAACCACTGTTCCGCGAGGTCCTGGTCGGCGAGCGTGATCGTCCCCGAGAACTCGTCGCGCTCGGTGAACATCAGTTCGGAGACGGCGGCCCACGGCTGATCGACGTCGGTCGCCTCGCGCGCGGTGCTGTTGGTTACCGAGAGCGGACGACTGATCCCGGCGGGCCGGTGGCGCTCCCCGTCGCTCTCGCTCTCGTCGCTGTCGACGCCGCCGGTCCAGTACACCCGGCGGTACGACGGCGGAAGGTCGTTCTCGTCCAGTCGTCTGTCGTCAGAATACACGCTCGTCGTGAGCAGGAACTCGACGACATCGAGCGCCGCATCACTCATTCGGTCAACGTATTCACCACATACCCTTAACGCCGTCGTCACGCGCAACGCGTGCGCCAGCACGACACACCGCACCGTTCGGCTCCGATCGGCTGCCGTGGTCCCCGTGGCGACTCGACGTGGCCGGCCCGACCACCGATCGACCGTCCCCGACCCGGATGCGAACGGCACAACGGTTTTTGTCCCTTGGCTCACACGCGTATACATGAACGTGTTGCTGGGACTCGCTGGAAGCGACGAGTCGGTCACGGCGCTCCGCCGGACGATCGAGCGCACGACCGAGGCCGACGACGATCTGACCGTTGCCGTCGTCCAGAAACCCGAGGCGGACCGCTCGCAGGACGAGATGTATCGCCAGGCCGACGAACTCCTCTCGTCGGCCGGTGTCGAGGCCTCGATCGAACGCCTCGACGGCGATCCCGGCAGTGCCCTCGTCGATTACGCCGAACAGGGCGAGTTCGATCAACTCGTCATCGGCGGCGGGACGCTGTCGCCGATGGGGAAGATCCAACTCGGCCCGGTCACCGAGTTCGTCCTGCTGAACTCGCCGATCACGGTCAAACTGGTCCGATAACCATGCCTGGTTCGCGTCCGTATCCCGACGACACGTCGGGTCCGTTTCCGTCGCCGCCGACGACGTTCGAGGACGGCGACGGCCGATCGATCGAGATCCGCGCCCTCGACATAGAGGAGGGGCTGGACGACGTCGTCGACATGTACGTCCAGTTCGATCCGGCCGACCGCGCACAGGGGATTCCGCCGACCGGCGAACAGCGCATCCGCAACTGGCTCGAGGCGATCGGCGAGGACAGCGTCACCGTCGTCGCGCGCCACGAGGGCGACGTGATCGGCCACGCGATGCTCGTCCCCGACGCCGACGATCCGTCCCTGATCGAGGACAACGACGACGTCGAGTGGGAACTCGCGATCTTCGTCCTCCAGGAGTACCAGCGGGCCGGGATCGGCACCGTCCTCCTCGAGAACCTCCTCGGCCACGCCAGCGACCTCGGCATCGATCGCGTCTGGCTCACCGTCGAACGCTGGAACAACCCGGCGATCGCACTCTACCGGCGCGTCGGCTTCGAGGCGACCGGCACCGAGAGCTTCGAGCAGGAGATGGCGATCCTGCTCGACTGAACCGTTTTCGTCCGGGGAACGATTCGCACGCAGTTCGAAACTCGCTGGTATCGAAAAGAGGACTTTCGAGGTGCGTTACGCGGCCGACTCGAACGGAGGAAACGAGCCGACGAAACGGCTCAAACGGACAGCACGGGCTGGCTCGCGTACGAGAGGACGTACTCCGCGGCCTTCTCGAGGACCTCCGCGGAGGTTCCGGTCACCGGTTCGCGCGGGAGGACGATGAAGTCGGCGTCGACCGCGTCGGCGGTGTCCAGGACGACGTTGCCGGGGTGGCGCGTCTTGCGCGTCTGGGAGAAGCCGTCGTCGACGGCGGTCGACAGCGGGACGCCGCGATCGTCCGCGAGGGCGCTGATCTCGTCGAAGAAGTCCTGGGTGGTATCGGCCACGTCCGTCTCGTCGACCGTCCCGGCGTCCATTCCCTGGACGACGCCACGGCCGAGCACGTACAGCGCGTGGACCGTGGCGTCGTACCGATCGGCGACGGCGACGGCGTACTCGACGGCGGTAGCTGACTCGTCGCTCCCGTCGACCGGTGCGAGAACGGTGTCGACGGTGAACGGCTCGCTGGCGTCCATACGCGTCCGTGCGCGTTCCGCTCTCAAAAAGCCTCCCCAAGGCTCGCCACGGGTCCCGGTTCGTCCGGCGATCGGGTCCCGCCGATCCCGCAACTCGGCGGCGACCTGCGTCGGTCCGGTGCCGCCGACCGCTCCGGGCCGACGACGCCGGTGCGGTCGCCGATCGGGATCGATCAGGGGTGTTTAAGCGGTCACGTGCGCAATTCCCGCCCATGTTCGATACGGTCGTCGTCGCAACGGACGGCTCCGAAAGCGTGAAACGGGCCGTCGACGTCGCGTTCGACCTCGCGGACCGCTTCGACGCCGAGGTTCACGCCCTCTCGGTCGTCGACGCGAGCGAGGTCGACGCCTCGCCCCAGCAACTGCGCGAGGAACTGCGGACCGCGCTCGAGACCACCGCCGACGCCGCGCTCGCGACGGTCGAGGAGCGGGCCGATCGGGAGATGACGACCGCCGTCCGTGAGGGCCGACCCGCGGCCGAGATCTGCGAGTACGCGCGGGAGATCGACGCCGACCTGATCGTGACCGGGACGCGCGGTCGCCACGGGGAGAACCGCCTCCTCCTCGGGAGCGTCGCCGAACGGATCGTCCGGACCTCGCCGGTCCCCGTCCTGACGGTCCGGCAACTCGAACCCGCGGACGAGGACGCCGGCGACGGGGCGACAGCCGACGCCTGATACGGATTGCTGTAACGATTTACCGGCGCAACCGCGATTCGGGCGGCGGTTGCGCCGGAAATGACTTACAGTAAACCGTATGAACCGGGACGCCGCCGATCGCGGACGAGCACTGACGGCGAAGACCGGCGGTTACTTCCCCGCCCGCCCCGCAGGGATGCCCATGGACGAGGAACTCATCGACAGCGGCGACTTGCCGATCGCCCGCAAGTCCGTGCTGCCGGGCACCGGCTTCTTCCTGCCGGACGCGCTCGAGGAGGACATCGAAGACGAGCAGACCGAAGCCGCACTCGAGGGGGCCGAGGTCGCCGTCATCGCCGATCCCGACGCCGACGGTCTCGCGTGTGTCGCCCTGCTCCGGGAGGCCTACGACGACGTCACGAACGTCCCGGAACCGGACGACGACGTGGCCGCGGCCGGCGACGACGCCAGCGCAGTGTCGACGAGTACGGCCGACGCGGCCGACGCGATCGACGACGCCGAGGAACCCGCGATCCTCGCCGCCGACGCTGACGATCCGCTCGAGGGTCCCGAGCCGACGCCTCACGAGGTCGCACTCGTTCCGGCGAGTCCCCACGACGTCGAGGACGCGCTGGCTCGCGTCGCCGAGTTCGGCGACGAGGGGATCGACATCTACGTCTGTGACCTCGCCCCGGACCGGTACGAGTACGTCGCGGAGGAACTCGACGCGGCCGTCGAGACCGCCGTCCGGGTCGCGTGGTACGACCACCACCAGTGGGACGACGCGGTCGCCGAGTCGGTTCGCGAGGCCGGCGTCGACCTCGTCGTCGGCGACTCCGACGAGGAGTGTAGCGCCGACGTGGTCTACCGATCGCTCGAGTACGAGTTCGGCCCGATGTACGAGGAACTGGCCGCCGTGACGCGCGATCACGACCTCTGGCTCCGCGAGGACCCCCGGAGCGACGACCTCGCGGACTACGCCTACTGGACCGATCCCGCCGAGTACGTCGAGGTCGTCCGCGAGTACGGCGTCGACCTGCCCGAATGGGCCCAGGAGTTCATCTCCGAACGTCGCGTCGAGAAACAGGCGCTCATCGATCGGGCCGTCGGTCGCGCCGAGTTCCGCGACATCGGCGGCTACACCGTCGGCGTCACCTACGGCCGCTGTTCGCAGAACGAGGTCGCCGAGGCGATGCGCGAGGAGGGTGCCGACGCCTCCGTGATCGTCAAACCCGCCGGCTCCGCGTCGATCCGGGGGACCGACGAATTCGATCGGTGTCACGAGGTCGCGGGGAGGGTAAACGGCGGCGGCCACCCGAAGGCCGCGGGCTGCAAGCCCGACATCTACGACGACATGCTCGACTACGCGAACCACTGGACGACCCGCGGGTCGGTCGCGAAACAGGTCATCCTCGACGCGTTCCGGGCGGTCGTCGAATCGGAATCGAACGTAGCGACGGCCGAAGAGGAGTAGATAGTCGATTCCTTACTGCCGCGAGGCCATGTACCGAAGCACGAGCTGCAGGACGTGGACGAACACCCCGGCCACGGCGATGTAGACGCCGATCGTCTGGAGGCCGATCGAGGCGTCGCGCCGATCCCGAACCTGCCAGATCTCGTAGCCCAGTCGGAGCAGGAAGCCGAGGAAGATCAGGACGAAACCGACCAGCAGGACCGGCTGGACGAACGTCCCGACGAGGACCGCGACGATGCCGCCGATGAACGAGAAGTTGGCGTAGCGCCCCCAGCTCTCGAACGTCTTCGATCGGGCGTAGACGTAGCCGGCGATGACGGCGGTCAGCAGGGCGGTCACGATCGCCGTCACGCCCAGGATCGTCAGGTGGGCCTCTCGCGGTGCGAAGCGCAACACGCCGGCGCCGAAGATCCCGAAGGCGAGTTGCAGGATGACCATCCCGACGAACGCGATTCCCATGTCACCGTTCGTGACGCCGCGTTCGGCGACGAATTCGCCGGCCATGATCGCTGCCCCGTAGACCAGCACGCCCACGATCGGGATCGAGAACAGGTAGGCGTTGACTTGCTGGAGCGGCGTCGTGACGATGACGTACATGAGGGCGACGTTGATCGCCATCAGGACGCTCGCACCGCCGATCACCTGCACGTCCCGGCTCGAGAGGCCGAACCCGCGTCCGGTCTCGTGCGGGGTTTCGAAGGAACTCATACCCCGATAGTACCGCGTCCGATCGCAAAAGGGTGGTCCCTCCCCCTGCGGCGGGCGGTCGTGACCGCGACGAACGCGGGCCGGGTTCATACGGATTTCTGTCAGTCAGTTCCGACGCATCCGCGACCCGTCTGCGGGTGCGCCGGGAACTCGGTACAGTGATCCGTATCAGGTGCCCGTCGCGTTCCACCGATCGGAGTACGCCGTCCCGCACGCACACCGCGCGTAGGCGTGGATGACGTCGCCGTCGGCGTAGATGCCGCCGACGTCCTCGTTTCGCTCCTCGGCGAACGCGAAGATGAACTGCGGGTGGTGGGGCCCCTCGTCTTCCGCGTCGGGGCAGGTCCCGTCCGTCAGATCGTCGGCGATCGGACTCTCCCGTTGCATCGCGGTCTTCGCGAACTCCATCGCGCCGGTACCCGTCGCGGCCTGGAAGGCGCTCCGGCCCCGTTCGCCGTCGACGACGATCAGGACGCCGCCGTCGACCCGATCGCCGAACTCCGCGAGTCGATCGTCGTCGACGAACGAGTCCGAGAGAAAGAGCGCTACGTCGTCCGGGCGCTCCCCTGCGAGGAAGGCCGTCCGTGAGTCGGTCATGCGTCGTGATCCTCGCTCGACGGGGAAAAAGGGCGCGTCATCGGTCGGGCGAGGCCGATCGCGTTCTCGGCTCGCCGAGCCGGTTCCGTTGCCGGGCCGCCGTCGATCGCAGGCGGCTGCCCCGCTCGCAAGTGCGGTTACTCGAGGTCGTCTGCGATCGACGACAGGCTGTCGCTCGGCGGTTCGCGGGCGTCGTAGTAGGCCGACTCGCCCGGTCCACGGAGGCCGTAGAGGAACTCGGGTTCGACGACGTCGACGAGGATCGAGCCGCCCGCGGGGACGTCGTGGTCGTCGATCCACGCCGCCAGCCGATCGGAACCGCTGCCGGGATCGCGAGCCCCGTCCGGCGTCTCGTAGATGCCGGGGACCGACAGGTCGTCTCCCGTGAGCGCCCGCTCGACGCGAGCGAACAGTTCGTCGCCGTCGAGGACGACGCGGACGACCTCGTCGGTCGGGAACGCGTCGCGCTCGTCGGACGGGATCTCCAGGCGGCGGCCGGAGGGGGTCTCCGCACACGTCGCTCGAATCGTTTGCACTGACGGGTGGTCGCTCGAAACGCGGTCTGCCATGTGTGGTGAAAGAGAATGCGGTGGGTAGGGTAGTTACTCGTCGTCGCCCAGCAACTCGTCGACTTCGGTGCTCCCGCGATCGACGATCGAGGCGTTGATCTGCGCGACGGCGTCGGAAATTTCGCGACCGCGAACCGTGATCCGGCGTCGCTCGCCGTCACGGTCGGGGTGGTAGCCCGTCGTGCGCCCTTTCATCATGACTTCCTTCAGGTTCGCCCCGGCGACTTCGGGGGTGAGCGGTCGGCCGGCTTCGTCGGACCCGCCCGTGATCTCGAGCGTGTAGCCGTCGAGTCCGACCGCTCCGCCGTCGACCTCCTCGCCGATCGACTTGCCGATGAACCGGTTCGCGTCCTGTTCCTCCGCCTCGAGTTGGTAGGACGACCCGGAATCGGGGTCGCCGACGACGACAGTGAAACTTGCCATGCACGGGAGAAAACGGTCGGTACCCAAAAACACATCGAAACACGGGCCGCGCCAGGACCCGACGTGGCCGTCGTTCCGCGTTCGGGCCCCGTCGATCACTTTCGTCGCGGTCTCGTCGGACCGATCGGCGGTCCGGAATCCGACTCGATCGCGTCACCCGCCGGCGCGGAGGACGGCGACAGGCCGGGCGGTGGGATTTAGGCCGCTCGCCCCCTTTCTGGATGTATGTGCCTCGATCCGGGGCGACTGGAGCGCCGTCTGCGCGACGAGTTCGGCGGGACGATGGGCCAGTCCCGCGTCGTCGTCCGGCAGGCCGTCGACCTCGCGGACTCCGGGCAGTACCGCGAGGACGTGGGCGTCGCTCTCACGAACGACGTCGTCGTCGACGAACTGGCCGACGCCCCGGACGGGGGCCCGCCGGAGCGCTGGAACTGGTGGATCGGCTCGCTGGAGCTCGCGTACGGTGGTTACGGCCAGTTCGGGATCCGGCGGTACCGGCCGTAGCAGGTGGGGTCGGCCCCGTTTCGAGAACACCCGGTGGCGCGAGTCGAGAGGGTAACAGGGATTGTGATGGACGACGAACGTGAAGTCGATGAGCGACTCGACCCGTCCGCTCTGGCCGGCGTACCTGTTGACGGTACTCGTCGCCGGGCTCGGCCACTGTTATCTCGGACGGTGGAAGCGAGGGGCTGCCTGGTTCGGCAGCTACGCCCTCGCGCTCGCGTTCCTCAGTGCGCGGACGCTCTCGAGTGCGCTCGAACCGGGCGCTCCGTTCGTCGTCACGGCGTTGCAGTTCGATGCCGTGAGCTACACCGACGTCGCCTTCCCGCTGGCCGTCCTGGTCGTCTGCCTGCTCGACGTCTATCTCATCGGACTCGCCGAGTTCCGCTCCGGCCGTTCGAACGGCACGCCGGTCCGATCGGACGGGACCTCCTGATCTCGCTCCGGGACCGGGTCCGATCGGACGCGGCTTCGAGATCGGTCGCCGCCACCCGGCGTCGGGTGCCCGCGCCCGAGACCGCGTCGGCGCGCATCGATCACCGGTTAACTGTCAGCCATTCTCATTACCCTCGACGGAGATGGTTCGATCGAGGACGCGAACAGCGATGAACGAGAGTCAGTCCACAGCAGCAGTTATCGGCGGCTCCGTGTCCGGACTCGCCGCGGCGACGGGCCTGAACCAGTTACCAGCGATCGCTAGCGTGACCGTCTACGAACGCCAGGAGTACGACGAGAAGCGGGTCGATTGTGGCGAGGCGATAAACGACGCGACGCTGGTACCACTCGAGAAGACGCCCGAGAACGGATTCGTCAACGACGTCGACGGGTTCCAGCTCCGGATCTACGCCGGCACCGATCGCCCGCCGGAAGCGCCCCCGCTGGCGACGTCGAACCTGCGCTGCGAGCCCGGTTACATCTGCGAGCGAGACGTGGTCGAACGACAGTGGGCGGACCGACTCGCTTCCCGGGGCGTCGAATTCCGCACCGGACGATCGGTCTCGCCGGACGAGTACGCGGACATCGTGGAGACGTACGACTACATCGTCGACGCGTCGGGCCAGCCCTCCCTGACGCTCAAATCGAAGGGGAAGACGCGAGACTACACGGGCGATATGGTCGCTCTCAATGCGACGGTCGAGGGCGACTTCTCGGCGTACGTGAACCGGCCGCGCATCTTTTTCGAGGGATACGTCGGCTACGCCTGGTCGTTTCCGAAGTCGGAACGCCACGCGAACGTCGGAATCGGGTGGGCGGGTGACCAGCGTCCGGACGATTACGTCGCCGCGCTCGAGGCCGCTGCCGAGCGGAACGGGTTCCCGATACCGGACCGGGACCGCGTCAACATCTACACGATTCCGAAAGGTCCGAGCCTCGACCCTGCCAGCGCGTACTATCCCGAGGAGAACGTGTTTCTCGTCGGTGACGCGGCCGGAATCGCCAATCGGTATCAGGGGGAGGGAATCTGCCAGGGGATCAGATCGGCGTATCTCCTCACCGACCTGATCAGGGCTGGGAACGAGTCGACCTATCCACGAGCACTGTACGAACTGATGCAGTCGGAGTACCGACTCGCCCATCTGATGCGTGGTGCGTGGGTCGAACACGAAAACCCCGAGTTGCTGGCAGCCGTCGCAGAGGCCCTCGACGGGCTGACGATCGAGGACATCACACGGCGACCTGCAACGGTGATTCGGCGCGTCGTGGGACGGCCGACGATCGCGGCCAGACTCCTCTCCGACCGCGGAATGCTCCGGCGGCTCTACGACTCCTATACGGACTCGTGGGAATACGCTACCGCGGGTGGGCCCTGACATCCGCCCACGGCAGGGCGCTCGGTTGGACGGTCCGCCGAGAGTACGAACACGACCGGCTGACATTATCCTCCAAATAAGGAACTCGTAGCGGACGTTTCGACAGTCTGGCGACCACGATGAGTGATCAGTCATCCCGACGGCGCGTACTCGGAATAGCTAGCGGAACGATCGTGGCCGGGCTCGCCGGTTGTCTGACCGGCAACGACGATCCGGAGACCGATACCAGTCAGGGCGGGGGAACCGGTGGCTCCAGCGACGAATCCGACGACCAGAGCGGTGAGGAGGATACCCAGTCGGGGGAGGAGAGCGATCGCAAAAGCGAATCCGCGAGCGGGACCGAGGTCACGATGGTGACCAACGACTCCGGGACTCACTTCGAACCGCACGTCGTCCGAATCGAGCCAGGCGAGACAGTCACGTGGGTCCTCGAGAGCGGTTCACACACGACGACCGCCTACGCGCCGGCGAACGACAGGCCCCTTCGGATTCCCGACGACGCAGACGCGTGGGACAGCGGAACGCTCACCGAAGCGGGCACGACCTTCGAACACACGTTCGAAACTGCGGGGGTCTACGACTACTTCTGTAGCCCACACGAGAACGGGGGAATGCTCGGGAGCGTCGTCGCCGGTGACCCTCACCTCGATGACCAACCCGGCATGGCTGCGCCGCAGTCCGAACTGCCTGACGGCACTCACGAGAAGATCCGTGACCTGAACGAACGGGTTCGGAACGGGAGCGAAAGCGGCCACGACGATCACGAGAACGACCACTGACGGTGCCCGTCCGGCCCAGGCAGCGAGGGTCGCTCATGGCGTCGATCCCCTCGCGGTACCACAAACGAGCAGATTCCGAGTGTTGCCACCGCTGCGAGAGGGATCCGGTCTATCACCCGGACTCGTATCGAGTCGCTCGCTACGTCCGCGAGTATTTCGGTATCAGTCGACGTCAGGGCCAACGGATACACTCGCGCATCTCGTTCGTTCGACCATGCCACCGGAGTCGGACGACGTCCGCGTATGGCTCGTCGAGCGCGGGTACAACAATCGTGACCTCATCGTCCTCAAGTACGCGACGCCGGAGGGTGATCGAGTCTTTCGGAAGGAACTCGCGGCCCAGGCCGTCGACATGGACTCGGTGACCGCCGCCACAGACGTCTCCGCAGACAACCTCGAACCTGTCGACGAGACGGCCGTACAGGAGCGGTATGCCGACGAAGCCGCGCGAATGGCGGCCGAACACGACCCCGACGACACGGTGTAACGATCGCGTTCGACGGCGACGCCGGTCCCGCGTCTAACTCGCCGCCGAGAAGTCCCGCCCCTCACGCGGTGGTGCCGTCGGATTCGTCCCGCGAGGGCCAGTCACGCTCGTCGGAGTCGACGAGGCCGAGCAGAATTCGTCGCCGGTCGCTCAGTTCGTCGAGGGCCGAGGCGAACTCGTCGTCGGAGACCGTCGGAACGGCTCCGTCACGGAGCCGATCGAGATCGGGCGGCGGTGGCGTTCGCTCTGCGGGTTCGACGAACGTGTGCTGAAGCGTTCGGAGGTAGTTCTGCACGCTCGTTCGAGCAATCCGGACGAGAATCTCATCGGGCCGGACCTCTTCCGGGACGCCACACCGGAGGAGCGTCAGCAGTTCGTCCAGAATCACGATCCCGATCACCGACGCCTCGTTCGGTTGCTGGCTGTAGAAATAGTGGAGGATCGGGTACGCCTTGTGGTTCGTCGTAAGGGTATTGAGCTGCGTCGTGATCGTGTTCAGTGGCAGATCGAGTCCGCGAAACCCGTCCTCGTCCCAGCTCGTTCGGAGGATTTCCTCGCTCGTCGGGCCGAGTGTGCGCACGGTACTGGCGAACGAACGCTTCTGCGTGACGGCGTCGAGGAGCGAAAGCGTGTACGTGATACTCAACGTGATGAAGAGCAGCCCGCTCGCGGACGCGAGGATGGTTAGTGCCTGCCACAAGCCCCCGTTCGGAGCGAAATCGCCGTTTCCCAGCGTGAATATCGCGTACCCGGCGAAATAGACCCGATCGGCCCACGTGATCGGTCCACGGTGAAGCGTATCGACGAGGGCGTGCTCGGCACTGGCAAAGACAAGCGTCCAGCCGGCCCAGAGGAGGACGATCCACGTCGAGAGACCGAGCGCGAGAATTACCGGTCCCGAGAGACTGAGAAGTCGATTATTCCGGGGTTCGACCGTCCGTAGCGCCCGCCACGTCCACACCATCAGCAGGGACGTCAGTGGGCCGGCACCTTCCGAGATCCATAGCGTCGTCCAGAGGAGGTCGACGGTAACACCGCCGAGCAGAACGACGCCGAGAAGGAGGTACCAGGCGTTCATACTGCTAGGGTCGGGACCGTACGAACGCTTCTGCGGTATCGTTCGTCCGCCGTGGTCTGCGTTCACCGCCCGCGTTCACGTTCCGCGACTGTTTCACGGCGATTCACTCGTCCTCGGTGCCAATCACCTGCCTGCTTTCGATCCAATGGTTCGTCCGTTATTCGGTCGCGAACGGGGTGGAATCCCCGCCCGAACGAACCGAGTCGGGAGCGCGTCTCGATCCCCGACGTGACTCCGTCAGTCCGCTGGCTGTGGTGTCTGCGGTGGGGAGACCCCCGACAGACTCGGGAGGTCGAGGTCGACCCGGCGGAGGAACTGGGCGTTGATCGCGACGATCACGGTGCTGAGCGACATCAGCAGGGCGCCGACGGCGGGCGAGAGGAGGATCCCGATCGGCGCGAGGACCCCTGCCGCGAGCGGTAGCGCGAACACGTTGTAACCGGCGGCCCAGACGAGATTCTCCTGCATCTTCCGGTAACTGGCCTTGCTCAGTTTCACCAGTCGGACGACGTCCATCGGGTTGTTCTGGACGAGGATGATGTCCGCCGACTGGACGGCGACGTCGGTTCCGGACCCGATCGCGATGCCGATGTCGGCGCGGGTCAGTGCGGGCGCGTCGTTCACGCCGTCGCCGACCATCGCGACCGACTTCCCCTGCTTCTGGAGTTCGGTCACCTTCTCGTCCTTGTCCTCGGGCAGGACCTCCGCGAAGACCGTGTCGATGCCGAGGTCGTCGGCCACGGCACGAGCCACGTCTTCGGAGTCGCCGGTCAGCATCGCCACCTCGATCCCGAGTTCGTGGAGCGCGTCGACGACCTGGTAACTCTCCTCGCGGACGACGTCGGCGAGCGCGAACGCGGCGATCGGGCCGTCCTCGCGGTTCGCGTGTCGCGTCGCTCCCGCTCGCCCATTGGAGGACTCACTGCGCTCGCCCTCGCGAACGAGATACACGACCGTTTGCGCGTTTTCACCGGCCCGATCCGCGAACGTCGCCAACGCGGTCGGCACGTCGGCGTCCAGGTGCGACAGGAGGTTCGGACCGCCGACGTACACCGTGTCGCCGTCGACGGTCGCACGCACGCCCCGGCCCTTGAGCGCCTCGAAGTCCGTCGCCGTTCTCGCCGTAACGCCCCGCTCGTCGGCGTCGTCGCGGATCGCCTGTGCGATCATGTGTTCCGAATCGCCCTCGACGGACGCGGCGAGTGCGAGCGCCTCCTCCGCGTCGACGTCGCCGACCGTTTCGACGTCGACGACTCCCTGTTCGCCTCTCGTGAGCGTCCCCGTCTTGTCGAACACGATCGTATCGAGGTTGCGGGCCTCTTCCATCGCGATCCGATCGCGGATCAGCATCCCGTTTCGCGCCGCGAGCGACGTGTTGATCGCGACGACCAGCGGGATGGCGAGGCCGAGCGCGTGCGGACAGGCGATCACCAGCACGGTCACGACCCGTTCGATGACTGTGGCGTCGAACGAGGCGGCGACGGTCCACGCGAGTCCAGTTACGATCGCCACGGCGAGCGCGACGTAGAAGAGCCACCCGGCCGCCCTGTCGGCGAGTACCTGCGTCTGGGACTTGCTCTGCTGGGCTTCCTCCACGAGGCGCATGATTCCCGCCAGCGTCGTCTCCTCGCCCGTCGCGCTGATCCGCACGCGAAGACTTCCGTCGCCGTTGATGGTGCCGCCGATCACCTCGTCACCTGGGTCTTTCGACACCGGTCTCGACTCCCCGGTGATCATCGACTCGTTGACGTCGGAGTCCCCCTCCTCGACGACGCCGTCGGTGGGCACGCTCGCGCCGGGCCGGACGAGCACGCGATCGTCCTCGCTCAGTTCGCTCACGGGAACTTCCTCGGTGTCACCGGATTGCATCCGGTTACTCGCGGGACTTCGTCCCGCGCTCTCGCCGTCGTCGGTGATGCGCTCTGCGGTGTCCGGGAGGAGTTCCGCGAGTTCGTCGAGCGCGCTGGAGGCTCTGCGGACCGATCGCATCTCGATCCAGTGGCCCAGCAACATGACGTCGATCAGCGTCACGAGTTCCCAGAAGAACGCCGACTCGGTCGGCAAGACGACGCTCGCCAGGCTGTAGACGAACGCGACGGTGATCGCCATCGAGATGAGCGTCATCATCCCCGGTGACCGATCGCGCAGTTCCGGGACGGCCATGCGGATGAACGGGACGCCACCGTAGGCGAAGACGATCACCGCGAAGACCGGGTTGATCCACTCGCTACCCGGGAACGCCGGCACCGAGAAGCCGAGCCACGCCTGGAGCGTCTCGCTGTACAGCAGGACGGGGATCGAGAGCAGGGTCGAGACGAAAAATCGCCGGCGGAACAGCTGTTCGTGGCCCTCGTGCATCCCGCCGTGTCCGTCGTGACCACCACCGTGATCTTCGTGGCCCTCGCCGCGTCCGTCGTGGCTCGCGTACCGATCGGACGAGTTCCCCTCGCCGTGTTCGTCCATGAACTCCCCTCGTCGGGGCGACTACGCGACGACGGACGAAGGGTGTGTGGCTTGCTAACGGAACATCGACGAGGAAGCCTGGGGGCAGTGGTCTTCCGGGGCCGATGGTTTCCGGTCAGTGGGCGGCAGGTTCGAAGCAGCGATCCGATCGGTCGGACGTGCCCGATCGTCGGCGTTTCGGGGACCGATCGGCACGTCGGAATCCATCGACGCAAACCGACGAAGAAAAACGGATCCGGGAGCTATCGCCGACAATGGACGTTCAGTTTCTCGGCGGCGCTCGCGAGATCGGGCGGAGCGCCGTTCTGGTGAACGACGCTCTCCTCCTCGATTTCGGAATGCTGACGGACAACCCCCCGCAGTTCCCGATCGAGACGCCGGATCCCGATGCGGTCGTTGTCTCGCACGGCCACCTGGATCACGTCGGGACGGTCCCCGCGTTGCTCTCCGGCGACTCTCGCCCGCCGATTCACTGGACGCCGCCCACGTACGAGTTGACCCTGACGCTCGCACGGGACACGCTCAAACTGCACGGCGGCACGTACAACTGCCCGTTCACCGAGACCGACCTCAGGCGCGTCACGCAGGTCTCCGAAACCCACGGCTACCGCGAGACGTTCGCGGCGGCCGGCCACGAGGTGACGTTCTACAACGCGGGACACATCCCGGGAAGTGCCCACGTGCTCGTCGACGACGGCGAGACCCGTCTCCTCTATACCGGCGACTTCCACACCGACGACCAGCGCCTGGTTTCGGGAACGAACGCCCGTCCGAACGCCGACGTCGTCGTCTGCGAGAGCACGTACTCCGACGTCGAACACGAGGAGCGGTCCGTGGTGGAGGAGCGCTTCGTCGAGAGCATCGAGACGACGCTCTGGGAGGGTGGGACAGTCGTCGTCCCCGCGTTCGCGATCGGCCGGACACAGGAGATGATGCTCGTCTGTGACGCGTACGACATCCCGTGTTACGTCGACGGAATGGGGAAGCGGGTAACCGAGATGCTTCGGCAGTATCCCGAGTTCCTCCGCGACGCGGACGCGTTCCGGCGAGCGAAATCCCACGCGCGATTCGTCACCGGCCGGGACGGCCAGCGAAAGCGAATTACTGAGCAGAAGGCAGCGATCATCACCACCAGTGGGATGCTGTCTGGTGGCCCTGCGATGACCTATATTCCCGAAATTCGGGCGAATCCGACGAACAAAATCACCATGACGGGTTACCAGGTCGAAGGGACACCCGGCCGCGATCTACTCGAAACGGGTCGCGCCGAAATCGACGGCCGCGTGATGCCCGTCAGCGCCCAGGTCGAACAGTACGACTTCTCCGCCCACGCCGATCGATCGGGACTCCTGTCGTTTCTCGAGTCCTACCGGGACACCGCGGTGCTCGTCGATCACGGCGATCGGTGCGAGGCCTTCGCCGCGGAACTGCGAGCCGACGGCTTCGACGCGACCGCGCCGGACCTCGGCGCGACGGTGACGATCGGGACCGATTGAGCGCGTCGGACGGTTCGCTCCCGCCGTAGCTATCGATCCGGAACGGGAGTCCACGCTGAACCGCGCCCGTTTGCGGGTGGTCGCTCGAGAGCGAGGTTGATCGTCTTCCAGCCCGAACGGGTGGGTATGAGTCTCGATCGAGGTGGCCACCGGTGACCCGGGTCCTCGTCGCGTACGGGACGAGCGAGGGGCAGACGGCGCGGATCGCCGATCGGATCGGTGACGTTCTCGGGGACGAGGGCCACGACGCGACCCTCGTCAACCTGAACCACCCGCCCGCCGACCTCGATCCGGGGGCCTTCGACGGGGTGATCGTCGGCGGATCGATCCACGTGGGATCCCACCAGGCGTCCGTCACCGACTTCGTCCGGGAGCAGCGATCGTCGCTGAACCGGCTGCCGTCGGCGTTCTTCTCCGTCAGCCTCTCGAGCGCGTCGGACGATCCCGAGGCCCGATCGGCGGCCGAGGACCTCCTGGAGGAGTTCCTCGAAGACACGGGCTGGGATCCGGACGGCACGCTTGCGGTCGCGGGAGCGCTGAAGTACAGCGAGTACGGCCTGCTCAAACGGTTCGTGATGCGCCGCATCGCCCGCAAATCGGGCGGTGATACCGACACCTCGCGGGACCACGAGTACACCGACTGGGACGGAGTCGAGGCGTTCGCGACCGAGTTCGCGACGTTACTGTGAGCCGGCCCGTAGCGTCCGGCGACGGCGACCAGTGGGGACGTACCCTCTATGATCTCAGCCGGCGTAGTACGGTCGGTATGTTTGGACCGCTCGTACACGCGCTCACTCGACCCGGATCGGGCGACGGAACGCCCGGCGCGTCCGACCGGCAGTCGAACGACCCGTCGCGCTACCGATCGCCGTGGCTCCTCGTGGCGCTCTCGATCGCCGCCGGCGTGTACCACTCCCGGATTCGACCGTGGCACCGCACGTGGGGAACGACCCCGCGGGAGGCGGTCGGCGCGCTCCCCGGCGACGAATTCCTCCCCGAGCCCGCCGATCAGGTGACACACGCGATCGAGATCGACGCGGCACCCGACGCAGTTTGGCAGTGGCTCGTCCAGATCGGTCAGAATCGGGGCGGGTTCTACAGTTACGACGTGCTCGAGAATCTGGTCGGCGCGGACATCCACACGGTCGATCGAATCGTCCCCGAGTATCAGCAGCTAGCGGAGGGAGACACCGTCCGGCTGGCACCCGAGGACTACCGGGTCCAAACACCCGAATCCGCACCCGAAGTGGTCCGCCTCGAGTCGGAACGAGCGATCGTCCTCCGGCCGCCAGTCGACGGGCCGACGTGGATCTGGGCCTTCGTGCTTCGGGAGCCCGACGCGGGGACGACGCGGCTCGTAGCTCGGATGCGGTCTCCACCGCCATCGTCGCGGCTCGAGGCCGCGATCGAGTACCTGTTCTGGGAACCGGCTCACTTCGTCATGGAGCGCCGGATGCTTCGCGAACTCAAACGCCGCGCGGAACGGCACGACGAGGAGGCAGCGGCGGCCGCCGAGTCGCGAGCGGCGTGACCGATCGCCCGGAGAAGCGGAACCGGTTGCCGGGCCTGAAACCTCTTTTGAAGGGGTCGTGGTCGATGGGGCCGGATGACGACTGATCCCGACGACCTCGAGTTGACCGACGCCGAACGGGAGGCGCTCCACGACATGCAACTCGGCCTGGAGTACGTCCATCGCGCCTACGGGAGCCTGCTCGAGTTCCACCACCAGCTCGGGCACGCGATGGACCGGATGAGCGACGCCGAGGAGCGGCTCCGCGAGTCGGGACACGACGAGTGGGCCGACGCGCTCCGCGACGACCACCTCCCGTCGGGCGCGATCAGCGACCAGTGGACGTTCGAACTCGTCGAGGAGTTTTCGACGGAGTTTCTCGAAGAGGTCGACGCCTTCGAGGACGCCGTCCGTGAGGAGTTGGCGGACGGAGTCGATCACGTGACCGAACGCCAGCAGAAACGCGAGATTCGCGACCGGGCCGAAGACGAGGGGTGACCAGCGACGCTCGCGTCCGGTGGAATCGCTATCGTCGCTACGGCGGCGAATCCGCCGCTGACGCGACTTTCTCGCGGCGAATCCGATCGGCGGTCAGAGCTGGCCGCCGCAGAACGGACAGAAGTTGTAGACCCCGTCAGAGGGAATCTCTTCCTCGCATTCGGGACACGTCTCGACGGGCGTCTGGTCGGGACCGTACTGATCGAAGTCGTCGACGAATATCCGTGTGTCGGAGCCGGTTCCGTCGGTGTCGGTGGTCGAGCCGTCGTCCGCGCCGGCATCCTCGCGGTCGTCACTCGCGGACCGATCGCTCCCGTTCGTGGTCTCCGTAGTCGACTGTTCGTCTTCCGCCGACGTGTCAGAAGCCGATCCGTTGGACGGCTTCGAATCGTCGCCGTCGTCCGAGTTCGACCCGTCGCGACGACTGGGCGTCGAGCCCGGACTGGACGGCACGACCACGTTCGAGTGGCTGGCGCTCGACCTCGGGGCCGACGGTGCGCCGCCCGCGGCCGATCTGTCGGCCGATCGAGCGGACTTCGAGGAGACTCGGCCGGCACCGGCACCGGTGGGCTGTCGACTCGACGGGTCCGATCGGACTCGCGACACGAGGTCGACGAACGGATTCCGGAGTCGCGAGATCGACCAGTCAGGTCCGTCCCACCGTGTCTGCGTACTGTAGTGCCTCCCGGCGCCGTAGAGTACCGTGACGAGAATCGGAACGGCGATCACGACGGCCCGCACCGTCGGGTCGCTCGCCCCGACTACGACCCCGTCCAGCGTCCGCGCGATCGGTCGTTCCGAACCGAGCATCCCGATGGCGAAGTCGACCAGTACGACGACGACCGGGAGGGCCGTGAGGGAGGCGGCGACGAAACTCGATCGCTCGCGGCCCTCGCGGAGCGAGTCGACCGCGAACGTTCGGAACGCCAGCGCGTTCGCCGCGATCGCGACGGGGAAAAACACCCACGACGACAGCTGTAGCGAGCCGGAATCCCAGATCGCGTACCCGATCGGAACGACGACGCCGAGGATCGGAACGAGCACCACGGGGAGCGGTTCGACGTCGTCGAACAACGATTCGAAGTAGTACCGATAGCCGGCGACGAGGAGCCCACCGCCGCTGACGAGCACCACCAGCGTCCCGAACCCGATCACGGCGTGTCCGACGTCCAGAACCGTATCACCGGCTGCCACGGCATCGGCACCGATGCCGAGGACGACAGCGACGAGTTCGGCGAGGGCCAGCGTGAAGACCGTCGCCAGCAGCGCGATGGGGACCGCCACCAGTTCCAGAAGGACGAGTGTTTCGTGATCGTTACCTGAGCGGTTCGGGAGGCGCATCGTATCTCGATATCTTGTGTCTGACGTAAATAATTAGTGCTTGTTGATATCGGACCACGGAACCGCGCGTAGCGGCCGTGGCTCCAAGGTTTCGATCGTGATTCGGGTGCAGAATAAGAAGGCAGAACGTTCCCGTTCTGGCATACTTTTTTCTATCGTGACTGAGAAAGTGCGCTGAATACCATGGCAGAACAAACCGAATTCAGTTGCGTCTCGTGTGAAACGACGTTCGATCCATCCCCGAACGGTGGATTCTGTCCGAACTGTGATACGCCCCACCCGGACTACGAAGCGCCGAGCAGCGACGACGCCGACGGTAGCGGGGGAGACGGCGACGAGGCCGAAGCCGAGACCGGCGACGAAGCCGCGGACGCCGACGACTCGGTCGAGGTAGAATACGCCGAAGACGACGAGGGCGACGCCGACGCGGACGCCGAAGACGACGAAGTCGAAACCGACGCGGACGACGCCGAAGAGGACGAGGCCGACGACGGAGCCGAGGTCGAAGCCGACGACGACGGGGACGAGACGGCGGCTGACGACTCGGCGACGATCGAGTGCCAGTCGTGTGATTCGACGGTCGACGCGTCGGCGGCGTTCTGTCCGAACTGCGGTACGGAACTCGAGGACGAGGACGACGAGAGCGAGGCGGACGACGACGAGTCGGTGGAACTCACCGCCTGTCCGGACTGTGGCAAGTCGATCGACGAGGAGGCGTTCTGTCCGGGCTGTGGAACGAATCTGGATGCGATCCGCGAGGGTGGAGCGGTCGACGACGCCGACGATGCTGACGCCGACGCCGCCGACGATACCGACGATGCTGACGCTGACGACGCCGACGATACCGACGCCGACGATGCCGACGCCGACGACGCGGTCCCCGAAGAGGTCACCCTCGAAATCGACGGCGAACAGTACACGTTCGGTGACGGCGACGTGTTCGGCCGACGGGACGAGGAGTGGCTCGCCGATCTGGTCGCCGCCAGCGGCGGACGCGAGGAGGCCCGGTACCTCTCGGGCGACCACCTCGAGTTCTCCGTCGAAGACGACGGCATCTACGTGACCGACACCAGTACGAACGGGACGAAACTCAACGGGACTGCCATGGACGGTTCCGATGCGAAACTCGAGGACGGTGATACGCTCGAACTCGCCGATCGTGCGGAAATCGACGTGATCCTGTAGGACGGACGGCGCGTCGCACGACCGACGACTCGAGTCGCCGCGTGCGAAGCGGTACTCGCGATTCAGCGGCCCGTAAGAGGACGGTGCCGTCTCGGGAGTGTACACTTTCTCTCGGTCGTCGCGGGCCGCCATCGTGTCAGCATTCATCAAATACCAGCGAAAAAGTTATCAGATCCTCCTGAGACGTATGATTAGTTACCGCAATGACGACCGACTTCTCAGTGGAACTCAATCGACCGTACGTACCGGAGAACGGCGGCGGAATCACCTGCGAACTGACGATCGAACCGGACGAGGACGCGCACGACGACCCGACCGAGCGACACATCGCGCTCTGTATCGACAGCAGCGGCTCGATGTCCTACAAGAAGATGGATCAGGTTCGTAACGCGACGAACCTCGTCTTCGGACTGTTGAACGATCAGGACTACCTGAGCATCGTCACGTTCGATACCGAGGTCGACATCATCATGGACGCGACCCGGTGGGGCGATATCGATCGCAGCGAGGCCGAGGACTATCTCGACGACATCGAGACTCGTGGCGGGACCGACATCTACGCGGGCCTCGAAGAGGCGCGAAAGTCGCTCCGCGGCCTCGACGAGGGCGAGGGAATCGCAAAGCGGATCCTGTTGCTCTCGGACGGCCGTGACATCCGACTCGAGGAACCGGACTTCGAACCGCTCGCGAAGGCGACTGCCGACGGCGGCACCTCGATCTACTCCGCGGGTATCGGGTCGAACTACGACAAAGGAATCATTCGAACGCTGGGCGAACACTCCCAGGGGCAGTGGGCCCACGTGGAGAATCCGACGGACATCAGGTCGTTCTTCGGGGACGTCGTCCAGGAGGCGTCGACGGTCGTCGCGAACAATCCCGAACTGGTGATCGACCTGAAAGAGGGCTGTGAGGTCGGCGACGTCTACCGTCGCCTCCCCCAGATCCAGGAGGTCGACGTCGAGTACGCGGGCGGGAGCGCGATCGTGGGGCTTCCGGATCTGCTGGACCGCGAGAAACAGAAGGTCGTCCTGACCATGGACGCCCCGGCGGGCGAACTCGAGACGACCGAGGCGATCGCCGACGTCGAACTACAGGCCGGGTCCGCATCGGCGACGACCGATATCTCGGTGACCTACACCGACGACGAGGAGAAACTCGCCACCCAGAACGAGGACGTCACGCTCACGTACCGCGAGACCGACCTCCGCACTCGCATCGCTCACGCCGACGAGGAAGAGGACCTCGACGACGTCAAGGATCTGATCGACGAGACCGAGGTCATTACCGGCGAGACGGAGATCACGGACGCCCTCAGGGAGAACGTGACCCGGATCGAAGAGGGCGACGAGGAAGAGGTACGCGAAATCCAGGAGAACACGACGGTCGTCTACGACGCCGGTCGGTTCGACTGAGGGCGGACACCTCGGCGGACGATTGTAACTATAGTAGCTATCAATGAGCATGTCAGAGCCAACAGTCGGGGACGAACTCGCCGGTCGGTACCAGATTCGCGAACAACTCGGAAGAGGCGGCTTCGGCGTCGTGTGGGGGGCGAACGACGTCGACACGGGGCGATCGGTCGCGCTGAAACACCCCAACTACGAGGGGAACGCGCCGGACGACCTCGTCGACAAATACTTCAAGCGAGAGACGGACGTCCTCGAGGACATCCGTGAGGCGGGCGGCCACCCGAACATCATGGGGTACTACGGCAAAGAAGAGGGGTTCGGGATGCCGGTACTCGTCATCGAACCGATCGAGGGCGAGGAACTCGGTACCGTCGTCCGAAACGACGATCCGATCACCGACGACGACGAAGTCCGCGAGATCGGCATCGGCGTCTGTGACGCGCTGTCGTTCCTCCACGATCACGACCTCATCTACCGGGATCTCAAGCCGGACAACATCATGATCGACGGGTCCGGGGAACCGAAGATCATCGACTTCACTACGGCCAAAGGGTTCGTCCCCGAACGCGGCGGTGCCGAGTTTACGACGGGCGAGTCCACGAGTTCCGCGGCCGGGTCGTCGAACGCGGACTCGACCGTCCCGGGGGAGTTCAAACCGCCGGAACTGAATCAGGGCTCGGAACAGCGCCAGGGCCCCTGGAGCGACGTCTACTCGATCGGAAAGATCCTGTGTTTCCTCAAAGTGGGCTGGGTTCCGGACGACGACGGCGTCGCGCCGTCCGACTTCGGCATCGAAACGGCGCCGTACATGGACGAGATCATCGAGCGATCGACCCAGCACGATACCGTCGATCGGTACCCCAACGCGTCGGTCCTGAAACGATCCCTCGAGAAACGGGACGCGACGATGCCGACGCAGGCGTCGGTCCACTGGCTCGGTCGCGACGAGCGGTGGACGATCAGTCCGGGCGACACCATCGGGAGGAAGACGGCCGACGGACCGCGACCCTCGATCATGCTCGAGGACGACCGTCACAAGGCCCTCTCGGCGGTTCACTGCCGGTTCGACACCGACGGCGACGGGAACTGGAAGGTGATCGATACCAGTCTCAACGGCACATACATCAGCAAACACGACGAACGGGAGTGGCACCTCCTGCTCTCGGAGGCCGGACAGGAGCGCCAGCGGCGCCACGGCGAAACGGTCCCCGACGAACTCGAGGCGTCGACGGAACTCGAGGGAGGAGACACCATCGCGCTGGTCAGTCCCTCCTATCCGGAGCGGTTCTACTTCCAGTTCGATCAACAACCCGTAGAATGACAATGGAATACGCGAGTACCATCGACATCGGCGCACGGAAGCAACGACGCGGCGGAATCAACGAAGACGCCATCGCGACGGCGGTCTTCGAGAACCATCACCGGCAGACGGAACGACCCGTCGGTATCTTCGTCCTCGGTGACGGGGTCGGCGGCGAGGACTGCGGCGACGTCGCCTCCCTCCTGGCGACGACCGTGGTCAGAAAGCGACTCACGGACGCTATCCTCGGACCGGGAACGGACGTCCCCGAACGGTTCGGTATCGACGCCTACCAGGGGACGCCACCGACGAGTGGCGCCGACCCGGACGCGGCGCTCTCCGAAGACCGGATCCGATCCGCGATCCAGGAGAGCGTCGACGCCGCTCACCAGCACGTCCAGGAGTTCGCCGCCGAAATCGGCGGACGGCCGGCGACGACGCTCGTCGTCGGCGTCTACGTCGACGGCTGCCTCTACTACGGCTGGGTCGGCGACAGCCGTATCTACCTCATCAACGAGCGACACGAAGAGGCGAGACAACTCACGCGCGATCACGCCGTCACCAACGAACTGCTCGAGAAGGGTGAGATCGACGACGAGGTGTACGCGCGCATCCATCCCGACGCGACGGCCATCACGAACGTCGTCGGTGGCTCCGCCCACGGCCGACCGAGCGTGGACGTCGAGTTCGGTTCCACCGACATCTATCGCGACGACATCATCATGTTCACGAGCGACGGACTGATCGACGCCTTCCCGGACAACCGTTCGCTCCGCGAGGAGTACAAGCAGGCGACGGACGTGGAGGCCGTCCGCGAGTCGATCCTCGACACGCTGGTCACCGACGACGAGATCCGGGAGATCGTTCTCGAGGCCGACGGCCTCCAGGAAGCCGTCGAGCGCCTCGTCTCGTTCGCGAACGAGCGCGGCGGCAAAGATAATCTCTCGGTCACGCTGGCCAGGGACGCCGAGGCGAACGCGTCGCCCGATTCGCTTCCGTTCCGCGGCGCAGCGACTGACTTCCAGGGGATAACGAATCAGGAGACGATCATCGATCCGCCGGAAGACGACGCCGAATCCGATTCCGGCGGCGGATCGGGGTCGTCCCGTAACGCGAGCGGGTCGAACACCTCTCACGGCGGTTCGAACGCGTCGGGTGGGAGGGCGAAGGTCGTCTCGGCCGGTGACGGCGACCCCCCGAAGGCAGCGGTCACGATCGCGGGCGACGAGACGATCTTCGAAATCGTCGACGGCGTCACCATCGGACGAAACACGGGAGGCGGCGAACGCGGCCCGAACATCGGTCTCGTCATCGACGACGACGAACCAGTCGAACGGAACCACGCCCGCCTGGAACTCGACGACGAGGGGTACTGGTGCGTTCGCGATATCAGTGCTACCGGAACGTTCGTCGAGGCGGAGGACGGAAAGTGGACGGTTCTGCTCTCCAGCAAAGGTGCAGAACTGCACCGAAAGCACGGCTTCGATCCGAGTGCCGCCGTCGAGGAAGAACTCGAGGAGACGTCGCGACTGCAAGACGGGACGGCGTTCACGCTCGAAGATCCCCGGAACGCCGATCCGATCACGTTCCGATTCTTCTCGACGCTCGATCACGCCCGGAATCGGACGCGCTGGAGCGATCCGACCGATGGGAGGTCCTTCAGTGGCTTCTGTACGTAGTCGGGAGGCCTCGTCCGCCCGCGGCCGTCGAGCCGATCGATCGCAGCGCGTCGAACGATCCCCGGCAGGAGCGTGACGTGATGACGACCGACGAACGGACCGGAACGATGGTCGACGATCGGTTCCGACTCGAAGAGCGGGTCGCCACCGGCGGTCTCGCGACGGTCTGGCGGGCGACCGACTGCGAGCGAGGACTGCCGGTCGCGCTGAAGTGCGAGAACGACGGGGCGCACGATCGGGAGCAGGTCCGGGCGCACTTCCAGGGGGAACTGCGGTGGTTCCGCCGTTTCGAGGGCGGACCGAGTCCCGGTTCGCTCGTGCGCTTCGTCGACGGTGCGGTCAGCGGGGACACGGTGTACGTCGCCACGGAACTGATCCGCCGCGGTTCGGTCGACGACGTTTTCGGCCGCGACGACCCACCGGACCCCTCCCTCGAGAGCGTCCGCGAGATCGGCGGTCCCGTCTGCAGAGCCGTCGGATTCCTCCACCGGAACGGCGTCTCACACCTCGACCTGAAGCCGAGCAACGTCCTCGTGCGGCGATCCGGCCAGCCCGCGGTGATCGACCTGAACGCCGCGGTCTCGACCGAGACGGATCCCGACGTCCGTTTCCGTCGCGATCCGTTCAAACCGCCCGAATTGACTCGGACGGACGCTCACGAGGCGCCGATCGGTCCACGGTCGGACGTGTACGCGCTCGGGGCGTTGCTCGCGTTTCTGGTGACCGGAAGGGCGAACGCGGAACCGACCTCGTCGTCCGGGACGCGGGAGGGCGCCGGTCCGGGGTCGCTTCCCTCGACCTGTCCCGATTCCCTCGCCGAACCGATCCGTCGTGCGACCGCACCCGACCACGGCGATCGGTTCGACGACGCCTGTGAGCTGTACGACGCGCTCGTCCCGTTTCTCGACGTCCCCGATCGCCGTGCCCGCCTCGTCCACGAGCCGTCCGGACGCACCGTTCGCGTTCGTCCCGGGGACACGCTCGGCCGCTGGGCGGCGGACCGACCGGTGCCGACCGTCGTCCTTCCCGACGACGAGCGGTTCCTCTGTCCGGAACACGCCGCCGTCGAGTACGACGGGTCGGCCTGGCACCTTCGGGACCGGAGCCTCAACGGCACCTACGTCCGCGGGAGCGCCGACTGGGAGTACGTCCTCTCTCGGCACGGCCGCGAGCGCCGCCGCGACGCCGACGCGCCGTTGCCCCAGCCCGATCCGCCGACGTCGATTCGGCTCTCTGACGGCGACCGAATCTCGCCGGTCAACCCTGAATACGGCTGCCAGTTAGTGTTCCGGAGCGAGGCGTGAACGCCGCCGACTCGCTCACGGTCGTTCGGGCGACACGGAACGTCTCTCGATCGACGTCGCCGTTCGCCGTCGACTTCTGGACGCGAGCGCAACTGCGCGGACGCGGAACTGCGCCGCCGGCCGAGTGTTAACTGTTTTCGCACTCGCCGTTGCACCGCTTCCTATGACCGATCGATACGACGCCATCGTCGTCGGCGTCGGCGGGATGGGGAGCGCGGCGGTCGCCCACCTCGCCGATCGCGGCGCGGACGTCCTCGGCCTCGAACGCTACGACGTGCCCCACGGCTACGGCTCCTCGCACGGCATCACCCGGATCATTCGACTCGCCTACTACGAGGGGGCCAACTACGTGCCCCTGCTCCAGCGGGCGGACGACCTGTGGACGGAGCTGGAGGCCGACCACGATCGACAGTTGCTGTACCGGACCGGATCGATCGACGCCGGGCCGGCCGGCGACCCGCTCGTCGAGGGCTCGAAGCGGTCCTGTGAGGAACACGGCCTGGAGTACGAGCACCTCTCGAGTGCCGAACTCTCGGATCGCTACCCCGGCTACGGGCTTCCGGCGGACTACGAGGCGATCTCCCAGCCCGACGGCGGCTTTCTCGTCCCCGAGCAGTGTATCGTCGCCCACGTCGAGCGTGCCCACCGCGCCGGGGCGACGATCCGGGCCCGCGAGCGCGTCGTCGACTGGCGGCCGACCGCCGACGGCGTTCGCGTCGAGACGGATCACAACGAATACGAGGCCGACAGGCTCGTGATCACCGCGGGGGCGTGGGCGGCGCGGTTCGTCGACGCGCTCGACGGGATCGCCGTTCCCGAGCGACAGGTGCTCGCCTGGCTCCAGCCCCGCGAACCCGATCGGTTCGCGCCCGATCGGTTCCCGGTCTGGAACCTGCGGGTTCCCGAGGGCCGCTTCTACGGCTTTCCGGTCCACGGCGTCCCGGGATTCAAGTTCGGCCGGTACCACCACCGCGAGGAGACGGTCGACCCCGACGCCTTCGAGCGCGAGCCGACCCAGGCGGACGAACGACTGCTGCGGGAGTTCGCGGAGACGTACTTCCCGGACGGTGCGGGGCCGACGATGCGCCTGGAAACCTGTCTCTTTACGAATACGCCCGACGATCACTTCGTCCTCGATACGCTTCCCGACCACCCGCAGGTCGCCGTCGCCGCCGGCTTCTCCGGCCACGGCTTCAAGTTCGCCAGCGTGATCGGCGAGATCATGGCCGACCTCGCGCTCGAGGGCGAGACCGACCACCCGATCGGAACCTTCTCGCTCGATCGGTTCTGACCGCGTCCTCGATTCGCGGCCGTCGACCGATTCAGGAGTTCCGTTCGTCGTCGGCGTTCTCCAGACGCTTCCGGATCGATCGCTAGCGGCCGATGCGACTCGAACTCGGTGCTGACGACGTCGAATCGGCGTGTTCCGGCAGCACCAGCATCACTGCCGAGGCGCGAATCGACACGAAGTCCGCGGCTACTCTACCCACTCATACAAATATAATTACGTAAAATAACAACGGAAATATGAACTGTTTGGAAATCCAATGGATTTATCTGGTGGTCGGAAGACCTCGATATCGAATGGGGGGTACGCAGGAAGAATCCGGAGGGGAACTGGAGGTACCGCAACCGAACCGGGGCGGGCTGACGGAAGACGAACTCTTCGAACTGCTGTCGAACCAGCGCCGGCGACACATCTTGTACACGCTCATGCGCGAAGAGGGTCGGGTCGACGTCGGAACGATCGCCCAGGAGATCGCCGCCCGGGAGGACGGCCTCCAGTTCGAGGCGGTCTCGAGCAGCGATCGCAAACGGGTCTACACGGCGCTCCAGCAGTCACACCTGCCGAAACTGGACCGGGCCGGCGTCGTCGAGTTCGATCGCGAACGGGGGGCGATCGGGCCGACGCCGGCGCTCGAGGACGTCGGGGTCTACATGAACGCCGTGCGCGGCCGCGAGGTCCCGTGGAGCGAGTACTATCTCGGACTTACTGCGCTCATCGGAATCGTCCTCGGCGGCGTCACGCTCGAACTGGCGCCGTTCACCGCCCTTCCCGAGTTCGCCTGGATGGTCCTCGTGACCGTCACGCTCGGCGTGTCCGCGCTTGTCCATCGCCACTACGCCCGCCGGAACCGGCCGGGAATCGGCGGCGATCCCGCCGAGGTCGAACTGGAGTATCGGGAATCGACCGACGGATGAGTGGTCCGAACGGCACGTCGTCTCCCGCGGAATGGACACGCCCCATCGTGATCGATCGGACGCCGACGGACGGCCGCGCCGACGTCGAAGAACTCGAACTGCCGATCGAGACCTGACCGGCGTTCGAAACTGCGGTGACTACAGGTCGTCGATGATCTCTTCTCCAAACCGCGCGAGTCCCCGTTCGGAATCTTCGCTCTCGATCGAGACGATCGCGTGATCGACGCCAAGGTCGTCGAGCCGCCGGAAGTAGTCGCGGAACCACTCGACGCCGGCGCGGTATCCCTGGTGTAGCGGTTCGGGATCCGCCGTCGGATCGTCCGCGAACTCGACGCGGACGACCATCGCGAACGGCTTCGCGCCCGCGTCGGCGCGCCAGTCGTCGAGATAGCTCGCGAGCGTTTCCTCCGGGAGGTGGTAGAACAGCCAGCCGTCGCCGTGTGCGGCGATCCACTCGCGGGACTGGCGGGCGTGGCCCGTGGGCAACAGCGGGAGCGTCTCGGTCGTCGGTTTGGGAACGACGTCGAGGTCCCCCTCGAGCGCGCCCCAGTCGCCCTCGAGTTCGGGATACTCCTCCCGCCAGACCGTCCGAAGGACCTCGACGGCCTCCCGGAACCGATCGCCGCGGTCGTCACGGTCGACGTCGAACGCGGGAAACTCGGGGTCGCGATCGCCGGTCGCGACGCCGAGGACGAGCCGCCCGTCCGAGAGCCGATCGACGGTCGCGGCCGCCTTCGCGACGTGGAGCGGGTGGCGCAAGGTGAGGACGATGCTCGCCGTCCCGAGCGCGACGTCGTCGGTGTGGGCGGCGACCTGCGAGAGCCACGGCCACGCGTCGACGGTCTGGCCCGCGTCGCCGAACTTCGGCCAGTAGGTCGGAACGTCGCGCGCCCAGAGGCCGTCGAAGCCGACGGCTTCCGCGTGGGCCGCGAGACGCAGTTCCTCGTCGATCGGTGGCGTCGATCGGTTCGTCCCCGTGAGGGGAAAGCCGGTGCCGAAGGTGAGTCCGTCGTCGTCGAACAGCCGTCGATAGCCCGCGTTGTCGTGTCCGCGTGTCGGCATTCGGTCGAGCTATCGGCTCCGATCGGATGTCGGTACCGGTTGCGATACCGGGTCCGATTCCCGAGCGCCGGTGCTCAGATGTCGACGGTGAACGGAGCGAACTCGTGTGCGTTGCTCGCGAACGCCCCGAGAAGCGTCGCCACGGCCTCGAGATCGTCGGTGTCGATCACCTCGACGGGGGTGTGCATGTACCGGTTGGGGACGCTGACGACTTGCGAGGGAATCCCGCCGGCCGCGGTGAAGAAGCCGTCGGCGTCCGTCCCCGTTCCGAGGCCGAGCGCCTCGACTTGCACCTCGACGTCGCGGTCGTCGGCGATCGATCGCAACGCCTCGAACAGCACCGGATGATTCGTGCTTCCCCGTCCCAGGGCCGGCCCCTCGCCGAGTTCCATCCGGCTCGTCTTCTCGCTCGGCGCGGAGGGGTAGTCGACCGCGTGCCCGACGTCGACGGCGACGACGGCGTCCGGCTCGAGGTCGAACCCGACCATCTGCGCTCCCTTGACGCCGACTTCCTCCTGGACGGTGGAGACGGCGTAGACGGTTGCTTCGGTGCCGGCGTCGACCGCTTGCCGAAAGCCCTCGGCGGCGGCCCACGTTCCGACGCGGTTGTCGAGCCCGCGGGCGGCGAGGCGCGTCTCCGAAAGCCAGGACACGGTCGACGAGAACGTGATCGGGTCGCCGATATCGAGGCGCTCGGTCGCTTCGTCCTCGCTCTCGGCCCCGATGTCGATCCAGAGGTCCGATACCTCGGTGTCGTCGTCGTCGTCCTCCTTGCGAAGGTGGATCGCCGTCTGGCCGACGACGCCCTCGACGGGACCGTCCGCGGTGTGAATCGTCACGTGCTGCCCCTGAGACACCGACGGGTCGCTGCCGCCGATTCGACCCGGCCTGACGAACCCGTCCTCGTCGATCGATCTGACGATGAAGCCGATCTCGTCGGCGTGGCCGGTGAGGACTACTTCCGGTGCGTCGGGGTCGCCCTCGTGGACGGCGATGGCGTTCCCGTAGGCGTCCGTCCGAACGTCGTCCGCAAACTGGTCGACGTAATCCATCCAGACGCGCTGTCCGCGGGTTTCGAAGCCCGATGGCGAGGGCGTCTCGAGCAATTCGACGAGAACGTCCCGCGATGTCGAGTCCATATCCGGGTCGTACGGACCCGCTGTTGAATAGCTCACCGGACGTCCAGCCGCGCTTCTCGGGACCCAGTAGCGACTGCGACGGTCGGCACCGCGAAAAAACGGGGAATCGAAGCGTCGTGACGCGATCAGTCGTCGGCGGGCGCGGCGCCGCTTCCCTCGGCCTGTTCTTTCGTCCAGGCGAGTTTGCCGCCGGCGGCGAGAATGTCGCGTTCGCGCTCGGAGGCGTCGAGCGTCGCGGTGAACTCCTCGTCGCCGACGCGGACCGTGAACTCCTCCTGGCCGGAGGTGACGGCGTCGTAGACGTCGTCGACGATCTCGATCTGGTCGCCTTGGTCGATCGACTCGTAGGTCTCCTCGTCGATCGTCAGCGGGACGATGCCGAAGTTGAAGAGGTTCGCGCGGTGGATGCGCGCGAAGCTCTGTGCGAGGACGCCCTCGATGCCGAGGTACATCGGACAGAGGGCGGCGTGTTCGCGCGAGGAGCCCTGCCCGTAGTTCTCGCCGGCGACGAGGAAGCCGCCGTCGGCCTCGAGCGCGCGCTCGGCGAAGGTGTCGTCGACGCGCGAGAGCGTGAACTCGCTCAGTTTGGGGACGTTCGACCGGTACATCAGGATGTCCTGGGTCGCAGGGATGATGTGGTCGGTCGTGATGTTGTCCTCCATCTTGAGCAGCGCCTCGCCTTTGATGTCGGAGCCCAGCTGGTCCTTCAGCGGGACGTCGCCGATGTTCGGGCCCTTGATGAGTTCGTCGTCGACGGCCTCGTCGGGGCTGATGAGGTCGGTCTTGGAGCCGGTGTACTCGTCGGGGAGCTCGACGCCGGGCGCTTCGAGGTCGCCGAGTTCGTCCGCCAGGTCCCGCGGGTCGACGATTTCGCCCTTGATCGCGGCGGCGGCCGCGACCTCCGGCGAACAGAGGTAGACGTTGTCGTCCTCGATGCCGGAGCGCCCCTCGAAGTTGCGGTTGAAGGTCCGCAGCGAGACGGAGTCGGAGGACGGCACGTGACCGATCCCGATACACGCGCCGCAGGTGGCCTCGGAGAAGTTGACGCCGGCGGCCATCATCTCCGCGACCCACCCCTCACGGGCGAGCATCTCGGAGGCCTGCTTGGAGCCGGGGGCGACGATCGTCTCGGTTTCCATCGAGACTTCGCGGCCCTCGAGCATCTTCGCGACGGGGAGGATGTCCTCGTAGCCGCCGTTGGTACAGGAGCCGACGATGACTTGCTCGACGGACTGGCCGGCCGCCTCGCTGACGGGGACGACGTTGTCCGGCATCGACGGCTGGGCGATCAGCGGTTCGAGGTCCGAGAGATCGACGACGATCTCGTCGTCGTACTCGGCGTCGTCGTCGGGCTGGAGTTCGACGTACTCCTCGCCGCGGCTGACGCGCTCCAGGTAGTCCTGGGTCTGCTCGTCGGTCGGGAAGATCGACGTGGTCGCGCCGAGTTCCGTGCCCATGTTGGTGATCGTCATGCGCTCGGGCGCGGTGAGCGTCTCGACGCCGGGCCCGGTGTACTCGAGGATCTTGCCGACGCCGCCCTTGACGGAGAGGCGTCGCAGCATCTCGAGGATGATGTCCTTCGCGGTGGCCCACTCGGGGAGTTCGCCCTCGAGTCGGACGTTGACGATCTCGGGCATCTCGATGTAGTAGGGGGCGCCACCCATCGCGACGGTGACGTCGATCCCGCCCGCACCGATCGCGAGCTGGCCGAGGCCGCCGGGGGTCGGGGTGTGACTGTCCGAACCCAGCAGCGTCTTGCCGGGAGCCGCGAAGTTCTCGCGGTGGACGTTGTGGCAGATACCGTTACCGGGGCGAGAGAAGTGAGCGCCGTACTTGCCGGCCGCAGAACGCAGGAAACGGTGGTCGTCGGTGTTCTTGAAGTCGAACTGGTAGGTCTGGTGGTCGCAGTACTGGGCGGCGATTTCGGTCTGGACCTCGTCCAGTCCCATCGCCTCGAACTGGAGCCAGACCATCGTGCCGGTCGTGTCCTGCGTGAGTACCTGGTCGATCTCGATCCCGATCTCCTCGCCGGTCTCGAGTTCGCCCTCGACGAGGTGGTCGTCGAGAACTTTTTCGGTAAGAGTCTGTCCCATAGCACCCGAATCTCGGCCGTCCGTCCTGATAAAACCAGCGTGTTTCTGTAGGGATCGACCGTGTAAATTCCCCGCCAGTGTGGCGGTTTTCGAGTAATTATTGCCAGCTCACTGGACGCCCGTCGAGTGGAGCGCGGCCGATCGTCGATACCGTTCGCCATCCTCGTCGCCGATCGAGAGTCGTCGCTTACCGACGTCGCCGATCGGATCCCTCTCGTCGGCTGGCCTCGGCCCATCGGCGGTTCGCGGAGACCGTCGCCGAACGAACGCCTTATCTCACTTCCGGGGCGTTGCGTGGATATGTTCCGTTCAGGTGCGTTCGTCGCCGATCACGTCTCGCCGATCGACGAGGAGCAGGTCCAGCCCAACGGCGTCGATCTCACCGTCGACGTCGTCTTCGAGCAACTGGAACCCGGTCGGATCGGCCGTGACGACAAGCAGATCGGCGACCGGATCGCCCGGCCGCTCGAGGAACTCGAGCAGAAGGATCCCGACACCTACTACCTGCCCGAGGGGGCCTACGTCGCCCGCTACGGCGAGCGGATCGCGATTCCCGAGGGCCACGTCGGCTTCGTCTACCCGCGATCGTCGCTCATGCGCAACTCCTGTATGCTCAACACGGCGGTCTGGGACGCCGGCTACGAGGGCCGCGGCGAGGGGCTGTTGCAGGTCCACCACGACGTCGAGATCGAACGCGGGGCCCGGATCGCCCAGTTGGTGTTCGCCGAGGCGAACCACGAGGACGTCTACGACGGCAGTTACCAGGGCGAGAATATCGAGTAACGCGATCGAATCGGCTGCGCCCGCCTCCCCTCCGTCGTCAGTTTCGTTGTCCGTCTCGTTCTCGGTATCGTCCGTCTCGTTCTCGGTGCTGTCCGACTCGTTGCCGGTCTCGTTGTCCGACTCGTTCCCGATGTCCTCGTCCTCGTCTCGCTCCGGACCGTTGCCCGTCCCCTCTTCGGCCTCCGGTTCGCCGTCGTCCTCTTCTTCGCCTCCCTCTTCGCCGGGACCGCCACAACCCGCCAGGAGGGCCGTCGTCGCGGCCGCCGTCGCCGTCCCGATGAACCGGGCTCGACGCGATCGCTCGCTACCGGAGATCGTTCCGCACCGTGATCGCACTTGAGGGTCCGGGACCCGACCGGTGCCGTTCCCCTGCCGTTTCACGCAGCGTTTTGCCGATCGGACGCCTACGCCGAGTCATGATGGCGACGACGCACGCGTTCGCGGGGCTCGCAGCCGTCGCGCCCGTCGCCTACGCCGTGCCGGAGTTCGCCGGTCCGCTCGCCGTCGGCGCGATCCTCGGCGGCCTCGCGCCGGATCTCGATCTCGTCCTCGAGCATCGGCGGAGCTTCCACTTTCCCGTCGCCGGCGTCGTGCCGGCGGTGCTCGCGACGATGCTCGCCGCGCTCGTTCCGACCCCGCTCACCGTCGCCGTCGCGGCGATCGCGGTGGCCGCGTGGCTCCACGCGGCGAGCGACGCCCTCGGCGGGGGGCCGGAGATGGATCCCTGGACGAACCCGAGCGATCGGGCGGTCTACGATCACGTTCGCGGTCGGTGGCTGCGCCCGCGCCGGTGGATCCGGTACGACGGCGCACCCGAAGACGCCGCGGTCGCCGTCGCGCTCGCGGTGCCCGCCCTGTTCGTCTTCGACGGCTGGTTCCCCGCGGTCGTCCTCGGCGGGATCGCCGTCTCGCTCGTCTACGCCGGCGTCCGGCGACGGCTGGTCGCGTGGACGCCCGAGTGGCTCGAGTGACCGATCGCTCGCGGCCGATCTCGACCGCGAGTCGGAACGCTGATACCATCGTGCTTCGAGTCACCCCGTATGATCGATACGTTTCTCGCCCAGACGACGCACCTGCTCTTTGCCGCGATCTGGGCCGGCAGCGTCTTCTACGTCGCGTTCGTCGTAGTTCCGCTCGCACGAGACGGGGCGTTCAACACGACGAAGCCGCTCGAACGGATCGCGGGTCGACTCACGACGATTTCGCGGGTGAGCGCGCTGGTCCTGTTTCTCACCGGCGGCCACCTCGCGGGGACCCGATACACTGCCGACAGCCTCGTCGGATCCACGAACGGCCAGCTAGTGATCGCCATGGTCGTGCTCTGGCTGGCGTTCGCCGGCCTCGTCGAGGTCGGCTCCAAGCGGTTCGAGGCCGGTCTCAACGGAAAGAAACTGCGGGAACCCGCCGCCAACGCGTTGCCGTTCTACCGGGCGGCGGCGGTCGTCGGTCTCGCCCTGCTCGTCGTGGCCGGCGCGATCACGACGAACCTATCGGCGGCCCTCTAGACGCGGCGCGCCGACCGCGACTCGATAGCAATCATCGTGTCAGACATTCTGTCGAAAGATACTTAATCGGTTGCTGTTACGTACTCGCATAATGATCAGGGGCAAAGAGATCGGTCTCTCACTTCTGGCGGTCGGAACGGCCGCTGCCGCCGGCTACGTGCTTCGATCGGGCCGTTCGCGCAGGTCGTCGGCACGATCGAAGGCGGACCTCGGCGCGCGCATCGTCGAGGACGTGCCCGCCGATGCGACCGTCGTCGACGCGACGTCCGATCGACTGGATCGCATCCCCGGCGCGCGACGCGCGATCGATCGGGCGATCCGCAACGACGCGCGCGAGGAGTGGGAACACGTCACCCTCGACCGCGACGGCGCGTGGTCTGTCGTCGACGCCGTCCGGAGTTCGCTCCCGTACCACGACGCCGCCGGTTGCGAGTACAACGGCGTCTACGTTCGCTACGAGGACCGGATCGTCGTCCTCGATGCGATCGGCTGGGCCCGCCTCGAGGACCCGATCTACTGACGCCGCTCGCACGCTCTCGAGCGGAACTGGGAGCGGCGGCCATCGATCGCCGCCGCGTCGTCGACCGCCGCGCTTCTCGCCTGCGTCGCGTCGTCGCGTCCGGAACACGTCTGCCGGCGCAGTCGGTGGCCCGACCGGTCCAGCGAGCGGCCGTCGAATCACAACCACTACCTCGTAGCCCCGCCCAGCATCGACCATGCAACTGGGCGTAATCGGACTCGGACGCATGGGACAGATCGTCGTCGATCGCACGCTCGCGGCGGGCCACGACGTCGTTGCCTTCGACCTCGACGCGGACGCCGTCGCGACCGCCGCCGACGCCGGCGCGGAACCGGCGGACTCGATCGACGACCTCGTCGATCGACTCGGGGCGGACAAGCGCATCTGGCTGATGGTCCCGGCGGGTGAGGCCGTCGACGTCACGCTCGACGAACTCGAACCCCACCTCGACAGCGAGGACGTGGTGGTCGACGGCGGCAACTCGTACTTCGAGGACTCCGTCCGTCGGGCGGAGTCCTGCCCCGCGGCGTACCTGGACTGTGGCACCTCCGGCGGCCCCGCCGGGGCGGAACTCGGCTTCTCTCTAATGATCGGCGGTCCCGAATGGGCCTACGACGAACTGACGCCCGTCTTCGACGCCGTCGCGACCGGCCCCGACGGCCACGAGCGGATGGGACCAGCGGGATCGGGTCACTACGTCAAGATGGTCCACAACGGGGTCGAGTACGCGCTGATGCAGGCCTACGGCGAGGGGTTCGAACTCCTCCACGAGGGCCGGTACGACCTCGACCTCGAATCCGTGGCGTCGGTCTGGAACAACGGCGCGGTCATCCGCTCGTGGCTGCTCGAACTCTGCGAGGAGGCGTTCCGCGAGGAGGGGACCGATCTCGGCGACGTCGCCGATCGGATCGAGGGCGGGTCGACCGGCACGTGGACGGTCCAGGAGGCCCTCGAACAGGAGGTCCCGCTCCCGCTGATCTACACCTCGCTGGCCGAACGGTTCGGCTCGCGGGCCGACGATGGCCGGTTCTCCCGGCGGCTGGCGAACCGTCTCCGGTACGGGTTCGGTCGGCACGAGGTCCCGCGTCGGGAGTGAGTCGGTAGCGCCGCCGCGTCGCGTTCGTGGCGCTGTGGGGTACCGTCGCGCCCCGACCACCGAGGAATATTTTTGAATGATACCCCCCGATGGACGAGGTAGAATCGATCGGGCTTTCCGTCCGACGAATCTCGACTGCGTTTCGGCTATCGTCGAGTGAACGCCCGTCGAACCGTCGTCCCCTCCCGGAAGGGGCGTATTCGGGCCTGAAACGCGATCACGAATCGACGCCGTCCGCGGGATAGCCGCTCGTCACCGCCCGACAGAATCTTTCTGTCTACTCGAACGACGGTGGAATATTGAGTCATTCTCTTTACCTCCGATCACCTCAGCAGTAGTGATGAATCCCTCCAGCACATCTACGAGAGTCGGTCCGGCGGACAACCGACGACCCAGTACCGCGGTTATCGATCTGCTGGCCCGCGTCGAAGGGGTGGATCCGCTCGACCTCGAGCCTCTCTACTCCGCGATCGATCCCGACGCACTCGATGGGCTCTGCGGGTCGGGGTCCGGGTTCGACTCGCTCGAGTTCACCTACGGTGACCACGCCGTCACCGTTGCGGCGACCGAGGGCGAACTCGAGATCACGATCGATCGCGGCCCGTGCCCAGCCGATGAACAGCCCGGGTGCGGGACGGCGGACACCTCGTCGCTGTAATACGGTTTACTGTAAGTCATTTCCGGCCCAACCGTGATCCGGGCGGCGGTTGCGCCGGGAAATCGGTACAGCAATCCGTATAAGTCGCCGACGGGCGATCGGAAGGGGAACCGTTATGTCGTCGATTGCACTAGGTTTTTCCGAGGGCGCGTAGCTCAGTGGACAGAGTTCTTGGTTCCGGACCAAGATGTCGGGGGTTCAAATCCCTCCGCGCCCGTCGTTCTGCTTCTCACGTGCGTTCGTCGCGGAAATGCGGATCGCGCGGGCTCGAATCGGACGAGTCGCGGGCAGCGAAGCGACCACTTCGGCGTCGTTCAGATCGAACCGGCAGGCCCCTCGATCGTGGCTGCGGAAATTCCCGATTCACTGGCAGTGGCCGATCGGTTATAAGATCGAGGTTCGAACGTCCCGCCATGGACCGTTTCCGGAACACCGGACAGCCGGACTGGGACTGGTGGGGACGGCTCTGGCCGACGCCCGGCGACACGCTCCGGCGACTCGGGGTCGCGGCCGGGGACGCCCTCGTCGAGATCGGGTGCGGGAACGGCTACTTCGCGCTGCCGGCCGCCCGAATCACCGATCCGGCCCCGGTCTACGCCCTCGACCTCGACGAGAGGCTGCTCGCGGACCTCGAGACGATCGCCGACCAGCAGGGCGTCGAGAACGTCGTCCCCGTCCGCGGCGACGCCCGATCGCTCGCGTCCCACCTGCCCGAGCCGGTCGACGTCTGTCTGTGTGCGAACGCGTTCCACGGGATCGAGGACCCGGCCCCGTTCGTCGAGCAGGTCGATGCGGTACTCGAATCTGACGGCACGTTCGTCGTCGTCAACTGGCACCCGCTCCCGAGAACGGAGACGACGATCGCGGGCGAGCCGCGCGGCCCGCCGACCGAACTCCGGCTGTCTCCCGACGAAACCCGATCGCACGTCACCGACGCCGGCGACTTCGATCGGGATCGGCGGATCGACCTGCCGCCGCACCACTACGGGCTGGTCTTCGAGCGCCAGGGACGGTTCTAGACGGCCTCCCGAAGCGCCCAGCTATCCTCGATCGGCTCCAGCCGGTGTGGCTCCGCGCCCCGCGCCTCTAGAATGCCGGTGTGATACAGCATCGCCTTCAGCTGGAAGACGGTCGGCGAGTGGTAGACGGTGCCGTCCTCGAGCGGGGTCGATCGCAACGCCCCGTCTTCGGTCAGGACCCGGCTCCGGACGGCTTCGTCGCCCCGAAGGAACAACTCGATCGTGAACGAGGGGTGGAGTTCGTGCAGGTACTCGACCAGGTCCACGAGGGACGGCTCCGTGATCCCGTCGTCGTGCATGCACTGCAGTTCCGTGACGAGGAGCTCCGTAGCCTCGTAGTCGAAGACGACCCGCCGGGCGAGCCGGCCCCACGCGGGTGCGAGGTCGACGAATCGCTTGCGCGATCGGTACCAGTCCCGGAACTCCGCGAGGGCGGCCTCGACGGAGCCGTTACGGGCCAGCGCGAACCGGACGACCTCCTGGCCGAGCGAGGTCAGTTCCGGTCCGCGCGGGCCGTCGTCGATCAGCCCGAGGAATCGCGCCCCGCGTTTCGCGTCCCGGACCGCCCCGACGACGTCGTACTCGGTCAGCAGGGACTCAGTGTCGCCGTCGGCGTAGTGTGCGAGCGGATAGCCGAGGTAGTTCTTCGGGTGGTTCAGCCCGAACGAGGCGTCCGCGACGCCCTGTGCGCTGGCCTGGAAGCGCAGCGCGGTCGCCTCCGTCGAGGTCCGGTTGCCGACGACCCGCGGGCGCTCGAGCACCCGCACGTCGCCCGCCGAATCGACGCCGAGGACGCCGACGTTGAGTTCCCGGGCGAGCGTCCGATCGGTCGCGGAAATCGCGGCCACCGGCGCGGCGACGTACGCCACGTTCGCCTCGTGGAGCCGATCGTGGGCCTGGGCGATCCCGAGGTGGGTGTCGACGCCGCTCTCGGTCTCGCCTTTCGCCTCGATGGCGATCAGCGGCTGCTCCTCGCCCAGTCGATCGACGGCTAGCAGGTCGGACTCGAGGTGGCCCACGCCCACGAGGTCGGGATAGCCGCCGCCGATCTGGACGTGGTTGAACGGGGCCAGCCGATCGCGCACGTCGGAGCGGATGGGGCGGCCGGGGAGCCACTCGTCCCGAGCGAACTGCGTGTCCGCGACGGCGTACGATCGGCGCTTCTCGTCGGTCGGAAAGAGCCGCCGCTTCGCGTGGGCCAGAACCTGCGGTTCCGAGAGCGATCGGGCCGCGCTGCTCATGCCCCTCGATTGCGCAGAACCACCAATAATGTTCTGCCCCCGCACTCGATCGCGAGCGGAGCCAGAGGTTAGTGACTCCGGACCGTCGTCCCTAGTATGCCCGACCCGACCCTCGTCTACGACGACGACTGCGGCTTCTGTACGTGGTGGGCCGAGTACGTCGACGAGCGATCGACCCTCCGCGTCGTCGGCTTCAGCGACCTGACGCCCGACCTGCGCGAGCGACTGCCGCCGTCCTACGAGGAGTGTGCCCACCTCGTGACCGAGGACCGGGTCTACTCCTGCGGGGCCTCGATCGAGGAGGCGCTCCGCCGCGTCGACAGGGGTGGGCCCGTCGACGACGCCGTCGAGTTCCTCCGGCACTTCGAGGACTACCGGCGCTTCCGCGAGGGCGCCTACCGGTTCGTCGCGGACAACCGCGACCTGTTCGGCACGGTCCTCTCCCGGACCCCGCCGGCGCGGCGTTCGCAGGACGACCGCTGAACCCGATCGGCTGTGCTCGTCGGGTTCGATCGGCTGTCCTCGCCGGGGTCGACCGGTCTCCGCGTCGCTATCGGTCCTCTTCTTTCGCTATCCCTCGTACTCCTCGAGCCACGATCGTACCGCAGTCGCGAGCGCCCCGGTCGTGCTCCCGAGGTTCAGGATCTGGTACCCCGCGTCGGCCTTCTCGTTGACGTCGTCCATTCCGAACCCCAGTCCGCCGAGGGGGACGTCGGCGTCGATCGCCTGCTCTCGAATTTCTTCGACCGCGGCCTGGACCTCGTCGTGGGTCGGTTCGCCGGGGTGGCCGAGCGAGACGGCCAGATCGAGCGGGCCGGCGAACACGAACCCGAGGTCCGGGACGGCCAGGATTTCGTCGAGATCGTCGATCGCCTCGGGGGACTCGATCGTGACGCCGACGACGATCTCTTCGTCCTCGGTGTCGACGTAGTCGTCGGCGGTCCCCCACCGACTCGCGCGGGGATTGGCGAAGCCGCGTTTCCCTGGCTCGCCGTCGTACCGGAACCGGGCGGCCTCGACGGCCCGTCGAACGTCGGCCGCGGACTCGATCCGCGAGACGAACAGGTTCCGGACGCCGGCGTCCAGCGTCTTCCGGACCAGTCCGGGATCCGGTTCCGGCAGCCGAACGAGGAGTTCGGTGCCGGAGACGTCCGCCGCCCGCAGGAGGTCGGCCATGCGCTCGCCGTCCCAGGGGCTCGGGCCGGCGTGTTCGAGGTCGATCCAGACGAAGTCGAGGCCGAGGTCGCCGTAGAACTCGACGAGGTCCGGACTGTACGCGCTCTCGAGGACGCCGAGTGCGACCGCGTCGTTCTCGAGGGTTTCGCGAAGGTCGTTCGATCGTGGTGCGGCGGCTGGAGTCACGCTCGTGACGGACCATGGGTGACCGGATAAACCTTCGCGGGGCCTGTTCCGGCATTCGTCCATCGATCGACCGCCGCGTTCGCTCCCTCGGTCGCGCCGATCGCGCCACAGTGATTCATGGGCCAGCGAGACGAAGGCCGTCCATGGAGCACGTTTCGATCGACGAGATCGATCCCGACCCGTACGAGGACGCCTGGCAGTCCGATCGACGGCCGCTGACGGACCCGCTGAACGCAGCGAACGTCACGATCACGCGCTACGCCCTCGAATCGGGCGAGCGGTTCAGCGGGTCGGTACACGCGCACGCGGATCAGGAGGAAGTGTTCGTCGTCCTCGAGGGGACGGCGACGTTCGAGACGAGAGACGGCGAGATCACGGTCGGGGAAGACGAGGCGATCCGGTTCGCTCCGGGGGAGTTCCAGTCGGGGTACAACGACGGCGAGGCGGACCTCGTCGCGCTCGCGATCGGCGCGCCCGGGGAGACCGAGGACGTTCGGATCGATCGGATTCCCGTGCTCGACGATCGGAACGTCTCGTGTCCCGACTGCGGACGCGACAGTATGCGAATCTCGGACGGCGAGTCGGAGTTCGTCTGTCCGGACTGCGGCGCCGAACTGAATCTCGAGTGAATCGACGGGCGATCGGAACGCGGGCTTCTCGACGGGCGATCGGTCCCGAGGCCGATCCTGCTCTCGGAGTCGATCGCCGCATTTCAGCCATCGGAACGGTTCTAAATCCACCATATTCATGGTCCCCGAACGGAAAGAGGCGGCAAGATGAACCGCAGAACCGTCCTGGCCGGTGCCGGAAGCATCGGACTCGCGAGTCTCGCTGGCTGTCTCGGCGTGGCCGGCCTCGATACGCACGAATCGTCGCCTGCAGGCGTCGAAACCAGCGTTCGCGAGGACACCGAGTACGAGCAGACCGGGATCGAACCGCTCGAGATCACGGAATCGTTCGAAGTGGGGCCCTACTCGGAGACGATCACGGTGACGAACTACCTGACCGAACACGAGAAGTCGGTCGATATGGGCCCGATCGGTGACGCCCGGGGAGCCGTCTTCATGCTCCTGACGACCCCGCAGGTGTCGATCGCCGGCCGGGAGTTCAACCCGGTCGAGGAGATGTCGACCACGGAACTCGTCGAACTGGTCGAGGACAACTACGATGGGATGGACGACATCTCCCACGAGGAGGACGAAACGGTCACGATCCTCGATCAGGAGACGACGATGTCCCGGTTCACCGCTACGGCCGAGTTCGAGGGCCATTCCGTCGACGTCAACCTGCACGCCACCGAGGCCGTCGAGACGGACGAGGACCTGCTGGTCGCGATCGGCGTCTACCCGGAACGGGTCCGATCTATGGAAGAGTCGAACGTGAAGGACCTCGCGGCCGGCGTCGTCGAGGAGGCCGACGAATCCGAGAGCACCGGCGGCGGTGACGCAGACGGCAGCGACGGTGACGATGGTAGCGACAACGAGACCGAGGACGGCAGCGACGGTGGCGACAACGAGTCCGACGACAGCAACGACAGTGGCGACAACGAGTCCGAGGAGGACGACGACGGCCTCTTCGACGACATGAGTCCCGTCTAACGGGTCGACGATCCGGGACTCGGTCTCAGTGCCCCCACCATGACTTCGTCCCGATCGTCACCGTGAGGACGCCGTTGTTGTAGTGCGCCTCGCGGTCCCGGGTAAAATCGTGTCGGCGAGTCGGCGGCGTCGCGGTCCAGACTGCGTCGCGTCCCGCGCGGGAGACCGTGATCCGAACGCGGGTCGGACTCGTTTCGACCGTGACGTCGTCGACGTCGGCCGGGGCTGCGTCGACGACGATCGTCAGTCGGCGGGTTGATCGATCGTACAGGCTCCGAGCGGGCAACGAGCACGTATCGGCGGACGTAGCGGGTGACACGGAGCCACGTACCGATGGCGGACGGAAACGAAGCCGCGTGTACACGTGGCCGCTTCATGTCGGCAGGACCGACGGGAGCGGATCGACGACGGATCGATCGACGCCGGTCTCATGGGCTACCGGACACGTCAGTTCCAGTGCAACCGCGATCGCCGTGCGGTTGCACCGGTACAACGGTACAGCAGACCGTCTCAGAGGTAGCCCAGGTCCGCCAGTCGCTCTTTCGTTCCCGCTCGCATCTCGACGGCTCCGGAGTCGTCGGCGTCCGCGATCGGGTCGAACCGATCCTCGAGTCGGTCCCGGAGTGCCCGTACCCGTGCTGGCTCGCTGGGTGCGATGTCGTCGTTCTCGGCCGGATCGGTCGGGACGTGGTGGAGCCGTTCGAATCCGTCGTCGCCGCGGACGTACTTGTACTCGATCGTCCGGACGGCCCGCAGGCGGCGATCGAACGCGCGAACGCGATCCGGAATCTCGCCGAAGCGCGCCACGAGCCGATCGATCGAGGGTTGCGGGGCGACGTACTCGGCGAAGACGGCGTCTCGCGGCTCGGCATCGGACGCCGGGTGGACCGATCGGCCCGAGCCCTGGTCCAGCAGTTCTGGATCGTCGATTCCGACCGTCTCCAGCACCGTCGCGGGCAGGTCGAGCAACTGGACGAGGTCGGACCGTCGGCCGCCGTCGGTGAACGGGCCGCCGTGGATCGCCAGCGGGACGTTCAGCAGGGTGTCGTACAGGTTGTACTGGTGGCCGAAGAAGCCGTGTTCGCCGATGTGCTCGCCGTGGTCGCCACAGACGACGAACAGGGTGTCCTCCCATTCGCCGGCGTCCTCCAGCGCCCGCCGGAGCCGGGCGAGTTGGTCGTCTACGTAGGCGAGTTCGGCCCGGTAGAGCCCTCGGAGGAGGGCGAAGTCGCGATCGGAAAGCTGGTAATCGTCACAGTCGTAGGCGCGGGGATCCTGCCTGATCGCGGTCGCCTCCTCGTAGGTCGCGCCGGCGGGGAGGAACTCCTCGGCGTACTCCCGCGGCGGATCGTACTCGACGTGCGGTTCGATGAAGTTACAGAACAGGAAGAACGGCCGCTCGTCGGTGCGGCCGGTGAGCCAGTTCTCGATCCAGTCGACCGATCGGGCCGCGCCGTCGTCGCCGGCCGGCTGGAGCAGTTCGCTGTAGAGGATGTTGGCGGCGTTGACCAGCGGATTGCCGTCGAAGAGGCGGTTCCGGGTCGCCTGAAGCTTCTCGGTCATGTCCTCGCCGCGGACCACCGCGCCCATGTCCGCGTCGGACTGGATGTACTGCCAGCCCTTGCGGAGGTCCTCGAAGCCCCGGTCGAAGCCGAACTCCTCGGTAATCCAGGTGTTGTTCGAGACGCCGATCGTCTGGTAGCCCGCGTCGGCGAAGGCCTCCGGCAGCGTCCGCAGGTCGTCGTTGAGGTAGGTGTGACCGCCGTGAGTACCGTGTTCGGAGGGGAAAAGCCCCGTAAACAGCGACGCGTGGGAGGGGAGCGTCCACGGCGCGGTCGCGAAGGTGTTCTCGAACGCGGTCCCCTCGGCCGCGAGACGCGATAGCGCTGGGGTGGATTGCGGCCCGTCGCACCCGTGTCCGCTCGTGCCGGCGTCGCGCCGGGTCGCGTCCCCGACGTCGTCGCCTGCCCCGACTCCGCCCCGCGGTTCAGGAAACGTACCGACGCTTTTCGATCGTGCCGTATCGAGGATCACGAGAACGACGTTCCGCACAGTAGTGTGTGACTCCGGGTCACGCTCGTTGGACTCGCCCATGTGTAGTGGTGTCTCCGCCACTCGTGGGGAAGGTCACCCGCCCGGAGTATGCAGGCGGTTCACGATATCGAGACGCGTTCGAACGCCGCTGGTTCGCCGTTCGCACTCGCACATTTCGACCCCATCTCTCGCAATCGTGTTCATCCGGTCTGTTGTGATTCTTTACCGGTGATCGCCCGACGGGGAGGCGATCACCGGTAAAACGTTACAACGATCCGTATCAGGGCCGATCACGCGGATCCGCCTTTTTTCGCCGCGAAGTGGGTGTCGGCGATCGGGCGGCCACAGAGCGGACAGCCGCTCCGTATCGCCACCGATCGCTGTCGCTCGTCGAACTCGAGTCGCGCCGTGCAGTCCGGACAGGTAAATTCGTATGTCGCCATAGGCGTTCCTCCTCTACCCGACTAGACGGCGGCCGGCGGGGTGGCTTGGTAGCCTCGATATCAGGGTCGTTTAAGACGCGCCCTCGTCGCGGCGTCCGCGACGTGCGCCGATTCCCGCGCTTCGCCGCGCTCTCGTGTGCGGTTCGGCACGGTCGGCGGTCGACGCGCCTAACACGTTGGCACCCCTCGATCGAACCGATGCCCAAGCGAGCGTTCCGGATCGCCTACGACGGCGCCGGCTACCGCGGGTTCCAGCGCCAGCCCGACGTTCCGACCGTCGAGGAGACCCTCTTCGATGCACTCCGATCGCTCGACGTGTACGATCCCGACGCCGATCGCGAGGGGCCCGATCGGCCGGCCGGCTACGCCGCCGCCGGCCGGACCGACGCCGGGGTGTCGGCGCTCGCCCAGACGATCGCGCTCCAGGTCCCCGACTGGCTCACGCCGCGGGCGTTCAACGCCGACCTTCCGGCCGACGTCCGGGCGTGGGCGGCCGCCGACGTGCCCCTCTCGTTCCACGCCACGCACGACGCTACCCGGCGGACGTACACGTACCACCTGTACGCGCCGGCCGCCGCCGGCGGCCGAAGCCCCGATCTGATCGACGACGGTCTCGGCTCCCCCGTCGACGACGATCGGTTCCGAGCCGCCTGTGAAGCGCTCTCGGGCCGGCACGACTTCCACAACCTCACGCCGGACGATCGCAACACCGAGCGAGCGCCGACGATCGAGGCGACGCGGGACGGTGACTTCCTCGTGCTCACCGTCGCCGCGGGCGGGTTCGCCCGCGAACTCGTTCGGCGGCTGGTCTCGCTCGCACACGCCGTCGGGACCGGCGAGGCGAGCCTCGAGACGATCGATCGGGTTCTCGGGCCCGACCCGCTTCCGGGTCACGAAGGAATCGCGCCAGCGCCGCCGGACCCGCTGCTCCTGACCGACGTCACGTACCCCGACGTCGCGTTCACGGCCGACGAGCGGGCCGCCGAGAGCGCGCGGGCCGTGTTCGAACGCCGGCGGATCGATCGGCAGACGGGCGCGCGAGTGGCCGGCCAGGTCGCCGACGGGATCGACTGATACGGATTGCTGTACCGATTTCCCGGCGCAACCGCCGCCCGGATCGCGGTTGCGCCGGAACTGACTTACAGTAAACCGTATGACTCCTCGTCGATCGGTCGACGCCGGGAGCGTGATTCCGCGATGGATCGGACTCGGGTACACTTTTCATCGCCGAACACACACGCCGGAGCATGGAGCTGTCGCCGGAGGAGTACGGGGCGTACTGGCGGGCGTCGATTCGGGTCGCGGCGGGGATCCTCCTCGTCTTCCTCAGTTACCGGTTCCTCGTCGCGGGGCTGCTGTCGTATGGAAACGCCGGCGCGCTCGTGCTCGGAATCGTCCTGTTCGCCGCGCTGGTCGCGGCAGGGACGTTCGTCGCGATGCTCGGGGTCGCCCGCGTCGTCCGGACCGCGGTCGACGCCGAGATGCGCGGCTAGGGCGGCCCGAATCCGATCGTGAACAGGGTTATGTCCCGCCGGTTCCCTACGGACTCGTATGAGCGACTCCCAGTCGGGCGGGTCCACGGACGACGAGATCAGAGACGCCGTCTCGCTGTTTCTCAGGCGGAACTTCCCGCAGATCGAGGCCCACGGCGGCGACTTCGCGATCACGAGCCTCGACCGCGACGAGCGTAGCGTCTCGATCACGCTTAGCGGGGCCTGCGACGGCTGTGGCGTCAGTCCGATGACGACCCAGGCGATCCAGCAGCGCCTGCCGAGCGAGATCGACGCGATCGATCGCGTCTCGGTCACCCTCGGCTTCGACGGGATGGCCGGGGAGGGGACCCCGCGCGACGTGCCGGAGGACGTCCCGTTCTAGCCGTCACTCGGCCGATTCCCACGCGGCCGGCCAGACGTCGGCCGCACGCATCCCCGGTTCGTACGTCTGCTCGCGAAGTCGCTCGCGGAGATCGGCCTCGTCGATTCGCGGGACGTCGACTCGTGTGAGTTCCCGCACCAGCAGCGCCGTCAGCATCGCGTGTTCGCGCAGGGTCCGCGGATCGACCTTGTCCCGGGTATCCGCCGCGGTGTGTCCCCAGCCGCGACCGCGCTCGCTCCCCTCGGGCGGTTCGCTGTGCAGTTGCACCGTCGGGACGCCCGCCCGCAGGAACGGCCAGTGATCGCTGAACGGGTGCGGATCTGGCTCCCGACCGATCGGCTGGCCGGCCTCGGCGGCGACGCGCTCGGCGACCGCTGCCATCGTCTCCGACCCGTGGGTGAGCGCCCGCAGGTTCCGGAACCGGCCCGCGCCGTCGACGTTGACGACCGCCCGGATCGCGTCGGGATCGAGGTCGTCCGCCAGTGCCTCGGCACCGAGCAGACCGATCTCCTCGCAGCCGACGCCGGCGATCTGTACCGGGCAGACGAGGTCGTCCTCGATCGCCGCGAGGACCCTCGCGGCACCGACGACGGTGGCGATCCCGCAGCCGTTGTCGAGTGCACCCTCGCCGACGTCGTGGGCGTCGTAGTGTGCGAGAACGAGCACCGCCTCGTCCGGGGGGTCCTCGCCCTCGTCGGCGGTTTCATCCGGGGCATCCGCACCGCCGAGAACCCCGCGGACGTTCTGGCTCGATCCCCGTCGGGTCGTCGCGTCGACGCGGATCCGCGCGCTCGCGCCCCGATCGGCATATTCCGTGAGCCAATCGCCAGTCTCGGCACTGACGCCGACGCCGGGGACGGCGGCCTCGGCGTCGAATCGCAGTGCCCCGGTCGGCGGTAACTGCCCGGGGACGTGGTTGACGAAGACGAATGCCGAGGCCCCGGCGGCGACCGCGTGCCCAAACTTCTCCATCCGGTGGACGAACCGCCGATCGGGTGGGGTCGTCGTGCTCGCGACGACGATGCCGTCCTGAACGGCCGATCCCGCCGCCTCGATCTCCTCGGGCGTGCCGTAGCCGACGTCGACCAGCGGCCCCTCGACGTCGCCCGGCGGCGAGTACGGCAGTGCGATCGCCTCGAACGAGCGATCGATCGAACCGGTCCCCAGGCGCTCTCTCCCGCGCGTCGCCTCGTCGCCGACGACGGCGAACTCGGTCTCTCCGCGCTCCCAGTGGTGCATCGGGAACTCGTCGATCCGGACGTCCGCGAGGCCGGCGTCGGTAAACGCCGTCCGGACGAGTTCGGCCGCCCGCCGTTCGCCCGGGGAGCCGCCCATCCGGTCCGGCAGTTCGGTCAGTCGCGTCAGCAGGTTCCACGGCCGATCGTCGGTCCACGCGCGCCCGAGTGCACGTTCGACGTCGGCGAGAACTGGTCCACGATCCGTCATACTTCGTCTTTGCGCGGCCATCGACAAAAGCCGTCGCCACGATCACCGATCACAATAGTCCGACACGCTTTACCACTGCCGTTGCAAACGTCTCGCTATGAGTTCAGTTCCGGAGCGCTCCGAGATCGACGAGGCCTATACCTGGGATCTCGAGAGCATCTACGCCACCGACGACGACTGGGAGGCGGCCTACGAGTCGGTCGCCGATCGGATCGACGATCTCGCGGCCTACGAGGGCCAGACCGTCGACGACGCCGAGACCCTGCTCGCCGTCCTCGAGTTGCGCGACGAGATCATGCGCGAGGTCGCGACGGTGTCGGCCTACGCCCGGATGCGCCGAGACGAGGACACGACGAACCAGCACTACCAGGGGCTGACCGCCCGCGCCCAGTCGCTGGCGGCCGACGCCCAGTCCGCCGCGTCGTTCATCGAACCGGAACTCCAGGACCTGACCCGCGAGGCGTTCGACGAGATGGTCGCGGCCGAACCCGACCTCGAGACCTACGACCACTACGTCGACGACGTGCTCCGCATGAAGCCCCACACGCGATCGGCCGAGGTGGAGGCCCTGCTCGCGGACCTGAGCGAGGTCACGGGGGCGACCGGCGAGGTGTACAACATGCTCTCGAACGCGGACATGGCGTTTCCGACCGTGGAAGATCCGGACGGCGATGCCGTCGAGATCACCCAGAGCAACTTCGTCAACCTGCTCAAGCGGCCCGATCGCGACTTCCGAAAGCGGGTCTACGAGAACTACTTCGACGAGTGGGCGTCCGTCCGGAACACCGTCGCCGCGTCCTACAAGAACAGCGTCAAGGCCGACGTCAAGACGGCCCAGGCGCGCAACTACGACACCGCCCGCGAGGCGGCGCTCGACGGACCCAACGTTCCCGTCGACGTCTACGATACGCTCGTCGAATCGGTCCACGACAACCTCGACAAGCTACACCGCCACGCCGAACTCAAGCGGGACGCGCTCGACGTCGACGAACTCCGGATGTGGGACGTCTACATGCCCCTGACCGGTGACGAGGGGCCGGACGTCGAGTACGACGAGGCCACGGACCACGTCGTCGCCGCGCTCGAACCGCTCGGCGAGGAGTACCAGTCCCGCGTCGCCGAGGGCCTCGACTCGCAGTGGGTCGACGTCTACGAGAACGAGGGGAAACAGTCCGGCGCCTACTCCGGGGGAACCTACGATACCCAGCCGTTCATCCTGATGAACTACCAGGACGACATCTCCTCGATGTACACGCTAGCCCACGAACTCGGCCACTCGATGCACTCCCAATTCACGAAAGAGGAACAGCCCTACGTCTACTCGGGGTACGAGATCTTCGTGGCCGAGGTCGCCAGTACGGTCAACGAGGCCCTGCTGACGAACCACCTGCTCGAGACCGTCGACGATCCCGAGTTCCGCAAGCACGTCCTCAACGAGTTCCTGGAGCGCGTCCGTTCGACACTCTATCGCCAGACGCTGTTCGCCGAGTTCGAACACGAGGCCCACCGACTCGAGGAGGCCGGCGAACCGCTGACCGCCGATCGGCTGGACGACCTCTACCGCGACCTCAAGGCCGACTACTACGAGCCAGCCGCGATCGACGACCGAATCGCCCGCGAGTGGATGCGCATTCCCCACTTCTACCGCGCGTTCTACGTCTACCAGTACGCCACCGGCATCTCGGCCGCGCTCGCGATCGTCGACACCGTCCTCGAGGAGGGCCGGACCGCCGCGGAGGACTACCTCGAATTCCTTCGCCGCGGCTCCCGGGAGTACCCGCTCGATCTCCTGCGGATCGCCGGCGTCGACATGAGCAGTTCGGACCCGATCGATCGCGCGCTCGCGAGCTACGGCGATCGGATCGACGAGATGGAGGCACTGCTGTCGTAGCGCTCTTGCTGTCGTAGCGCTCTGGCCGATTCGGCGCGCGGGTCTCGACCACAATTCCGTCGTCTCGCCGGCGCGGTACCGCGGCGTAAACCGCCCCGAGACTCGTGCCCACGGACGCGAAGCGGCCGAATACGTTCGGTAGGCATTCCCTGATCGATCGGCGTCGGAAATCCAACCGGGACCCAAAGGCACATTTATCGCCGGGGACTTACCGACGTACGTTACGATGTCTCGAAGCCCGTCTATTCCCGATCGACCCCACCGCGATATCGATCCCGATCTCCCGGACGACGAACGGCTCGAGGCGCTTCGCGGCCACTTCGAGGATCTCGTCGAGGTCAACGAACAGCTGTCCGACCAGCTCGACGACGCCGACGACCGCCGCCAGCGCCTCCGCGAGAAAGTCGACCGCGTCGAACGCGAGAACGAGACCCTCAAGAGTTCGTCGCTGTACATCGCGACCGTCGAGGACGTGATGGACGACGACGAGGTCATCGTCAAACAGCACGGCAACAACCAGGAAGTGCTCACCGACGTCTCGCCGCGAATCGTCGACCGCGTCGAGGCCGGCGATCGGGTCGCCGTCAACGACTCCTTTGCGATCCAGACGGTGCTCTCCGCCGAGACCGACGCACGCGCCCAGTCGATGGAGATCACCGAGCGGCCCGCCGTCAGCTACGCGGACATCGGCGGCATCGACGAACAGGTCCGCGAGGTCCGCGAAGCCGTCGAACAGCCGCTCACCCAGCCGGAGATGTTCCAGGAGGTCGGCATCGATCCGCCGAGCGGCGTCCTTCTGTACGGGCCGCCGGGGACGGGCAAGACGATGCTCGCGAAGGCCGTCGCCAACGAGACCGACGCCACCTTCATCAAGATGGCCGGCTCCGAACTCGTCCGCAAGTTCATCGGCGAGGGCTCGCGGCTCGTCCGGGACCTCTTCGAGATGGCTCGCGAACGCGAACCCGCCATCATCTTCATCGACGAGATCGACGCCATCGCCACCCGCCGCACCGAGTCCAAGACCTCCGGCGACGCCGAGGTCCAGCGGACCATGATGCAACTGCTCTCCGAGATGGACGGCTTCGAGGCTCGCGGAGAGATCCGCATCATCGCCGCCACCAACCGCTTCGACATGCTCGATCGGGCCATCCTCCGACCCGGCCGGTTCGATCGCCTCATCGAGGTGCCCGAACCCGACCGGGACGGCCGCGAGCAGATCCTCGAGATCCACACCCGCGGCATGAACGTCGATTCCGACGTCGACTTCGACGCCCTGGCCGACGAGACCGAGGGCTACTCCGGGGCCGATATCGAGAGTCTCGCGACCGAGGCCGGCATGTTCGCGATCCGGAACGATCGGGACGAGGTCCACCACCGGGACTTCCTCGACGCCCACGAGAAGATGGAGCAGGACGACTCGAGCGACGTCATTTCGTCGCCGGGCTACTTCTACCAGTAAGGGGTCGGCCGTTCTTTTCGCGCGCGATCGAACACAGCTTTCGAGCCGTTCGATTCGCCGTCAGTCGTACTCCCGAACGGAGAGCACGGCGGCAATCGCCGCGGCGACGGCGGGAACGATCGCGAGCAACAGGAACAGCGTCTGCTGGGTCGTGTACGCGAGCATCGCGCCGGTCGCGGTCGCGCCGAGGGAGCCGACCCCGAAGACGCCGAGGAACATGAAGCCGTAGGACAGTCCGCGGACTCCGGACCCCGAGTAGTCGGCGACGACGGCCTGCAACAGCGGCTGTTCGGCGAAGAGGACGAAACCGAGCAGCATGGTGACGACGAGCAGCGCGACGAGGCCGGCGTTCGCCGCGGGGACGAAGACGAGACACAGCGCGGCCAGCGCGATGAAGACGCCGACGACGGCTCGCTCCGGTGGCATCCGATCGGTCAGCTTTCCGCCGACGTACTGGCCGGCCATGCCTACGACGAGCAGCGTGACGTAGACGTACTGCGCCGGATCCAGTTCCTGCTCGGCGATCGTCACGGGCGCCAGGCTCCGGTAACTCGCCAGGATCTCCGGCAGGAACGTGAGGATGCCGCGGTAGAAGAACCCCTCGAGGACGACCATCAGGAAGACGACGAGGAAACCGCCGGTGAACAGCACCAGTGTGTCGGAGACGAACTCCGAGAGCGACGGGCCGCCGCCGTCGGTGACCGGTTCGCGATTGGCGGTGACGGCCGCGGTCTCATCGACCGAGACGAAGACGGTGTAGACGCCGGCGAGCAGCGCCGGGACCGCGAGCACTGCCGTGACGGTCCGCCAGTCGAGGGCGGTCAACAGCAGCGCCGCGACCAGCGGTCCCGCCGCGATCCCGAAGTTTCCGGCGATCCCGTGGTAGGCGAAGCCGGTTCCGCGTTCAGTCGTGCCGGTGCTGATCAGCCGGAGGCCCGCGGGGTGGTGGACGCTCGCTGCCACGCCCCAACAGACCAGCGCGACCGTCAGCCCGACGACGGACCTGGCGAAGCTCAGCGCCAGAAACGAGAGGCTCATGCCGAACAGGCAGGCGGAGATGAGCCGCTTGGAGCCGTACGCGTCGGTTGCCACGCCGCTCGGAACCGCGCCGATCCCGTACAGCGCGTAGCCGGCGGAGACGACGAGGCCCATCACCGCGGCGTTGATCCCAAACTCCGACATCCAGATGGCGATGAAGATCGGGAACGCGAGTTCGTAGGCGTGGACCGTCGCGTGTCCGAGCATCGTGATCGAGAGGATCGATCGATCATTGTCGTTCATCCGAACGGGCCGTTCTACGGTCGTCGAGACGGCGGCTTACGAGTGTGGGTCTCGGTAAAACGTGCTGCAATCTGCCAGGTGTGAACGCGGAACGCTCGGATGGCGCAGAGATCGCAAGTCCTTACGCCGTTCGTCCCCGACTCGCACCCATGAGCACGATTCGAGTCGTCTGGGGATCCGCCTCGGGACCCACGGCGATGGCCTCCTACGACGCCGCCCTCGCGGACGCCGGCGTCGAGAACTACAATCTCGTCTCCGTCTCGTCGGTCATTCCCGCAGATGTCGACGTCGAGGCCGTCGGCACCGCACCCGATCTCGGCCCCGCGGGCGAGCGCCTGACGGTGGTCGAAGCCCGGGCCACGACCGCCGAACCGGGGCGGGTCAGCGCGGCACTGGCGTGGGTTCAGTCGATCGACGACGGACCGGGACTGTTCTACGAGACGGCCGGCGAGATGGACAGCGACGACGTCGAACGGCGCGTTCGCGAGGGGCTGGCGGCGGGACAGGACCTGCGGGGCTGGCAGTTCGGCGATCCTCGCGTCGCGGTCGAGAGCGCACCGGCCGAGTCCGGTACCCACACGACGGCGCTCGTGCTCGCGGTCTACGGCGAGAGCACTCCGCTCCTGTAACCTTCCCGAGGCGCTGTTCAGATTAGAGTTTGAAGAAGCGAGGCGGTGGAATTCGCGGTATCCATGCCCGAATTCAACCGCCTCACGCTACCTAGCACCGACATTCAGTTAGAATTTGTGGAGCGCGAGCAGACAC
>NZ_JCASSM010000006.1:0-222609 GCF_059736495.1 Halosolutus sp. YCN4 | reverse complement strand
GTACTCCCAGTCGTAGACTGGGAGGGTCTGTTGGCGGTGAATGTAGTACACACTCACACAGTTGGGTCCACACGTTCGATGACACTGATCGGAATCGCCGACCGATCGGGCGTCACCGAACTGTCGAAGCTAACATCAGATCCCATCTGTACGGCGGACCGCAGGGGTAGGATCCTCATTTCCTTCGGACGCATTCGTAAGCCACGAGAGGTACTTAACCCCTTCGGAGCCGAACCGTCCGAGCGACGGAGCGCCGAACGCCCCGCCGATCACGCGTTTGTTGCGATCGTATCCAATTCCCTCGTACACTTAAGGGCAACGGATCGCTCCCGCGCCGGAAACCGCATCCGGCGTGGGATTTTGCGTACCCTTACGGACGCGCCCTGTGTATATAAGGGCGTCGTCTCGGAGCGCCGGCGAACCGGCGATGGTGGGTGCTGATCCGTGTCCCGAGCGGACGGATACGGTGCCTGCCTCCGCGCTGGAACACAGCCGGAGGGAACGTGGCGGCGTGGGCCACGTCGTTTGCATTCATTTCGAAGCTCGGGTGCATACATAAGGCCGTCGTCTCGCGAGCCGTCTGATCCACGTTGGTCATTCTCGCGATAGCGGTTCCCGTTCGGATGGGCGAAAGCGCTGCCGTCCCTCGAGTCGTCGGCGTTGCGTGTCCGATCGGTAACCAGCAGCGACGACTGGAGAGCGATTCGAAATGGACCGCGAATGCGACACGATCGAGGGAACCGACGGACCGATCCCAAACGGGGTGGGCGATCGATGGGCGCGAGAACCGACGGCACGACGCACGAAGAGGAGAGAGCAGTCTTGAGAGGAGAGCGGTTCACTCGAACGGTCGCCAGTACAGGAGCCCGACCGTCACCACGAACGCGATCGTCGAGAGTGCGTACGCCTGCGCGTAGACGGTCGTCGCGAGCGCCCCGGTGGCCCCGGCACCGCCGACGAGCGAGGCGAGGATCGGCCACGAACAGCTGATACAGGCGAAGAGTCCGAGAAGTCCGGACGCCGCGGCGTTGGACGCGTCCAGCACGGTGACGTAGACGAGGTACGCGAGCGTGACGTAGCCGACCAGGAGGTACGGGGTGAGCACGAGTTTCACCAGGTGGGTCGTGTAGAAGAACGCCGGCCCGTACCCGGGCGGCATGACGATCGTGTAGTCGAGCCCCAGGAGAGCCTGGGCGTGGGCCTCGGGATGACCCGCGAGCGGGAACAGGTCGTACAGGCCGCCGAAGTAGCCGAGCAGGGCGAAGTAGCCGACGGCGATCGTACCCGCGAGGAACTTCTGGCGATCGTTTGCGGACGGGACGGACGTATGCCAGAGGACCCAGCCGCTGAGGTTGAGCCAGACGAACGGGTAGACGTGAAAGAGCCCCAGGTGCGCGTTCCTCGCGCCCACGTAGGTGAGGAGCAACAGGGCCTCGAAAAGCAGGATTCCGGCCCAGACGACCGTCGACAGCGGACTCGGGCGCGGGAGCCGACGGGCGACGGTACCGAGGGAACTCACGGGTACCCACCCCGGGAACGTGTCGATCGACGACGAGCGCCTGCCATCGTGTCCGCCGTTGTACGGCGATCGCAAATAGCCTGTCGGCTCCGGCCGTACAGCGACGGGTTAGCGACGTCGAGGCGAGTCGGCTGGCGAACCCGAAACCCGTCTGTGGACCGCACGGGCGAACCGTTTGCCGCCGAGCAGGATCTCACGCAGGACGGGAACGCCGTCGGCGAGCCAGAGCAGAACGGCCAGTCCGGCGAGCCCCAGCTGGAATCGAAGGTAGGGCGAGAGGTCGCCCGCGAGGATCGATCCCTGGTAGTCTTCGAACAGCCGCAGGAACGTGTCGATAAACCCCGGCGGCCGCTGCTGTCCCGGGGAGTCGACCGATGCGACTGGCCAGAGCAGTATTTCGAGTTGGACGATCCTCGTCCCGAGGTAGTTGTAGAACACGTCCCCCGGGAGGTGTAACAGGTAGCCGAGTCCGAACGCGACGCCAGCACGCGGACGGCCCGCTACCCGAGCGATCAGTCCGGCAACGATCGCCAGCGGTACCGCGAAGAAGATCGAGTGCCCGATCGCGTACCCGGTCTCGAAGACGCCGAACTCCCACGCGAGGGGCTTGTCGACGACGTCCGGCAGCACGGAGGCGAAGACGACGGCAAAGGCCTCGAGTCCGCCCGGCGAGTCGCGATAGACGATCCGAACGAAGAGCGAGTAGCCGACGTAGCCAACGATCGCGTGTTCCCAGGGCCACATACGGGCGACGTGTCGCGAGTAGGGGAAAGTTATAGAGGACCTATGGCGGCCCGGGTTCTGGCGACGACTCTCCCGCGGCGGTTTCGTCGTGGTCCCGGGACGGCGTCCGGACCGGGCGGTAGTCCCGGACAAACGTCTCGCCAGTCGACGACGCTCGTCGAGCCGAATTCGGCCGGGATGGACGGTTCGCCGCGCCGGATCTCGTCACGGTAGGTGGTCGAGAGGTTCTGCACGAAAAACGGGGCGTACGGGAAGGTCGCGTCGACGCCGGGTTCGACGAGTGACGAGGGGGATGGAGTCGTGTTTCGGTCCGCCTTCTCCAGTGACTCGAGAATCGAAGTTACGCCACCCCCTCGAACGCGCTGGTTTATCCGCACCGCCGCCGTATCGATACTGTGACCGAGTACGCGATCGAGGCGCGCGACGTGGCGGTAACGTACGCGGACGGCACCGAGGCGGTCCGCGGCGTCGACCTGCTCGTCGAGCGTGGCGAGTTCTTCGGCTTCCTCGGCCCGAACGGGGCGGGGAAGACGACGATGATCAAAACCCTCGTCACGCTGTTGCGGCCGACCGCGGGGACGGTCCGAATAAACGGGTTCGACGCCCTCGAAACGCCGCGGAGCGTGCGCGCTACGGTGGGCTACATGGCCCAGGAGACCAGCATCGATCCGGAACTCACCGCCCGGGAGAACCTGCGCTACGCCTGTGACGCCTACGGCGTCACCCGATCGGAGCGAGCCGATCGGACCGACGAACTGCTCGACCTCGTGGACCTCACCGACGTGGGGTCCAAGGTGGCGGACGACTTCTCGGGCGGGATGAAAAAGCGCCTCGACGCCGCGACGGCGCTCGTTCACCGGCCGCCGCTGGTCTTCCTCGACGAGCCGACGACGGGACTCGATCCCGCCGCCCGGAACCGGCTCTGGGAGTACTTCCGGCGGATCAACGACGAGGGGACGACCGTCTTCCTGACGACGCAGTACCTCGAAGAGGCGGACCAGCTCTGCGATCGCCTCGCGGTGATCCAGAGCGGGGCCGTCGTCGCGGACGGCACGCCCGGGGGACTCAAACGTCGCGTCGGGGGCGAGATCCTCGACGTGCAACTCGCGGATCCGGCCCGGCGAGAGCGAGCCGTCGAAATCGCTCGTGACGGGGACCTGTTCGCAGCCGGGGCGACGGTCGAGCCGACGGACGGGGGACTGGCAGTGACCGCACGGGATGCCCGAACCAGCGGCACGGATCTCCTGGTCGCCCTTCGCGACGACGGGATCGACGTCGTGGGCTTCGACGTCCGGGCGCCGACGCTCGACGACGTCTTTCTCGCCGTCACCGGCGATCGAGAGGGTGAGCGGACCGAAATCGACGGTCGCGATGGCGCCCCCGAACCCGCCGAATCGCGGCCGGTCGGTGACGGCGGTTCGAACGGACCGGATGAGCAGCGCGACTCGGGCGACCGTGACGGAGGGCACCGATGAGCACCCCGTCGACGACGATCGATCGCGCCGGCGGCGGGTTCGCGAGCGACGTGCGGGTGACGTTCGTCCGGTGGACGATCAAGTCCGTCCGGAACCCGTTCGTGCTCGTGGTCTCGCTCGTCCAGCCGATCATCTTCCTCGTCCTGTTCACGCAGGTGTTCGGCGGCGTCGCGACGGCCGCGCTCGAGGGGATCAGTTACGAGACCTACCTCGTGCCGGCGATCGTGATCCAGGTCGCGCTGGTCGCGGCCGCGACGTCGGGGATCGGACTGGTCAACGACATCGAGAACGGGATGTTCGAGAAGACGCTCGTCAGCCCGATGAACCGGACGGCCGTCTTCCTCGGCAAGACCCTCGCAGAGGTCGTCCGCATCGTAGTCCAGGTGGTCATCGTGCTCGGACTGGGCGTCCTGCTGGGTGCGGAGATCGAGACCGGCGTCCCCGGCGCGATCGGAATCGTGGCCATCTGCGTGCTCTTCTCGGTCTGGTTCACCGCGTTCTCGAACGTGCTCGCGGTCGTCACTCGCGACGAGGAGTCGACGATCATCGGCGCGAACCTGCTCCAGTTGCCCCTGCTGTTCGTCTCGAGCGCGTTCCTCCCGCTCTCGGCGTTGCCCGACTGGATCCAGACGATCGCGGCCGTCAACCCGATCACCTACGGCGTCGACGCGACCCGTGCGGTGATGCTCGGCGAGGACACCATGACCGTCGTCGAGGTGACCCGTTTCGGAGGGATGTGGGACACCCTGGTCCCCGCACTCGCCGTCCTGCTCGCGCTGGCGATCGGGTTCGGCGGCGTCGCGATCTACGCGATCGGTCGTGCGGCGAGCGCGGACGTGCGGTGACCGCCGACTACCGGGTAACCGATACGATTTAGCGATCGGACGGGGAACGAACGGGTATGGACCGATCGGGATTCGTCAAACTCGCGGTCGTCGCACTCGGCCTCGTGATCCTGAGCTTCTTCGTCCGCGGATTCGGACAACTCCTCGTCGGTCGCCCCACCGCGGACCTGTTGCAGGCGCCGTTCGCGATCGTCGGCTTCCTCCTGCTCGTCTACCTCTTCGTCAGGGCGACCCTGGACGCCGTCGGGATTTGGGAGGTCGAGAACGCGTAATACGGTCTGCTGTACCGGTGCAACCGCCGGACGATCGCGGTTGCACCGGAACTGACGGACAGGAGTCCGTACAAGGAAACCGTTTTTCGCCGTCCGCCCGAACGTCGGGCTATGACACTCGACGTGCAGCCGATCGCCGACCTCGGGCCGGGCGACCGCGCCGCGTTCTTCGAGCGCGACGCCGGCATCGAGGCGGTCAGGGAGGACGTTCGCGGGATCGTCGATCGAGTTCGCGAGGAGGGCGACGTCGCCGTCCGCGAGTTCACCAGCGAGTTCGACGACGTCGAACTCGGGAGCATGGACATCGCGGACGCGTGCGAGCGCGCGTACGACGACCTCGATCCCGAACTGCGCGAGGCGATCGAGGCGGCCGCCGACAACGTCCGGGCGTTCCACGAGGCCCAACTGCCCGACGACTGGCGCGAGGAGTTCGGACCCGGGCGGGAACTCGGCCGACGGTTCCGCCCGATCGATCGCGTCGGCGTCTACGTTCCCGGCGGGTCGGCGGCCTACCCATCGAGTGCGATCATGGGCGTCGTCCCGGCGGTCGTCGCCGGCGTCGACCACGTGTCGGTGGTGACCCCGCCGGCCGACGAGCAGAATCCGGTCACGCTCGCGGCGATCCACGCCGCCGGGGCTGACGCGGTCTACAGCGTCGGCGGGGCGCAGGCGATCGCCGGCCTCGCGTACGGCACCGAGACGATCACGCGGGTCCAGAAGATCGTCGGCCCGGGCAACCGGTGGGTCACGGCCGCGAAGGCCGAGGTTCGCGGCGACGTCGAGATCGACTTCCTCGCGGGGCCGAGCGAAGTCGTCGTGATCGCGGACGGGACGGCCGACCCGGACCTCGTCGCTTCGGAACTCGTCGCACAGGCCGAACACGACCCGAACGCCTCGGTCGTCGCCGTCACCGGCGACGAGGCGACCGCCGAGGCGGTGGTCGAGGCCGTCGACGAGCAGGCGAGCGCACGTGAACGCGAAGACGTGATTCGAGAGGCGCTCGCGAACGAGGCCAGCGGCGTCCTCCTGGCCCGATCGATGAGCGAGGGGATCCTCTTCACCGAGGAGTACGCGCCGGAACACCTCGCGATCGTCGCCGACGACGACGAGTCGATCCTCGATCGAATCGACAGCGCGGGAAGCGTCTTCCTCGGCCCGAACACCCCCGTCGCGGCGGGCGACTACGCGAGCGGGACCAACCACGTCCTGCCGACCAACGGCGGCGCGCACGTCACCGGCGGCCTCTCGGTCGAGACGTTCCTGCGATCGACGACCGTCCAGCGACTCTCGGGCGAGGGACTGGCCGACATTGGCGAGACAATCACCACGCTCGCCGATGCCGAAGGACTTGAAGCCCACGCCCAAAGCGTCCGCAAACGACTCGAGAGCGACGGTTGAACGGTCGTAAGCCGTGGTTAACGCGAGTTCCGGTCGCCGAGAACAGGTCACCGAATCGCAAACTGGTTTTACGTAGCTGGGTCCCGGAGTACATACCGATGGAACCGCGTGAGGTCGATCCGACCGATGCACGCGTCCTCGAACGAAACTACGATTACGCACAGCGGAACGTCCGCCTCCTCGCGGTCTGGTACGACTGCGAACTCGAGCGGATGATCGAACTGTTGGCCGAAAACGACGTGACGCTGTCGGCCAACGACGAACGCATGTTCGGGACGTACTACCGATCGGTCCAGCGACGTTCGCGCGTCTAGGGCGAGTCCAGCGGCGGCCGGCGTCGAGCGGCGGGACGCCGCCGGCCGACGAGCGAGCGACGACGCGGGCGAACCGCGCGTCGATCGAGTCGGACGTCCGCGGAGCGTCCGGTGGCGTCACAGTTAACATCGTCGCGCCGGTAAGGGATGACATGAGCACGGACAGCGTGGACGGCGGGGAGGCGGAGACGCGCCCCGAGATCGAAGTCACGGCGGACGCCGCCGAACAGGCCCTCTCCCTGCTCGAGAAGGAAGGGCTCGACGACGGCGAGGCAGGGCTCCGCCTCTTCGTTCAGCAGGGTGGCTGTGCCGGCCTCTCCTACGGGATGCGGTTCGACGACGCGCCGGACGAGGACGACACGATCTACGAACACCACGACCTTCGCGTGTTCGTCGATCCGGCGAGCCTGAAGTACATCGAGGGCAGCGTTCTCGACTACGAGCACGGCCTCCAGGCCGAAGGGTTCCACGTCGAGAACCCCAACGTCGTCAGCGAGTGCGGCTGCGGCGAATCGTTCCGGACGTAACGGACTCGGCGCGTCCCGATCGCAGTCCCGGCGTCATCGACGGTTTTCCAACTTCGATCCGATCGCCAGCGGCCGCACTCGCCCGTCCAGTAGCCGACGGGGTCGACAAAAATCGATCGGTGTCACGCCGACGCGGGATCGATCGCCGCGACTGGTGTGGTGCGGCGGATCGACTCAGTCCTCGAGTTCGAACGCGACGGTGACCTCCGCCTGGTACTCCCGTTCGTCGACGCTCGCGATCTCGACCCCGAGTTCGTCGACCTCGATCCAGTAGACGTTCTGGAGCGTGTCCTCGGCCCGATCGATCGCGTCGTCGGCGGCGTCGTCGAAGCTCTCCGTGCTCGTCCCGATCAGTCTGATCTTTTTGAAGACCATATCCCGGGGAGCTACGCCACGTGACGACGTAAAGCTGGTCGTCGGTTTCGGTACGTGACACTGGGACGCGCCAGTCGGCGCTCAGTCCGCTCGCGATTCGAGCCGCTCGCGGATCGCGCCGGAGACGTCGGTGAGATAGGCCCCGCCCCACAGCGCGACGACGAGCCCCCCGATCGCGTCGAAGACGAGGTCCAGCATCGTGTCGGCGAGTCCGTACTGCGTAAGCACGGCGTCGGTCCCGAGCGCGTCCGCGGCGAGCGCGATGGCGAACTCGAGGACCTCCCAGAGGACGCCGAACGCGAGGACGAAAAGCAGGATGAACACGGCCACGAACCGTCGCGGGAGGACGACACCCTCGGCGTGCTCGTCGAGCGCCCGGACGGTCGCGTAGCCGACCGCCGCGACCAGCGACGCCGACAGCGCGTGCGTGACGTGATCCCACCACCAGACTTCACGGTAGAGGTTCGTCGCGGTACCGGGGAGGCCGACGGTGCCGAACGCGTGGAGGAACACGGCGGTGGTGATCCACAGCGTGAGCCGCGGATCCATCGGGATTCCGTAGTCGCGCTCGAGGATCGGCGGGAGCTGGGTCACGGCGAGCGCGACGGCGGTGTTGATGACGATGCCGCCGTTGCCCCGGTCGAGCCCGATAAACAGCATGCCGACGAGGCTCAGTTCCATGAGGTAGGAAAGCTGGCGCTGGCGCTCCCGGGACGGGAGCAGCGACTCGATGTTACGCATCGTCCACCTCCGCGATCGACGCCTCGTCGCCCGGCCGGTACTGCTCGAGGCGGCCGAGCCGCCTGAAGTACAGTTCGAACACGATGCCCGCGCCGAGGCCGACGATCGCGGAGTAGACGAACTCCCACATCACGTCGTCGTGGTCGGCCGGGAACGGGACCCCGAGGAGACCGGCGACGCTCCACCGGAGGAGCGCCCACAGTGCGGCGGCGGCCATCGTCGTGACGACGACGAAGACGACGGCGAAGCCGGGAGTCATCCGCACGGACGTGAAGGTCTGTAGTTCGACGGCCAGGACGAGCGCGATTGCGGCGACCGACAGGTACGACGCGAAGTGGCCCGTCAGCCGATCGGCCTCGAGGGCCAGCCCGAGGACCGGCAACGCCGCGAGCAACAGCACTTCCCACGGGAGCATCGCCAGCGGCGACCGGAACCGGAGAGGAGGCAACAGCGCCAGGATCGCGAGCGTCGCTGCGAACGTCGTCCAGAGGAGGCCGCCGATCACGAACTCGCCGACGCCGATGGCGGCGATCGCGACGACCAGCAGCCACGCGACGGCCGCGTTGTACCGGTCGTTCGCGATCAGTTCCTCGAGTGGGGTCCGGGACACGGTAGCCCGTACTGAGCGGGGTCACAAAAACGTGTGTTATCCGACGGAACGGGGCCGATGCGGACGAGAGTTCGACTCACGCGGGTCCGACGAACAGGTAGACGACGAGGTAGGCGACGAGCGCGATCGTCACGGCGGTCACGGACGTGAGCGCGATCTCGAGGACGCGATCGGCCGTCGAGGGGGCGAGACGACGCGACCGACCAGCGGCTGACGGTACGAGCGGGCCGACGCCGGAGAGGAGACCGACCCCCAGAATCGAGAAGACGAAGTGGTACGAGACGTCGAGGGTCGGCGGCGCGGCCGCGAGGGGCGCGACGGCGTAGGCCACGCCCACGGCGGCCCGTCGATCGACGGCCCCGACGAGCGAGCGATCGGTGAGCCGACAGCCAACCGCGAGGGCGAGCCAGACGACGGCGAGTTCGATCGCGAACGCGCCCAGAAGGTGGAGCGTCGGGTCCGCGTGGAGGACGACCCGAGAGGTGAAAAGCGGCGACGCGAACGGGTAGAGCCAGTCGGGCGGCGATCCGGTCACGAGGTCCCCCCACGGGTGCGACCACAGTCCCCACAGCGCCGCCAGCGCGATCGTCTGCGGCGAGAACGAGGTCGATCGGCTCGCGGCGACGGCGACGAGGGAACCGCTGACAGCGAACAGTCCCATCACGAACGCGGCCAGCGGTCCGTGGGCGAACGCGACGGCGAGCACCGCGAAGAGCAGGCCGACTCCGACGGCGCGAGCGAGCGGCGCGCGACCCGAGCCCCGGACCGCGAGCAGGCCGAACGCCGGCGCGGCGATCGCGCCGACGACCAGCGAGTGCGTGACCGATCGGTGGACGGCCCGGCTCGCGTCCCAGAACGCCGTCGAGGCGGCGAACACGCCGTCCGCGGCGTTCCAGGTAGCGAGTCCGACGAGCGCGTACGCGACGTCGACGTCCGGAACGGTCGCGAACGCGCCCGCGACGGCGCCGGCGGCGAGGGCTCGGCGCCGATCCCAGCCTCGCCAGTCGGCGACCAGCGCCGCGATGACGAACGCGAACAGTGCGTGACCGACGAACACGACGTATCGGCTACGTGATGAGTGCTCTTAAGCGGCTCGCAACCCCGACAGTCGGGACCGGCGATGAGTCGCCCCCGTGACAGATCCGGGCCCGACCGAATCGGGCCGGATCGGACCAGCCAGTTCACCGATCGGTAATTCGCCGCTGCCGGTACATCTTTGCGAGTGGCCGGCGAGCACACGGGCATGGCTCAGAAACCGTCGAACGAGACGGCTCGCGCGCCATCAGTCGGCGAACTGACACCGCCCGATCGGACCCTGATGGGGCCGGGGCCGAGCGACGTCAATCCCCGCGTCCTGCGGGCGATGAGCACGCCGCTCGTGGGCCACCTCGACCCCTCGTTCGTCGAGATCATGGACGAAGTACAGGACCTGCTCCGGTACACCTTCCGGACCGACAACCGGTGGACCATCCCGGTTTCGGGGACCGGGTCGGCCGCGATGGAGGCGGCGATCGGCAACGTCGTCGAACCGGGCGACACGATGCTCGTCCCGACGAACGGCTACTTCGGCGGTCGGATGGCCTCGATGGCTCGCCGGGCAGGTGGCAAGGTCGTCGAGGTATCGGCGCCGTGGGGCGAACCGCTCGATCCGGCCGACGTCTCCGACGCGCTCGCCGAACACGATCCCGACGTCTTCGGATTCGTCCACGCCGAGACGAGTACGGGCGTGCTCCAGCCGAACGTGCCCGAACTGACCGCCGCGGCCCACGACCACGACGCGCTGGTGATCGCCGACAGCGTCACCTCCCTCGGTGGAGTCGAGTTGCGGGTCGACGAGTGGGACATCGACGTGGCCTACTCGGGCCCGCAGAAGTGTCTCTCCTGTCCGCCCGGTGCCAGCCCGCTCACGCTCTCGGACGAGGCGATGGACAAGGTCCTCACGCGCGAAGAAGATCCCCGATCGTGGTACCTCGATCTCTCCCTGCTCGAGGGCTACTGGGGCGACGATCGCTCGTACCACCACACCGCGCCGATCACGAACGTCTACGCGATCCGGGAGGCGCTTCGACTCGTCGCGGAAGAGGGCATCGAAGCGCGCTGGGATCGCCACGAACGCCTGGCCGGCGCGCTGAAAGCCGGCGTCGAGGCGATGGGCCTCGAGATGAACGCCCCCGACGAGTACTGGCTTCCGAGCCTGAACGCCGTCCGGGTGCCCGACGGCGTCGACGACGGCGCGGTCTGTGGCGAGTTGCTCGATCGATACGACCTCGAGATCGCGAGCGGTCTCGGCGACCTCGACGGCGAGATCTTCCGGATCGGCTGTATGGGCCACTCCGCGCGGCCGGAGAACGTCATCTACGTGGTGACGGCGCTCGGCGACGTGCTGGAGGACATGGGTGCGGGCGTCGACCCCGGTGCTGGTGTGACGGCGACCAGACGCGCGCTAAAAGAGTGATCGATCGCAGTTCTCAGGCCGAGACGCGCGGTCCCGGCGGGGCCCGTTCGACCTGATAGTCCTCCCCGTCGGCGACGATGATCGCCCACTCGTAGTTCGGGTTCACGCTTGTGAGCCGCTGCTCGAGGTCGTCTGCGTCTTCGGGTCGAGCCACGAAACAGTGGAACTGCCCCGATCCGGACGGAAGCGATCCGTTCTCGAGGACTGTGTTGACGTGCACGACTTTCCACTCTCGTTCGGCTCGAAACTCCGGGCCGTCCCCTTCGACGGTGTAGCCCAACTCTGCGAAAATCGACCTGGCCTGCTCGACGAGTCGCATGTTAACAGGACCCATTCTTCTAGACACACGTGGCCATCCACTATAAACGTTAGTACGTAACAAGATATCGCCGCTTCGACCGAACGATCGGACAGACAGCGCGGGAGTTACGTAAACTATCGGAACGATTCCGGGCGATCGTTGAGCACCGGCCGGCGGGGCAGCGAGGCGTCGCACCCGATCGGGACGATCACTCGTGGGCGGCGTCCCACTCGGTCGGCTTGCGGAAATTGCCACACCGGTTGCACTTGATCCGTCCCATCGAGTCCATCGCGTTGTCGAAACTCTCGCAGTTCGTGCAGAACCAGCCGTATCGACGATCGGCGTCACGAGACTCGTAGGCGACGAAGAACGGCCCTTCTGACCCCTTGACGCCGTCGGTTTCGGACACGTAGACCGTCGACTCGTCTTCGGTCGTCCGCGGTTGCATGGACGGTCGTAGCGGCGCGGACGGTAAAGGCGTGTCTTTCTACCGGTGAGTCACGATTTACCGGGCCGCGGGCGTGGTGTGAGGGGTTTTACCAGGGTCGGACGGGATAACTGAAAAGTTTACCCGGCCGGGAATCGTTCGCTATCGTGATGACGCTGGTCGTGGTCCCCGTTCGGTATCCGTTGACAAAGCACTCACGTCGGACGCTCGAGCGGGCGATCGAAGTCGCCCGCGAGCGAGACGCGGCGTTGACGATCCTGCACGTCGATCTCTACCAGAACGGGCGAAAAGTCCGCCGAACGGACCTGAAAACCGCCGTCGAGGAGACGTTCGGCCCGATCGAGAGCGCCAGGTACGTCGTCCGGACGGGGTTTCTCGTCGAGGAGAGCATTCTCGAGGAGGTCGCAGCCGAGGAGGCCGACGTCGTCGTCATCGGCAGGCGACAGGCGAGTCGGCTGCGGCGAATCTTCCAGCGATTCACGGACAATCCGGACATCGATCGCTACCTGCGCGATCACCTCGACTGTGACGTGATCACCGTCGAGAGCGCGGCGGCGTAGCCTCGACCCGATCAGTCCGCACCTGCCCCGCGGACCACGAACACCGGTATCGACGCGTTGTCGACGACCCGCTCGGAAACGCTTCCGAGCGAGGTCACCTTCTCCCGCGGACTCTTGCCCCTGGTCCCGATGACGATCAGGTCGATTCCCGTCTCGTCAGCGTAGTCCAGAATCGCCTTCGAGGGGGTCCCCTCCCGGACCTCGCTGACGGTGTCGAGGCCCTCCGCCGCCGCGCGGTCCTCGACGGCCGCGACCGCCTCCCGTCCCTCCGCTTCCAGGCTCCGTTCGAGATCCGATCCCGCGTCGTCCGTCGCCGCCGCCGTGATCCGGCTGTCCACCACGTACAGCGCGTGAACCGTCGCGTCGTTGTCCGCCGCGATCGGCAGTCCGTGTGCGAGCGTCTCGGGCACCGTGTCACTGCCGTCGGTCGGAATGAGAACGTCGTCGTACATCCGTCCGCGGCTACGCATCCGACCCCTATCAAAATACCTTCGTCACGGCGGGCGCGCTCGACGGTGGGCGCGCTCCGCCTCCACTCACTCTCCTTCTCCGGAGCCGTCACCCGCCTCGATCGAACTCCCGGCGGGGACCCGGTCCGATCGATCCTCGCCGACGGCGACCTGTGCGACGCCGCTGGTGTCGTCGAAGACGTGGTGCCGGCGCGGGTAGGCGAACTCGACGTCGCGATCCGCGAATCGCTCCCTGACCGCCGTGTGAACGGCCGATCGCGCGAGGGACTGCTTGTACGGCTGGTTGAGCCAGAAGTACAGTTCGAGCAGGACCCCGCTGTCAGCGTACCCGGAGATGGTACAGATGGGGGCCGCGGCGTAGCGGGCGCTCCCGATCCGGATGTCCGGGCCGCCGGAGATGACCGCGTCGACCGATCGGGCGGCCCGCTCGGCCTGCTGGCGCGCGACCTCGATGTCGCTCTCGTAGGTTACCTCGAACTCGACCGAGAGGCGCGTCCGTTCGTCTTCCGCGGAGTAGTTGATGACGTCGCGGGTCTGGATCTCGGCGTTCGGAACGACGATGAACGTGTTCTGGAGGGTGAAGATCTTCGTGTACCGCATCGTGATGTCCTCGACGAAGCCGACGTGGCCCTGGTCGGCGACCTCGATCATGTCGCCGATCTCGTAGGGCCGATCCGCGAGGACGAACAGCCCGTTGATGTAGTTGCCGACCAGCGGCGCGAGCACGATCGCGATCACGGCCGAAATGACGGTCACCGAGAGGAAGATTTCGGTGCCGCCGACGCCCAGGATTCTAAGCGCGACGACGAGCGCGGTGACCAGAACCGCCGCCTTGACCCCACGTAACACGGTTCGGGTCACGCTCGGGCGTTCGATCCGCTGGGCGACCGTTCGCCCGGCGATCCGGACGACGACCTTCGAGAGATACCAGCCAACCACGAGAACGATCGCGGCGAGAACGAGATCCATCACCGGGTCGGGGACGTCGATGGGGAGGATACCCTCAACTTCCTCCGTCGCGTTGCTCGCGTTCGTCTGGACGACCCCTCGCATGGCAACACACTCAGGCCGGTCGTGGATAAGCGTTCTGACCCGCGATCGCCGTTCGACAACGCGATTTCGAAAATGCGTGTTACTCGATGCATAATAAATCATTTATCCATCGGGAGCGTTTCGTCGCGTATGGCACCAGACGAGCTTCGCTCGACCGTCGAGCGCGTCGGGGACCGGTTCAACCTCGGCGAGTACGAGATCGACGCTTACCTCACCGTCCTGGAACAGGGCCAGCTCACGGCGAGCGAGATCGCGGATCGCACCGACATTCCACAACCGCGGGTCTACGACACCGTCCGCAGCCTGAGCGATCGCGGCCTCGTCGAACTGCGCGAATCCCGGCCGATGAAGGTGGTCGCGCTCGATCCCGGCGAGGCCTTCGACGACGTCCAGAACTCGCTGGAGCAGATGATCGACGAACTCGAGGCCCGCTACACAGCGCCGGCCCGGGACACCGAGGCCGTCTCGCTCGTGAAGTCCCGATCGACGATCCTGCGGTACCTGGAGGAGGTCATCGACGCCGCAGAGTACGAACTCTCGCTGTCGCTGACGCCCGATCTGCTCACCCGCTTCGAGGAGGAACTCCGGGCCGCCGTCGACGCCGGCGTGAGCGTCGACCTGATCGTGACGCCGGCCGCCGAGGCCCCCGATCCGGCGTCGTTCGACTACCGCGAGGTGGCGACGACGGCGCGCGCGCGCCGCGGGATCACTACGCCGGTCGTGGCCGTCGCCGACGGGAACTACTCCGTGTACGCGACCCAGGACGCCCTCCGCGACGACCAGGACCGGTACGGCGTCATCTTCAACCGTTCCGCGCTCGGCTTCCTGGTCTCGGGCTTCTTCGGGACCGTGCTCTGGACGACGGCCGAACGGACCCTCGGCGAGGACGGCAGCGCCAGAACCTATCCGCGCAAGTACGCCTCGATCCGCCGCTGCGTGAAAGACATCATCGACGACGGCGGCGAGTTCTACGCGACCATCGAGGGCCGGGACGTCGCCGTCGGCGGCCAGCGGATCGTCCGCGGACGCGTCGTCGACGTCTCGTTCGAGGTCAGCGAGGAAGTCGCCGCCCTCACCATGGAGAGCGAGGACGGCGAGGAGGTCACGATCGGGGGCCGCGTCGCCGCGCTCGAGGACGTCGAAGCCCACGAGATCCACATCGGTCGCCACGAACCGCCGGCGATCGAGAACTGAGACGATCCGCTGGACCGCGTTCCCGGGACAATCGCGACCCGTCCGGTGGTCGTGACTGAACCGATAGACAGCGATCCGTACGAGGCGATCGACGTTCCGACGCCCCGACTCGCCGATGGTGCCACCGCGGCGCGCCGGAGAACGGCCCGGCCGACGGGGTCACGTTCTCGCATCCGATCGGGTGACCGGTCGGTGGGCACGACTCTGCTCCGGCAGGAACGACGACGGACTTCTACGCGACGGATATGGACCGCATACCGATTTCTAGTGGTGCGCTACGAGTAGTTTCTCGTGAACATATCGCGCATAACAATTAGTGGATTTCGTGCACGTCGTCATAGAATCGTGCTATCCAGTACCTGTACAGCGAGATCAGCCGCTGTGGCGGACGCTCCACCCAGGGGGTACGGACGGGTCGGAGCGAACGGCGGCACGCGGTGGGCGAACAGCCGGTGTCGATCCGGACGAGATGCCAGGACGGACCGGGCGAGAGGTGATCCACCGTGAGCAGCACGGCGACCCCGACCGGCGAGCGACCGGGCACGATCCCGTCCAGTCCTCGCGTCGACGACGGCAGCGGGGACGACGTCGAACCGCTCTCCCAGGACGTCGCCTTCGAGATGCTGAGTTGCCGGCGTCGGCGAGACGTCCTCCACTACCTCCGGCAGAACGGCGGGAGCGCGGAACTGCGCCCGCTCTCGCGCCAGATCGCCGCCTGGGAGAACGACGAACCGATCGAGGCCGTGACCTACAAGGAGCGATCGCGCGTCTACACCGCCCTCCGACAGGCGCACCTCCCGAAGATGGACAGCTACGGGATCGTCGAGTTCGACGCCGATCGGGGGACCGTCGCACTGACCGGCCGGGCGAGCGACCTCGACGTCTACCTGGATGTGAACTCCCGCGGTGAGGTCAGCTGGAGCACGTACTATGTCGTTCTCGGCGGCTTCTCGATCGCGTTCGCCGCTCTTATTTTGCTTACCTCCTTCCCGTTCGGTCTCCTGCCGACCGGAGCCGGCCTCCTGATCGTCGGCCTGCTCTATCTCGGATCGGCGATCGCACACCGGCGCTACGAACGTCAGACGTAGGTCGGTAGCGGCACCCAGTCGCCGCAAGAACGCTCCGCGTCAATCAGGAAATCCAGATACCGACTGTTGTTTTCAACAGTCGTAAATATCTATTGCTTTATATTTCAAGCCGACGAACGAACGGATCTCTCGAAGAAAACGAAACAAACAGTTCTTGTACCCACGTTTGCCGACACATCGTCCAGAAAACCAGGAATGATAACTCAACAAGCCACATAACATGGGATACTTCGTCGATGCAGGTGGTTCGAGTAGCCAGGCCCACCACTGACAGATTGTGACTGGTCGCTGATCGCTTCACGAACGACACAAAAGGAGGGTGGTGATCTTCAAGACAAACTCACCAGCGGTTATGATGTTGTTCTTGCTCTCTGCCTTGTCGTTGAGAAGCGCCATCACCGGTACCGACGACTGCGACGCCCGCGCCGATGCCGCCGAGGCCGGCGAGAATCTTGCGTGACGCGAGTCAAAAGTTGTCATCAGTCATCGTTGTTCGCCCTCATTGGGGGAGGGCCAACCGGCATAGTCAAACCGCAGCGGTCGGGTGGCCGGCCCCGGCGTGGACGGGTCTGATTCGGGCCGGGCGGTTACTCGAAGACGACGTCGAACGCGACGCCTTCTTGGCTGCCGGGATAGTCGTCCTGAAGGGTCACGGTCGCCTCACCGCTGAGTTGGAAGGACGTTGAACCGTCGAGGTCTGTGTTCACCAAGAGGTGCTTGATCTCTCGACCGTCACCGTCGTTCGTTGCTGTGACACTCGTCGGGCCGTCTAACGAGACCGGGCTTCCGCCGACGGAAAGGCTGTCGATAGACGCCTCGACAGTCGCCTCGTCGGCTTTCCCCTGGATTGCCATGCGGCCGTCCGGCTGCGGGTCGTCGAGGGTGTCGCTGAGGTCGTTCCCGTCGAACGTGAACGTGAGTTCGTCGCTGCTCTCGTCGTAGGAGACCGACCAGTCGACGGTGTTCCCACTCGTCCACACGTAGTTCTCCGACTCGAATTCACCAGAGGTGCCGGGTTCGTCACCGACAGCCAGCTCCCATGTACCGGAGGAACTGTTGTTCCCGTACCGGGCGCGAGCACCGCCGCTGATTGATCCATCGCCGTTGAAGTCGCGTTCTACTTTCGCGAAGCCGTCGCCGGTTTCGGTCGTAGTTTCCTCGAAGTCGTCACACGGCTTGGCCTTGAAGTCGAAGTTGGCCTGAAGCTTGCTCTTCTTCTCAAGGTTCACGTGCTTGGGGATCCACCATTCGAAGCCGATGTATCCCGTGTTCGAGTTCTCGATGCACCAGTCGTCCTCGTCGTGATCGTCGCAGACGCCGAACGTGAAGCCGGTCATGGGACGACGCCCACCGTCTTTGTGATCGTCGTTATCGTCACAATCGCAATCGTCGTCGTGGTCGTGGTAGCGCGGCGCGAGCGCAGTGCCCGATCGCGCGCGATCGTAGACGTTCAGCTTGGACGTCTCGTCGCCGCCGGCGACCTCGAGCCGGCAGATCGGCAGGTTGCTCTTCCACTTGAATCCGACGATCTTCCCCTTCTTGTTCTTGATGACCTTCTTTATCTTGACGTAGAGGTCGGGAAGGGGACTGTCCTCGTTCATCGCCCAGTAGCCGACGCCGGGGACGTGCAACTTGGTGCCGTCGCGGAGGTTCTGGATCTTGTGGACCTTCGGCTTCTTGACGTGCTTTTTGATGTTGTCGTCGGTGATCCAGTCGGGCGTGTACGCGTCGTGGCCCATCCCGTCGTTGTCGATCTTCTTTCGCGGGTACGCGTAGTAGTTGATCCCCTCCTCGTCGAACGGAGAGGCGACGTACGGATCGCCCGAAATCTTGACGCCGTTCTCGAGTTTGCGGAGCACCTTCTTGAGCGATCCCTGGGCGATGATCGGTTCGTAGCCCTGGTAGACGTTGTCACCGCGCTTAACGCCGTTGACATCGTTGCCGCCGCCGTTCTTACAGTAGAAGAACGTGAAGTTACTGATTCCGAATCGCAGTTGACCATCCGGCCCCGCTCCAAAGGGTGCATACGCAGTGCCGGACGTCTCGCAGTCGTACTCGTTCACTTCGGTGGTCCCACCGCCGAAGATGTTGACCGCGCAGATCTCGACGTTGCTCTCCCACTCGAATCCGACGAGTTCTTCGTCTGCAGTACCCTCCTCTTTGAGCACAAGTCCGGTGATCTCGATTTCGATGTCTCCACCGAGGAACTCGAGTGTATCGTCCACCTCGAGGTTCTGTACGCTGTTAGCGTCTCCATCGGAAATCTCATCGATGTTGTCATCGTCGACCTTCTCAAGTTCGACGCATTTCCCACCTGGACCGTTGTTGGGAGGGGTTGACCCGTCGTACTCGTCGTACCAGACGCGCGCCTTGGCTTTGTGCAGGAGCTTCTTGTGAGCGTTGACGTCGGACGCTTTGAGCTTGACCTTCCCCGGGTAGTCACAGAGGTGGTAACTGAGCGTCACCTCGCCACCGTAGCCCGGCTTGAGACCGTGGAAGTTGAGCAACGGATCGCCGGGATCGGTGTAATCGTTGTCAGTTCGCAGGTCAGAGCTGAGGGGATCGTCGACGTCGATGAGGGCGTTATCACCCTCACAGTAGTTGACCTCACGGTCCTGCATTCCGTCGTCGTCCGTGTCGGGCAACGCGTCGATCGGCGTTCGATCGCCCTTCTTTCCGAACGACTCCTGCCAGTCGATCGCGACTGGGAAATCGTATTTGCCGTTACTGTTGTTCTCGCCCGCGGCGACGCCATACGCGCCGAACGCGGTACCGATACCGGTCGCGCCGATGCCCGCGAGCACGTTGCGTCGCGTGATGTGTCGGTTAGTGTCCTTCGACATCCTTTCTCCGCGTGCCCGGGCATCCCCCGGGAGTCACGCAAGAGTTGATGACCGGAGATGTGAATGTATATATACACAACCAGATGGACCCGGAAAGAGCGTTTGGCGTCTCGGCCCGATCGGCTAGGCGCCCGATTCCGATCGCTATGGACCGACTGTGTGACGGGTAGCGGCCGCAAAATGCGTGGCAATTGCTGGAAGGCTAGGGCTACGGAGACCGATCGTGAGTCGATCGACGGACGACGGTTGCGCGGCGATCGATCGCGACTATCGGCGTCGCAAAGCAGGCGAGACACGGGGAAGACCCGATCACGGACCGCATAAATCGGCGATTACACTAGCACGGTTTCCCGACTGTCCACATTGTTTACATTCGTGCAAGCCAGACAATTAAGACGCTGAGTGTCGTGTTTTCGCGTCGGATGGGACCACATAGCACAGGACGTGACGACCGTCCAGGGGTGTCCCGCCGGACGTTCGTGGCCGCAACGGGGACGTCCGCGACGCTGGGCGCGACGGCGATCGCCGGCTGCGTCGGTCGCGGACAGCAATCGAACACCGTCGTGATGACCGCCGCGACCGACGTCGAGGGGATCATGTACAGCGACGGCGACGGCCCTTCCGTCCAGCAGGCGCTGTGGGACGCCGGCCTCGACGAAGACATCCGCGTCGACGTCCAGACCGTCGTCAGCGATTCCGCAACACGGATGCAGACGACCCAGTCGGCGCTCGAGGCGGGTCGCGCCCCGCCCGACATCCACCTGATGGACAGCGGCTGGACGGTTCCGTTCATCCTTCGGAACCAGACGGTCAACCTGAGCGAGAACCTCTCGGACGACGTGCTCCAGCATGTCAACGAGGACTACCTCGAAGCGATCCTCGAAACGGCGCGTCATCCCGAGTCCGGGGATCTCCACGCGCTGCCGATGTTCCCCGATCTGGGGTTCACGTTGTACCGGCAGGACCTTATCGAGGACGCCGGATACAATACCAGCGGCTGGGGAACGGATCCACCGAGCTGGGAGGAGTTCGCGAACGCAGTCAGCGACGCGAGGGACCAGGCCGGCCTCGACTACGGGTACACGACGCAGGCGGCCGCCTACGAGGGGCTATCCTGCTGTACGTTCAACGAGGTGATGACCTCCTGGGGAGGGGCCTACTTCGGCGGCTCAGAGAACCTGTTCACCGCCGGCGAGCGACCGGTCACCGTCAACGAGCAACCGGTCATCGACGCGATCCGGATGATGCGCTCGTTCATCGAGGGCGAGAGCGAGAATGCGCTCGACGGGTACGCCCAGATCTGTCCGTCACCGATCGTCCAGTGGACGGAACAGGAATCGCTCAGTCCGTTCGCGGCCGGGAACGCCGTCTCGAACCGCAACTGGTCGTACGCGATCGCGGAGACGGGAACCGAGGAGGCCTTCGGTGAGGACCTCGGCGTGATGACGAGACCGTACGCAGTCTCCGAAGAGGAAGCCGAGTACGGGGGCACCGGCGGCACCGCTGCGGCGCTCGGCGGCTGGAACCTCGCCGTGAGTCCGTTCTCGGAACGCCAGGAGGAAGCGCTGCAAGTCCTCGAGGCGTTCAGTCACGAGGAAGTAATGCTCACCATCTTCGAACTCGCGGGATTCCTCCCGCCGAACCTCGATCTGGTCGGGGAGGCCAATCCGGACGACGTCGGCCCCGTCGCTCGCTACGGGGACGTGGTTAATTCGGCCAGCGAGAACGCGATCCCACGGCCGGCGACCGACCTCTGGCCCGAACAATCGGCGCTGATCTATCAGGGGATCAACGCGGCGTACCGCGGCGCGAAAGCGCCCGAATCGGCGATGAACGATCTCGCGGAAGAGCTCGAGCAGAGCGAAGCGGAGGTGCAATCGAATGGTAACTGATACCGACGACAGCCCGGTGACCGACGACGAAATGGTTACAGACGGTGGAACGCTGGCCGGCGGCGAAGCAGGGACGGCCAGAGGCCGTGAGCGGACGGGCAACGCCGTCATCAACTGGATGGAGAACCTGAGCGAGGCGGCCTACGCGTACCTGCTGTTGCTCCCCGCGTTCGCGCTGCTGGCACTGATCGCGTTCTACCCGCTGCTTCGGACGTTCGTCATCTCGTTGCGCGCCGACCAGACGCGCGGGATGGATCCGCTCGGTGCGTTCGTCGGGATCGAAAACTACGTCGACATCCTCACCGGGAACGCGCGGCTGGCTCGGCAGTTCCTCGACGTGGGGCTGACGTCGTCGTTTCCCTTTATCGAACTCGGCACTCCGTTCTTCCAGCAGGCCTTGTTCGTCACGCTCGCGTTCGCAGTTATCAGCGTCGTCATGGAGACGGTGATCGGGTTCGGGCAAGCCTACGTGCTCGACCAGGACTTCCGGGGCCGACGCTGGGTCCGCGTGGCGATCATCCTCCCGTGGGCGGTGCCGATCGTCATCCAGGGGATGATCTTCTTCCTGCTGTTCCAGCCGACGGTCGGATTCGGCTCCGACCTGTTCCAGAGCCTCGGCATCTTCAGCGGAACGCCGCTGGCCAACAGCCGGGACGCCTTCATCATCATCCTCGTGGCCGACATCTGGAAATCGTCGGCGTTCATGGCGCTGCTGATCCTCGCCGGACTCCAGAGCGTCGATCGGAGTCTGTACGACGTCGCGCGCGTGGCCGGCGCGTCACCGTGGCAGCGGTTCAAACTGATCACGCTCCCGCTCGTGATGCCGGCCCTGCTGGTCGCGATGCTGTTCCGAACGATGGACGCGATGCGCGTGTTCGGGTTGATCGAATCCACCGCCGGGTGTACGACCGTGCCGTCGTTGAGTTGCCTCGTCGTCGAGGCGATGTTCGGCGGGACGCGCATCTACGCGACGGCTGCCGCCGTGGCGTTCGCGACGGCGCTAGTGATCGGCCTGATCATCGGCGTGTACGTCCTGCTCTTCCGCGATACCGAAGGAGGGCCGTACTAATGACCGATCCGAACGACACCACCGACAGCGCGAACGACACCGGAGGTATCGACGACGAACAGGACGACGCCCCACGAGATCCGACCCTCCGCCGGCCCGACGGCGGCACCACGGTTCTCGAGGACGATCGCGACGCGGAACTCGATCGCGGTCCGCTCCAGCAGTGGGTAGCAGACTCCATCTCCCATCCGGAACGGGTCTACCGGGCGATGTTCTACGTCGCGGCGATCTTCTTCCTGTTCACGACGCTGTTCCCGTTCTACTGGCTGCTCATGGTCGCGCTGACGCCGGAGGGACAGCTTCAGGACATCATCTTTACGCCCAACGGGTTCAATCCCGGCGCGTTCGTCGAGGTCTTCGAGGTCATTCCGTTCCACATCTATATGTTCAACAGCTTCGTGATCGCGCTGGCCTCGACGATCGTCGTCCTGGTCATCGCCAGCCTCGCTGGCTACGCGTTCGGTCGTCTCGAGTTCCCCGGTCGAACGCCGCTCATGCTACTCGTGCTGGTGATTTCGTTCTTCCCGCCGGCGGCCTTCTTCATCCCCCTGAACGACCTGTTCAACACCACGTTCGGTATCCTCAGGCCGATCACCGGCGACGGCACGCTCTACAACACCCCCTTCGCGCTCGTGACGCCGCTGTCGGCGATCTTCATGCCGCTCGCGATCTTCATTCTCACGACGTTCTATTCCCAGATCCCGGACGGACTCGAGGATGCGGCTCGCGTCGAGGGAACGACTCGACTCGGCGCGCTGTTCCGGGTCATCATCCCGTTGTCGGCACCCGGCGTCGCAACAGCCGGCGTGTTGACCTTTATCGCCGTCTACAACGAGTTCTTCTTCTCGTTCCTGATGACGGACGGCCAGCCCGAGAACTGGGCACCGATTCTCGACGGCATTCTCGCCTATCAGGGACAGTACCAGGTGTTGTACAACCTCATGGCCGCCGCGAGCATCATCGGGGTGATCCCCGTCGCGATTCTCGTCGTCGTGGCCCAGGAAAAGATCGTCAGCGGACTCACCGCAGGCGCACTCAAAGAATAAGGAAATCACAATCATGGCACGAGTACGACTCGAGAACATCACGAAACGCTACGATGACGTCACCGCGGTCGACGACGTGAGCATGGAGATCGAAGACGGCGAGTTCGTCACCTTCGTCGGGCCGTCGGGCTGTGGGAAGTCGACGACCATGGAGACCGTCGCCGGGCTAACCCAGCCGACCGAAGGTCAGGTCTACATCGGCGACGACGACGTCACGAACCTCGCGCCGAAGGACCGGGGGGTCGCGATGGTCTTCCAGAACATCGCCCTGTTCCCCCACATGGACGTCTTCGAGAATATCTCCTTCGGCCTTCGTCTCCGCAAGTACGACGACGACGAGGTCCGCCGCCGCGTCGAACAGGCCGCCGACATCGTCCAGCTAGAGGGCATGCTCGATCGCATGCCCGACGAGATGTCCGGTGGCCAGCGCCAGCGGGTCGCGATCGCACGTGCGATCGTCCGGAATCCCGACGTCTTCCTGATGGACGAGCCGCTGGCGAACCTCGACGCGAAGCTGCGCGTCCACATGCGTACCGAACTCCAGCGGCTCCACCGAGAACTCGGGACGACGATCATCTACGTCACCCACGACCAGGCCGAGGCGATGACGATGTCGAACCGGATCGCCGTCCTGAACGAAGGGCGACTCCAGCAACTCGCGGCCCCGCTGGTCTGCTACAACGAACCGGCGAATCTGTTCGTCGCTGGCTTCATCGGGTCGCCCTCGATGAACTTCGTCGAAGGCGAACTCGTCGAGGAGGGTCTCCTGACGAACAACTTCACCGTGGATCTCGATCCGGGTCGGGTTCCGGGAGCGACGGTCGGCGACGCCATCACCCTCGGAATCAGGCCGGAAGACGTTCACATGGTCCAGTACGCGGATTCGCTCGAGTCGTCGACGGATCCGATCGACGCCCGGACCGACGTCCTCGAACCGATGGGCGACGAGGTCTTCGTCTACCTGTTGCTCTCCGAGGCCGCGGCGGGGTCGATGGAGGAAGATCCCGCGACGTCGCCCAACCAGTTGCTGATGAGCGTCACCCCCGATACGGACATCGAAGCGGACCAGGAGATCGAGGTCGTCCTCGACCGATCGAAGATTCACCTCTTCGATTCGGAAAGCGGCGACGCGCTGGTCCACGGGATCACCGACTTCCCCGAGCGAGAGCCCGGGACCACCCCCACCGAGGCGGATAGCTGATCGATCGACACCGCCCTGGCTCCCACCGGCCCCAAATTCGGTCGGCGACGGACCAAAGGCGATCGAGCACCAACGTTCGGTATAGCGGTTACAGGTGTATCGAGTCGAAACGAGCCACCACTGCCCACGGAGACCGCCGATGACACTCGATCGATCAGACACGAACGTTGGAATCGTCGGCCTCGGCAACATCGGCCAGTACCACGCCGAACGGCTCCGCGACCTCGACGTGTCGCTGGCCGGAGGAATGGACGTCGCCGCCGAGGCACGAACGCACTTCGCCCGTCGATACGACGTCGAAGTCTACGAAGATCACACCGAACTGTACGATCTCGTCGACGCCGTCATCATCACGACGCCGAACAAGTACCACGAACAGTACGCCATCGACGCCTTCGAGCGAAATCTCCACGTCCTCCTCGAGAAACCGCTCGCACACTCGATCGAGAGCGCCGAGCGAATCGCCGACGCGGCGGCGGACTCCACGGGCTTCTGCATGGTCGGGTTCAACAACCGGTTCGCGAACACGGTCCAGATCGTCAAGAACCGGATCGATCGGGGTGATCTCGGCGAAGTCGGCCACATCGAGGCGAACTACGTCCGCCGACGGGGGATTCCGGGCCGCGGCTCGTGGTTCACCCGCAGGGAGATCGCCGGCGGGGGCGCGCTCATCGACCTCGGCGTCCACGCGATCGACCTCGCGTTGTACCTGCTCGAGTATCCGAACGTGATAGAGGTAAACGGCGTGACGCGGGGCGAGTTCGGCGATCGCGAGGAGTACGCGTATCTCGACATGTGGGCGGACGATGCCGGCCCCGGCAGCTTCGACGTGGACGACTCGGCGACGGCGTTCGTCCGCTGTGAGGGCAACCGGACGATCGCCCTCGAGGTCGCGTGGGCGACGAACCGGCCGGCGGACCACGAGTTCTTCGTTCGGGGGACCGAGTCGGCCGCCCGGTTCGATCTGCTCGAGGGGGACCTCTCCTTTCACTCCGCGAGCAAGGTTGGCCCCGACCACCTCGAGGACACGACTATCGAAACCAGGCACAACGACACCCACTCGGACGAGCAGAAAGCCTTCATCGACGCGATCACCAGCGACGCGTACGAGAACGAGGCCGCCAGCGACAGCATCGCGCGAGCGCTGAAAGTCCAGCGGGTCATCGACGCGATTTACCAGTCCAGCGAGGAGGAACGAACGGTCTCGCTCCGGGAGTAGCGACCACCTACCCCGGTCGTAGCCGAGAAAGTGCCGAAAAAACGACTGGTATACGAGGATGACCGTTCCGGTATGGACTCTGTAACAAATTGTGATATCCGAAACTGTCGTACCATGACAGATCGATCTCGATCGTCCGGCCGGTCGGTCCGCGCCGCGGTCGCAGGATTGTTCGGCGGTCGGAGTCGGACGGTTGTCGTCGAGTGTCGCCGGTGTGGGACGTCGGTCGACCGTGGCGTACAGACGTGCCCGACCTGCAACTGTGACGACATCGTTACGTACACGATCCAGTGAAAGGGACGGGGCGACGCCGACGCGATCCGGCTTCCATCGCGGCTCGTCACTCCCCGATCGGATCCCCGCGAAAGACTCGCCTCCGGTCGTCGGGTCGGATACCTCGACGTGTCCGTCGCTGTAGACGGTGATCTCGGACCCCTCGTGCTCCAGGACGACGCGCGTGTCGGCGGCGTTCCGTGACGCCGGCCCCCCGGACGCGATCGGTCGAAACAGGGCGTCGAGCGCCTCCGGGTCGACGACGTGCAGGTGCGCAACCGGTCTAGAATTGCGTACGTCCCTTCAGAGTACCCCGTCCACGTCTCCCGCTTCGATGTCGCCGAGCCAGGCTATCGTCGAGGCGGTCGGCGGGATGGGATCGACGTGACCGATGCGTGCCGCTGGCCTACGAACCGTTACGCGTACTGGCAGACGAGAACGAGTCACCGGCGATCCTGGCCCCGGTACGTTCGTGCCGGGGAGTCGGTGCTCGCTACTCCGGATCGTCCGCACGCGCCCGCTCGAACGCCTCGATCGCTCGCTCCCGTCGATCGGCGTGGTCGACGATCGGTGCCGGGTACGCGGGTGCGATCCGCTCGCGGTCGGCGGGCGTCTGCTCGTGCCAGTCGTGGATCTCGTCCGGGGTCGCATCGGCGAGTTCGGGGACGTACGTCGTGACGTACTCGGCGTCGGGATCGTAGTCCCGACCCTGTTTCATCGGGTTGAACACCCGGAAGTACGGCTGGGCGTCCATCCCCGTCGAGGCGGCCCACTGCCAGCCCCCGACGTCGCTGGCCGTGTCGTGGTCCGCCAGTTTCCGACGGTACCAGTCGTAGCCCGCGCGCCAGTCGATCAGCAGGTCCTTGGTCAAAAACGACGCGACGATCATTCGGACGCGGTTGTGGACCCATCCCTCCTCGCGAAGCTGGCGCATCCCGGCGTCGACGATCGGATACCCCGTTTCGCCGACCTTCCAGGCGGCGAGTTCGTCCGGGTCGTTGCGCCAGGGAATCGCGGCCGCGTAGCCGCTGTAGTTCTCGGTGACGATGGCCGGGTTGTACGCGAGCACGTGCGCGTAGAACTCCCGCCACGCGAGCTGGCGCTGGAACGCCTCGACGCTCGCTGCCCTTTCGGGCGATCCGGCTCGATCGGCCGCCCGCTCGGTGGCCGCGTAGACGGCCCGCGGCCCGATCGTCCCCCACTTGAAGTGGGGCGAGAGCCGCGATGTCGCGCCGGCGGCCGGATAGTCGCGCTCCTCCGTGTACCGGTAGATCGGGTCCGAACAGAACGCGGCGACGCGCTCGCGGGCCCGCTCTTGCGTGACGGTCGGCGGGGACGCCTCGGGTTCGTCGAACCCAAGTTCGTCCATCGACGGCAGCGGTTCCCCCGAGACGTCGGCGAGGTCGCCCGCATCCGGCGGCTCGATCGGGGCGGTCTTCTCGCGGTCCTTCCATTTCTTCCAGAAGTACGAGAACACCGAGTAGTGCTCGCCCTGATTCGGCGAGATCGATCCCGGTTCGTGGTGAATGGCGTCGTGGACCGTCTCGACCGCGACCCCGTCGTCCTCGAGTGCGGCCGTGACCGCCCGGTCCCGATCGCGGGCGAGACCGCTGTAATCCTCGTTCCAGACGACGGCCGATGCGTCGTACTCGGCTGCGAGAGCGGGAACGACTGCGCTGGCCTCCCCGCGGACGACGAGGACGTCACCGCCCCGCTCACGGTACCACGCTCTGAGTCCCGCGAGCGCATCGAGCAGACAGCGGACGCGGACCGGCGATGCGTGCTCGAGAACGGTGGGATCGAGGGCGAAACACGGTACGATCCGGTCGTTGCCCGCGGCGCGGGCCAGTCCGCGGTTGTCCCGGGCCCGAAGATCGCGGCGGTGCCAGTGGAGGATCACAGTCGTCGATGACGGTCGGAGCGGTGAAAATATGCAGGTACCGGCGACCGGCGAGCGGCCGTCGGGGGTCGGCCCGGCAATCAGCGAGAGGCGGTATCGGTCGTCTCCCGCTCCGAGCGAGGGGTCAGCCGTCGGGTTTGCCGCTCGTCTCGAACGTCGTCACGAGGAACTCCCGTACCGACGCGAGGATCCCCTTGACGGTGTAATTGCGGCCGACGTAGACGCTGACGTACGCGAGAATCGTCCCCGCGACCACGTCAGAGAACCAGTGAATACCGAGATACATAGTCGACAGGGAGACGCTGATCGCGAAGAACCCGGCGATCGGAACCCAGAGCAGGTACTTCTCGCGCGTGTGCCACGCGACGAAAAAGACCGTCATCGACAGCGACGTGTGTAACGAGGGGAAAACGTTGGTGTTCTGGTTGACCTGGTTGGTGAGGTGTCTGGCCTGAGGGAACGACTCGTAGAGCAGGCCGTCGAACAGGAGTGGATCGACGTTTCGCGGCCCGTACGCCAGAAACAGGACGTAACACACCAGTCCGATCGCGTAGTTCGCAGTAAACGCGAGCACCAGCATCGAGAGGGAATCCATCTCGTCGAGCGCGAAGTACGCGATCAGCGGGAACAGGAGCAAGAACGCGTAGCCGTAGATGTAGCTGAAGACGAAAAACGAGGTGAGGAAGTCGGTCTGGAACGACTGGAGGAACGCGACCGGAGTCGTCCCGAACACCGCTCGTTCGAGGTCGAATAGGTACGGCGTGATGTTGGTCCCGAGGACTCGTCGCTCGAGTCGATGGACGACGTCCCGCGTCGACCACCGGACGAACAGCACGACGACGAGCGCGACGAACGGGAGCGCACAGGCCTCGATACGCCACCGGAACCCACGCAACGCTGTCACGAGCCGCCGTGGACCGACGATGACCAGTGCCGCGGTCCCGAGCATCGTCGCCACGACGAACGTCAGTTCGAGAACGACTCCGGCCAGCGACATCGGGAATTCGGTTACAACTACACGGCTGATACCATTAATAGCGACCGGTTGTCTCCGACCACCGTCGCAGACGTCGCTCGGTCACTCGATCAATCGGTCGTTCTCGTACCGGTAGCCCACGTCCTCGAACAGCGATTGGACGCGAGGGACCGACAGTTCGCCGTCGGTTCCGGGGAACATCAGCATCGTTGGTTCCTCTTCGTGTACCCACTCCCCGTCGGCGAACCCGAACAGCGAACTGTACGTGGTCGCGGGGTCGGCCCTGCCGTCGAAGTACTCCGTGACGGCGTACTCGCGATCGATCAGCCGCGAGAGGATCCGGCGGAAGTGCGGATTGCTGAGCTGTGGATGCTGGACGTTGTAGCCGATCATGTAGAAGCCGTCGGTACGTCCGACTATCGCCGCGACGTCCGAGGCGGAACGGATGGTTTCGGCGTGCTCCGGCGGGACGTTGCTCACGGTGACGTCGATTCCTCCGTCGACGAGCGTCTCGACCATCGAACCGGGGTTCGGTGCGATCTGGAACCGGATGCCGTCGAACTGGGAGAAGTCCTCGAACGCGTCCGGTCGATCGTCCGTCCGCCGGCGGAAGACGTGGTCCTCGAACGGAGAGAGGACGAGTTCGGTGTCGGCCGTCGATTCCTCGAAGGCGAACAGGCCGGATCCGATCGGTTCCTCGTTGTCGGTCACGAGGGCCTCGGTCTGTCGCTCCGCGACGGCCGTCGATCGATCGGCCCAGATGTGTTCCGGCAACACCGGGGCGGTAAAGGCCCGGGTGGCGACGGGCCGGACGGTATCACCGAACGAGAAGCGGAGGGTCCGCACATCGACGGTCGTGACGTCGTCGACGAGCGACAGTCGGTCCCGATATCGAGGAGCCGGAACGCCGCCATCGATCGCACCTCGCGACGTATCGTTGAGAAATTCGACCGTAAACGCCACGTCCGCCGCATCGAGGTCGGTCCCGTCGTGCCAGACCAGCCCGTCGCGGAGTCTGACCTCCGCCTCCAGGGGCCCCGTTTCGTCCCAGTCGATCGATTCCGCGAGCCACGGGATGACCTCGTCCTCCCGGCGACGCACGAGCGGGTCGTAAATCAGTTCCAGCAGGCCGTCGATCCGGTTGCGATCGACGACGATCGGATTCAGCCGCTGGGTGAGGTCCTCGCCGTAGACGCCCACCTCGAGCGGTCGATCGTCGACCCAGGCGTTCTCCTCGCGACCCATGATATCGACGTACTCGAGGAGCGACCGGGGTGGACGCGACACGTCGAGCGTCCGTCGACAGCCGCCATACCGATACGGGTACGCGACGACGGTGTACGGCGCCGTGGTTTCGAGATACTCGAAGAGTTCCCGGAGCGTCTCCCGCCGCTCCGATACGCCGGACTGTCGTTGCGCCTCGAGGTGCTCGTCGGCCGTCACGTCGGAGAAGTTGAACGGGTTCTGCCACCCTCGTTCGCTGACGTACCTTGAGTGTAACAGGCCGCGAACGGCGTCGTATTCGTCGAATCCGGGATGTTTCAGGACGAACACGTCGTAGTCGTTCTGCAAGAGTACGTCGCGGTAGAGGTCCGCCTTCGCGATCGGTTCGTGCGTCGTGGCTATACCTGCCGCCCGGAAGTTCTCCCGGAGCTGGCTCAGGATCTTGGCCGCGACGACGTCGTCGTCCGTCGGGGCCGACTTGATCGTGAGCGACACCTGTTCCGGACCGTCGTTTTCCGCCTGGGACCAGAACCGTTCCGTACACCCGGCGAGGGCACTGGCTCCTGCCGCACTCGTTCCTGCGACCAGCTCTCGTCGCGTCACCGGCGGCCCTCCGTCCTCCATGTGGCCCGTCAGTAAGCAACCACGGTGTATAGGACTTACTCTCGAAGCGACATCTCGATCGGGGCCGACCAGTTCGACGGACCACCGATCGATCGACGCGGAACGCCGGCCTCGGTACTGGTTCGGATTGGTACTAGTATAAATCATACGAATAAAATACTATCGTTGATTCGTGTATCTCGCGTTTGGATGACCATATAGAATCGAAGACAGTCTTTTCTAGACGTATATGATCGGCATAACAATACTCGCTACCGGCAACGGCACAGTCGTGGCATTCGTTCACACGCCAGCGATCGCGATCGGTCCTCGCTGATCGACTGGCCGGGTGAACGGCCACGGAAGACAGCTATGAAACTCGCACTCATCGGCTTTGGGCAAGCAGGCGGGAAGGTCGTGGACGAGTTCCTGGCGTTCGACAGCAGAATCGGCGGCGGGTTCGTCGAATCGGCGATCGCGGTCAACTCCGCGACGACCGATCTGCAGGGACTCGAGCACGTCTCGCGGGAGAACCGCGTGCTCATCGGACAGGCCCGCGTCAAAGGCCACGGCGTCGGGGCCGACAACGAACTCGGCTCCCGGGTCGCAGAGGAAGACATCGACGAGATACAGGGCGCGATCGATCGGATCTCCGTCCACGAAATCGACGCGTTCCTGATCGTCGCCGGCATGGGCGGCGGGACGGGGTCGGGCGGCGCACCAGTGCTCGCGAAACACCTCAAGCGGATCTACACCCAACCGATCTACGGCCTGGGTATCCTCCCTGGAACCGACGAGGGAGGTATCTACACCCTCAACGCGGCCCGATCGTTCCAGACGTTCGTCCGCGAGGTCGACAACCTGCTGGTCTTCGACAACGACGTCTGGCGCAGCGCCGGCGAATCGGTCGAGAGCGGCTACGGGCGGATCAACGAGGAAATCGTCGAACGGTTCGGGCTGCTGTTCGCCGCGGGCGAGGTCCAGCATGGCGACCACGTGGCGGAGAGCGTCGTCGACTCCTCGGAGATCATCAATACCCTCTCGAACGGCATCTCGACGATCGGCTACGCCCGCGAGACGGTCGACGCGGGCGACGGACTCCTCTCGTCGTTTACCGGAAGCAGTGGCTTCGACGAGGGTGATTCGGTCAACCGGATGACGAGTCTCGTCCGGAAGGCGACGCTGGGTCGACTCACGCTGCCCTGTGACGTTTCGAGCGCCGATCGCGGCCTCGTCGTCGCGACCGGCCCGCCTAAGCATCTCAACCGCAAGGGCGTCGAGCGCGGCCGCCAGTGGCTCGAGGACGAGACGGCGAGCATGGAGATCCGCGGCGGCGACTTCCCGATTCCTGACCGCCGGGAGGTCGGCGCGATTGTCCTCCTCTCTGGCGTCACGGACGTCCCGCGAGTCGACCAGCTCCAGCAGGTCGCGATCGAGGCCCAGGAGACGACCGAGCAGGTCCGCGCGTCCGCCCAGAAGGACTTCGAGACGTTGATCGACACCGGTGGCGAACTCGACGCGCTCTTCTAGCGCCCGCCGTCGAGGTTTCGGTGGGGTCCTGGTACCCCGATGGAAGCATCCCGACTGCGATGCCGGCGCAGTCGTTCGATACCGAGGTAGCGTCGGCTATCCACACCCGATCGTATCAGACAACTTTAAGAGCGTTGGTTGAGTGTCCCCGAACGTGAACCGCTCACACGGTCCGTCCGATCGGCCGTCGTCGCTCCTGTGAGACCGACCGTCGCGGTTCGACAGCGTGATCGTCCATGTCAGATCGAAGTCTCCACCTGCCAGTCGCAGCACAGCCGAGCGTCGAATCACTCACCGCCCTCGCCCAGCTCGGCGAGGATCGCGGGTACGAGTACGCCTGGCTCCCCGAGACGTGGGGCCGGGACGCCGTCACCGTCCTCACGGACATCGCCCGCGAGACCGACGAGATCGGTCTCGGACCGAGCATCGTCAACGTCTACTCGCGGTCGCCCGCTCTGCTGGGCCAGACCGCGACGACGCTCCAGGAGGTCGCCGACGGGCGCCTGCGGATGGGGATCGCCCCCAGCGGCCCGGCGGTCATCGAGGGCTGGCACGGCGTCGACTTCGATCGGCCGCTCCGGCGGACCCGCGAGTACATCGAGATCATGCGCACGGTCATGTCCGGAGAGACGCTGAACTACGACGGCGACGTCTTCTCGCTGGCGGGTTTTCGCCTGCGGTGTGACCCGCCCGAAGAGCGCGTTCCGATCGACGCCGCCGGGATGGGGCCGAAGTCCGTCGAACTCGCCGGCCGGTTCGCCGACGGCTGGCACGCGACCGTCTTCACCCCCGACGGACTCGCGGAGCGCCTCGACGACCTGCGCCGCGGGATGGAACTCGGCGATCGCGATCCCGACGACGTCCGCGTCACGCTCTCGATGACCGCCTGTGCCCTCGAGGACGGCGATCGGGCCCGCGAACTCGCGCGCCAGCACCTCGCGTTCTACGTCGGTGCGATGGGGACCTACTACCGCGAATCGCTCTCGCGACAGGGCTACGAGGACGAGGCCCACGAGATCGCCGCGGCCTGGGCGAGCGGCGACCAGGAGGAGGCCCTCGCCGCCATCTCTGACGACCTGCTCGACGATCTCGGTGCCGCCGGCACGCCCGAGCGCGCCCGCGAAGAACTCCGCAAGTTCGAAGACATCGAGGGCGTCGACGACGTCGCGATCGGCTTCCCGCGCGGCGCCTCACGCGAAGAGATCGAATCGACGATCGAAGCGTTCGCGCCCGGCGACGGGGCCTAGTCCCTCGTTACGGGCGGCCGCGAACGGGCCGAGCGTCCCGAAGGAGACGACCGGCACCGTGACGACGAGTCGTCGTTCGGAGCGAGAGGCCGAACTGGGAGGATCGAGCGGAACGGGGCAACCGGGAGACTGACGGTGATCGGTAGGCCACGTCGGGGCATGGCGGACGTCGATCGGATCGCGATCGGGGACGGTTCACCCGAGGGAACCAACAGCGCCTACGTCGTCGGCGACCGCGCGGTCGTCGATCCCGGGCCGCCGACCGACGATGCCTGGGCGGCCCTCCGCGAGGGGCTCGATCGAGTCGGCGTCGCCATCGACGACCTCGAGTACGTCCTCGTCACGCACTGGCACGTCGATCACGCCGGCCTCGCACCGCGCCTGGCCGGAGCGGCCGATGCGACGATCGCGATGGGTTCCGACGATGCACCACTGGTCGCAGACTACGCGATCGAACGCGAGCGGCGACTCGAACGCGACGCCGAGACGATGCACCGACTGGGCGTCCCGGACGACGTCGTCGACGGCGTCATTGACGGAGATGCGCGGTCACCGATGCCGAACGCCGTCACGGTCGAACCGCTCGCGGACGGGGATCGCGTCGCCGGAATCGAGGCGCTCTCGACGCCCGGGCACACGCTCGGCCACACCGCGTACGCGATCGACGACGTTCTGCTGGTCGGCGACGCGATCCTCCCGACGTACACGCCGAACGTTGGCGGGAGCGACACCCGGACGCTCTCGACGCAGCGGGAGGGAACGACTGCCGAGTACGACCCGCTCGCGGCGTTTCGCGAGACGCTCGATCGGCTGTCGAACCGGCCCGAGACGCTGCGTCCCGGGCACGGAACGAGGCTGGATCCGGATCGGATCGACGAGATTCGTACCCACCACCGGGACCGATCGCGACGAGTTCTCGCGGCGCTCGAGACGACCGACCCGTATCCGGCGACGCCGTGGAAACTCGCCCGGGACCTGTTCGGCGACCTCACGGGGATCCACGCCAAGTTCGGGGTCGGCGAGGCCGCCGCACACCTCCGATCGCTCGACCGCGACGGAACGGTCGAACGAGTGACGATCGATCCGGAGCGATACGAACCCCGCTGAAACCGATCAGTCTCGATGTTTGCGGGCAGTCGATCGCCGGATCCCGCTGGTCCCCGAGTCAATCGATTGCTAGTTCCCGCTGGTCCCCGAGTTGATCAGCCACCAGTCTCCGCTGGTCCCGAATCAGTCGATCGGGAGCGCCGTCGTCTCCACGTCGCTCCGCCGGCCGTCGAGCACGTCGAACCGATCGCCCCGACGGTGCTCGAGCCAGTAGAGGAGTCGTTCGGCCCACGCGAGTTTCTTCCGCTTGACCGGGCCGACCGCGGGATCGTCGAGGTCCCAGCCGACGAAGACGAGCCGATCGGCCCCGAGGTGGTCCGCCAGAAATGCGGCTCGATCGCCGTCCGTGAACCCTCCGAAGTTCCGGACCGGTCCCGCGGGTTTGGCCTGCGTCGTCGGCAGGACGTACTCGTCCGCACAGTCGGGGACGACCGACCGGACGGCCGGAACGTTATCGCCGTGGGCGTGAACCCCGACCGGCGTTCCGCGCCGGGTAAATCGACGTACCGTCTCCGGATTTTTGTCGAGATCGGTGACCAGACAGTCGACGTCGACCCCCGCCGCCTCGAGGACGTCGGCCGCCGTCGACGCGGCGACGACGACGTCTGCGTCGGCGGCTCGAGTCCGGGCCCGATCGGACTCGATCGACGGCCCGGCACCCGCGATCGCGACGGTTGCGTCGCGAACGGCCGACAGGTGAGCGAGATCGAACGGCTCCGTCAGGGACGCGAGGACGTCCCGTGCGCGTTCGTCGCCCGAGCGATCGTAGCCGAAGTCGCGACGGATCGCCTCGTAGACGGGTTCCCACTCGTGGAACTCCATGGTCGTGCTGGGTGCCGGAGCTACATGTGTCTGGGTGGTCGCCCTGCGTTCGGTAGCCGGCCCGGGTCCGGACGACTCGGCGTCGGCCCGGATCGATGGCGCGCTGACGCTACCGAACACCGAGATCGGGGAGGTCGCCGATCGACGACGACGGCGTCGTCACTGGTCGACGTAACACTACAATAATTCCGTGTTGTGGGCCGGGGGTCGCCTCCAAAGTACCCCTACCCGGGAGGCCGCCCGGCGTCCACTCACACATTTTGATGCATCAGGTATAAGCTTTCTCTTAACGCAAGACCGATTCGAGTGCCAACCCGATCGCCCCGAGACCGCTCTCTCCGTTCCGGATCCGGGAACTGACGTCGGAAACCGCCGTCGTCGAACCGGCGAGAAGTACGGCATCGTCGTCGACGGCGTACGCGACCGCGCCGTGTTCGGGAGCGACCTCGGTCAGTTGCCGTCGCGCTTCGGGCGCGAGTCCATCGATTTCGAGCAGTTGCCTCCCCCACTCGTCCGCCAGCGAGGGATCGACGTCGTACTCCGCGAGTTGGCGTCGGAGATCGCGACCCGAGTGGACGTCGAGCTGTGCGATCGAGACGCCGTCGGCCGTCGCGCGCCGACGCTCCGTGAACGCGTCGCCGATCAGCGCGGCGTCGCGGGTTTCCGCCACGTCGTGGGTCCGGATCACGTGCGCCCCGCGCTCGACGGCCATCGACGTCGCCGCCAGACTGACCGGCAGGCGCTCCGCTGTCTCGCGATCGGCGAACTCGCCGAGGAAGTTCTTCCGGTTGATCGAGACCAGCATCGGCTGGCCGAGCGCGCGAAACTCACGGAGCCTACGGAACGTCTCGCGATCGTCCGCGAGGGTCTGGGCTTCGCTCCAGCCGCCGAACGCCGGGTCGACGATCGTCTTGTCCGTGAGCCCGTGCTGTTTCAGCGCCTCGTAGACCTGATCGACGTAGTCGGCCTGCCGGGCCCACGTTTGCGACTTGCGATCGGCCCACGGCGTCTCCTCGACCGCCCCCGGCCGCTCGATGTCCGGCGGACTCGCCATCTTCGCGACCGCGGCGTCGTGGTCCTCACAGACCGTCGGCATCTCGGGATCGGCGAAGCCCGCGATGTCGTTGACCATGTCGAACCCCTGTGCCAGTGCTTCGTCGGCGACCTCGGCGTAGCGCGTCTCGATCGAGTAAACCGCGTCGCCCGAGACGCTCTCGATCGTCTCCAGGGCGAGGTGAAGCCGATCGAGTTCCTCCTCGGCGGAGAGGACGTCGAACCGTTTGTTCGCGGACTCGAGTCCGACGTCCACGATGTCGGCGCCCTCGGCGATCAGTTCCTCGTCGACGTACCGGGCGGCCTCGCCCGGATCGTCGTAGACGCTGGGATCGTACGGCGACTCCTCGCTGACGTTCAACACGCCCATGATCCGGGTCGGATGCTCGTCACCGATCCCCAGTCCGGCCGCGTCGACGCTGTTCATACGTTCGCTGGGGTGGGAAGACAAAAAGGTACCGCGGTTCCGGCGAACCGGGTCGGTACGAACGATCGTGGTCGGCCGCGCTACCCGTCTTCTTTCAGGACCGCCAGCCGCGAATCGCGCAACAGTACCTTCTTGACGATCGAGGGGTTCTCGAGGAGACGGTGTTTCGCGTGCGCGCCGCGCCCGCGTCCGCGACCCTCGCGCTCGGACTGGATCACGTTGAGGAAGTTCTGCTCCTGGAGGATCTCCTGGACGCGTCGTTCCGAGAGCACGTCGAAGTCGAGTTGGCGGGCGATCTCCTTGTACTGGTTGTAGATGATCTTCGTCGGGAACTCCTTCTCCGTGCTGTTCTCGGTGAGCAGGGTCAGCGAGTAGAGGATCGCCTTGGCCTGCTGGGGCGAGCCCTCGATCAGTTCGTTGAACCGATCCGCCTCGGTCTTCTCTTTCGCGTCGCGGACGTGATCGGCAGTGACCCGCGTGTCGGCTTGCTTCTTCGCGATCCGGCCGGCGTTCCGGAGGATGTCGATCGCCTTGCGCGCGTCGCCGTGTTCCTGGGCGGCGAGGGCGGCCGTGAGCGGGATCACGTCGTCGGAGAGCACGCCGTCGTGGAACGCGTCCCGTCGTTTCTCGAGAATTTCGACGAGTTGATTCGCGTCGTACGGCGAGAAGACGAGTTCGTCCCGCGAGAGGCTCGACTTGACCCGTTCGGAGAGGTGGTCCGGGAAGTCGATCTTGTTCGAGATGCCGATGATCCCGATACTCGAGTCCGAGATCCGGCGATTCTCGCCCGCCCGGGAGAGCTTTCGGAGCACCTCGTCGTCCTCGAGCATGTCGATCTCGTCGAGGATGACGATCGTGACGTCGGTACAGCCGTCGACTGCTTCCCAGAGCCGTTTGTAGTAGTCGCCGGTACCGAGGCCGCGATCGGGGACGGTGACCCCGCTCCGTTCGGGTTCGTTGACGATCTGGGCGATCGTCTTGACGATCGATGCTTCCGTGTTCTGTTCCCCACAGTCGATGAAGGCGTACTTGACCGTGACGTCGTCGTGCTGGGCTTCCGTGATCACTCGCTGGGTAACCGACCGGGAGATGAGCGACTTGCCGGTACCGGTTTTCCCGAAGATGAACAGGTGGTTGGGTTCGCTCCCGAAGATCGCCGGATTCAGGGCGTCCGCTACCCGTTGCATCTGCTCGTCGCGCCCGACGATCCGGTCCGGACCGGGGAGATGCGTGATCTCGAGCAATCGCTCGTCGGCAAAGACCGGATCGTCGTACCGGAAGAGTGGATCACGATCGTCGTTCGCGGACATTGCAGTACCCGCACCCTTTCAACTGAACTGAAATAAATGTATGGAGATCGATCGCGGGTGTAAATCTGAACGTAGAGCGGCTAAAGGTCGTGGTAGAGGTGTTAGAACTAGCATTTCGGCCTGTCGCCACCCTCGCGTTTCTAAGGGCGTCCGTATCGTCCTACCGACTCGACCGATCGGAAGGGGTGTCGATCGTCGTCTCGACCGAGCGGAAGGAGCGCCGGACCGATATCGATCGGGCCGTTTCGATCGTCTCGCACGGTCACCGACACCCCCCTCGCGGATGTAACTGTTGGCGTATCGATCGGATTCGACGATCGTTCTACCGTGTTCCGGGTGAGTCGGCGTCTGCGACATGGAGCGTGAAATCCACGTCGACCAGGCGAAAAACCCCTGAGGAGACTCCGATCCGGGCACTCCGGATTCCGGGTACCCCACGCACACCCCCGTCGCGGATGTAACGCCGAACGGGTGGGTGGCCGACCGATCGAACCGTCGATTTCGACCGCGACGCTCGACCGTCGACCCGATCTTTCATCCGCGACGGAGGTGTGTAGCCATACAGACCCCCCACACGAATGTAGCCTTACAAACGCGACGGGGGTGTGTCCCCGTGTCATCCCGGAGGTTGCTGCCGTACGGACTGATCAGACGTCCGTCTGACGGAGTTTCGATTCGATCGCAATCCGGAATGCGTTCTGCCCCTCGTTTCGACGTCGCTTCGTGACCCGTTCAAATCTAGCCGCATTCAAACCCATCCGTTCTGATTCTGCGGGGTCCTGGCCCAGATATTCCTGGTCCAGATATAGTTCTAACACTAGTTTCTGATTTCTAATACTAGTTTCTAATAGCAGTTCTAGTTTCTAGTTAGTTCTAGTCTCTAGTTACTATTCATCTAGAGAAGTAACCTCGAAGACCATCCACGTACACTTCTCTCTGATCCCATTCGATCTCTGTATCCAGAACACTTTCCCCCACTGTCGAACCTGGATGACGGACCGCATCGAACGCGTCACTTTTGCTTCCACAGTCGCTACCACCGGTATGAGCGGTTCGACGGGACTCCGTACAGTCACCAGCTATCAGGATCGATCGACGTCTCGACGGCCCACCCATGACTGACGAGCAGTCCGCCCGCGAGTCGTCGACCGGGCGAACGCCGCCGGCAGTCGCCGTAGTAGACGCGGAAACGCCCGGCAACGTGGGCACGATCGCTCGGGCGATGAAGAACTTCGGTTTCGAGGACCTGCTCCTCGTCGACCCGCCGGAACTCGATCCCGACGGCGATGCCTACGGCTTCGCCGGGCACGCTCGCGAGGACGTCCTCCCGAACGCCACCGAGCTCAGTTTCGATCGCCTCGTCGAGTCGTATCACACGATCGGCTGTACCGCCGTGACGAACGAGGACGATCGGCGTCACGTTCGCTTCCCCTACTCGACGCCCGCCGACCTCGCGGAGCGACTGCCGCGGGTCGAGGGACCGACCGCGCTCGTCTTCGGGCGCGAACGAGTCGGACTCATCAACGAGGAACTCGCCCGGATCGACGAACTCTGTTCGATCCCGGCCAGTCCCGAGTATCCCGTCCTCAACCTCGGGCAGGCCGCGACGGTGACGCTGTACGAACTCCGATCGCTCACCCTGGACGACGACACCCAGTTGCCGGACGTCGAGCGCGTTCGCGCTCCCGAACCGACCGTTGATCGCCTCTACGACCAGTGGGCGGATCTGCTCGCCGAAATCAACCATCCCGAGGAGAAACGCGAGAAGACGATGCGCATGCTCCGGCGCGTCTACGGTCGTGCCGACCTGACCGAACGGGAAGCCAACACGCTGCTCGGCCTCCTGCGACGCGCGACCGAACGCCCGGCCGATCGGTAACCGACTCACACGTTCACTTACTGGCACTTCCACTGACCCGTACGTTCCACTCCACTGTCAGGTGACGACCTGCCCCCGTCGCGATAGCCACCACAGTAATGTAGCACCGGCCATCACTGATACGGGATGTCAGAGGTTTACCGACGGAAGGCCCTGCACCTCCTCGGCGCTGGGGCCGGAACGGCGCTTCTCGCCGGCTGTTCGGAGTCGAGCGACGAGACCGAGACCGATCCTGACGACGCGTCCTCCGGCGACGACCAACCGGCCGGCGAACTACCGTCGTACGCGTCGATCCTCCCCGAAATCGACGATCGACAGTACTTCTACGGGGCGATCGATCAGGCGACGATCGCTGCGCTTCGCGACGACGAGGGGCCCGAAGACGGCGCGGAACCGACCGATCCGTTGCTCAGCAACCCGATGGCGTTCACGTTCAACTACTATCTGTTCGGGTTGAGCCAACTGGCCGAGTCGACGAGTTTCGAACCCTACCGGCAGAACGACCGGACCGACGACGGGAACGGGGGGTTCGTCTTCGTCGACGGCGTGTACGCGCTCAAGGGGACGTACGCGTTCGACGGCTTCAGTACCGATCTCGAGGACGCCGGCTACGACGTCGAAACCGACGCGGAGACGTACGCCGTGTACACCGATCCCGACAGCGGCGAAGTCGTCGGCGTCAGCGATGAGGTGTTCGCCGTTAGCTATCCGAACGCGAACGACCCCGACTTCGACCCGATCAGGTCGGTCGAACGGTTCGTCGCGACGGCGGCCGGCGACCGCGAGCCGAAACACGAAACAGACGACGAGTTCGAATCACTCGTCCGTGCCGGCGAGAACGACGGTATCGCCGTCTGTCTGTACACGACGGACGACGAGTTCGACGAGGAAACGCTCTCGAACGAGACGTCTGACGACGGGAGCGATGGACCCACCTTCGACTTTACGGCCTTCACCGGGGCCGCCGGCGTTCAGCAACGACTGTCGATCACCGAGGACGACGTCGCCGCCCGGGCCACGTCCACCGTCGTCTACAGCAGCGACGATCGCGTCGACGAGACGCGCCTCGAGTCGGAACTCGGGACGGACGCCGACACCTCATCGGTCGATCGGGACGGGACCAGCGTGACGGTCACCGCCGACTACGCCGGTGAGATCGTCGACGAGTGAGGAATCGACCGGTTCTCTCCTGAACGACTACTGGGACGGCGCTTCGCGCGTTGCGATCCGGCGGACCGACGTCTCGTCCGGCTTCGAGTGGGACACGTACTGACCGGTCTCCGAGACGGTTCCGACCCAGCCACAGTCCGGACACGAGTACAGTCCCTGTCCGTCGATCAGTGAGCCGTCACAGGTCGGGCAGCCACCCGAATTCGTCTCCTCGACGTGCGCGTCTCCCTCGATCGGTGTCGGCAGGTCGCTGGTCCGGAGCGACGCGATCGCCTCGTCCGTCGTGTACGTCTCGTCGCCCGCCGAGTGGGGGAACACTCCCACCAGTTCGTCGTCGGCGTACACCTCGAGACACAGCAGGGGCGTCACGAGCAACTCCTTCGTCTCACCGGTCACCTGCGAGGTGGTCGTCCGCTGTCTGAACGGCGGTTCGACGCTCACGCCTTGCCGTTCGGCCCACCCGGTGAGGCGATCGTACGTCTCGAGGACCTCCTGGTGGGGAGTCGATTCCGACAGGGCGACTTCCTTGGGCCAACTCCGAAGCAACAGGTCGTCGATCGTTCCTTCGGATTCGCAGGCCTGGAGCGTCTCGACCTGTCTATCGACCGGTTCCAGGAGCAACGGCGCGCGCACGTGGCACACGGTCGTGACGTCAGTTTCGGTCGTGGGTGTCGGTGCTGTCATCGGTTGTGTAAGCGGGCCACGTTGGCTCATATAAATGTTAGTGGGAATTCCTCCCACGCGGTAGCGTCGCATTCGACCTCCGTCGACGGCGGTGTCACAGGGTTCCGTTCTTCCCCTGGAGACGGAGCGACGTCCGATCCCAATCCTGGCACAGCCAGCGTCCTCCCCGAATCGATCGGGAGCCGCGACGCGGAGACGTGGTCACTCGGTCGATGACTCTGCGCTTGCGTCGGCCCGCAGGTCCGGTGTCCGCTCGGGGGGCTGCGGTTCCGCGCTCGCATCGGCCCGTAGGTCCGGATCCGTCTCGGCCGTCGGTCCGGCGTCGTCTCGTTCGACGCCGCCGTCCGCTCTCGGCTCGTGTCGACGGGCCGCGATCGGCGTCCGACCCGGCGTGGTATCCGTCTCGAACCGCGATCGAACCACCCGCCGGAGCGCGTTCCGCTTGACGATCACGAACCCGGCGAGGATCGTTCCCAGCCCGACGATCGTTAGCGCGTCCACGACGAAGTCGAGGACGAGCCAGCTGACGCCCATCGCGACGACCGGTTCGGCGTACCCGACGAGCGAGACCTGCGTCGCGCCGGTCCGATCGAGCAACTCGAAGTAGAGGAAGAACGCGAACACGCTGGAGACGAGCGTGAGATAGCCAAAGGAGAGCAGTGCCGTCGTCGTCACCTCGATCCCGGCGAGGCGTTCGCCGCGAAGCGGTGCCCAGACCAGTAACAGCCCGCCGCCGACGAGCATCGCCCACGCCTGGAGCGTCTCGATCGGCAACCCGGACTCGATCGGACGGACGAGCACCGTCCCCAGTGCGAACGCGGCGGCGCCGGCGAACACGAGGGTCGCGCCGACGACGGCACCGCTTCCCAGCGGCGCCGACCAGGGTTGTGCGACGGCGGCGACGCCGAGCAGTCCGAGCACGAACCCGACGATTCCGACGGGCGTGAGCCGTTCGGCGGGAAGCGCGACCCCGGCGAACGCCGCCGTGAGGATCGGCGCCGTGCTGACGATCGTTGCGGCGACCGCTCCCGCGACGTACAGTTCGCCGACGTACAACAACCCGTGATAGAGCGCGATGACGAACGTTCCGGCGACGCCGACGGCGAGCCACTCGGTTCGTCCGCTCGGCCACGCCCGATCGGCCACGACGGCCGCGTACCCGAAGACGAGCACGCCGGCGATCGCGTACCGAAAGCCGGCGAACAACAGCGGCGGCACGTACTCCAGCCCGATCTCGATCGCGACGAACGACGTTCCCCAGCACAGCGCCAGAATCGAAAAGAGCACTGCATTCTGGTATCTCCCTCCAACGGATCCATCAGTTCTCATGAGCGGTTCGGAATTTGCAGTCGTATTTAGATTCTTCTACAATGGGACGGCGATTGTCGGATGCAGAATCATACATATGAACTGTATTCAAACGAGCCGCTACGATCACCACGTTCGTTGTAGATATCTACAACTATATGGTCGACTTCCGAAGCACACATATCGCCATCGGTCCGATTCGAACCCGGACTATGGACGACCGCGATGTGCGCCTCCTGAAAGCGATCGCCGAACTCGAGACGGGGAGTCCCGAACGCCTCCACGAGGCGACCGGCATTCCGATCTCGACGATTCACTACCGACTGAACAACCTTCGCGAGGCAGGCGTCATCGCGAACGATCGGTACGACGTCGATCTCGAGGAACTCGGCCTCGGTGTGACCGTCATCGTCGAGGTACACGCGGACTACCAGGGATCGTACGAGCGGTTCGCCGATCGGCTTCGTTCCGTCGAGGGGGTGACGAACGTCTACTTCACGATGGGCGAGACGGACTTCATCGTGATCGCCCGGTTGAGCGGGAGCGACATGGTCGAACGACTCATCGCCGAGTTCGAGGAACTCGAGGGGGTCGATCGGACGGACTCGACGTTCGTCATCTCGGCGGTCGAAGAACGGGACGCGCTCCAGAGCTACAGCCTCGAGACGTTGCTCGAGGAACTGGTCGACGAGTGAGACGGGCTGACGGCGACCCGATCGTCGCTGTCAGGCTCGCTTCTGGATCTCTTCCCGCAGGAGCTGGCTCACGAGGTCCCCGTCGGCCTTCCCGCGGAGCGCGCCCATGCACTCGCCCATGAGCCCCGAGAACGCCTGCATGCCCTCTTCCTCGACCTGCGCCTCGTTACGCTCGACGACCTCGACGACGGCGTCGCGGACCTCCTCCTCGTCGGCGCCGCCGAGTCCGGCTTCCTCGGCCGCTTCCTCGGCGGTCCGGTCCGGCTCCGCGGCCAGTTCCGCAAGCAGGTCCGTCACGCCCTCGTTCGGCAGGTCGCCCTCCTCGACCATGCCGAGGACCGCCGCGAGGTGGTCCTCGGTGAGGGTCTCGACGGGAACGTCGTCCCGTCGCAGTTCGGTCAGCGTCGACTCGAGCGTCGTCGCGGCCAGCGTCGGGTCGATTCCGTCGGCCACCACGTCCTCGAACAGCGGCATGTACCCGCCGTAGGCGACCTGTTCGGCCAGTCCCGCGTCGAGATCGTACTCCGCCTGGTAGCGATCGACTTTCTCGGTCAGCAGTTCGGGTTCCGGGACGTCGCTCGGGTCGGGTTCGACCGGCGGCACGTCCGTCTCGGGGTACATCCGCGCCGCGCCCGGAAGCGGGCGCAGATAGCGGGTCGTTCCGTCGTCGTTCGCGCCGCGGGTCTCCTCGGGGACGCCCTCGATCGCCGTCCCGGCCCGATCGGCGACGGCGTCGATCGCCGACTCGGCCGTGTCGGTGTCGTCGGCGACGATGGCGACGGCGTCCTCGGACCCGGCACCGACGGCCTCGCGAAGCGCTTCGACCTCCGCTTCCGTGACGCCGTAGGCGGGCAGTTCGTCCGTGTGGAAGATCCCGCCCGCGCCGTGGCGCTTCGCGTGATCGGAGAACTCGGTGCCCAGGCGACGATCGGGGGCGATCTCCCGGCCCACCAGGCCGTCGAACCCGTAGAGGGGGACGGCCATTACCGACCCACCCGAGTTCAGCGCGCCGCTGATCACGCCGCTCTCGGTGTCTTCGAAGACGGCGGTCACGTCCTGTGGGTCGCCAACCGATGCCTCGCGCTCGGTCAGTTCGTCGGCGACGTCGACGAGTTCTGCCTGCCGGCCGACCTCGTTTCGCACGATGTCGTCGATGTCGTCGAGGCTCTGGACGCCCTTGATCTCGACCCGTGCGCCCTCCGCGATCGAGACGTTGACGTCCTGGCGAATCGTACCGAGGCCGCGCTTTACCTTCCCGGTCGAGCGCAGCAGCATGCCGATCCGTTCGGCCGCTTCGAGAGCCTGCTCGGGCGTCGAGATGTCCGGGCGCGTTCCGATCTCAACCAGCGGGATGCCGAGTCGATCGAGGCTGTAGCGAACGCCCGCGTCCGTCTCCGCGACCCGCTGGGCGCTCTCCTCCTCGAGCATCAGGTCCTCGATCCCGACCGCTCCTTCGCTCGTTTCGATCGCGCCGTCGGTGGCGATCAGCGTCGATCGCTGGAAACCGGACGTGTTCGAGCCGTCGACGACGATCTTGCGCATGACGTGGGCCTGGTCGATCGGGGCCATGTCCATCAACTGGGCGATCTCGAGGGCCGTCTCGAGGGCCTCGTCGTCGAGTCGATGTGGCGGTTCGTCGTCCTCTTCGACGAGACAGGTGGTGTCGTACGCGAGGTACTCGAACTCCCGATCGACCCGGCTCTCCTCGACGGCGGCGGCGTCGAGTTCGCCCAGTTCGCTCCGGGTGGGATGGAGGTAGCGCGAGAAGGATCGCACTGACTCCTCGGGTTCGCGGAGTTCGGTCGGACAGTTACAGAACAGTTTCGTCGCCGTATCCAGTTGCTGGTGGATTTCCAGCCCGGCGACGAGTCCGAGTGCCTCGTAATCGTACTCGGTGTCGGTCATTGTCGGGGACTCGGAGGTCGAGGGGTAAAAAACCGTCCAGTCCGGGCCGACCCGTCGCGGTCAGCGATCTCGCCGATCGACGAACCGCAAGCTACCGCGCTCGTCCACCGGACGCCGGTGGGACCGATCGTCCGGATCAGTAGCCCGTATCGCCACCGTCCGAGTCGTCGCCGTCGTCAGTCGTGCCGCCGTTCTCGGAGTCGTCACCGCCATCGTCTCCGTCGCCACCTCCGCTACCGTCGCCGTCTCCGCTATCGTCTCCGCTACCGTCCACGGAGAGGTCGAACCCTTCGCCGAGTTCGACGTCGCCGCGCATCGACTCCGGATGGAACTGGCAGTAGTACTCGGCGGCGTCCTCGCTCGCCTCGAACGTCATCGAAACGGCCTCGCCCGCCGTCTCCGACGCATCCGACGTCTCGAGTTCCTCGCCGTCCTCGGATTCGACGACCAGTTCGTGCTCGACGCCGTCGACGTTGATCCAGACGAGTTCGTACTCTTCGCCCTCCTCGAGATCCAGCGTCGGATTCTCTTCGCCCTCGATCGCCTCGGGCGCGACGCCGTACCAGTACTCGATTCGTCCGGCCAGGATGATCGGCAATCGATCGGTTCCCTCCCCGTTCGCGTCGTCCCCGGTATCCTCGTCCTCCTGGGCGGCCACCGCGGACGATAGCCCCGCGGCTGCGGTCGTTGCACCGATGAACCTGAGCGCCGTTCGTCGTGACCAGTGTGTCTCGCTCATCGACCCGCGGAACGTCTAGGACGGAGAAAAAGACCCGTACCCGTTTCCTCGGACAGAGTGTGATTTGCCGGTGAAACGAAACTACGGATCGCTCGGATCTCGGTCTGACGATCGCTACAACCTCTCCAACCGGCGATTACGCCCGCGCCGATCGGTGCGAGAAACCTCGATCACGCCCGAAATTCGATATAGCAATAATTGGTTTACGAGTTCGGTATCGGACACGGTCGCCCGCGCCGGTATCTACAGATAATTGATATTTGAACCCGCCCGATCGCCGATTTCGGGGTCGGATGCGCGGTCGCCGATCGCCGCGACGATCGGCTCCCGGCGACGTACACGCGCCGTCCGATCGTCTACCGGATTCTGGTACGTCCTCTCTACCGGACCTCGGGTGCCTTATCGTCGGTTCGTCCCGGGAGCTGGAGCTCGATCTCCAGTTCCGGTTCCCCGACGCCGTCGAAGTCGATCTCCAGTTCGACCGGGGTCCCGAAGGCGAACGGGAGTTCCCACTCGTCGGTGCCGATCGTCAGTTCGTCGCCGTCTCGCAGTCGTTCGCCCAGTTCGATCAGGAACGCGCCGGCCTCGTCCGCGTCGAGTCGGTACTCCTGTTCGAACTTGCGGCCGGCCCGGATCGTCGTTCGCTCGTCGTCCGCCGACGGCTGCTCTGGATCAGTCATCGTACCGCTATACGACGCCGATAGTTACCTCGATTCCGGTCGGACCGATCACGCGCGATCGGGCGCTCGGACGCAGACGAGTCCTCGGGGGCGGTCGGACTCCGTCGCGGTGATCCGCAGTCGCCACGTGGCGGGCGAGTCTCGATCGACCCGTTCGGCCTCGGTGATCGCGAGCGATCGCGTCGACACCCGGGCGAAAAGGCTGACGACGATCGGGAGGGTCACCAGGCGTTCGTCGGGTCCTCCAAGCGGATATCCGTCGAGTCGAACCGACCAGGAGCGCCGACCGGGGCCGAAATCGCCCGGTGATTGCGTCACGCGTGCGGACTCGAGCAGGCCGACGGACTGGAGCACTGCGAGCGTCGTGACGAGTGGGGCAGGGTCGTCACCGTCGTCCGGGTCGATCGGCAGGGCATCCGCCGCCGTGGCGAGGAGCGATGCCTGTTCTTCGGAGTCCAGACGTGCGTCGAGTTCCGCCGCGATGCTGTCGAGCAGTCGCAGGCAGAGTTCGTCGGGATGGTCGATCGTTTCGGCGACGTCGAGGTACGTGTCCATGACGGCGTTCTCGAGGCCGACGTGCGACGAGTCGGCGATGGCCTCGAAGACGACGCCGGCGACGATGTGGCAGAAGTCGATCGCGCCTCGCGTCTCGGCCCCTTCGGCGGGGAACGGTCCTCCCTGCCGATCGCCGGCCGCGCCGGACCCGCCCTCCCCCTGAATTTCGGTCGATCGGGCGTCTACCGCCTCCTCGCAAACGATCACGTCGTACGTGGGGACCGACGGGTCGTACCGGCGAAGTACCGCGCGATACTGTTCGGTCGCCTGCGCGGCGGCCCGGGCGACCGCACGGGTCTCGAAGTACAACCCGTCAGCGGGGACCGGCCGATCACCCGTCCGCCCGCAGACGAGGTAGTAGCGGCCGGCCTCGCCGGCGAGCGACTCGATGTGGTCGCGGATGTCGGTGAGCATCGTTCCGATCATGACCGTCGCGTCCCCCTCCCGATCGGTCCGGGACCGAGCGTGCCGGTCCGATCGCCCGTCGCCGTCTCGGTTCGGCTGATCGCGTTCGATTCGTCACGCTCGATGACGCCGGAGAGCGAGCGCGTAACTGGTGAACGAACAGACATGGCTACTCCTGGTGGCTCGAGGGTGCGTTCCGTTCCCGGGTGCCGATCTCCTCACAGTACTCGCAGACGTCCTCGTCGTCGATCCCTGCGGGAAACCCGGGGTAGTTCTCGAGGTACGCACACCTCCTGAGCGAGGACGGGCCGCGATCGAAGACGGTCGTTTCGAGCCCCGCTCGGGCGGTGAAGACGCCGGCCGAACAGCCCGCGGGCCCACCGCCGACGATCGCGACGTCGACGTCCGCTGCCGGTTCGGCGGCCATACTTACGCGCCTCCGGTGACGATGTCCGCGACCCGCTGGCGATCGAACAGAATATTCTCGTCGAACGCCTTCGGAGAGCGGTACCTGATCGCGTCTCTTCGCGGCAACGGACACGCACGCGTCGCGCAAGCGATTGCCATACGATTTAGGCTTGCCTAAATATTTATAGCGCTTTCGGATTTTAGGCAGGCCTAAACCATAGCGCTGTAGCTGGCGGTATCGGGACTAGATCGTTCGAGTCGGATGCAGCCGGTGGCTTCGACGGGCGGCCTCGAGAACAGCGACTCCGTCAGCTGTCGGTCGATTCCACCGAGGCGGATTCCGTCGACTCCGCTCGATCGTCGTCGGCCGTCCGTCGCTCCGAGTCCGTCTCGCCGCCCGGGCCGGGACCCGAGGCCAGCACTTCGAGTATCCGATCGGGCGACGCCTCGACGGCCCGGCGGCGCACCTCCTCGTACCGGTCTCGAGCACCCGATCCCGCGAAGTTCCGCTCGGCGAACGGGCGGGTTTCGACGAGGACGAGCGACTCACACTCGAGCACGCGATCGAGGAGTACCTGGTTCCCCGCCCCGATTTCGACGTCTGCGAGGACGATGGCCTCTTGATCGGAAAGCGCCCGATCGAGCGCGTCCCGGTCCGTCCGCGACAGCGGGGCGAACGGTTCGACGTCGATGGAGTCGAGTCCGAACTGGGCGGCCGTCTCGGCGGCCGTCGATCCGCTCGAAACGGGGCCGAGGCTCGCTTCCACGTCCGCGGCGTCGAGGCGCGCGAGAATCGCCGACGCGGTCGCCCCGGAACCGAGCACGTGCACGCCGTCCGGGAGCGATCCGGGGTTCTCGTCGGGAAGCGCCGTCACCGACGTCGTTCCGGTCACCGGGTTCGACGTCACCGCCGCGTTCGCGTCGAAGGCCGTCCGCAACGCCTCAGCCGAGAGCACTTCGGTCGGCGACCCGGACCGGTGGACCGTCCCGTCCGCGAGCATCACGAGGCGATCGCAGTACCGCGCGGCCAGGTTCAGGTCGTGGATGGCCGCGATCACGGTCCGGCCCTCGTCGACCAGTTCGCGGACCAGTTCGAGGGTCTCGATCGCGTGATTGACGTCGAGACTCGCGGTCGGTTCGTCGAGCAACAGGACCGGCGTTGCCTGGGCGATCGCCCGCGCGAGGATCACTCGCTGTCGCTCGCCGCCGCTGACCGCCTCGATCCCGCGATCGGCGAACTGGGCCGTTCGCGTCCGCTCGAGAGCGTCGTCGACGACGGCTCGATCGTCCGCGTCGGGCGGCGCGAACCGCGATCTGTAAGGGTGGCGGCCCATCTCGACGACGTCGCGGACGGAAAAGGAAAACGACAGGGTCGTCTCCTGGGGCACGACCGCGACCCGGCGACTTGATTCCCGGGCGGAGAGGTCGTGGGCGTCGTCGCCGCCGATCGCGACGGTCCCCCGATCGGGCGCGATCGCCCCGCTGATCGTCCGGAGCAGCGTCGTCTTCCCGGCCCCGTTCGGGCCGACCAGTCCGACGAGTTCCCCCGGCGTAGCCGAGAGCGAGGCGTCTTCGAGAACGGGAAGGTCGCCGAACGAAATCGCGACGTTCGAGACCTCGACGGCGGTACTCGCGTCACCGATGGTGTCGTCGGGATCCGGTCCGTCCGTCACAGCGAATGCACCTCCCGGCGGGTCAGCAGGAACAGGAAGAACGGGGCCCCGAGCGCCGCCGTGACGATCCCGACCGGGACTTCGGCCGGGCCGGTGCGGGCGATCGTATCGGTCGCGACGAGAAAGGAGGCCCCAGCGAGCGCGCTGGTCGGCAACAGGATCCGGTGATCCGGGCCGACGATCAGCCGCATCATGTGCGGGACGACGAGGCCGACGAAGCCGATGACGCCCGCGACGGCGACGCCCGCCGCCGTCACGATACTCGCGATCGCGAGCAGGAGGAACTTCGTCCGCTCGACGTCGACGCCGAGGTGGTAGGCGTCCTCTTCGCCGAGCAGGAGGACGTTCAGGTCACGGGTGAACGCCCCGAGGACGAGGACGCCGACGATCGCCACCGGCAGCGCGAAGCCGACGTCGCCCCAGGAACTGTTGTTGAGGTGCCCCATCATCCAGATCACGGCCTGTCTGAGGCTCTCCCCGCTGTGGACGAGCATGTAGGAGATGAGCGCCCCGAGAAACGCCTGGATGGCGACGCCGGCGAGCAACAGGGTCGCGACGGGGGTCCGGCCGCCCTCGGTGGCGATCGCGTAGACGAGAAACGCGGTCACGAGCGCGCCGACGAACGCGGAGAGGTGGAGGCTCCCGAAGGGGACGAGGAGGGGAAACGCGATCGCGGCGACGGCACCGGCGGCGGCACCCGACGAGACGCCGATGATCGACGGGTCGGCGAGCGGGTTCCGGAAGAATCCCTGCATCACCGTCCCGGCGGCGGCCAGCGCGAACCCGACCGTCGCCGCGAGCGCGATCCGCGGCAGGCGCACGTCGGCGACGATGATCTGGTGGGTCTCGGGGACGTCGAACGAGAAGACGGGGACGTACTGGACGTCCGGTGCCGGAACGATGACGCCGAGTCCGGGGATGGTCACGCTTCCCGCCGTCACGCCCGAGGGGACGACGACCGCGTTCAAAATGGCCATCGCGACCGTCAGCGGGTCGATCCTGACCGGTCCGAGGGCGGCGCTCCCGACGACGACGGCGACGAGCAACGCGGCGAGGCCCGCAGACCACGACGCGGTTCGGACCGGGCGCGCCATATACTGCAACCTCGATTGGGTTAGACAAATATTTGTTGAAGACCCACCACTTATCGGACGATGCGACAGAAACTCGTTATCCTCATCACCGCGGTACTCACCCTCTCGCTTCTCGCGCCCGCCGTGGCGGGGAGCGACGCGGGCGGCGCCTCCGGCGCGGCCCAGGCGGAGTGTGAGTATCCGATCGAACTGACCGACGCGACGGGCGAACAGATCACGCTCGAAGAACCGCCCGAATCCGTCGTCGCCCTGCAGGCGAGCGACGCACAGACGGTGTTCGAAATCGGAGCGGAAGATCGACTCGACGGCATGCCGTACAGTCCCGCGACGAGCGGCCTCGACCGCGGCGACCGGGCCGACGTCGGCGACGGCTTTCAGATCAACACCGAACGGGTGATCGACCTCGACCCGGACGTCGTGCTCGCGGCGAACATCACGGCCGAGGAAGACATCGAGACGCTCCGGGACGCCGGGTTGACCGTCTACCACTTCGAGGCGGCGAACTCGATCGACGACGTGCGGGACAACGTCGTCCGGACGGGCGAACTCACCGGCGAGTGTGCGGGCGCGACCGAGACCGTCGACTGGATGGACGAGCAACTCGAGATCGTCGAGACCGCCGTCGAAGACGTCGATCGACCGCTCGTCTACTACGCGATGGGCGAGGACGGCACGACCGCAGGCACCGAATCCTTCATCCACGAGGTGCTGACGACGGCCGGCGTCGAGGACCTCGCCGAACGGGCCGGAATCACGTTCTACCAGCAACTCAGTAGCGAAACGATCGTCGATGAGGATCCCGAGTGGATCATCCACCCGGACGACAGGGACGAACCGCCGATCCCCGAGGCGGCGGAAGCGACGACTGCTTACCAGAACGACAACATCGTCACCGTCGACGCCAACCAGATCAGCCAGCCCGCACCGCAGGTCGTCTACGCCGTCGTGGACATCGTCGAGGCGATCCATCCTGACGCCTACGAGGAGGCGAGCGCAGAGCTAGAGGAGTCAGACGAAGACGATCAAACCAACGAGACGGACGCGAACGGCGATGACGAAAGCAACGATGAAAGCGACGACGCGAGCGAGTCGATCCCTGGTTTCGGCGCACCCGCCGCCGTCGCCGCACTTCTCGGCGGCGCATTCCTGCTCCGTCGTCGATAACCCCGAACTCATCGTCTCGTTTTGAAAAGTGTTTACTCGTCGGCCTGCCGAGGTGATCCTATGGTCGAGAACGTCATCTGGCCCGCCTATCTCGATGCGAACCTCTCGCGGGCCGAGGGACGCCGCGTGTCCCAGGATCTGGCAGTCGAAGAGCCGACGGTCGACGAGATCGCGAAAGCCGTCCAGCAGATCGGGTACGACGCCACGATCGAGCGGGACAAGGCCTACTCGCGGGAACACTGGGCCGATCGCGGCCGCGTCGTGGTCCGCGGCGCGGACGACTCGACGAAGAACGATCTCGTCCAGGCCGTCGCGGCGTACGTCGTCGCGATGCGGGAGTAGCGATGCGCCGGATCGGACAGGTCGTCCGCACCGCACAGGGCCTCGCGATCCTCCGGGCGGAGGACGGCGACGACGACGGCCGCGACGTGATCGGGACGATGGTCCTCGACGAGTCGCTCGACGACGTCGGCCGCGTCGTCGACGTCTTCGGCCCCGTCGATCGGCCCTACCTGGCGGTGACGCCCGACGACGACGTTCACCTGCCGTCGCTGGTCGGGTCGACGCTGTACGCGCGCTAGCCCGGGACCACTTTGGAGGCCGTCGCGATCGGTCGACACGCGTCCGGGATCGATCGCCAACGAAAACACCCATACGACCGGCCTTCGAACCCCGGTGCATGAACGATCGGACGCGGGTCCTCCTCGCCGTCGGGCTGACGGTCCTGCTGTTTCTCGGCGTCCAGTTGGGCGCGCTAGCGCTGACCGAACCGTTCGACGAGTCCGACCGGCAGGCCGTCGAGGACCCCGACAACCCGACGAACAGCGTCGTCTACTTCGCGATCATTCTCGTCGCGACCGGGTTCATGCTCGCGGCGTTCAAGTTCGACCTCCAGTGGCTCATCCGACTCCTGATCGTCGGCGTCAGCGTGATGCTCGCCTGGTTCGTCTTCGTCGAGTTGGTTCCGCCGGTCGTGTCCGTCGGCGGGACCAACGTCCTCGCCGGCCTCGCGGCGATCGGCGTCGGTGCGGGCCTGCTGTTCTACCCGGAGTGGTACGTCATCGACACGGCCGGGGTCCTGATGGGGGCCGGCGCCGCCGCCCTCTTCGGGATCAGTTTCGGCCTCCTGCCCGCCATCCTGTTGCTCTCGGTGCTTGCCATCTACGACGCGATCAGCGTCTACGGCACCGAACACATGCTCGACCTGGCCGAGGGGGTGATGGACCTGAAGATTCCGGTCGTCCTCGTCGTCCCGACGACGCTCTCGTACTCGTATCTCGCCGCCGGGAGCACCGACGACGTGCTCGAAGACGGCGGTGACGAGTCGACCGAGACAACCGAGTCCGCCACCGATGCGGATGCCGCCACCGCTCCCGCCGACGGCCCGGCGTCTTCGGACGTCGGGACCGGGGCCGAAGACGGCGATCGCAACACCGAGGAGAACGACGCCCCAGCGGACGAACTGGAGCGCGACGCCCTCTTCATCGGTCTCGGCGACGCCGTCATTCCGACCATCATCGTCGTGAGCGCCGCGTACTTCCTCGACGCCGGAACGATCGCCGTCCCCGTGCTCGCGCTGAACTACGCGGCGCTGGGTGCGATCGTCGGGACGATCGCCGGCCTGCTCGTCCTCATGTACATGGTCCTCAAGGGTCGGCCCCACGCCGGACTGCCGCTCCTCAACGGCGGCGCGATCGGCGGCTACCTGCTCGGTGCCCTCGCGAGCGGCGTCCCGATCGTCACCGCGCTCGGGCTCTAGCGGAACGAAAAGCGCGTTCGAACCGGATCGCTGCTGTCGACTCGACCCTGCCGACTACTCGTCTGCCGGTTCGACGTCGGCGTCGACGTCGTCGCCGTGTTCCAGGCCGCGGATCATCGTGTCGATCCGCGCTTCCTCGTCCGCGACCGGCAGGTTGTAGTCGTCCGGGTAGACGCCGACGATAACGAGGTGGTCCTCGCCGTGCTCCGGTTGTGCGACGTCGAGGAAGACGTCGATTCTCCCCTGTCCCAGAAACCTCGCTTCCCCCTCGAACGTCTCGACGGCGATCGACTGCCCCAGTCCGTCGACGGAGCGGTCGCCGACCGATCCGTCGATCGAGAGCGCCTCGTACTGGTTCTGGACGAGTTCGACGATCTCGGCGTTCGACATGTCGCCGACGGGGTTGAAGTCCTTCCCGGCGACGCGCACCTGCGGGGTCGTGATGACGGCGAACACGCCGGCCTCCGCGTTCCCGACGTCGAGGACGGACAGGGGCGTCTCGATCGTTCGGGTGTACTCGCTGACGTAGTTCGTCACCTCGACGTTCTCGTCGGTCCGGGGGACGTCTCTCGTCTCGACCCGTTCGACGGTTCCCTGGTACTCGTAGCCGGCCTCGGCGGCCGCGTTGGCCTCGACGATCGCCGGCGACGCCGAAAACGCGGTGGCGTCGTCGAGAAAGCCGAGACAGCCAGCCGAGGCGGCTCCGATTCCGGACGCGAGCGCGGCGACGAACGGTCGTCGATTCATCCTGTCCGAGAGGATCCCGCTCGTCACTATAAGTTTCGTGGAACGGACCCGTTGTGCGTCACATCGACCGGCAGAAGCGAGACGCCATCACCAACCTCGGAACCCTTTCCTCGACCGATCGCGATCACGGGACGGCTCACTCGGCGTCGGACGGGAGCCGGTACGTCGGCCCGTCGTCGGTGTCCTGGACCTCGATCCCGAGCGCCTCGAGTTCGTCGCGCAACTCGTCGGCCCGATCGTAGTTGCCGTCGGCCCGTTCCCGCTCGCGGACGTCGAGCACGAGTTCGACGACGTCCCCGGCGAGGGTCGCCGATCCGGTCGTCTCACCGGTGAACGAGAGGCCGAGCACGCCGCCGAGTTCCTCGAGCGTCTCGACGGCGCGGCGCAGGCCGCGATAGTCGTACCCGTCCGCGGTGCCGTCTTCGTTCCCGGCCGTCTCCTCCAGGTGTCGGTTGACCGCCGTCGCGATCGACAGCAGCGCCGACTGGGCCTCGCGGGTGTTGAAGTCGTCGTTCATCGCGTCCGCGAACGCCGCGCGTGCCTCGTCGATCCCGGCCCGGAGTCGATCGTCTTCGATCTTCGAAACCGCGTCCGGCGAGTCGATCGTCTCGACGGCGGCCTCGTGGGCGCGCTCGAGTCGTTCCCATCGCTCCTCGGCCTCGGCGATCGGTTCGTCGCCGTAGAGCTGTTTGCTGTTGTACGAGCCAGCGGTCAGGAAGGTCCGGAGGACGTTCGTCCCCCACCGGTCGACCGCGTCGTCGACGGTGACGAAGTTGCCCAGGCTCGAGGACATCTTCTCGTCGTCCATCTGGAACAGTTCGCAGTGGAGCCAGTAGTTCGCGAACTGCCGGCCCGTGGCGGCCTCGGACTGGGCGATCTCGTTCTCGTGGTGGGGAAAGACCAGATCCCGCCCGCCCACGTGGAGATCCAGCGTCTCGCCGAGGTGGGTCATGCTCATCGCCGAGCACTCGATGTGCCAGCCGGGACGCCCCTCACCCCACGGCGAGTCCCACGTCAGGGCCGTCTCGCAGGCTTCTTCGGCGGGCGCTGCGCCCTCGTGGCGGTGTTCCGCGATCGCGTCGGGATCGACGCCGTCGGCCTTCCAGAGCGCGAAGTCCGCGGGATTGCGCTTTTCCGATCGCTCGTCGGGATCGCCCTGGGACTCGATCTCGTCGAGTTCCTGGTTCGAGAGCGCGCCGTAGTCGTCGAATTTCGTCACGTCGAAGTAGACCGATCCGTCGGCCTCGTAGGCGTAGCCCTTCTCGACCAGCGTCCCGACGAGGCCGATGATCTCGGGGACGTGCTCGGAGACCCGCGGGTAGACCTCCGCTCGCAGGAGGTTCAGCGATCGCATGTCGTCGATCGTCCGTTCGATGTAGGTTTCCGCGACGTCGGCCTCGTCCTCCCCGAGGTCGTCCTCGCCCACGCGGGCGACGATTTTCTCGTTGACGTCGGTGAAGTTCTCGACGTGACGCACGTCGTAGCCGAGGTACTCCAGCCACCGGTGCATGACGTCGACGTGGACCCACGATCGCGCGTGGCCCAGGTGGGGCGGATCCGAGACCGTCAGGCCACAGTAGTAGAGCAAGACGTTCTCGGGATCCTGTGGCTCGAACGGCTCTTTTTCGCCCGTCAACGTGTTCGTCACGTGCAGGGTCATTACGCCCACTTCCTCCGGACGAAAGTTAAACTGTGTGATGGCATTCGTGCGCGAGCGCGGCGGTGATCGAGTATTCGACCGCACCGTGCCGGCCGATCGAATCTCGGCTACCGATCCGGTACCCGATCGAGCGCCGTCTCGATCGTCCGGAGGGCGGTCGCACTTTCGCGACGAGCGACGACGATCGCCATCGTTCCCCCGCCGACCGCGGCGGCGTCGGGGTCGACGTCGGCGAGCGAGAGGGCCTGCACGGCGTGAGCGAGCGCGGCGGCATCCACCTCGCCGGTTGCGACGATCGCGGTTTTCCCGCCGTCACACGCGCCGAAGGTGACGCCGCCCACGGTGATCAGTCCCCGATCGCCGGCCCCCTCACCGTCGTCGTCGCTCTCACCGCCGATCACGCCGATCCCGCTTCGCATCCGGACCCTGACGTCGCGCCCGGTCGTCTCGTACGGCGGCAACTCCTCGGCGTATCGGCGCAGGGCGGTTGCGATCGCCTCCGGGTCCCCGTCGACGTCCAGGTAGCGGGCCGCGGCGGTGTAGTTGACGACGCCGGCCCGCAGGGCAGCCGCGAGGAAGGGGCGGCGATCGACTGCGCGGCGCGTCTCGGCTGCCAGTGACATACGACCGACAGCGACGGGAGCCGATAAAAAGACGACGATCGTCGGCACGCGGGGATCGGGTGACGGCGGACCGATCGCGCTCGTGACTCCGTCGATCGGCACCTCGTGTGACGCTCACCGGGACCGCCGTGTTTTTGCCGCGAGCGGACGGAGGGCACGGTATGAAGCCAGCCGACGTCGAGGACGTCATCGAATCGAACCTCGAAGACGCGGACGCGACGGTCACGTACGCTCGCGACGAGCACGACGACGACCACCTCGCGGCGACGGTCGTCTCGTCGACCTTCGAGGGCCTGCCGCTCGTCCAGCAACACCAGCAGGTCTACGACGCCCTGGACGACCACATGACGACCGACATCCATGCGCTCGAACTCTCGACGTACACCCCCGAGGAGTACGAGGAGACGACCGCCGAGTGAACGCCGCCGGCAGCGTCGAGCCCTCACGCCGCGCTCGAACCGCCGCGTCGAGTCGGAACCGCACCTTTATCCTTCGATGTTGACAGGATACGGGTATGGAGTCGCTCCATCCCCGCATCAGGCTGCTCTGGATCGCACAGGCGGCGATCGTCGCGATCGCCGTCGGCGCCGTCCTCGCGGCCGTCGACCGGTGGCTCACGTCGATCCCGACGGTCGCCCTCGGGACGGTCGTCGCGATCGCGATCGTACTCGGGGTCGGCTACGCGATCCGGCGCCACCAGGTCTGGCGGTTCGAACTCCAGTCGGACGCCCTCTACCTCGAACGGGGCGTCGTCACCTTCGTCGAGACCGCCGTGCCGTTCGTCCGGGTTCAGCACGTCGACACCCAGTTCGGGCCGATCGAGCGCGCGCTCGGCCTCTCGAGCGTGGTCGTCTACACGGCGGGGTCGCGAAACGCGGACGTGAGGATCCCGGGCTTGCGTCCGAACCGGGCGCGGGACCTGCAGGACACCCTCCGCGAACTCGCCGTCGAGAGCGAGGTCGAGGACGCCGTCTGAATCGATGAATCGCCTGCACCCACTCAGCGCGGTTTCCTACGCCCTCCAGTACGGGTTCGTCTGGCTCTGGATCCCGATCGCGCTGGTCATCGGACTGTCGAGCGTCACCGACGTCGTCAGCGCCGCCTGGGCACCGTTCGCCGCGCCGCTCGGTCTCCTGGCCGGCGTCGGCTACGGGATCGCGTACTACTACCGGTTCGAGTACGCGGTCACGGAGACGACCGTCGACGTCGCGTCCGGCGTGATCGCTCGCCGCTCCCGCGAGATCCCCTACCGGCGGATTCAGAACGTCGACGTCCGCCAGGGCGTCGTCCAGCGACTGCTCGGGCTGGCTGTCGTCTCGATCGAGACCGCGGGCGGCGGCGACAGCGAGGCGACCCTGAACTTCGTCAGCGAGACCGAGGCGGACCGCCTCCAGCGCGAGATCAGGCGACGAACCGCCGCGGTGAAAGAGCGACGCCGCCGCGAGTCCGGCGAACGAGCCGACGCCAAAGCCCCGACGGCGGAGTCCGATCGGCCGACAAATTCCGACGCAGTCGACGAGGCCGAGACGGAACCCGATTCCGCCGCCGACACCGTCCCCGACGTCGACGTCGATCGTGCCGGGACGATCGCCGACGAGTCGGACCGCCGGGGTCACGGTCGTCCGGAGCGGGCCATCGAGGAGGGAATCGAATCCAACGGCGAACGGGTCGACCCGGTCGATCGCCTCGAGCCCCGCCGCAAGCGGCTGTTCGGCCTCGAATCGCGCGAACTCCTGCTGTACTCGTTTACCTCGTTCCGGCCGGCTGCCATCGCCGCCGTGACGTTCGTGTTCTTCCTCGCGACGGATACGATCCTCGACCTGCTCGTGACCGTCGCACAGCCGTTCGGCGGCCCGCAGGACCTCGCGACCGGCGACACCCGGAGCTACGGGATCTTTACGATCGTGTCGGCGATCAACGGGATCCTCGTCACCTACCTCGTGAGCGTCGCATACACGTTCGCGACCTACTACGACTTCCAGCTCGGCCGCACCGGCGAGGACTTCGTCTACGAGCGCGGGTTGCTCCAGCGCTACAGCGGCTCGATCCCCGTCGAGAAGGTCCAGTCGGTCACGATCACGGACAACCCCGTCCAGCGACTCATCGGCTACGCCGGGCTCTGGGTCGAGACTGCCGGCTACGGCCCCGACAGCGACAGCGGGAGCCAGTCGGCCGTCCCGCTCGCGGCGGAGGGCCGCGTCCACCGGTTCACCGAGAACCTCGCCGGCGTCGAGACGCCGACCTTCCACAGTCCGCCGACGCTCGCCCGGCGACGGTACCTCGTCCGGTTCTCGCTGGTCGCGCTCGTCGTCGTCGCGATCGCGTTCGGGATCGCACAGGTGACCCCGCTCGATCGGTGGTACGTCGCCGCGATCGTCTTCGTCGCGGTGCCGCCAGCGGCACACCTCCGGTACGTCCACCTCGGCTACGCCGTCGGCGAGGACCACCTCGTGATCCGCCGGGGCTTCTGGCGTCGCCGGACGACCGTGATCCCCTACTATCGCATCCAGACCGTCAGCACCCGGCGATCGATCTTCCAGCGACGGCTGGGGCTGGCGTCGCTGGTCGTCGACACCGCCAGTTCGCGGGACTTCTTCTGGTCGACGCCGACGATCTACGACGTCGAACTCGAGGACGCCCGGGACGTCCACGGAACCAGCCGGGACCGACTCCAGTCGGCCCTGCGCGATCGCGCCCGCGCGGACGACGTCGGACTGGAGGTCGAGTTCACCTGAGCGCGCCGACGACGTCGCCGAACCGACGGCGCCCCTCACCGTCCCCGACGGCCTCCGATCGCGGACCCGCCGTATGGCGGCCGCCGTCGCTCGTTCGCGCGCCCTTTCGGTGGTTTTTACCTGACCGCCCGCGAGGCTCCGCGTATGGGAGCCGACGACGAGTTCCGTATCGAGGAGGACAGCCTCGGCGAAATGCAGGTCCCGGCCGACGCCTACTGGGGCGCACAGACCCAGCGTGCGATCGGGAACTTCCCCATCTCGGGAATCACCTTCGGGCGGCGGTTCGTTCGCGCCCTCGGCGTGGTCAAGAAGGCCGCCGCGCAGGCCAACCGCGACCTCGGCCTCGTCGAGGACGACGTCGCGGACGCGATCGTCGAGGCCGCCGACGAGGTCATCGCCGGCGAGCACGACGAGCAGTTCCCGGTCGACGTCTTCCAGACCGGGTCCGGCACGTCGTCGAACATGAACGCCAACGAGGTCATCGCCAACCGCGCCGCTGAGATCATGGGCGCGGAGATCGGCGATCGGGTGGTGCACCCGAACGATCACGTCAACTACGGCCAGTCGAGCAACGACGTCATCCCGACGGCGATGCACGTCGCCTCCCTCGAGGCGATCGAGAAGGACGTCATTCCGGCGCTCGACACGCTCCGCGAAGCGCTCGAGGCGAAAGAGGAGGAGTTCGACGACGTCGTCAAGACCGGCCGCACCCACCTGCAGGACGCGACGCCGGTCACCCTCGGCCAGGAGTTCGGCGGCTACCGCACGCAGGTCGAGAAAGGGCTCTCCCGCGTCGACAAGGTGCGCGAACACCTCGCGGAACTCGCCCTCGGCGGGACCGCGACCGGCACCGGCCTGAACACTCACCCCGAGTTCCCCGGCCGCGCCGCCGAGTACATCACGAAGGAGACGGGCGTCCAGTTCCGCGAGGCCGACGACCACTTCGAGGCCCAGGCCGCCCACGACGCGATGAGCGAGGCCCACGGTGCGCTCCGGGTCGTCGCCGGTTCGCTCAACAAGATCGCCAACGACCTGCGACTGCTCGCCTCCGGGCCGCGAAACGGGCTCGGCGAGATCGAACAGCCCGAGAACCAGCCGGGGTCCTCGATCATGCCCGGCAAGATCAACCCCGTCGTTGCCGAGGCCGTCAACCAGGTTCACAAGCAGGTGGTCGGCAACGACGCCGCGGTCTCCGCCGGTGCCGCCGAGGGCCAGATCGATCTCAACCTCTACAAGCCCGTCCTCGCGCACAATTTCCTCCAGTCGGCCGAACTCATTTCGAACGCCAGCCAGGTGTTCGCCGACCGGTTCGTCGACCCGCTCGAGGCCAACGAGGAGTTCTGCCGTGACCGCGTTGAACAGTCGATGGCGATGGCCACCTCGCTGAACGTCCACATCGGCTACGACAAGGCCAGCGAGGTCGCAAAGACCGCGCTCAAGGAGGACAAGACCGTCCGCGAGGTCGTCCTCGAGAAGGGATACCTCTCCGAGGAGGAGGCCGACGAGGTCCTCGACCCCCGGAAGATGACCGAGCGCGGTATCCTCGGACAGGAGGACTGACACCGGTCGTCCCCGATCGGTCGATTGGACTCTCCTGTCGCTGGCGCCCGATCGACCGACCACCGCAGTGGCGATCGACCGATCATCCCCGGTGCGATCGATCGACGTATCGGGGTCTATTCGCCAGACTCACCAGATTCCCGACAACGTTTCTCGCTCCCGTTCGACGGCGAGTGCTGCCACGACGTCGTGACAGGAAACGCTACACACGGATCCGAGTAACAAGGGAATTCTGTCGGTTTTTCTTCCCGACGAGTGAGTCCTAAATCGGCACAGTAACGCCGAATCACGTTCGAATACGGCGTAATAAAAGAACCCAAGCAGTTTTTACGGAGGGTATCGTCAGACGAAACATGCACACCTGTCGCAACTGTAACCAGTCGTTCCAGACGGAGCTCGCCCTCGAATTACACCGGGATACCTGTACGAAAGGACAACTATTCTGTCAGGTATGTGGTGACCGATTCCGAGAAGGGGACGCCACGAAAGACGGATGGCACTATACCTGTCCGAACGAGGACTGCGACGGCGACGGCTTGCAGGACGATCTCTTTCACGTCGAAGACGTCCGGACGGCGACACACTGACGACGTCTCTCGTACGGCTCCCGGCTTTTCCCGCCGCTCTGCGATCGAGGGCCCCGCTCCGTCGATGCGTCCGCCCCGTAACGATTCGTGATCGCCGCGTCGACGACCCGAACCCGGAGTCTCCCGTTCCTCGTCGATCGGCCTCTTGGCGTCCTACCTTTTATTCGCCCGCTGTGTCTCATGGACAGTATGGAACGACTGTCCCCACGAGTCCGCGTCGTCTGGCTCGTCCTTGCCGGGGTTCGGGCCGCGATCGTCGGCGCCCTGATCGTGGGCGGCGCGCTCGCAGTCTCCTCGAGCGGCGTCTGGGCGTCAGAGCCGGACTGGTTCGTCCCGGCTTCCGTCGGACTCGCCGTGGTACTCGCCGCTGTGCGGGTTCTCGTCGCGTGGTTTCGCTACGGCGTCTGGCGATTCGAGATACAGGACGACGGACTCTACATCGAGCGGGGCGTCTTCACGCGCGTCAAGACCGTCGTCCCGTACGTTCGCGTCCAGCACGTCGACTCCCGGCGGTCCCCGATCGAGCGAACGACCGGGCTGGCGACGATGGTCGTCTACACCGCAGGCTCTCGGAGCGCCGACGTGGCGATTCCCGGACTGACACCGGAGCGTGCGAACGGTCTCCGCGAGGAGTTGCGTCGCCTCGCGATCGATAGCGAGGGCGAAGACGCCGTATGAGAAAACTCCACCCCGCCTCGATCGCCGTCCGATCGGTTTCGCGGAGCGTCAACACCGGGTTCCTGTTTTTCATCGCCGGTGTCGTCGCATCCCCGGGAGGCGCCGGCCCGAATCTCCTGACTATCGGCGGGATGGTTCTCGTCGGAATCCTGCTCGGGATCGTCTACGAGTACGTCTACTACGAGCGGTTCCGCTACGAACTCACCGCGGACTCGTTCGACGTCACGTCCGGCGTGTTCGCCCGGCGCGATCGGGAGGTGCCGCGACGGCGGATCCAGAACGTCGACGTGAGACAGTCCGTCCTCAGCCGGGCGCTCGGGCTGGCCGCCGTCCACGTCGAGACCGCCGGTGGGGGCCAGACGGAGGTCACGCTCCAGTACGTTGGCGAAGACGAGGCTCGCCGCCTCCGACGACAACTGCGAAACGGTGACGGGGGCGCCGACGCTCGCGACGCCGATTCGGAACCCGCGATCGATCGCGATCGAGACGCCGACGACCGGGACGAGGAAGAACTGCTCTTCGCCATGACGCCGCGGGAACTCGCCGTCCTGAGTTGCTTCACGATCGACCCGGGGGCAAGTCTCCTCGGCGGGATCGCCCTCTCGTTCGCGAGCGGGTTCGATCCGGGAACGTTGGTCCCGTACGGATTGCTCGAGGACCTCCCCGGAACCGGCGTGTTCGCGCTCGCCTGGGGCGTCCTCCTCTTCCTGCTCGCGGCCTGGATCGTGAGTGCACTCCTGACGGTCAACCGGTACTACGGCTTCCGGCTCACTCGCGTCGGCGACGAACTCTACTACGAGCGCGGCCTGCTCCAGCGCTACAGCGGCACGATTCCCCTGGACAAAGTACAGACGCTAACCATCGCCGAATCCGTCCCGTTCCGGTGGTTCGGCTACAGTTCGCTGGCCGTCGAGACGGCCGGATACGCACCCGGACAGGCCGGTACTCGCGGGACGGAGTCCGCGATTCCCCTCGCCGGTCGTGATCGCGTGCTTGCGCTCGCCCGCGCGATCGAACCGTTCGACGAGTACGAGTTCGAACGGCCGCCCCGTCGTGCGAGAGCGCGCTACGCCGTGCGGTATCTCCTCGTCGTCGCCGTCGTCGTCGCTGCCGGCTCCCTGGTAGCCTTGACCACAGGTGTGGGCGCCTACTGGTACGTCCTCGCGCTCCTGTTCGTCGCCGTCCCGATCGGGGCCCACCTGAAGTGGTCGCATCGAGGATACCAGTTCGGCGACAGGGTGTTTCTCGCGCGGACGGGGTTCTGGCGGCGATCGACCAAGGTCGTCCCCTACTACCGCGTGCAGGCCGTCGTCCACACGCAGACCGTCTTCCAGCGTCGCCGCCGACTCGCGAACGTGACGGCCGACACTGCCAGTTCGGCGTCGTTCTTCGGCCGGGCCGGCATTGCTTACGACGTCGACGCGGACGACGGACTCGAGATGCAGGCGTTCATCGAGGCCCGACTGCAGGAGCGACTTCGTGCGCGCGATCGGGACCGCTCGTACGACAACCGGTTCCGGTCGGTGCGTGGAGACGACGACCCGTTCCCCGCGGACTCCTCGTAGCCGACGGGCGCCACTGGAAAAACGTCGCCCCGACCTCCGTTCTGGCAAACAAACGCGTTGGTCTTCCCGGCAATAGCTCGCCCATTAGTGGCAAAACGATCAAACTGTATCAAATTCCCTTTAATTGTTCACGCAACATTCCGGTTCGGGGGTCAATAAATACCACACGAATCAAAAGTTATATATCGAAAAATACTGCACGATTAGTCATAATGAACAGACAACAAGTGGGAGTGTTCCTCCTGTCGATGCTCCTCGTCGTGTCGTCGGGTATCGCGGTCGGGTTCGGTCCCGGGACCGTCGCCGCCCAGGAGTTCGACGAGAGCGACGTCGAGGCGGTAAACGCGAACGCGATCGCCGACACGAACGATCGCATCGAGGAGACGAACGACGGACTCGAGAACGTCGAGGACGTCGAACTCGTCACCGAGGTCGAGGCCGAAACGGCGGCCGAAGCCGAAGCGGAGGCCCAGCGGTTGCGCGAAGAGGGGACCCGCGTCTACGACACGATGCTCGATCGGGTCGTCGACGAGATCAACGAACAGTCCAAGGAACGCGTCGATCGAGAGATCGCCAACCACGTCGATACGGCCGCGGAGGCGCGTGCGGAAGCCGATCGGATCGAAGCGGAGTACGGGCACGTCAGCGACGGTGCGAAGGAAGCCGCGGACTCGCTTCGGCGGACGGCCGACCGCGTCGAGGCGATCGACGAGGACCTGAACGCGGCCGCGAACACCCTCGCGATGCCCGACACGGGCACCGTCGAGGGGACGGTAACCGACGACGACGGGGACCCGATCGAGGGCGTCGAGATCACCGCGACCGAGTCCACCGGGTCGGCGACGACCGACGAGGACGGAACCTACGAGCTCGAAGTCGGCGAAGGCGACCAGCCGATTCGGTTCTCCGCGAGCGGATACGAGATCGTCGACGAGACCGTCACGGTCGAAGCGAACGAGACCGCCACACTCGACGCGTCGATGGCCGCGAAGGAAGACGATACAGGTGGTAGCGGCGGCGATGGCGGGGCCGACGGCGACGGCGCCGGCGGCGCACTCGGATCGACCGTCCTCGACGTCGGCGTCCTCTTCGCCGGCGTCGCGCTCGTCACTGGACTCGCGCTCGCGGCACTCGGCCTGGCCAACCGCTCCAACGAGGCGCTCGTCGACGTCCTCCGGAAGACGGGGGCGACGATCGGGTTCATGGCGATGGTCGGCGTCGCCATCGGGACCGCGGGCTACCTGTCAGTCGGATGGGTCGAGGGTAGCTTCGATCAGGCGATCGCCGGACAACTCGCCCCGCTGATCGGTCTGCTGGTCGTCTTCCTCGTCGCGCCCGTGCTGGCGATCGTCCTCGGACTGGGCGAAGGGCGTCGGCAGTTCAGTCGGCTGCGACTCGTCGGAGCGGCCGCGAGTTCGCTCATCGGCGGCCTCTTCCTGGTCGTCCTCGCGATGGCCTTGATTAGCTTCTCGTCGGATTCCGAGGTCGCCATACGGAACGTGATCGCGATCGCCGGCCTCGTCGGTGCCATCAGCGCGATCGGCAGCAGCGCTGCGATGGTGATCAGCGGCCGATCGAGTCTGGCCGCGTAACGAGTTCGCCCGACTCGAACCGAACCCGAATCCGCTCGTCGACCTTGCCCGTGCGAGCACGTCATCGAATCCCGTCTCGTTCTCCCGTCGAACTCGCGATCGAGAGACGTCGATAGTGGTGGCGCTGGAGCGGACGCTGGGGGTTACCCGTTGATATCGTCAGCAGGGATGGCGAGCGACCGAACGAACGCTTCGGTATCGTTGAAGTACATGATCTGGTCTCGTTTTTCCCAGTCAGTGCGCTCGAACCAGGTTTCGATGAACTCTGACCTGTGGCCTTCGCCGCGATACCCTTTGGCGATCGTTGTTGTCCGAAGAACCCGATCGCGGGCATGCAACGCACCGATAAAGTATCCGTCTTGGGCCCACAGCCATGATTCCGGATCGCGTGTTGTAAACTCGGATTTGACAAATTGTGTTTTGACGGAGCGCGTTCAGACATATCGTATTCAGCCATCGGAATACTTATAGATTGAGCGGCTGCACACCCGGGTATGCCTCCTTCATTCGTCAACCGCTCCGAAGAACTCTCGCGGATACAACGCGCATACGAAAGCGATACCGCTGAATTCATCGTCATCCTGGGGCGACGGCGAATCGGAAAATCAGCGCTCGTCCGAGAGTCAATCCCTGATGAGAATACTGTCTACTACCAAGCAACCCGAGACACTTCCGCTGTCCAGATCGGCGACTTCATTCAAGAAGTTCGGGAGGCATACCCCGGGATTGAACGCATCCGGGAAGACTGGGAATCACTACTTGGCTACCTTGGGGACCAAGATGCGACGGTCATCATCGACGAGTGGCCGTTCTTGGTTGAGGCAGACAGTAGCATCCCCACGAAATTTCAGCGGGTCTGGGATACAGAACTAGATGAGACAGAGTTGACGCTTGTGTTGGTCGGGTCCTCGATTAGCATCATGACGAATAAGATCACGGAGCAAGACGCTCCCCTGTACAACCGAGATACGGTCCGACTGGATCTGACACCGCTTTCACTCGGTGATGCGGCACCGTACTATCCCGCCACGCCGGACGACCCGATCGGCATCCTCGAAAGTTGGAGTATCTTTGGTGGAACCCCCTTCTATCTTCAACTCCTCTCACCCGACGAATCACTTGCCACGAACGTGAATCGGCACATTATCAGTCAACATGGCCGACTGCACGGCGAACCAGAAACACTCCTCCAATCAGAGAGCGTCCGGAAGCCGGAACGATACATGAGTATCCTCAGAGCGCTCGCCGATGGCAAGCGCGAAACCGGTGAGATCGCCGACTACGCTGGATTCGATGACTCACGCGGCGTCTGGAGGTATGCTGAACGCCTTAAACAGCTCCGGATAATCGAAGAAGACCAACCAGTCACGGAGGAAACGTCAACGGCGAAACGATACCGAATCCAAGAACCTCTGTTTCGGTTTTGGTTCCGATTCCTCTACGGGAAGAACCCGGAGCACATCACTTCTGACGACCCCTTCACAGAGCAGGTCCGACCGGAATTCCCGGCCTACGTTGGCCGTGTCTTCGAAGGTGTGTGCCGGGAGGCCCTACCTGTACTCTTCCCAGATGCATCGTTCAGTCGAATCGGCGGTTGGTGGGACTCAGAAGGCGAGTTGGACGTCGTTGGCCTCGATCACGACGGGCGAATCATCGGCGGTGAATCAAAATTCACGGGAACTCCGATGCATCAGGGTCACTTAGACGATGTCGAACAACGAACGGAGCGTATCGACTGGACGCCGCCGAATGAACCGGGGGTGACGCGTCACTACTGTCTGTTTAGCCGGTCGGGATTCACAGCGGCACTAGAAGAGACCGCCGACACTCGAAACGATGTGCATCTCATCTCGGTAGCAGATGTCGTCACTGCTCTCACCGGGTCGAACGAGAAAACCCCTACTCGGTGAAGAAGTCTAATTTTCTGTTCCTGAGGGCCATCAGTATCTAGCGAACGGATTTTCACCGGTCGTTCACCGATCTACAGCGTAGTGAGTGTTTTGTGACACACTCATCAGGTAATCCGTGAGATGAGGAGGTTTCGAGTAGGTGAGAAGTCGGAATCCCGTTCAGCAAATCACCGGTATTCGCAACATCAGGCACACCTGTAGTTGCGGATGCCAAGATTGCTGTACGGGTTTCGCAGCGGGGCAATTGTTTATTAACAATCCATTCTAACTCTATTTGTGTTGATGTCAAGTGTCTCGTTCATCAACCCTATTGCACGAGAGTTTGCCCTGTGGGTCGGTGTACTCCTACTGCTTGCCAGCGGTCTTTCGGCCTACTCGGGATGGAACAAGAGGAAACTAGCCGCATCTGTTGCTGAAACCCCTCGGCAACCGATCGGAGAAGTACGATCATCTGGAATTTTTCGGATTCGAGGGGAAATTACTCCACAAGTTGACCAAGATACCTTCACATCTCCGATCAAAGGTGATGAAAACTGCGTTCTATCGGCATGGGAGATCAAAGAAAAATATGATACTCCAAAGACGAAGTCGTGGGAGAAATCTGCATGGGGTGTCAAAACAGTCCCGTTCTACCTCTCAAACAACGACGCAGAGATTCTTGTCGAAATTGATGACGTAGTGGTCGGGAACAAAACAGATGACGTGTTTACACCAGAAACCCTGCTTTCGGCAGAAGGTGTCTCTGTTGGGGGACTTCAATGTGAGTTCGAAGCGTTCGATGTTCGTATAGAAACTGATTACGGTGAATCCCCACCAGAACGGGTGAAGGAATTCTTAGAGAACACAGACGGATTGTCAGTAGACCCGATGACAACCCCCGCTGGTGATTTTGTCGTTGATGCAAGCAAGCGAAAGTACTCAGAACAGACGCTTACCGCCGGAGATACGGTCAGTATCCTTGGCTACACTCAACCTCGACGTGACGGGGTGGAGTCGACGACTCGTCCCGCGGATCTCGTGCTGATGCGCACCAACGAGTCTACCCTGTATCTCTCAGAATTACCGTTTGATGAGTTGCCGAATGGTGGCGGAGCCTTGATGTTCAGTCTGCTGACCGGCATTCTCGGCGCTAGTCTTCTTGCCTTCCGGTTTGTAGCTTAAATGCCGGAATGTTTACCACGGCTGATTTCTTGTGAGAGCAATCAGTATCCAGTGACTGTGTGTTAGCGGTGGTTTCCACAAGCTGCTGAAGTAGCCGACTCGTGACTGTTTTAGCGGTATGAGTAGTGGTGAGCCGGCCAGATCGTTGCTGAAGCTGGGAATCCGTTCAGCAAAACCCGGCTATTCGCAACATCAGGCACACTGTTAGATATAGCAATATATGATTTATCAGCTTGAGGCCCACCATCGCAGTCGTCGACTGCCTGAGGGGCCGAGCAAGGAGAAACCGGGGTGTCGAGCGAGTTGATGCGACGATCGACGTCGATAGCGGACACGTGGCGACGTCGTCGGCGACCAGCGCGACGATACTGCGCGTCCAACCGAACTCTCCGCTACAGCTAGGCGAATTCGAAGCCGTCACAGCGAGATTCGGAAGTGACGTGTCCGATTCATCGACGCTCGAAGTCGTTTCTGGATCGGCACACCGACTTTTCCGACGAAAGCAGACGACGAAACAGCGGTTGTGAGTCCCCGTCCAGTCCGGCCTGGTCCGAAATCGCACAGGTGCCATCGGTTTGTGGAAGCGCAGCGAGGTAGCTCCTGTCACGAAACGCGATCGCACGTAGAGTCACAGCTTCGTCAGTGCCCCGCAGGAGTCCATCAATCGGGTCAACCGATACGCATCGATCAGTCGACACCCGAATCTGGCTCTGGTGCCCGGGCATTCGACGGGGAACGGATGACGCGCTTTCGACGACCACTCGCGTGTTCCGAAGCGGTTCGTCGACGATATCCCGATTCGCTTCGGTCCGACAGGTGATCGATAGCGCGCTCGAACTGGTCGGTGTCGCGATCGACCGTCCGTTCGACGCGGTCGTCCGTTCGATTCTGCGTCGTCCCTGATTCTACATCTCATACTGTAGGCATACTATGTGTGATGCTACATCCCAATTGATGTCACTGTACGAAACTTAATCCAAGATAATAGACCCAAATATGGACGCAAATTCGTCTCATATTCTGGGATAAACTCACTTAGCCCAGATAGTAGGTAGATTGAAGGTCGTCGCGTTTGATGAGTGTCGTATGAGCGATTCGGCGGATACGTCTAGAACTGCTGTCAAAACGTACGTTCCTGCCTACCAGAAAACGGAGTGGCAATCACACGCCGACGAACTCGGGATGAGCCAGAGCGAGTTCGTTCGGACGATGGTCCAGGCCGGCCGACGGGGATTCGAACCCGATCGAGAGCAACCCGCTTCTCCGGACGCTGACCCTGGGGGTAACGCCCTCGAAACACGGGTCCTCGAATTACTCACGACTGACAGTTATTCCTGGGACGAACTCCTCGAGGCGGTCAGTGACGATATCGAGTCTCGGCTCGATGACACGCTCGAGGACCTCCAGTCCGACAACCGGATTCGATACAGCGGGCGCCACGGCGGCTACACGATCGTCGGTGGTGACGATGGCGACTGACGTCGGGGCGTCCGACGAGGTGACGGATCCGATCGCGTACTTTCTCGACGACCAGCGCTATCACGGCAAGAGCGAACGCACGCTCGACGCCTACGAGCGCGTTCTCCGTCGGTTCGAGGGGTTCCTGCAGGAACGATTCGACGGCGTCGAGAGACCGCGTGAGGCGGGTCGACGGGAGTGTATGGCCTGGATACACTCCCTGCGGGGGGCGTTCGAACCGAGCACGATCGCGACGTACGCGTCGTATCTCAACCGCTTCTACGACTACATGACGCGCGTCGGCGTCTTCGACGACAATCCGATGGCGCTCGTCATGGAGGAGATGTCCGAATCGATCGATACGGACCCTACGCGGCGAGATATCTCGGTTTCGGAGATGCGATCGTTCGTCGAGACGATCGCCCATCCGCTCGAGCGAGCCGTCGTCGTGACCCTGCTGAAGACGGGAATGCGCGTCGGCGAACTCTGTAACCTCGATCTCCGGGATCTGCACCTCTCCGTGACGGAACTCGATCAGGAGTGGTCGCCGCGGGTCGAACTCGAACGCCGACCGTCGTCGCTGTTCGTCTCCGCGGAGCCGTCACGGGGTGCCAGTACCAACGGCGAGCAGCGGACGGCGTCGAACAAACGCAAGCGCGATACGGTCGCTCCCGTCGACGACGAACTCCGGCGGGCGCTGGTCGAGTGGCTCGCGATCCGCCCAGATTCGGTCTCGCCCGCGGACCCGCTCTTTCTCGACACGAGGGACTCGTGGGGCGAACGCCTGACGCCGGCGGACGTCAGATACGTCGTCAAAAAACACGCTCGCGACCACGGGTGGTACCGAACGGGCGGTGGCACTACCGAGAACGTCACGCCCCACTACTTCCGGCACTTCTTCACCACACACCTCCGCGATCGAACCGGCGATCGGGGGATCGTCCAGTATCTCCGCGGCGACGTCGCGAGCGACGTGATCGATACGTACACCCACAACTGGGGCGATCGGGTCCGCGAGACGTATCTCGAACACATCTACGCGATACCTGGCGAGTGAGTGTTCCCTCGCCCGATCGGTTCGAGCCGGCGGGATCCCCTCTTCGATTTGCACCGAAACCGTCCGGTACGACCAGCGCTCTCGCCGTTCTGGCCGAATTCGATGCTATTTCGGTTCGTCTGGTGTATAGCTGGACGGCCGAAATCCAACTCGTAAACTGTATTTCGCTATATCGAAGATCGGGGGTTCCCCGGTGACGGTCGTCGACCGATACCTTCGGAAAACTGGACGACGGACGCCCCAACGCTGGCGTTCTGGCCAATCGGGAGCCCGAACCCTACCTGCCCACGGCGAGTTCGGTCTCTTCGGGACCGTTCGCCAGCATCGATCGGACGGCCACGATCGAGTCGGAGACTTCGGGGGCAGTCTCGAGCAGAACGGTCTCGCTCGGGAACAACTGCTCGCCGAGTACCAGGCCGTGTTCGCGGGCGGTCGATCCGGTCATGGTCAGGTAGACGCCGACGCCGGTGTCGGCGATCGCCGCCTCCTCTTCCTGCCCGTTCGGGGGATACTCGAACGAGACGTTCTCGAGGGTTCGGGTACCGAGGACGGCCTGCACGAGACGTTCGTACCGGGGTTCGATACACAGCGGCCCCTCGTAGGTCTCGAGAAACGCCCGATCGAGCGACCCGGACGCGGGCGCGACCTCGGGCGTCGCGAGCAGCGTGTGGTAGACGGTGTCTCCGAGTCCCGTGACCACGCGGACGTCGGTGTCGGCGGGATTGATCCGCGCGTTGACGTCCGCGATCCGACCGAGCGGTTCCGGACGGAGTTCGACGACCTCTTCGAGGACGAGATCGGCGCTGTCGAACCCGAGCGCGAACTCGTGGGTTCGGAGCGCTCGAAACGGTTCCTCGCGGCCGACAAGCTGGATTTCGGTACCCTCGGGGACGCCGTCGACGCCGTCGATCGGGATCGTCACGCTGTCGAAGACGATCCGCCGCGGTTTGCCGGCCCGATCGTCCCGCAGGAGCGTGTACTCCGGCGCCGTGGGATCGTCGACGGTGCTGTAGGCGGCGAGACGATGGTAGACGTCATCGTCGTCGGGACCGATCGTTCCCTTCGTGAGTGCCTTCTCGTGGCGGAGCGTCGAGATGACGTCGTCCGCGAGTTCAGAAACGCCGAGGCGACGCGCGAGCCGATCGAACACCGACTCGAGGGGTCGCCCTTTCCGTGGAATCGCGATCGGAATCGTCTCGCCCATCGGTGCGTTCTCGACAGGCGACGGATAAACGCGTTGCGTTTCGGGACCTCGGTGACCCGTCAGTCAGAGAACATCGAGCCGAGCTGATCCCGCCACTCCTGAATGTTCGTCACGTCCTCGCGGACCGCTTCCAGATCGTCCGCGAGTTCGTCCACGTCCGCGTCCAGGTCCTCGACGTCGTCGTCGATCGTCTCTACCTCGTCTTCGAGGTCGTCCACGTCGTCGGTCACGTCCTCGAGGTCGGTCTCGACGTCGAGGACGTGGTCTTCGGTGCCGGTGAGACGCTCGTCCATCGCGGAGAGGTCGGACTCGAACGTTTCGAGTTCCTCCTTGAACTCCTCGATCAGTTCCTGCCCGGAGCCGTTCTCGTCGAGGAACGTCTCGAGGGCGTCGGTGTAGGCCGCGACCTCTTCGATGCGCGACTGGAGGTGGTCGATCTTCGCGATGTCGGACCTGGACGGCTCGACGTCGAGTGCGTCCCGGAGCACGTCGAGATCCTCGTCGTCGACCGCGTCCGCTTCGAGTTCGCGCGCGAGTTGCGTTGCGATCGAGCCCGCCGATTCGGTATCGGGTTCGGTGCCCGCGGTCTCGGTGGACGACGCGTCGTCGCCGATCGTCGGTTCGTCGGCGTCCGCCGAACCGGCGGATTCCGCGTCGACCGTGTCCGTATCGACGTCTGACGTCTCGTCGGCCGCGTCGTCGTCGGCGTCCGCGGCGCCCGATCCGAGGTCGAGATCGATCTCTGGTTCGTCATCCGAATCCGGTTCGTCGGCTGCGTCGTCGGTGCCGAGATCGATCTCGGGTTTGTCGTCCGATTTCGGTGCGTCGGCGCTGACCTCGTCGTCGGTGCCGAGGTCGATCTCGACGCGATCGTCGTCGGCCTCGGACTCGTCGGCCGACGACGCGGGGTCGTCCTCCGGGTCCGGAATCTCGTCGTCGTCGAACCCGAGATCGATGTCCGGGGCGTCGTCTTCGTCCGGGTCGTCGTCGACCGGTTCGGGTTCGGGATCGACGTCGCCGAGATCGAGGTCGAGTCCGCCGTCCTCGTCTCCGAGTGCGGTGCCGTCCGCATCGGTCTCGTCCCCGGCGTCCGCGACAGTCTCGTCGGCGGCCGCAGTGTCGTCCTCGTCGTCGTCCTCGAGACCTGGCACCGAGTCGGATTCGCCCGAGATCATGTCCTTGACGGGCTGGTTGCGGTCCTCGTCGACGATACTGTCGATGACGTCGTCGTCGATCTCGTCGGCGTCCGACCCGCCGTCGTCGTCCGAGTTTACCTCGACGATCGTCGGTTCCGTGAGGAACGACGTCGCCTCGCTCTCGTCGTCGATGCGGATGCCGTAGACCGTCACGAGTTCGTCGTCAGGATCGACCGTCCCGGTGAACTCGACGTGGTTGTCCTGGAAGGCGGTCCAGTCATCGCTGTGATAGTCGGGGTGGAACCCGACCTTGTCCATCGGAAACGAGTCGGGGATGTCCTCGGAGAGTCGAAAGGCGGCCTCTTCGTCGTGGTCGGAGTGGATCTCGAACCGGATCGCAGGTACGGGGAACTCGTCCGCCGCGAACGTCTTCCGGACTGTCAACCCATCACCACTGACCTCGATCACGTCGTCCGTGTCGGCGGTGTTACTCATGACCCCAACGTTACCATACCATTACTATAAATTGTACGGCGTATATCAACTTCAGGACAGTTGATCCGTCGCCGTCCTACAGATCGACGCGATCGCCGATTTCGACCAGTTCGAGCCGTCGTGGATGCGAAAAGCTCTTCGCGTGGTGGTGGAGCACCTTGGGATCCGATGTCAGACCACGCCACATGTCCCAGTGACTTGGCAGGAGCCGATCGAGTTGCAGGTCGGCCGCCGCTTCGACGATCTGGTTCTCGTCGTTGTACCAGCGGGTACGTTTGGGCTCGCGCGTCTCCTTGTCGGGAATCCGCCCGACGGTTCCGAACGCGAGGACGCCGAGGTCGATGTCGTAGGCCTCGCCGATGCGTTCGAACTCGTCGGACGGCTTCGTGTCGCCACCGTGGAAGAACGTTCCTGCGTCGTGCTCGAGAACGTAACTGACCGGATGCGTCGCGTCCGGATCGTGCGCCTCCTCCACGTGGAGCGTGAACTCGCCGATGTCGACGGTATCGCCTTCCGCTATCTCGGCGAACTGGTCCGCACTGACGCTCCACTCGTCGGTCCACGCTTCCGCTTCGCGCGCGACCGCGAGGCTGTCGTCGGGGGCGTAGAACGTCGCGCCGGTAGTCGCGAGAATCGGCGCCTGGCTCGGGCCGTGGACGTGGTCCGTGTGTTCGTGCGTCGCGAGCACGGCGTCGGCCGCCGTAACGTCCGCCGGATCGAACGGCACGGGGATCATCCGCACGGTGCGTGGTGGATCGCCCAGGCCGACGTAGGGATCGATGAACAGCGTCGTTCCCGCACTCCCTTTCAGGACGAAGCCGTTACAGCCGAGATACCAGATCGCTACCCCGTCCGGGTCGGCGTCTTCGACGTCACGAACCAGCCAGTCGCCCCAATCGCTCCGGATCTGTGTCATACTGGAGCGTGTGCGGACCGACTGGGTAAGTGTTGTCGTCTCCGATCGAGTCGCGTCCCGACGTCGGCGCGTGCCCGTGTCGGGTCCGCTCGTACGAAGTTCTGTACGTCAGTCACGGCGCACCCGCTGACGAGTCGCGATCGTGCCGGCACATCGGTACAGCGATCCGTATCAGTCGCCGGTCGGTCCGAGCACCGCGAACTCCGTGACGACTTCCACAGCCGTCCCGTCGGTCGAATCCGACTCGCGATCCAGGTCGATCAGCTCGGACCGGAGCAGGGGATGACCCTCGTAGCCGACGCGACCCGCGGAATCGTCGTACGCGACGAGGCCGGCGTCCGCGAGCAGCGGCAGGTGGACGTGAACGAGCGACGCGAGCACGCTATCGACCCGGTCGGTCGGGACCGATCGCTCGCTCGAGTCGGTTTCTCGGGTCGCGACCGATCGCGCGAGCGATCGCGTGGAGAGGGGATCGCGTTCGGTCTCGAGAACCGACAGGGCCGTCCGCCGACGTGCGTCCGCGAGCGCCTCGAACACCGCGTCGCAGTCCGCATCTGAGTGTTTCGCGAACGCGTCGTCGATCCCGTTTTCGTCGCCCGACGACTGGTCGGTCGCGACCACGGCTCCGTCCTCGCGCGTCGCGACCAGGCCAGCGTCTCGCAGCGCGGGGAGGTCGTGGTGGACGAGTTCGGTTTTGGACTGTCGGCGTTCCGCGTCAGTCACTGCGCCGGGCGGTTTATCCGTCGTTACTGCGACGAGTCGGTTCGCAAGGTCGGCTTTCTCGATTCCGTTCGCTGAAGCGTCGGAGACGAGACGGAGGATCGCACGGCGACGATCGCTCGCGAGGGACTGATACAGACTGTCCGTCGATGCGGCCGATCGGTCGGGTGAACTCGTGGTAGTCATCGACTACTGGTCGGGGTGCTACGAGCAAAAGAATCCCTCCAAACTGTGTTGGAACCAGTCGGTGATTACCCACGATCGCGTGACGTTCACTCAGTATTAGATCTTTTCGACCCTAGAGGTAGTCACTGATTTCGGGAATCGAGTTACAAATCAACAACACGTGGTCGGTCTTCGACGGGCCGCGTTCGCCCGGGGCACACGAGCGACTGCGACGAGTGGGGACCGGAACGGGGACCCGATCGCTCACCAGGTCCCGTGGAAGGTGTCGAAGGAGAGTTCGTCCAGCGGCTCGTCGCCGACGGCGATCCGATACTCGCCGGGGGTGAGCATGGGCTTGTGGAACTGCGGCCCGTCGTCGGTCGTGATCCGCGGACAGCCCGTGTTGACGAAGGCGTCCATGTCGAAGTTCCGCAGGCGATCGGGGGTGACCTCGTCCATCGTGATGAGGTAGGCGTCGTCGTTGTCGTCGAGGATGTCCTGGGCAACCTCCCAGCGCCCCTGGCCGATCTTGGTGCAGAAGATGACGCCCCACTTCTCGGCGTCCATCGCGCGGTGGACGGCCCCGTACCGCTGTTTCATGAACTTGTCCGTGTCGGCGACGGTGACGACGTTGTTGACCGGATCGGCGATGACGACGTGTTTGTCGGGGTGTTCCATCGCCAGTCCGAGCGGGTGGAACTTGCCACCGCCGACGTAGAGCACCTGATCTGCAGGGACGTCCGCGCTGGCGTAGTTGCAGCCGAGCACCTGGCCCTCGTGGGTGAGCCGATCGTCTCCCCGTCGGCTGTGAACCTCGTAGCCCCGCTCCTCCAGGAACGCCGTCATCTCCTCGTACCGGTTCATGTGCTGGGCCGTGGTGACGAGGCCGACGCCTTCGGTCTCCTCGGGCGGTTCGAGCGTATCGAGGGCCTCCTCCATGATCGGCGCAACCTCGACGTTCGAGAACAGCGGCACGTAGATCACCTTGTCCGTGTCCTTCATCGGCGAGTGGCCGAAGTGGACGAACACGTCGGTGCGTTTCATCAGGTACGTATCGAGGTCACAGGCACCGTAACACGGCTGACCGGAGAGCATGAACGTCACGTCGTCGTCGGCCAGTTCCCGGAGGTCGTCGGCGACGGCCGGACCGCGCCGTTTCAGCCCCTCGGGAAACTGCAACCCGACCTTCGTCGCGTCTCGTTCTTCGATCGCCTCCACGATCGTCTCGAGTTCGTAGTCCCACTCGCGATCGTGCTTGAGACGCATCCCGGTCTTCCTGAGGTCTCCCTCGCTGTACTCCGACTCCTGGCTCATTGGCCGGTATTACAGCCACGGACGTAAAACGGCGACGCTTCCGAAACCGGCTGCGCGACGAGCGGGACAGGCGGGCACGCTGGATGCCGTCAGGAGGGCCAGCCGACAGTCTGGACGCGCCGCCGGGCGGTGACGTCGGGCCTCTCGAAGGCGGCCTGAAAATCCTCGGCGTCGAACTCGGCCCTCACTCGTCCGGTTCCCCCAGCAGGTCGGTGATCCGACGGCGGAGCCGTTCGACGGTCTCGACGAGTCCTTCCTCCTCGATGGACGCGACGTGACACACCGTCTCAGGGGGACCTCCGATCTTACGACAGTTCAGTATACTTATGAGACTTGGATAGAGTGTCGCCGAGCGAGACCAGTCACTCGACCCAACAGTCATAGTACTGGAGTGTAAACCGGGTGCCTATGGCAGCGGAATCGCCCTCGGAGGGCTATCTATTCGACCTCTATCGCCGATACATCGGCGAACCGGAGGACCGGACCGACGTGTACCTCGGGTTCGGATTGTTCCTCGGTGGAATCGGATTCGCGATCGTCGCACTGCTGCTCTACCTGTGGAGTAGCACGTTCGAGGCCCGTACTGCATCCCACCTCGCGTGGGCGGAACCTGCATACGCGCTCGCGATGGTGGCTTTGCCGGTCCTGATGCTCGGGATCGTGGTGTTGCTCCCGTCGGAACGACGGGTGCTGTACACGTCGATCGCCGGCGTCGTGGTCGCGATCGTGGCGATCGGCGGGTTCGTGTACGCCTATCCCGACGACTGGAACGGGTACGGCGCCGACTACACCGTCGCAGTCGTCGCGGTCTACGCCGTGGGCCTGGCCGGGATCACCGCTTCGACCGGCGCGGCGCTGATCGCCCACTATCTCGACATGGCACGCACCGCGAAACAGGTCGAGACGGTCGACGAGGAAGACGACGATCCGGAACTCACCGACGCCGAGGTACGGGAGGACATCGACGACGCGATGGAGGGAGTCGAACTCTCCTGGGGTGGCGTCGAGAAGACGGAACACAAGCGCCTCTCCTTCTCCGAGGACGAGTTCGACGAGGTCAACGTCGACACTACCGCAGGAACGAAGCGGACTCGATCGACGGGGGTCGATCAACAGGTCGCGGGACTGAAGGGTCTGAAAGGTGGGGAGACCACGACGACGACCTCGAGTTCGACGGTCGACGACCAGACCCAGAAGCTGAAGGAACTCCGCGAGCAGAAACGGCAGGAAGAGGCAACCGTGGACGCCGACACCGGGTCGGTCGCCTTCCTCGCGTCGGTCCGAACCCGATTACGTGAACTGGTTGGCCGGGATTAACCGGTCGCGACACGTATTCCTACACCTTTCGAGACAAATATCAGATGGTGAAATTAAGGCACATAGATTTATAATCCGTCAGTGGCCTTGGCCAACTATGGCCAAAGGCCTAGACGTTGGGACGATGAACATCCTGTCGGCACAGCAGGATGGGAACGATACAGTGTTTGTGCAGCAGCGTAACTCCTTCGTAGAGATCGAGTACTCGGACATGGCCGAGCAGATGCTCTCGCGAAGCGAAGTGCTCCACATCCGAAAGGACGACAAGGTGTACGTCGTCGGCGACGATGCCCTGAACTTCGCGAACATCTTCAACAAGGAGACCCGTCGACCGATGAAACACGGGATCCTCTCGAACGATGAGAAGAGCGCGATCCCGATGATGAAACTCATCATCGAGCAGGTCGTCGGCGAACCCGCCTATCCCGACGAAAAGCTCTACTTCTCGTCTCCGGCGGATCCGATCGACTCGGATCTCTCGACGCTGTACCACCAGAAGACGATCGAGTCGTTCCTCGACGACATGGGGTACGATTCCGAGCCGATCAACGAGGGGATGTCCGTCATCTACAGCGAACTCGCGGACAACAACTTCACCGGCCTCGGCATCTCGTTCGGTGCAGGGATGACGAACGTCTGTCTGGCGTACTACGCGGTACCCGTGATGAAGTTCTCCGTCGCTCGCGGTGGCGACTGGGTCGACGAACAGGCCGCCCGCGCGACCGGGACGCCCGTCGACAAGGTGACCTCGATCAAGGAGGGCGACTTCGAACTCGACTTCACGACGGACGTCGGCGGCGTCGAGGGTGCCCTCTCGATCTACTACGAGAACCTGCTCGACTACGTCATCGAGAACATCGTGAAAGAAGTCGACGAGGAAGACGTCGAGGAAGGACTGGACGTTCCCGTCGTCGTCACCGGCGGGACCTCCAGCCCGGACGGCTTCGAGGCGCTGTTCCGTGACCACCTCCAGGACGCGAACATCCCGTTCTCGATCAGCGGCGTCACACACGCGGACGAACCGCTCTACAGCGTGGCCCGCGGTGGCCTCGTCGCCGCTCGCTCCGACGAGGACGTCGACCACGAGCAAGAAGCCGAAGCGCCAGCGGCGAACGAGTAATCCCCTCGACTTCCGTTTTCGCGAGGACGGCGAACGAGTGCCGATCCCCGGGGCAACCGATCGGAAGATCGTCCGGCGATCGGCCAACTCGTCGAATCGGGTCACTCTCCGTCGAATCGCGCCACTCGTCGAATCGGGTCACGTCACGCCGTCGGTGGTCGTTCGGAGAATCGGATCACGCCTCGTCACTCCTCGTAGAACCGGTTGAACGCGTCTCGCCAGGACTCTCGCTCCTCCGGCGGCCGCTCGTGTTCGACCGGGATGTCCGCGTAGCTACAGTGTGGACACGTCACGGTCGAGACGTCACCCAGCGAGAGTTCCTCGAGGGACCCCTGACACCGTGGACACTGCTCCATAGGTGTATCTGACACGGTACGGCCTTAACTCTAGTCGATATTTTATCGTAACTGTCACGAATTGCGGCGTCCGCCGGCGGTTAGTACCGCTTTCACCGGGGCCAGTCGATCGGAGTCGACGAAACGCCGCGACGTGATATTACTATAGCGTATTCAACAATCTTTTTGTATGCGGCTCATGTATGTGGTAGCAATGAGTACGACTTCCACGCCCGACGGCGAACCGGCGATCGACGGCTGTCGACCGGCAGACGTTACCCCCGTCACGCTCGAGGCCGCGGCCCTCGAGTCGACGGCTCCCGCGTACCTCCGCGAGTTCAAGCGCGACCTGATCGACGACGGGTTAACGCCCGCCGGCCTGACCGTCGAGGCCCGATTCGACGAGGACTGCTCGCTCGCGACCCAGGAGGAGATCGATCGGCTCCGACGCTACGTGCGCGCCGGGGCGTTCCTCGGCGTCGGGACCGTCACCGTCGCGATCGACGACGTCGCGAATCCGGAGAAGGTTCGCCCGGCGCTGTCCGCGACCGCCGAACGCGCCGAACGCGACGGACTCACGCTCGACGTCGCAGACGACTCGGTGCTCGAGTACTGACGCGGACATGTCGGGTCCCTCCCGACGGACGCTCGCCCGACGGCTCGAGGCTGTCGAGGACTTCTCCGAGCCGTCCGCGTCACTCGAACAGTATCTTACCCCCGCCGATCTCGCCGCTCACGTCTGTCACCTCGCCGGACTCCACGCCGACCTCGACCGCCCCGTTCTCGATCTCGGTACCGGAACGGGGATGCTGGCGGTCGGCGCGTCGCTCGCGGGCGCAGAACGCGTCGTCGGCGTCGACGTCGACCGGGACGCGCTCGCACTCGCCAGGCGGAACGCGGCCGCCGTCGGGACCGGCCCGATCGAGTGGCTTCGCGGCGACGCGATTCGCCATCCCTTCGCCCTCGCCGACGGAACCGTGATCTCGAACCCGCCGTTCGGTGCCCAGCACGGGAACCGACACGCGGACCGGGCCTTTCTCGAAACGACGGCCGAGATCGCCGCCGTCTCCTACACGATCCACAACGAGGACAGTCAGTCGTTCGTCGAGTCGTTCGCCGCGGACCACGGCGCGACCGTGACCCACGCGTTCCGGGCCCCGCTCCCCATCGGGAACCGGTTCGAGTTCCACACGGAATCCGAGCAGACCCTCGACGCGGAGGTCTTCCGGATCGAGTGGCACTAATTGTAGCGCTCTTCGCGCGCGATCGCGACCTCCGTACCGTCAGCGCTCGCGTAGATCGTGTCACCGTCGCGTTCGAACGTGATCCCGCCAGCCGTGGTCGTTTCGTTGGCGACGGGCACCTGCGCCGTGGCGGTGGTGCCGTCCGAGTCGACAGCGAGGCGGAACTCGCCGTCGTCGGAGGCCATCGTCACGTTTCGATCCGCGATCCGAACGTCGGCGCGTGACGCGTTCGATTCGTAGGCGAGACGGTGATCGCCGCCGTTTTCCCAGAGCCAGACCTGGTAGACGGTGTCGTTCCCGACCGTCTCCCACCCCGTTCGGTCGACGTGAACGGTCTCGCGCCAGCCCGGTCCGCCGACGTGGATCGTCTCCTCGCCGGTGAACGCGAGTCGCTGGGCCGAGACCGCCTCTAGCCAGAGCTGGCGCTTCTCGCTCACGACGATCACGCCGCTGGCGTTCAACTGGACGGCGTCCTGAAACGGTCCGATTTCGATCGCGGTGACGAGTTCGTTCTCGACGCCCTCCGCGTAGGTGACGGTGTAGTCTTCGATCTCGACCCCCGCGTTCGAGGCGGCGCTCGTCTCTTCGAGCACGAGGAGGTTGGCCGGGACCGCGATCCCCGCGAGGACGGCGAAGACGACGAGCATGGCCATGAACGCGGCGCTCCGACTCGTCACGTTCGCCAGACGGGATTCGCCGGTCACGGTTCCGGTTCCCCCGGAGCCGGCCAGCGACCGAAGCCGATCGGGTCTGTCGACGAATCCCTCGGTCCCTTCGGCGTCCCGGCAGCCGAGTTCGAGGGCTCGATCGGCGGGGCCGGTCGCCGTCGATCCCTGCACGCGAGCGACGACCCGATCGAGCGTCTGCGGGACGAGCGGCGTCTCGGGGCCGGCGACCGCGAGCGTGACGACCAGCGAGAGGATCGTGACCACGGCGACGCCGGGGCCACGGAGGAGGATGTAAGTGTTCTCGCCGCCGAACCAGTAGATCGCCCACAGAGAACTCGAGAAGCCGTACAGCAGGACGGCCAGCCAGACCCGTGCCACGTCGGGACGGCGATCGCGTCGCCTGAGCACGAGTACCCCGAGCACGAGTCCGATAAAAAAGCCGAGCGCGTGGCCCTGGATGGCGATCGTGGCCCACGACGGGGGCGACGGCGGGCTGGGTTCGGCCACGTAGACGGTGATCGGCGACTGCAGCGCGCGGTAGATGGTACCAATGACGCCCTGGACCCCCAGGGTGGCGACGATCGTTACGATCGGGTAGTGGACGATGGCGAAGCCGGCGAACGCGAAGACGACGCCGGAGAACCCGATCACCGGCCCGAGCGCGAAGACGCTCGTCAGCAGGGCAACGGCGACGACGATCGCGGGAAAGATCACGAACGCTCGCAGCCACGGGTTCGTTCGCCACGACGCGAACGTCTGGGAGCCGCGCTCGTCGGGGTAGTGGCCCCACGCGTACTCCGCGATCGGCCCGACGACGACCGTTCCGAACAGGTTCCCGAGCAGGTGGCCCGGTCCGGCGTGAGACAGCGCGGCCGTCACCATGCCGAGCGGATAGAAGTACGACCACGATCGAAACGGGAGCGTCACGGGGTCCTGAAAGTCGGTGATCCCGTCCTGGACGAACAGGTACAGCGAGAAGACGACCGCGATGGCGACGAGCGTCCCCCACGGCACGCCCATCACCAGGCGGGCCCGGGCGACGTCGCCCCAGCGTCGTTCCCCGCGGTGGAGATGCCCGACGATCGCGATAGAGACCAGCAAACTCACCACGACGACGACCGCGATGGCGGTCGCGATCGAGAGCATGTCCTGTGGTTCGACCCGATCCGTATAGTGGTTTACATTCCGGACCCGGCGTCGCGAACGGCCCCCCGATCACGGGCTTGACCGGCGCTCCCCGGCGAGTCAGCGACGGCTTCGAAAGGTACAAGCGGCCGACGCACGGAGTATCGGCCATGGAACTGCGGGTCACCGAGAGCAGCGAGGACGAACTCTCGATCGAAATCGCGGGCGAGGATCACACGTTCATGAACGTCCTCAAGGGCGCCCTGCTCGAACACGAGCAGGTGAGTGCGGCGACCTACGACGTCAACCCCGAACAGTCGGGTGGACAGACCGAGCCGATTCTCACGATCAAGACCGACGGTACGATCGAACCCCTCGCGGCCCTCGAAGAGGCCGCCGTCGACGTCCGCGAGAAGGCGTCGTCGTTCCGCGACGCGTTCGAGACCGCCGCGTAGATCGAACGCCCACGACCGATCGACGCCCGTTTTCGCCGCGATCGATCGCCAGCACTCCCAGAGAGTTACGCCTCGACCGTGACGAGTCCTTCCGTCGAGTTGACGTGGACCCGCCGGTCCTCGCTCACCGTTAGACTCGTGCGAGCGAGGGCTATCGGGTCGGTCCCGTCGGGTCGATCGGCCACGAGTACGGAGTGATACGACGTGATGTCGTCGGTCCGCTCGTACGGTTGCGTGTAGTAGCCGTGCAGGTGAAGCCCGTCGCCGACGGCCTCGACTCGGGCCCAGCGATGGTCGATCGATCCGGAGCCGAAACCGGACTCGACGACGATCACGACCCGGTCGTCGAAGTCGACTCCTTCGAGGGTCGTCCGCGAATCGTCATCTGAGGCCTCGAGATCGATCGTCTCCTCCAATTCGCCCTCGGTTTCGACGAGACGGACCGCGTAAGCGCTCTCGTCGTGTTCGAACTCCCCGTAGCGGAGTGCGGGGTCGGCGAGACGGACGCCCGAGAGCGTGTCGAATTCGACGGTGGGCTCGGTCGCCATCTCCGCACCGAGGTAGTGGTCGTCCCACGCCTCCCACGGGTCGTCCTCGTCGTCGACGTCCGGCCGCTCGATCGCGTGCGGTGGCTCGTCGACGCGTGGCTCTTCCTCGATCACCTCGCCGTCTTCGTCGTCACCGCCCGCGCTGTCGTCGTCCGCACCGTCGTCCGTTTCGTCGCCGTCGGACGGTTCATCGTCCGATCCCGAACCCGGGTCACTGGTCTCGTCGAGACAACCGGCACCGATCGTCGCGATAGTCAGGCCAGCACCTGCGAGGAGCGTGCGTCGCGTTCGTCGACTCACACGTCTCGCAACCGTTCGGGGACCCAAGTACCTTCAGCTAGCTCAAAGACGAATTGTAGTTTTCCGGGCCACGAGCGCCGGCAGGGCGGAGGACGTCGATCGCCGGCTCAACAGACCGCGTACACAATGTAGAGCCGATCGTCGGGGGCGACGTGGACGTCGATTCCTTCGGCGTCGTACCCGCTCCGGACGTCGTCGCCGAACCGCGAGGTCAAGAGTTCGTCCGCGAGGTCGCCCGCGAGGTCGCTCTCGTCTCCGTAGTCTTCGATCGAGACGCCGTCGACGATCAGCGGGGCGATGGCGGGCGTCGACTCGCCGCACTCGGGATCGAACTCGCTCAATTGCGGCGTGTCCCCGGGATCGTCGTCGCCGTACTCGGCGATGACGAGCTGGCGGTTCCGATACTCGGCGTAGGCCGCGAGTCCGTCGTCGTACGATCGCGCCGGGTCCCCCGCGGCTGCCCGTTCGTCCGCGAGGTGGTCGTGGAGCTCCCGTTCGGTCGTCTCCAGGTCCAGACCCGCGGCTTCGACCTCTTCGCCGGGCGCGTCGGGCGGCGACGGGGTGCCGATCCCCGGGAGCACCGACGGGGGAACGATTCCGGTAGCGAACAGCGTGACGACGAGTCCGACGACGACGAACAGCGGCGCGTACGGCTTGGCCACCTCGAGCCAGCCCGGGGTTGCGAGGTCCCGATCGACGTCGTCGTAGGTCTGCTCGGTCTTCTCGAGGTCCGGGTTCCCACACCGCGAACACGGCGGATTGTTCCTGACGTGTTCCCGGCCGCAGTTGGGACAGGCCCAGACGTAGGTCGTCCCGGTATCGACCGTCCGACTCGCCGCCGCGTCGGCTCCGGACTCGTCTTCGCCCTCGCGAACGACCGCTCTCTCGAAGGCGTTGTGGCCGCAGGCGTCACAGGGTGGATCGTTCTCCGCGTGTGGTTTGCCACACCACGTGCACCGCCACTTCACTGGTAGACCTGCACGACCGTGACGGCATAAGCGTACTGGATACCCGACCCCACTCTCGATACGGGTTTTTCCTGCTCGATACCGTCGATTCCGTATGACGCCCGCGGAACGAGCGTTCCTCGAACGTGCTCGCGTCGCCGCACTCGCCACCGTCGCCGAAGACGGGCGGCCCCACGTCGTGCCGATCTGCTACGCGCTGCTGGACGCCGACGACCCCCGACTCGTCACCGCGATCGACGAGAAGCCGAAATCGACCCGTGACCTCCAGCGGGTCCGGAACATCCGGGCCGAACCGCGGGTGACGGTGTTGGCCGATCGATACCGGTCGGACTGGTTGCGGCTCGCGTGGGTCCAGGTTCGCGGAACGGCAACCCTGCTGTCGCCCGGGGCTGACTCTCACGCGGCCGCAGTCGCCGCTCTCGAGGCGAAGTACGACCAGTACGCGGATCACGACCTGGCGAACCGGCCGATCGTCGAGATCCGTATCGATGATACCCGATCGTGGGGCGCGCTCGAGGAGTAACGCCGATCGCTCGCGGTCAGCGACGGACGGGAACGCCCCGCTCGTCGAGGTACTCCTTGGTCTCCGCGATCGAGTACTCGCCGAAGTGGAAGATGGAGGCCGCGAGTCCGGCGTCGGCGCCGGCCTCGGTGAACACGTCGTACATGTCCTCGGGACCGCCACAGCCCGAAGAGGCGATCACCGGCGTATCGACGGCGTCACAGACCGCCTCCGTGAGTGGGAGATCGTAGCCGTCCTTCGTGCCGTCCTTGTCGATCGAGTTGACGAACAGTTCGCCGGCACCGCGGGATTCGGCCTCCTGGGCCCACTCGACGACGTCGATGCCGGTTCCCTCGCGGCCGCCCTTCTTAGTGCACTCGAACCAGCAGGATTCGCCGTCGATCTCGACGTAGTGTTCGCCTCCCTCGTCGAAGCGTCGCCTGGCGTCGACGCTGATGACGATACACTGGCTCCCGAACGCGCGGGCGCCCTCGGTGATCAGTTCGGGACGTTCGAGCGCCCCCGTCGTGATCGAGACCTTGTCCGCGCCGGCCCGAAGCGCCTCCTTGATGTCGTCGGTCGTTCGGATACCGCCGCCGACCGTGAGCGGGATGAAGACCTCGTCGGCGACGCGCTCGACGACGTCGAGCATGGTCTCGCGCCCCTCCGCGGACGCGGTGATGTCGAGGAAGACGAACTCGTCGGCCCCCGATTCGTTGTATTCTTTGGCCATCTCGACCGGATCGCCGGTGTACTCGAGGTCCTCGAAGTGAACGCCGGTGTAGACCGCCGGGTTCCCGTCCTCGTCCAAGTCGACGTCGATACACGGGATGATTCGCTTCGTCAGTACCATTTACTACCCGGCCCTTCGCACCGGGGGTAATAAAGGGGTCTGGATCGGTCACTCTCGCGGCGTCGACTGACGCGATCGATCGGTCGCGACGGTGGCGATCGGATCCCGTGGTCGTCAGGATTCGGGGTCGAGCAGTCGCTCCCGGAACGCGTCGACCGCCTCGGGGAGGACCTCGAACCGGGCCCGCAGGCAGACGTACTCGCCGTACTCGCTCGTCAGCGAGACGACGACGCCGGGATCGCCGTCGGCTTTGCGGCGGATCTTCTCGTCGGTCCAGGAGAGCGTCCGGACCGTCTCCGCGAGTCGATCGGTTCCGAGCGACGGTCGCGTCAGTTCCCCGGCGGCCGATTCCGCAGCCGAAATCGCGGCCCTGCGCTCCGAACCGATGGGATCGATCGAGTCGGGCCTGGGGAGTTCCCCCGCCTCGAACCGATCGCGGACGCGTTCGAACGCCCGGTACTCCTGTTCGAACCGGAGCGCGTCGCGGAGCCCTGTCGCCAGTCCCGGTTCGATCCGACCGTCGCGTGTCTCCCGGAGTCCGTCCCGTGCGTCGTACACCGGCCTGACTGCCTCCCAGAGGACGGTCTGGTCGAAGCCGGTGTCGACCTCGCCGTCGACGAGGGTCGAGAGCCAGTCGTCGCCGTCCTGGTCGGAGAGGTCGACCGCCCCGGCGCGATCGGCCGACGCCTCGAGGACGTCGGCAAAGACCGGTTCGAGGTCGACTCGATCGCCGGTCTCGGCCGCGTACCGGTCGGTACAGTGGTCCCAGATGGCCGTCGTCGCCGTCGCGAACTCGAGGTCGCCCGCGGCGCCTCCGATGTCGATGACGGTGGCGGTGTCGTCGACGTTCCATCGCCCGACGCTGTGGCTCGCACGCCGGAGATCACGCTCGAGTTCGGCGAAGAACAGCGTCGCGCGCAGTCGTCCGTCGTCGCCGTCCTCGCCGCGGTAGGCGATTCCGTCGCGCCGGTCACCGACCGCCGATTCGACGGCTGTGCGTTCGTCCGAAAGCTCCGTGAGAAGCGTCTCGGTCTCGGCCTCGATCGCTGCGAGCGTCGTCGCCGACGCCCGGGCAGACTCGCGAGCGCGTCCGATCGTCCGCAGGGCGTGGTATCGATCGGCCCCGGTCGCCTCGGCCGCGTCGTCGCGGTACTCGATCGCGCTGTCCCGGCGATCGGCGATCGATTCCCTGACGACACCGTTCGGCACGTCGTCTGCGGGTACGACGTCCGGTACCGCCGACAGGAGATCGTCGACGCGCGTACGATGTGTGTCGAGGGCCTTCGCCGCAGGTTCGACCGGTGTCGGCCGAACCACGTCCGGAACGGCCGGTTCGGAGTCGGCGAGGATGGCCTCGGCGTCCGATCGAGCGAACCCCGTCGACGACGTCCCGTCGTCCAAGGAGAGGTCGGTGCAGCCGGCGACGGCAACCCCGGACGCCGTCGCGAGTCCGGCGAGAAACTCGCGGCGGGACCCGGATCGATCGCCGCTCATCCGTCCACCTCCTCGTCGGTTCGATTCGCGCCGTGGCCGGTCTCCCCGTCGGAGTCGTCGGATCCTCCGCTGGTCCCGTCGCTCTCGAACACCGAATCCGGACACGACGAACTCTCACCGCTCGCACGGCTCGAAGGGCTGTCGTCGTATGCCTGCTGGACGCGGACGAAGATCGCTTCCATGACCGTCACGTCGGCTTCGCACGGCGTCGTCGGCGCTTTCAGCGAGCGACAGTACTGCGTCCGGAACTCGTCGGGGCGGGCCCGGACGCTCAGCAGGTGCCGACGGTAACAGTCGTCGATCGGCCGTTGTTCGATCACGACCGTTTCGGTCTCGAAGTCGGTCGCCTCGAGGAACGATCGGGCGTCGGCCGCGTCGTCGCTGTCGATCCGGACGTCGGCGGCGGCGTCCTCGGTCACGACGAAGTCGACGGCGCGCCCGCCCGGTCGCGATCGATCGGAGTCGCTGTCAGTAACGACGAAATGCTCGTCGTCGTCCGAACGAAGCGTCAGGGCGTCGTACTCGTCCGACGGTATCGGCGTCCCACCGTCGGTGGCGGCGTGTTCGCTGGTGGTCTCCGACTCGCCGATGCCGGCACAGCCGGCGAGGACGGCCGAGAGACAGCCACCGGCGGCTAACAGCCGTCTGCGAGGGATGTCAGTGGAGGGCATTCGAGGAATGAATTTTCAATCTATCAATAAATACTCTCCGGACGAACGATCGGCTTCGGTTCTCGGATCGGTACCGGGACCGGAGTGCTCGGCGTGAGCTGTCTACCCTGTCGACACCAGTCCGCCCAGTCGCTGTAGATGTCTTTAAGGCGCCGAGTCGAAAACACTGGAACATGGCAGACGACACAGCACCTACGGACGACTCGGGCGCCGACGTCGGTCACGACGTGGAAGCGGAACGGACGACTGCACCGATGAGCGAGTACACTGGCCGTGACGTCGGCATCGGCTTCGTCGCGATGCTCGTCGGCGTCGCCATCGCGTTCGCAATTCCGCTCCTCGCGTTTCCGCTGTAGCGGTTAGAAGACGTACTCGTCGTCGTGGCCCATCATCCCGTCGTCTTCGAGTCCGGTTCCCGTCCCCGTTCCCTCCTCTTCGTCCATCGGTCCACTGGTCTTGTAGGCTTTGATCCCCGTCGAGAGGAGATCCTCGATCGCCTCCTCGCGGTTGACGAACTCACCGCGCTCGACCATCTGCGCGATCTGCATCTCGAGGTGCTCCGGAATGGTGATCTCTACTTTCGGCATCTGATTCGGCTTTCGGCGAGGGGGTATTTAGCTCTGACGGGGATTCTGCACCGATGTAGGAGAGAAATTTTTCCGGTTCGAGAGCCCCGATTCCCGGTTCGATAACCGTGCAGGGTCGGACTCTTCGATCGGTCGGGATTCGAACGTCGCGACGTCGACTCGGGTCGTCGGGAGCGTTACTTGTTGCCCATCATCGAGTCGATCGCGTTCTTCAGCGTCGTCCCGGGTTGGGTGATGGAGTCGAGCTGCTGGCGCATCTTTCGCTGGTTGAAGTAACTCGCGAACGCGAGGATGGTGGGCGGCCAAAGGCCGACGAAGAGTCCGCGTTCTCGGTCTCCGCGCAGGAAGAAGTAATACCAGGCGAGACCGACGGACGCCGCCGATGCCAGCGCTGCTGGTCCCATGGCCTGTTCTCCAACTGCTTCCGGTGCCTCTCCGGAGACGTCTCGTTCTGCCATCTGCTGTTTCGTAGCCATACGGAAGAAACGAAGGACGAGACGCTACTAAGGGATGACGAGGGTTTCGGGAGTAACCCCCGAGTTGTCGCTCCGGCCGGACCGTTACAACTCGTTTCGTCCCCGTTCCCGGCGTGGAAATTTCGCGTTTCCATCCCGGCCCGCTCCCGAACCTATGTTAGCACACCACATTATCCGCTTCCGTGAGAGCAGTGTGCGATTCGCCGCCCCGATCGAGCGCCGCTGTCCCGGCGATCGAAACCACCGGCAGGCGAACCAGCGCTTCGCGAAACGCCAGCGTTACGTTTCCGAGGCCGGTAGCGGACTCCATGAAGGACGTCACGGACCTCTACCGGGAGTTCGGCGAGGAACGGCTCCCGCCGGGCCAGCGCGAGACCACCGAGTTTCCCGTCCTCTCGAAGAGCGGGACGCCGGACTGGGACCCCGAAACCTGGGAGTTCACCGTCACCGGTGCCGTCGAGACGGAACTGGCGTTCTCCTGGGAGGAGTTTCGCGACCTGCCGAGCGAGACCCAGCGCCAGGACTTTCACTGCGTGACCGGCTGGAGCAAGTTCGACTGCGAGTTCACGGGCGTTCCCCTCCCGGAACTCGCGGAGCGGGCCGGCGTTATCGACGACGTCGACGAGCGACGGTCGTCGGGCAACCGGACGGAGTCCGGGCAGGCCGTCCACGTCATGTTCTCCGGACTGGACGGCTACACCACCGATCTCCCGCTCGAGGACTGTCTCCGCGAGGAGGTCCTCCTCGCGTGGGGCTACGACGGCGAGTCCCTGCCCCCGGACCACGGGGGGCCGCTTCGGGTCGTGACGCCACACCGGTACGCCTACAAGGGCGCGAAGTGGGTCGACGGGATCGAGTTCCTCACGGAACCCGAACGCGGCTACTGGGAGAAACGCGGCTACTCCCAGACGGCGGATCCGTGGCGAGAGGAACGATACAGTTAGCGGCCGAATAGTTAGGCTGAAGGCGCGGCGGTCCCGAACTGCGTTCGATGGACCGAGCGTCGGGCGAGAGACGGCTGGCGGGTGACCCGGGACCAGCGGCCCGTCTCGCGGAGGAGGTCGACCTGGTGAGCCGCAGTCGAGAACTCGAAGACGTCTCCTTCGGTGCGATCGCCGATCCAGCCGACGGAGCACGCATCCAGTGGGCGACCCCCGACGGCCTCGAGGTCGTCGGGCGCGGCGTCGCGGCCCGCTTCACGGCCAGCGGCGCGGATCGCATCGATCGCGTTCGAAGACAGGCGGCGGAGACGTTCGCCGCGCTCGACCACGACGGGCCGTCGGTCGCCCGGCCGCGGGCGTTCGGCGGCGTATCGTTCCACGACGGCCACGACGAGTCGCCGCCCTGGACGGGGTTCGGAGCCGCGTCCTTCGTCGTTCCGCGGATGCTCGTCACCCGCAGCGACGAGGCCACCTGGCTGACGACGGTCGCTTCCGACGACGCGACCGCCACCGATCGACTCGAGCAGTGGGCGGAGCGACTCGCGGACCTGCCGCCGATGCGACCGAGCGGAACGGCGCCGGGGGTCGCCGCGAGTCGTCGAACCACCTCGCAGACGGCCTGGACCGACCAGGTCGAGACCGCTCTCGACCGGATCGCGGACGGTCGACTCACGAAAGTCGTGCTCGCACAGGCCCTCGAGGTCGACCTCGAGGGACCGATCGACGTCCCGGCGACGGTCGAACGGCTTCGTCGGCAGTACCCCAACTGTTACCGGTTCCTCGTGAGCAACGAGCCCGGGGGCACGTTCTTCGGCGCGCCGCCGGAGCGGCTGGTCTCGAAACGCGGCTCGCGGGTCGAAACGGAAGCCCTCGCGGGGTCGGTTCCGCGGGGCGAGACGCCCGAGGAGGACGAGGAGTACGTCGAGCGGATGCTCGACAGCGAGAAGTTCCGGCGCGAACACGGACTCGTCGTCGACTCGATCCGGGACCAGCTCTACCCGCTCGCCCGCGACCTGACCGTCGAGGACCGGACGATCCGCCGGCTGGCGACGATCCAGCACCTGCAGACGCCGATCGCGGCCACGCTCGCTGACGACCGCCACGTCCTCGACCTCGTCGAGGCGTTGCACCCGACGCCGGCCGTGGGTGGCGTCCCGCCGTCGGCGGCCCTCGAAACGATCCGGGAGACGGAGACGTTCGATCGGGGCTGGTACGCCGCACCGATCGGCTGGTTCGACGCCGACGGCGACGGCGAGTTCGCCGTCGGAATCCGCTCCGGCCTCGCGACGGACGAGACGGTCACGCTCTTTGCCGGCAACGGGATCGTCGCGGACAGCGATCCCGCCGAGGAGTGGGACGAAGTACAGCTGAAGTTCCGACCCATTCTCGACGAACTCCGATAATCGATGACTGCACCAAACCGTGCGACGCTGTGGGGCCGCGTTCTCGTGGACGAACTCGCGAAGGGCGGCCTCGAGGCGGTCTGTATCGCGCCCGGGAGCCGATCGACGCCGCTGACGGTCGCGTTCGCCGCACATCCGGAAATCGAGGTCTATTCCCACCTCGACGAGCGCTCCGCCTCGTACTTCGCACTCGGGCGGGCGCGACGGACGGGCGAGCCGACGGCCCTGGTCTGTACGTCCGGGACCGCCGCGGCGAACTTCCACCCCGCGGTGATCGAGGCGAATCAGGCCCGCGTCCCGTTGCTCGTACTGACCGCCGATCGACCCCCGGAACTGCGCGACAGCGGCGCAAATCAGACGATCGAACAGCGAGGCCTCTACGGGGACGCGGTCCGGTGGGGAGCCGACCTCCCGGAACCCGAAGCGGACGAGCGGAAAGTCAGGAGCCTCCGGACGACCGCCGCCCGCGCTCTCGCGGAGACGACCGGCAACCCACCGGGTCCGGTCCACCTCAACTGCCCGTTCCGCAAACCGCTCGAACCGATACCGGTGCCCGATGACGTTCCCGAGGCGTTCGCCGACACGCTGGGCGGTCGGGGCCGCGAGGGCGCGTTCGTCGACACCGCCAGCGGTCGCCCGCGACTCGACGACGGCGAACTCGACCCCGTGCTCGCCGCGCTGGCGGGGGCCGATCGGCCGCTGATCGTCGCCGGACCGGCGGATCCGGCGGACCTGATCGACCTCGAACCGGATGCCGTGACCGAACTCGCGACGCGACTCGGTGCCCCCGTGCTGGCCGACCCCCTCTCGGGGCACCGGTTCGGCCCGCACGTCGACGACGGGCCGATCGTCGGGGGCTACGACGGCTACATCGACGCAATGCCGGCCCCGGACGTCGTCCTCCGGGTCGGCGCGTCGCCGACGTCGAAGCCGCTTCGACACGCGCTGCGCGACGCGGACGCGATCCAGTACGTGGTCGACCCGGCGGGCGAGTGGCGCGAGGCGACGTTCACGGCGACGAACCTGCTCGTCGCCACGCCCGGTTCGGTCGTCGAGACCCTGCTCGATCGACTCGAGGACGACGCGAACGGGGAGCCCCGATCGACGACCGATGGGGACTGGCTCGCCGGGTTCAGACGGGCGGAGAACCGGCACTGGGAGCGTCGCGACGACGCGCTCGAGACGGCCGCCCTCCGGGCCGATCCCTTCGAGGGAGCGGTCCTCGCGTCGGTGTTCGAGGGAGCGCCGGATCCCGCGACGATTTTCGTCTCTAACAGCATGCCGATCCGGGACGCGGACCGGTTCGGACGGCCGCGAGCGGCCGACCTGACGGTCCTCGCGAACCGCGGCGCGAGCGGCATCGACGGGATCACGAGCACCGCGCTGGGCGCCGGGAGCACGGTCGACGACCCGCTCGTGCTCGTGACCGGCGACCTCGCCTTCTATCACGACTCGAACGGCCTGCTCGCGATCGATCGCTGCGGCGTCGACGCGACGATCGTCCTGCTGGACAACGACGGCGGCGGCATCTTCCACAAACTCCCGATCGAGGACTTCGAACCGCCGTTCACCGACCAGTTCAAGACGCCCCACGGCCTCGCGTTCGACGCGCTCGGCGACCTCTACGACTTCGCGTTCGAACGTGTCGATCCCGCCGACTTCGACGCCGCCTATCGTCGATCGCTCGCCGCCGACGGCACGCAGGTGCTCGCGGTCGAATTCGACGCGGAATCGAGTCACCGCCGCCGCGAGGCTCTCCGGGAGTCAGTTCTCGAGGCAGTAGCGACCGACCGAACCGGAGAGTCAGGGTCGTAGGGCCCACCGGACTGCCACGGCGTAGCCGAACGGAATCCAGCAACAGGCGATCGCCAGCAGGCCAAACGGCGATACCGGATCGATCGGGGCGGCGAACAGCCCGATCGGGAGGAGCACGCTCCAGCCACCGAAGGCGACGGTCGCCACCCGAGGAAACGTGAGCACGTAGCCGACCAGGAGCAGCATACAGGTGGCGACGACGACGTTCGTCAGAAGCGAAAACACCGGCGTGAGGCTCACGTAGACGAACAGCGGGTACAGGGCCGTCACGGCCCCGAGACCGACGATCGTCGACTGATCGAGGCTGTGCCCGTCCTGGTTCAGATCGACCTCGTCGGTCCAGTCGTGGACTGCGTAGCTGAACTCGGCGTCGTCGTGTGCAGATCGATCGGCGGTCGCTCCCGTTTTTCCTCGAGTTCCCGCCGTTGCCGTCCTCGTTCCCGCCTTCGTCGCTGATTCCGTTCCAGTAGCGTGACCGGCCGTCCCCTCGCGATCGCCATCGAACGGCCACTCGCCGGCCGATCGCCGGTTCGACGTTCGTCGCTGTCGCCGGGCGCGCTGTCTGGCGTGGTGACTGGGGCCGGTGGATCGATCGCTCCCGTGGTCGGGCCCGCGGGTGGAATCGCTCCAGGTCCCGCGCTCTCGCGTGCGCTGTCGCCGGTTCGTCGTTCGCGAGGTGGTCCGCTCGGTGCCGGTGGCCGACGACGATTCCGCCCGATCGTCGCGGTCCTCGACGGTCGAGTCGTCGGCGTCACCGGACCCAGCGAGTCGGACGTACGACTCGTGGCCGAGTCGATCGTACCGTGCGCGTTCCGTCGCGTCGGTGAGCACCGATTCGGCCGTCGAGACGCGCCTGAACTGGTCGGCGGCGTCGGGGTCGTCGTTGTGGTCCGGGTGGGTCTCGAGGACGCGATCGCGGTAGGCTGACCGAATTTCGTCCTGCGTCGCCTCCCGGTCGACCCCGAGGACGTCGTAGTACGTCTCGCCCATCGATCGGTTTCGGGTAGGTCCTGCCGTGCAAAAATCGTTCGGATTGGCTGACTGTCACTCGTTATGATCGGTGAATCCGGGGACGCGTCTCGGTAGTCCGATCGACTGATCGGTGCCGATCGACCGGTTTTCGACCGGTCGATCGGGTGATACCCCGGTCTTCGACGCATTCTCGGCGCCGACCGATCGCTGTCGATTCGGCGCATATCCAACTGATAAACCGTATTTCGATATACCAAATCGGCTTTCCTCGGATCGGCGTCTCAACCCGTTTCCGGAGACCCGATCGCGTTTTTCGAGTGGAACCCCGCGATCGGACCGCACGTCGATCGGATCCGGGCCGGCACGGCGGTGACCACGCTGTCCGACGGGGTTTTGATACGGAAACTCGACAGCCACTGGAGGACACTATCGAAAGAACACTCGCGAGAACGCTGTAGAAACGAAAGGACAATCGCAATGAACGGTCACCCCGTAGTCTCCGATAGCGGGAACTCACGGAGGAACGAGTATGTCCGACACCACATCCACTTCACGACCCGTCGTGATCGTCCTCGCACTCATCGCCGCGCTCGTCGTCCTCCCGGGCCTCTTCATGGGAATCGGGATGATGGGATTCGGTCCGATGATGGGGGGCTGGAGCCACATGTGGGGCGACGGATCGGTGCCCGTCTGGATGCCGTTCGTCGGCGTCCTGATGCAGTTGCTGTTCCTCGCCGCGCTCGTCGGCCTCGGCTATCTACTCGTCCGCGCGGTCGCTGGAACCGACGAGCGTTCCGATCGGGCACTCGAAGAACTGCGTCTCGCGTACGCCCGTGGTGAGCTAACCGACGAGGAGTACGAACAGCGACGCGACGCGCTCGAACGGACCGACTGAACGAGACGCGCGATCGAGGCGATCGGATGGCGTCAGCAACTACCAGGGACGAAGACGGCGTCACGGTAGCGAACTCACAGAGGTCGGCGAGGACGCGAATCTATTTCAGGCGACGGCCACCAAACAGGAGCCAATGGTTTCGGAACTCTTCGACGCGGATCGGTGGAAGCCGATCGACGACTTCGACTTCCAGGACCTGACCTACCACCGGGCGGTGGACTCCGGGACGGTCCGGATCGCGTTCGATCGACCGGAAGTGCGCAACGCCTTCCGGCCGGGAACGGTGGACGAACTCTACGACGCGCTCGATCACGCCAAGCGCCAGACTGACGTCGGTTGCGTGCTCCTGACGGGCAACGGTCCGTCGCCGAAGGACGGCGGTTGGGCGTTCTGTTCGGGCGGCGATCAGACGGTTCGTGGCGAAGACGGCTATCAGTACGAAGGCGACGAGAATAGCGAGGCGCAAAGCGCCTCGGAACAAGCGAGCGGGCAAAGCCCGCGAGCACGAGCCTCCGAACAGGGCCGGCTGCACATCCTCGAGGTTCAGCGACTCATCCGCCACATCCCGAAGGTCGTCGTCTGCGTCGTGCCCGGGTGGGCGGTCGGCGGCGGACACTCCCTGCACGTCGTCTGCGACCTGACGCTGGCCAGCGAGGAGCACGCGAAGTTCCTCCAGACCGATCCCGACGTGGCGAGTTACGACGCCGGATTCGGCTCCGCGTATCTCGCGAAACAGATCGGCCAGAAGAAGGCCCGCGAGGTGTTCTTCCTCGGGAAAACCTACTCGGCCGAGGAAGCCGCGGAGATGGGGATGGTCAACGAAGTCGTCCCCCACGAGGAGCTCGAGGAGACGGCCCTGGAGTGGGGCGATCGGGTCAATGCAAAGAGCCCCACGGCGATGCGGATGCTCAAGTACGCGTTCAACATGACCGACGACGGCATGATCGGCCAGCAGGTGTTCGCCGGCGAGGCGACGCGACTCGGCTACATGACCGACGAGGCGACGGAAGGACGGGACGCGTTCGTCGAGGGGCGAGAGCCGGAGTTCGACGACTACCCGTGGCACTACTGACTCCCGCCACCGCGTGAACGCCGCCGACGCCGGCGAAGGCGGTACTGCGCGACGATCGATCGCCCGACGACCGATCGCAATGCCAACGTTGACACTCTCTCGAGTGGGATACTCGACCAAATGAGCACGGCGGAGGTCGACATCTCGCGGACGAAGGCCTGGCTGATGGCCGCACGCCCCCAGACGTTGCCGGCCGCGGCGGCGCCAGTGATCGTCGGGACGGGACTCGCAGTCCACGACGGCAAATTCGCGTTCGTCCCGGCAGTGATGGCGTTCGTCGGCGCGGCGCTGATCCAGATCGGGACGAACTTCGCGAACGACTACTACGACGCGATCAAGGGTGCCGACACCGACGATCGCGAGGGGTTCACCCGGGTCACCCAATCCGGGCTCATCCCGCCCGAACGGGTCAAATTCGCGACGATCGTCACGTTCGGGCTGGCGATCGTCGCGGGGACCTACCTCGTCTACCGCGGCGGGGTCCCGATCCTCGTGATCGGCCTCGTGAGCGTTCTCTGCGGCTGGGCGTACACCGGCGGTCCCTACCCGCTCGGCTACCACGGGCTCGGCGACCTCTTCGTGTTCGTCTTCTTCGGTCTCGTCGCCGTGACGGGAACCTACTACGTGCAGGCGGCGGCCGTCCTCGCGGACCCGCTCACGACGACGATCCCCGAAGGGACGATCACCCTGGGCGCGATCGTCGCCAGCCTCCCGATCGCGGCGCTCTCGACGGCGATCATCGTCGTGAACAACGTTCGCGACAGGGAGACAGACGCGGCGGCGGGCAAGCGAACCCTCGCCGTCCGGTTCGGCTACTTCTGGAGCCGCGTCGAGTACGTCGGGCTGTTCGCGCTGGCCTACGTCACGCCGCTGTGGTTCTTGTTCGCCGCGGGCTACGGGCCGGCGGTCCTGCTCCCGCTGGTGAGTCTCCCCTACGCCGTCCCGATCGCGCGGACGATCTGTACCCGGACCGACGGCGAGGCGCTCAACCCCGCGCTCGAACGGACCGGAAAGCTCCTCGCGCTGTACGCCGTGCTGTTCGCGACCGGCCTGGTGATCGTATGAGCCACGAGACGGATCTCACGTTCGAGTACCGCCCGTTCTCGCTCGCGCTCGATCGACCGCTGGGAACGGCGAACGGGTCGATCGACACCCGCGACGGCTTTCTCGTCCGGGTCACCGACGCCGAGGGAACCGTCGGTTACGGGGAAGCGTCGCCGCTGCCCGGCTGGACGGAATCGTACGCCGACTGCGAGGCGGCCCTCGAGCGGGCCCGGGAGGCGTTCCGAACGGGGGACGAACGCGACGCCCTCGGGGCGGTCGATTACACGTCCGCGGCCCGGCACGCGGTCACGCTCGCGCTCGCCGACCTGGAGGCGACCCGTGAGTCGACGCCGCTCTACCGGTATCTCAGCAAGGGGCCGCTCGTCGGTCGGGTACCGGTGAACGCGACGATCGGCGACGGCGACCCGGACGAATCCGCATCGGGGGCGCGCGACGCCGTCGATCGCGGCTTCGACGTCTGCAAGGTGAAAGTCGGCCGACGGAGCGTCGAGGCGGACGTCGAACGGGTGCGGCGGGTCCGCGAAGCGGTCGGGGACGGGGTCGACCTCCGGGTGGACGCGAACGAGGCCTGGACCGTCGCGGAAGCCGAGACCGCGATCGCGGCCTTCGCCGACCTCGGCGTATCGATGCTCGAACAGCCGCTCCCGGCCGGGGCGCTCGAAGGCCACGCCGCGCTCCGGGGCGACGGCGTCGCGATCGCGCTGGACGAGGGGCTCCTCGAACACGGCGTGGACGCGATCTGCAGGGCCGGTGCCGCGGACGCCGTCGTTCTCAAGCCGATGGCGCTGGGCGGGATCGACGTCGCGCGCCAGGTCGCGGCCTGGGTGACCGAACTCGAGATCACGCCGGTGGTGACGACGACGATCGACGCCGTCGTCGCGCGGACGGGGGCCGTCCACCTCGCCGCCGCCATTCCGGAGGTCCCGGCCTGTGGCCTCGCGACGGCGGAGTTCCTCGCCGAGGATCTCGGGCGCGACCCCGTCCTCCTCGAGAACGGCTCGGCGGTCGTTCCGCAGGCGAAAGGGCTCGGCGTCGAGGGGGTGTGGGAGGCGTGATCGGCGGCTCGATCGAGTGGCCGACCCGGGACCTGCTCTCCCATCGCGCGGCGACGACGCCACAGAGAACCGCGCTGATCGACGTCGAAACGGACGAGACGTGGACCTTCCGCGCGTTCGATCGCCGCGTCGATCGGGTCGCAGGCGCGCTCGACGCGCTCGAGTCGGACGGCGAGCGGATCGGCGTACTGATGGACACGCGGCCGGCCTTCGCGACCGTCTTCTTCGCCGCGATGCGGACCGGATCGACCGTCGTCCCGCTGAACGTCCGCGAGACGGCGGACGAACTGGCGTCGAAGGTCGAGCGCACGGGACCCGACGTGATCGTCTGCGAGCGATCGACCGAGTCGGCCGCTCACGAAATCGCGGTCGACGCGAGGGTGGTGTCGGTAGACGATCCGGGTGACGATCGGACGACGCGGCTTCGGATCGGCGAGAGCGGCGAGGACGCCGATCGCTCCGGTGCGGCCTCGATCGACCCCGTCTCGCTCGCACCCGACGACGCCGCACTCGTCATGTTCACGTCGGGGACGTCGGGCGAGCCGAAGGGGGTCCGGCTGACGGTCGGCAACCTCGTCGCCAGCGCGTCCGCCTCGGCGTTCCGGCTGGGCGTCGACCCCGACGACCGGTGGCTCTGCTGTCTCCCGATGTACCACATGGGCGGACTCGCACCCGTCGTCAGGTCCGTGCTGTACGGGACGACGGTCGTCGTCCAGCGATCGTTCGATCCGGTCGAGACGGCCACGATCCTGACCGACTACGCCTGTACGGGCGTCTCGCTGGTGCCGACGATGTGCAAGCGACTGCTCGACAGAGGCTGGGAACCCCACGACGGGCTCCGGTTCGTGCTCCTCGGCGGGGCTCCCGCGAGGGCGGAGTTGCTCGAACGTGCGCTCGACGCGGGCGTCCCGGTCCATCCGACCTACGGGATGACCGAGACGGCCTCCCAGATCGCGACTGCGACGCCGGACGAGACGCGCGCTCACGAGGGGACCGCGGGCCAGCCGCTGGTCTGTACCGACGTCGCGATCGTCGACGACGACGGACGTCCCGTCGAGACGGGTGAAACCGGCGAAATCGTCGTCTCCGGCCCGACGGTGACGCCGGGGTATCTCGACGAGGACGCGACTGCGGCGGCGTTCGACGACCGTGGACTCCACACGGGTGACGTCGGCCACCGCGACGCGGACGGCCGACTCTGGGTGCTCAACCGGCGGAGCGATCGGATCGTGACCGGCGGCGAGAACGTCGACCCCGGCGAGGTCGTCGCGGCGCTCCGGGACGATCCGGCCGTGGCGGACGCCGCCGTCGTCGGCCTCGACGATCCGGAGTGGGGCGACCGAGTGGCGGCGCTCGTCGTCCCGGCGGCGGCAGGCACTGGCGCGGATTCACCGCGGGATATCGATCCGAACGCCCTGCGTGCCCGCTGTGCCGATCGGCTCGCGGGGTTCAAGCGACCGAAGACGATCGCCGTCGCGGACTCGCTGCCCCGGACCGCCTCGGGAACCGTCGATCGAGCGGCCGTCCGGGATCGACTCCGCGAGGACGGGATCGACGTGACGCGCGGCGAGTGATGGTGAGGCGCACCCCCCAGCGACGAGGCGCGTCCACTGGCGGTGAGGCGCACCCGGACGGCGCTCGTCGTCGCGTGCCTTGACGAGAGTCCCCCGGCCGGAACGGGAGTTAAGACGGTCCCGCGCCAATAGCGACTCGTGTGCACGCTCACCCTCGCCTGGCAGGTCTTCGACGAGGCCCCGGTGACGGTCGCCGCGAACCGTGACGAAGCGATCGACCGGGAGTCGATCCCGCCCGGCGTGTACGACGATGACCCGCTCACGATCGCGCCGCGGGACGCGGAAGCCGGCGGCACCTGGATCGGGTACAACGAGCACGGCGTCTTCGCCGGCGTCACGAACCGCTGGAACGACGCCGACCTCGCCGGCGAACGATCGCGGGGTCTGCTCGTGGCCGACGTCCTCGAATCCGAGTCGGCGGCCGAGGCGGCGACCGTCGTCGAGGAGACGACCGCGGAATACGAGTACGAGGGGTTCTACCTCGTCGTCGCCGACGCGTCTGACGCGCTCTGTTTCACGTGGGACGGCGACCTCGAGCGAACGCGCTTCGACCCCGGCGTCCACGTCGTCGTCAACGTCGCGGTCGACGACGACGCCGAGATTCCGCCGATCCGACAGGAACGGTCCCGCGAGCAGGCGGCGAACGCCCGACGCGTTCGGCGGGAACTCGCGGCCGAGGCGAACGAGACCGCCGCGGAGTGGCTCGATCGCGCCGGCGACGTGCTCGCCGACCACGAGTACGGCGTCTGCATCCACGAGAACGGGTACGGAACCCGATCGTCCTCACTGCTCGCGATCGGTACAGACACCCGGTACCTGTACGCGCCCGGCCCGCCCTGTGAGACCGACTACGAGCGGGTCGCTCCCGATCGGGCCGCGGGTGCCGTCGAGAGCGAAGGGCACATTTAAGCGGTTCGATCCATCTTATCCACACATGGACGGATTCCTGCCTGTCGCGTCGAACACGGAGGGGTGGTCCCCGTGAGCGTCGCTGCGATCGAAGCGGAGCTCTCCGCGGACGAGCGAGCGGGACTCGAACTGGTTCGCGAGACCGGTGGCATTCACCAGAGCGACTTCTGGAAGGAACTCGACGTCTCCTCGCGCAAGGGGAGTCGAATCGTCGAATCGCTCGTCGAGAAGGACCTCGTCGATCGGGAGGAGACGGTCTACGACGGGCACAACACCTATTACATCACGCCGACTGCCCGCGACCTCGATTTCACCCTCCTGATGGCCGGCGACATGCTCTCGCCGTTCATCGGCGAGGAGGAGGTCGATCCGAACAGCGACGCCTTCTCGCAGTGGATCATGAACCTCGCCTACGAGGAGTAAGGGCTCGTCGCGGGCGGCCTCGAGAACCCATTTTCGCCGATTTGTCGCGTCAGCCACCGTTCGATCGATCGCAACGGACTGTTCGGTGATCCGCCGACGAGATCGCTCACGGACGACGACCGATCGCTCCTTCACGCTTCGTCCGAGGCTCGCGCGCCGTGTACCTGAACGACGTGGGTGAACGTGACCAGGCCGAGTCCGCCGACGAAATTCCCCGCAGTCGAGACGAGGACCGTCTCGGTCAGCGCTCCGTAGCCGACCGCGGCGTCGAAGAGGAAGCCGAAAAAGACGTGGATCGCGGTGACGACGACGTGGTCGAACGGGCCGAGGGCGAGCAGGAAGCCGACGACGTAGGCCAGCGTAATGCGGCTCCCGATGCTGTTGACGGCTTCCAGAAGGTACGACAGCAAACTCACGAGCGCGCCCCCCACGATCGCACTCGCGAACATCGCTGTCATCGGCCGGTGGACGATCCCCTCGGCAGTACGCCCCAGCGCGTGCGCCGACCCGGAGGGAAGGACGCCGTCGACAGCGAAGACGAGTGCGAAGAGGAACCCGCCGACGAGGTTGAATACGAGGGTGACGGTCCACAGGCGAACGAGCGACGGGACCATCCACGCTCCGTCCTGATCGGCCGCTTTCGCGGCGGGAGCGACGAAGTTCTCGTTGAACAGTTCCGTCCGACCGACGACCAGAAAGACCACGCCGATGCCGAAAGTGAGGGCGCCCGCGACGTGCGCGACGTCGCCGAACTGCGGTTCGACCATCGCGTCGACGACCCCGAGCGCGGCGATGCCGAAAACGATCGTGAACCCCGCGATGAAGCTGGTTGCCGCGAGTTCGAGCAGTGATTGGTCGAGACGGCGTTCTCCCTCTTCGACCGCCCGGTCGAATATCTCGGCGGGACCTGGTGCGACTGGCACGGTTCGATTATCCGTCGCTGAGAAATAAGGGTCAGACATGAATACGCCGCGGCTCCGATGGCCACGTCTCCGGCCGACCGGACGCTAGCGAACGATCGCGCTCCCGTGACGGCGAGCGTGAGAGAACGCGCCGTCGACATGGAGGGTGCGGTGGCCGATACGGGAACGCGAGTTCCAGCGGTGGACGATCCTCGACGACGCTGTGTGGGCGTTACTCGTAGGGATCGAACCGTTCGATCAGCGCGAACGGGTCCCGTTCCCGGCTGTAGTAGGGGACGTCGCCGTCGATGACCTCGATCAGTCGCCGGTGGACTTCGCGAGCAGCACGTCCCTCGTCGGGGTCGAGATGGTGCAGGCCGCGCGTGTCGGTCCAGACGTTGCCGTCGAGCCAGAGTACGGTCTCGTCGTTGGACCGGTAGACGACGTCGCCCTCCTCGGTCAGTCCATCGATAGCAAGCTGGCTGCCGGAGCGCTGTGCCCGTGCGAGGACGGCGACGAGCTGTCGCCGCGACACCGGCGCGTGCAACGCGACGTCGTCGATCGTCCCGCCGAAGTACCCCTCGACGAGATCGCAGGATCGCGAGAAATCGACCTCGTGATCCTGTGCGATCTTCATGGAAATTCGGTGGAATATCCGCCGTGGGGACTGTCAGCAGTGGTAGTATAAAAAGTGTCTCCGGCCGGGATCGTCAGGCGTGGCGACCGATCGCCGACCGGAAGCGATGCCCACCGCCGGACTGGGACGGGGTCGATCGCGGTGGACCTGGGAAGCGCGCTGGCCGCCCGAATCAGGCGAGCGCGCTGGCCGCCCGGATCAGCCGTTGTTCGCCGAACGCGGGACCGACGAGTTGCAGACCGACCGGGAGACCGTCGGTCTCGCCTGCGGGAACGGAGATCGCGGGCAGGTCGGCGAGGTTGACCGGGACCGTGTTCGCGTCGGCGAGGTACATCTGCAGCGGGTCGTCCAGGCTCTCGCCGAGTTCGAACGGCGGCACCGGCATCGTAGGCGACGCGAGGACGTCGGCCTCCGAAAGCGCCTCGTCGAAGTCCTGCTTGACCCACGCGCGGGCGTCCTGGGCCTTCTTGTAGTACTTGTCGTGGTAGCCGGCCGAGAGCGCGTAGGTTCCCAGGAGGATGCGGCGCTTGACCTCGTCGCCGAACCCTTCCTCGCGGGTCCGGGCGAATGCCTCGTTCCAGTTCCCGTCGGCGTCGGCGTCGTGGCCGTACCGGACGCCGTCGAACCGGGCGAGGTTCGAGGACGCTTCCGACATCGCGATCACGTAGTAGGCCTCGACGGCGTGTTCGATCGAGGGGAGGCTGACCTCGTGGTACTCGGCTCCGCGGTCCTCGAGGTCGGCGATCGCGTCCCAGAACGCCTCGACGACGCCCTCGTGGGCCCCATCGAGCAGTTCGGTGGGGACGCCGATCTGCAGGCCGTCGACGTCGCCGGTGGCGTCGTCGGCGTAGGTTTCGTCCGCCTCGAGTGGCCCCTCGTGCGTCGTCGCGTCCCGATCGTCGCGCCCCGCGATCACGTCGAGCAACGCGGCGGCGTCCTCGACGGTGGTCGCGAAGGGGCCGATCTGCTCGAGACTGTTCCCGTAGGCGACCAGTCCGTAGCGCGAGACCAGTCCGTAGGTCGGTTTGATGCCGACGACGCCGCAGAACGCGGCGGGACAGCGGACCGAGCCGCCGGTGTCGGAGCCGAGCGCGAGGTCGGCCTCGCCGGCGGCGACGGCGGCCGCCGATCCGCCAGAAGAGCCGCCCGGAACGCGGCCCGGGGCGGCCGGGTTCTCGACCGAGCCGAAGTACGACGTCTCGTTCGTCGTTCCCATCCCGAACTCGTCCATGTTCGCCTTGCCGACGATCGTCCCGCCGGCGGCTTTCACCCGCTCGACGACGGTGGCGTCGTAAGGGGGGACGTAGTCCGCGAGCATCCGCGAGCCACAGGTGGTCCGGACGCCTTCGGTGGAGATGTTGTCCTTGACGGCGATCGTTTTCCCGGCCAGCGGGCCGTCGTCGTCGCCCTCGATCCGCTCCTCGGTGATGAAGATGTTCGACGACATGATCAGGAAACGTTCGGCCCCTTGAAGTAGCCGTCCTCCGTTTCGGACGCGTTCCGGAGCGCTTCCTCGGTGTCCAGCGAGTCGCGCTCCTCGTCCGGGCGCATCACGTTCGTCAGCGTGGTCTCGCGATCGACCTCCGGCACCTCGTCGAGCGTCTCGAAGTACTCGAGGATGTCCGCGAACTGCCCCGTGAACTGGTCGACCTCCTCGTCGGTGAGGTCGACGCGGGCGAGTTCCGCGACGTGGCGGACCTCCTCGGCACTGACGGCGTCGTCGCTCATACCAGATCCCACCGGCCTCCGGAGAGTAAGGGTTTCGATACCGTCGGGAGGGCGTCGGCGTCGAACCGCCGACCGTCGCCGGCCACAGTCCGACGTTCACCGGTGGGACGATCGAAGTAGTTAAGTGTCGACGAGTGATCATTCGGGGCTACGCCAAGAGCGTTCTCCAGCGAGCGTCCCGACCCAGTTTCAACACAATGACCGATTCTCCTATCCGAACGCGGAGCAGCGAGCGACGCCAGAGCGAGTCCGAATCGCACGGCGAGCGAGCGGACGAGCACGAACAGGTCGACGAGCGCGAGCAGTGTCCCGAGTGTGGCGGCCGACTGCTCTCGGACGCCGAACGCGCCGAGACCGTCTGCGACGACTGCGGCCTCGTCGTCGACGAGGGCGAGATCGATCGCGGGCCGGAGTGGCGCGCGTTCGACGCCGCCGAGAAGGACGAGAAGTCCCGCGTCGGCGCTCCCACGACGAACATGATGCACGATCAGGGGCTCTCGACGAACATCGGCTGGCAGGACAAGGACGCCTACGGGAAGTCCCTGAGTTCCCGCCAGCGCCAGAAGATGCAGCGGCTCCGCACCTGGAACGAGCGGTTCCGCACCCGCGACTCGAAAGAGCGCAACCTGAAGCAGGCGCTCGGCGAGATCGATCGGATGGCCTCGGCGCTCGGCCTTCCCGAGAACGTTCGCGAGACCGCCAGCGTCATCTACCGCCGCGCGCTCGAGGAGGACCTCCTCCCCGGCCGATCGATCGAGGGCGTCGCGACGGCCTCGCTGTACGCCGCGGCCCGCCAGGCCGGCACGCCGCGGAGCCTCGACGAAATCTCGGCCGTCAGTCGCGTCGGGAAAGACGAGGTCGCCCGAACGTATCGGTACGTGATCCGCGAACTCGGCCTCGAGGTGAAGCCGGCCGATCCGGAGAGCTACGTCCCCCGCTTCGCGAGCGACCTCGACCTCTCCGACGAGACGGAACGACGCGCGCGGGGCCTCCTGCAGACGGCCAAGGAACGCGGCGTCCACTCGGGGAAGTCGCCGGTCGGCCTCGCCGCCGCGGCGGTCTACGCCGGGGCGCTCCTGACGAACGAGAAGGTCACCCAGAACGACGTCAGCGAGGTCGCGAGCATTTCGGAGGTCACCATTCGCAACCGGTATCACGAACTGCTCGAGGCCGAAGAAGGCGCGCCCGCCTGAGTGCCCGTCCGATACCGAGAGTTTCAACGCTCTCTTACCCGGTTCTAATCCGACACTTACCGTCGAAGCGACCTGCTAATGGGTGCATATTGAAACCCTTCGAGGTGGGGGTGGCGAGTATGAACTGCGATAACTGTCGCGCGGACGAGGTCGCGTACACGCTCACGACCCACGTCGATGCCGACGGTGAGGACCCGATCGATCTGCACTTCTGTTCGACCGATTGCCTCCGCGTCTGGACGTAGTGTCGAGAGCCGCCTCGGGAGAAGCCGATTCCGTTACGGATCCTCCTCGTAGACGTCGGGGTTTTCTTCGCCGGCGACGTCGACGACGGCGAGTGCGCCCTTGTGGACGACGCGGCTGAGCGCGTGGTCGACGACCTTGACCGGGCCGGGGACGGGGAACTCCATCTCGCCGACGGTGGTCGTGCCGGGGGCGACCGGGGCCGTCTCGATGTTGGTATCCGGCTCGGAGAGCAGGTCCCCGTCGCGGTAGTAGTTGCTCCAGACGTTCCCGATCGGGTGGAGCGAACTCAGCAGGTTCGGCCCGCCGTTGGCGAAGTAGACCCGGGCGGTCTCGCCCGTGTTTGCCTCCATCGGCCCGAGACTGTCCTCGGTGAAGCCGTAGGCCTGACCGTTGAACACGACGTAGGTGGGGTTCTCGTCCACTATCGCGTCGAAGTCGAAGGAGTGGTGTCCCTCCTCGCCGACCTCGCCATCGGTGTAGATCTCGTGCTGGCCGAGGTAGTACTCGTTGTCGACCTCGGGGAGCCCCCCCTCGGGCTCGACGAGGATCGAGCCGAACATGCCGGCGCTGATGTGGTGGTCCATGCTCGGAACCGCACAGTGGTAGATGAACGCCCCGGCGTACTCGGCCGTGAAGGCGATCTCCGCGGCGTTGTCACCTGGACCGATCGTCGTCGCTTCGGCCCCGCCGCCCGGACCGTAGACGGCGTGGAAGTCCACGTTGTGCATGGCCATGTTGGAATCCTCCGGAACCTCGAACCGGAGGGTGACCCGATCGCCCCGGCGTACTCGGATCATCGGCCCGGGGACCTGCCCCTCGAAGGTCATGAAGTCGAACGTGACGCCGGGTTCGATCTCGGCGGTCACGTCCTGGGCCCGGATCGTGATCTCGTGCTCGCGGGGTTCGTCCCAGTCGACGGGGGCGGGGATATCAGTCGGATCCCGGGCGATCCGATCGGCGTCCACAGCCTTCGCCGCTGGCAGTCCCTCCTCGTCCTCGCTCTCGGTGCTGTTCTCCGAAGCGTCGGCGTCGTTGCCGAGACAGCCGGCGACCGCGACTGCGCCGGTTGCTCCGATCGCCTGCATGAACCGCCGTCGGTTTGCTGTGGTTTGGGTCATCGTGCTTCTCCTCGATTCTACGTACAGCTTGCAGACGTTCAGCACCCTCGGCGATTCCCTCGGAGAAGGAAAACCCCGGAACATGTTCGGCGACATGGCCACGGTGAGATACGAACGCGATCCGGCGGAGAACCGGTTTTGAAACCCCGTCGCGTATACTATTCGGTATGAGTTCGACGTCTCCCTCAGTGAGGACCGACGCGTCGTTGCTGCCGACGATCGACGTCGAGTCGACGCACCGCACCGTCAACGGGGTTCGGCTCCACGTCGTCGCGGCCGGTGACGAGACCGATCCGCTCGTCGTCTTGCTCCACGGGTTCCCCGAGTTCTGGTACGGCTGGCGCGCCCAGATCGAACCGCTGGTCGCGGCCGGCTACCGCGTCCTCGTGCCCGACCAGCGCGGGTACAACCTGAGCGAGAAACCGGCCGCCGTCCGGGCGTACCAGCAACGTGTCCTCGCGCGAGACGTCGTCGAACTCGTCGAATCCGAGGGGGCGACGTCGGCCCACGTCGTCGGCCACGACTGGGGCGGATCCGTCGCCTGGGAACTCGGCCTGTCCCATCCGGACGTCGTCGATCGGCTCGCGATCGTCAACGCGCCGCATCCGACGGCTTACCGCGTGCAACTCCGATCGAACCCGGAGCAGTTGCGGCGAAGCTGGTACGTGATGGCGTTTCAGCTCCCCTGGGTTCCGGAACTCGCCTGTCGGGTGACCGACTTCGGCGTTCTCGAGCGCGCGCTCCGCGAGACGTCCGCGACGGGGACGTTCACCGACGAGGAACTGGCTCACTACCGTCGCGCATGGGGGCAGGACGGTGCGATCACCGGGATGCTCAACTGGTACCGGGCGGCGGCCCGGTACCCGCCGCGTCCGTTACGGGAGCGCGTCACAGCGCCGACGCTCGTCGTCTGGGGCGAAGACGACACCGCACTCGTTCCAGAACTGGCCGTCGAGGGCCACCGGTACTGCGACGACGGTCGCCTCGAACTTCTGCCCGAGACGAGCCACTGGGTCCAGCACGAACGGCCGGAGCGGGTGGCCGATCTCCTGCTCGATCACCTGGGGGACGCGGACTAGTCGGCAGGCCGCCAGATGACGGTCACGACCTCCTCGTCCAGTTCGACGGTCTCGTAGGCGTATCCCCGGTCCTCGAGTTTCGGGTAGAGGAACTGCGGCGCGCGATCGTTGCGCTGGACCAGGACCGTCTCGGCGTCGAGGTCGGCGAGCGTCTCGAGCGTCTCCTTCAGCGGTTCCGGCGGCCCGAGCGTGCGGACGTCGATCACCTCGCGCGGGCGATCGGACGGCGCGTCGGTGCGGTCGATGACGGACGAAGGTGACTGCATACGTCCCAGTACGGGTTTGGCCGGCCTGTGTCTCGTCCCGGACGTGTTCGGGTCGGGTCCCGATCGGCGGGAGGGGTGCCGAGAGCAGGTCACCAATCCGGGCCGCGGGAGTCGATCCGACGCGCCGAACCAGTTCGGGAGCAAATCCGCATGCGTAGCGTGCGTCGACTCGATCGAACGTCACCGCGGCGCGGGCGGGCGCGGACCGCCGCGTCTCCCGTCCGTCGATCGGTCTCTCCCCGTCGGAGCCGACGTCCGGTGACCGAGTCACGAGTGCCATGATCGAATCCCACCCACGTCCCGAATCGGTCGATCGAGTCGCGTCCGTCCCGCTGGTCGCCGTCCTCGCCGTCGCCGACGCGCTCGTCGTGACGGCGTTCGTCGGCGTCGGCCTGTACAGCCACGGCCTGTTGCCGTGGGAATTCCCGGCCCACACCGTCCGCACCGCGACTCCGTTCGTGATCGGGTGGGCGATCGCGGCCACGCTGGTCGGCGCGTATCGCGGCCGGGTACTCGCATCGGTTCGGCGGACGATGGCCGTCGTCGGACTCGCGTGGATCGGCGCGTCGCTGCTGGGCGGCGCGATCCGCGCCACCTCGCTGTTTCCCGGCGGCGCGCCGCCGTCGTTCTTGCTCGTCAACGCGGCCCTCGGACTCGGGTTCGTCCTCCCGTGGCGGCTCGCGGTGACCGGCACCCTCCGCGGATGGCGGGGACGACGGTGACGGTCGATCGATCCGCCTGGTCGAGCGATCGGCGAGGGGAACGTGTTCGGCGCCACGGCTACCCGGCGCGTCGACGAGTATCGACCGTGGCATGAGTTCCTGCTCGCTCTGCGGGCTCCCGACGCCGGAGCCGCCGGTGACCGCGGCCGACGTCGAGGGGCGGTTCTGCTGTCGGGGCTGTCTCGAGGTGAGCGCGACCCTGGAAACCGTCGAGGACATCGATCGCGAGCGCGTCGTCGATCGAGCGGCCGAATCCGCCGATCGGGAGGTCCCCGACGGGGCGACGGAGACGTTCCTCGCGATCGACGGGATGCACTGTTCGACCTGCGAGGGGTTCGTCTCCCTGCTGGGCGAGGGCGAGGACGGAATTCTCACCGTCGAAGCGAGCTACGCGACCGACACCGCCCGCGTCGTCTACGATCCCGATCGGCTGGACGAGACCGACCTCCCCGACGTGCTCTCCGGCTACGGGTACGACGCGCGATTCCGCGACGGCGACGACCGCACGCGGGCCGACGAGGACCTCGTCGAGCGGCTGCTGGTCGGCGGCTTCCTCTCGATGCTCGTCATGCCGTGGTACCTGTTCTACCTCTATCCCAGCTACGTGGGGATCGAGACAGGCATCCTCTCGGTCGACGCGACGTCGCCGCTCGGGACCACCATTCCGTTCGCGATGATCGGGCTGTTCGCGAGCGGCGTGCTGTTCTACACCGGCTACCCCGTCCTGCGCGGCGCGTACGTCAGCCTGCGGGTCGGCCAGCCGAACATGGACCTGCTGATCTCGATCGCGGCGGTCTCGGCCTACGCCTACAGCACGGTCGCGCTCGCGACGGGCAGTACCCACCTCTACTACGACGTCACCGTCGCCGTGATCATGGTCGTCAGCCTCGGCACCTACTACGAGCGCCGGATCAAGCGCCGGGCGACCGATTTGCTCGCGGACGTAACCGCCGCGCAGGTCCGCGAGGCGACTCGCAGGCTCCCCGCTGGCGAGGGAACCGAGACGGTCCCGATCGATCGGCTCGCGGCGGGCGACGAGGTCGTCGTCAAACCCGGCGAGCGGATTCCCGTCGACGGTACGGTGATCGACGGGACGGCGGCCGTCGACGAGTCGGTGCTCACCGGCGAGTCCCTGCCGGCCACGAAGCGGCCCGGTGACCGGGTCGTCGGCGGCGCGATCGTGACCGACAGCGCGCTCGTCGTCGCGGTCGGCGAGGACGCCGAGAGCACGCTCGATCGCATCGCGACGCTGATGTGGGAGATCCAGAGCGCGACGCCGGGCGTCCAGCGACTGGCCGATCGCCTCGCGACGATCTTCGTCCCGTTCGTGCTGACGCTCGCGGTCGTCGTCACGGCCTGGCGACTCGCGACGGGGACGCCGATCGCGGACGCGGTACTGACCGGGCTGACCGTCCTCGTCGTCTCCTGTCCCTGCGCGATGGGGCTGGCGACGCCGCTGGCGGTCGCCTCCGGCCTCCGGGACGCGCTCGAACGCGGGGTCGTCGTCGCGAACGCGACCCTGTTCGAGTCGGCCCCGGCCGTCGAGACGATCGTCTTCGACAAGACCGGCACGCTGACCGCGGGCGAGATGACCGTGCGCGAGGTCCACGGCGAGGCCGACGCGATCGACTTCGCGGCGGCCGTCGAGCGCCGGTCCGAACACCCCGTCGCGGACGCGATCGTGGCCCACGCGACCGACGGCGCGGACGGCGATCGAATCGCGGTCGACGGCGGTCACCTCGATCGCGCGGCCGACGACGGGCGTTCCACGGCCGAAAACGCCCTCGACGTGGCCGACTTCGAGCGCCACCCCGGCGAGGGCGTTAGCGCGACGGTCGCGGGCGCAGGGTCCGGCGACGCCGCCGATTCCCGAGACGCCGATCGCGTCGTCGTCGGCACGCCAGCACTGGTCGAACGGCTCGTCGGACCGGTCCCGGACGATCTCGAAACCGTAGTCGCGGACGCTCGAGATCGGGGCCAACTACCGGTCGTCATCGGCTACGGCGGACGGGGACGGGCCGTCGCCGTCGTCGGCGATCGGACACGATCCGAGTGGCGATCGGTTCTGGAGTCGTTCGCCGATCGCGAGGTCGTCGTGCTGACCGGGGACGACGCGGCCGCGACGACGACCGTCCGCGAGCATCCGGCGGTCGATCGCGTCTTCGCCGGCGTTCCGCCCGACGGGAAGGTCGAGACCGTTCGACGGCTCTCCCGCGAGGGGGTGACGGCGATGGTCGGCGACGGGACGAACGACGCGCCGGCGCTGGCCGCGGCCGACGTCGGTATCGCGCTCGGGAGCGGGACGGCCCGCGCGACCGACGCCGCAGACGCGGTCGTAACTGCGAGCGACCTCCGCGCCGTCCGATCCGTGTTCGACCTCGCCGAGGGGACCCGGCGGCGCATCCGCGAGAACGTCGGCTGGGCGCTCCTGTACAACGCCGTCGCGATCCCGCTGGCCGCCGCGGGACTGATCAACCCCCTCTTTGCGGCCGTCGCGATGGCGACCAGCAGCGCCCTCGTCGTCCTCAACTCGTCGCGATCGGTCCTAGATGACGATCGGTGAGCGTTGTCCCTATTCGCCGTCAGCGAGCGCTGGCCGGGTCGCTGTCACGATCTGTCGTCTCGCGTACGAAAATGCAGTTCAGCGAGCGCTGAAGCCCTCCGAGGGCCACGACTCGTACTGAGACATGGTTTCGCGGACCCGCGCCCGCTATCTCGATCGCATCGGCCTCGACCCGGATCGACTCCCCGACGGCGAGCGAACGACCCTCGAGCGTCTGCAGCGAGCGCACGTCACGTCGGTACCGTTCGAGACGCTGGCCGTCGCCGGCGATCCGTTCGATCGGTTCGCGCCAGAGGGGATCTCGGTCGACCCCGATCGGCTCTACGAGAAACTCGTCGAACGGCGACGCGGCGGCTTCTGCTACGAACTCAACGGGCTCTTCGCCTGGCTACTCGACGGCCTCGGCTTCCAGGTCGGCGCCGTCGCTGCGCGGGTCGTCAGCGACGGCGAGCCGGGACTTCCCGCCGCTCACCGGAGCACGGTCGTTACGCTCGACGACGGCCGTCGATACGTCGTCGACGTCGGGATGGGGACGCCGACGATGCGCCGGCCGATCGCGCTGTCCGGAGACCGAGCGGAACGCATCGACGAGGCGGGCGTCGCGTGGCGCGTCGTCGAGCGCGATCGACCCGACGCGGACTACGCGACCCAGTACCGGGAGCCGGGCGACGACGAGTGGTCCGATCGCTATCTCTTCGCGACGACACCCCGCGATTCGGACTACTTCGCGGCGACCCGCGAGCACCTCGCGACGGCACCGGAGTCGCCGTTCACCGGCGAACCGGTCGTCTCGATCACGTCGTTCGCGGCGAGGGCCGCTACTCGACAGGAGTCCCGCTGGCTCGGCTGGCTACGATTCCGGGATCGACGACGCGTACCGCCGGTATCGCCGGATCGTGTCGCCGTCCTCGTCCTGCAACTCGACGACGAACTCCTGCTGGCCGACCACCTCCTCGAGGTCGTCCTCGCGTATCGTGAACTCGAACGGCGGGTCGTCGACGCGCTCGATTTCGCGATCGCCGCTCGTCACGACGACGTGGTCGATTCCCTCAGACTCGGAGAGGTGACAGTGGATCTCCCCGTCCGATCGGGTACACAGCAGGTCGGGGTTCACGTCCGATCCGGACCCGCCCTGTAGCGTCGTCTGGAAGTCGAGCGTCATCGGCCCGACGGGGAACGTCCCGAGGATCAGGACGATCGCCAGGAAGATCGAGAGGTTGATCTTCGAGCCCTGGCGGGCGATCGTCCGCAGGATCGGCGACTCGGCGCTTCGACGGAGGCGGATCACGAGCGGGACGACCACGGCGTGGGTCAGCGGCCCCCAGAGGATGAGGACGAACCCGTAGGACCGGGTGTACCGGAGGATCGTCCAGTCGATCCCGTAGGAGAGCACGAGGTTCGACGCCGACCAGCAGAAGAAGCCGAAAAAGAGCAGTCCGACGCTCTTGAGCAGCCGCCAGATCGGCGTGTTGGCGTAGTAGACGCTCAGGAGGTCCCGCCAGGCCTGGCCGAGGACGTGGCTGAGGAACTCGAGGGGCGATGCGGTCGCGTCGGCGTCTGAGTGTGTCATGAGTGGGAATCGGGCGAAGCGGATCGTGAGATCGATCGGAAACGGTTCGACGGGTCGATCAGGCGCCGATCGACCAGAGCTGTGTGAGCAGGTACCAGTTCAGCAGGTAGGTGATCACGAACGCGGCGAGGAAGATCAGACAGAGGACGAACGTGCCGCGCATCTCGTAGGCGTGGACGGGGTCGTCGGGGTCCTGTGCCATCCCGAGTCCTCCGTCGGCGATCAGATCTGCGTTGTCCCCGTTCTCGACCCGATCGCCGAAGACGAGCGAGCCGACCGCGACGAGGACGAAGAGGATCCCGCCGACGATCGCGAGCAGGGCGAAGATCCCGAAGATGGCGAACAGCGGCGACGCGGCCGAGAGGCTGAACTCGGTGCCGGGGATGTTCTCGACGACCTCGGCGGTTCGCCGCGGGATACCGTAGAGGATGCCGACGTACATCATCATCAGGACGGCGACGCCCATCGCGGCCGAGTAGAAGAACGGCTGGATCGACGCGAGCCGTTCGGAAACGTACTGGCGCATGAACATGGTCCGGATCACGAAGAAGGCGAGCCCCATGAACGCGACCGTCGTACCGAGAACGACCGTGGCGTGGAAGTGGCCCACCGTCGCGAACGTGTTGTGCCAGGTCATGTTGAGCTGGAGCTGCCCCATCATCACGCCGGTGGTTCCGCCGAGGAAGCCGAAGAGGATGATCGAGAAGATGGTCGAGGAGAACACCGGGTTCGACCACGGTGCCGACGTGAGCCAGCCGAAGAGGCCGCCGCCCTTGCCGCGCTTGCGGCGGCCGGCCTCGATCCCGGCCGGGATGGCGAACGCGTGGATGAGGCTCGCGAACGTCGCGCCGTAGAACGCGTAGGAGGTGTTCCAGATGCGCCACCCGGTCGAGACCGCGGGGTCGGACAGCAGGTGGTGGGCCGCCCCGAGGTTGATGAAGAACAGGTAGAGGATGAAGGCCGTCCGCGAGACCTTCTCGCTGACCACCTCCGCGCCGGCGACGACGTGGGTCAGGAAGTACCAGACCGCGATCATCGCCACCAGGTTGATCTGCTGGGTCCCGTGGCCGATGATCCAGTACATCTGGCGGTACCAGGCGGCGTCCCACCAGGCGATGTACTCCAGGCGCCACAGCATGGCCGGGACGAAGGCGAACAGGCCGCCGACCAGCGCCTCGACGGCGATGATCGACGTGACGAACGCGGCGAACGACACCAGCGGAAGCGTCTTTCCGGGGTTCTCGCGCTTTTCGCGCCACATCGTGACGAAGAAGGGCAGCGCCGCGATCACCGTGCCGACGATGAAGAGGCTCGCGGTCGCGTAGAACCACGGCGAGACGGGCATCGGCACGTACGCGGTCAGCAGCGGCGCCTCGTTGGGTGCCTCGGTGGTCCAGATGGAGTAGTTGACCCCGATGGCGCCGACGACCATGGTCAGCCAGCCCGCCGCCGCCACTTTCGTCCACGGTAAGCGCCGGCCCAGGACCATCGGACCGCCGACGTAGAGGATGGCGACTTCCATGAACACCATCCAGAAGATGAGCAGGTTCCACGCGTGGAGGCTGAGGTGCGTGTAGAAGGCGTCCGCCTCGAGCAGGCCGATCACCTCCCAGCGGGTCATCGCGACCGTGAGGGCGAAGATACCGCCGTACAGCAGGGCGACGACCGCCGTGAGCCCGAACAGTTTGACGAAGTTGTCGACGGAGCGGTGGACCTCGAGTCCCGTCACGGAACAGGTCCGGAAGCCGTCGTCGCGATACTCGTTGTCGAATAGGCCGAGAACGTCTAACGTGTGTGCCATTACTCACCCTCCTCCACGACGATCGTTCCGTGCATGGTCCTGTGACCCTGGCCGCAGAACTCGTTGCAGATGATGTGATAGGTGCCGGGTTCGTCGAACGTCATCGGGACGACCCACTCGTAGCCGGGAAGCACCTGCAGGTTGATCTGTTTGCTGAGCGCCTCCTCCGGCCGGAGCGAGAACCCGTGCTGGACGTCCATGGAACTGAGGTGGATGTCGTACTCGGTTCCGGCCTCGAGCACGACCGGCGCGCCGTCCCACTGGAACCGCATCGCGTTGATGTAGACGTCAGTTCCCGGCGGAACGAGGCCGTCCTCGGTCTCGGTGGCCTCCTCCTTGTAGGCGTCCATCTTCTCGCGGTACTCCTCGCTGTCGACGCGGTAGGTCTCGCCGATCGGGTTCTGGTCCCCGACCCGCGTCCAGGCGCTCATCCAGCCGAAGAGGATGAGCGACCAGCCGACGCCCAGGCCGAGCCAGATGGACTCTCGCCTGTCGACCGGTTGATCCCACCAGTTGCCGTCCGGGGGTTTGATCGGTGACGTCATCGAATCACCCCAGCGGAACGGAAAAGACGTCGATCCAGCCCCATCCGACGTACGACAGTGCGAAGAACGCGAGTGCTGCGGCCGCGAGTAGCCAGATCCGATCGTAGAGTCGTTGCATCACCGGTACCGGTTCACTCGGTTGTGACGGAGGCATAGTGCTGTTCGGACGGGATTCGTTGCGGTACTTGCATATCCATTGTCCCGAACGTATTCCCCCGGAACTGGCCGCCATAGCGGGCCGACCACGGCGATTCGGCTCGGCGTCACGAAAGCGCAATATCGAATCCGGCAGGTCGCCGGTGCGATCGGCGGAAAAGGGGGCAGAGAACCCGCGTCAGACCGCGGCGACGTACAGCTGGCCGAGTCCGGCGATCACCAGGACGCCCCCCGCGACGCGGACCACCCGATCGACGTAGCCCGCGATGCGACCGGCCCCGAGCGCGTACCCGAACGCCGTCGCGACCGTGACGGCGATCATGAGCGTCCCGAACCCGGCGGCGTACGTCCCGAGCACGAGCGCCGTCTCGAACGGCGGCATGGTGAGCGAGCGAAACGCCAGTCCCAGGAACACCGGAAGGACGCAGGCCGTCGCCGCGAGGGCGTACATCGCGCCGAAGAGGGCGAATCCCAGGACCGTCGATCGGCGCTCGGGCAGGAGGACGTGGACGGCGCCGCTCCCGCCGTACAGCACCCACAGGCCGAGGACGATCAGGGCGACGCCGACGCCGTACTCGAGCAGGGGGAGCGCCCGCTCGATCGTCTCGCCGGCGGCGATCGCGGCGATCGACAGGAGGCCGAGGACGCCCATCGCACCGACGGCCGCCGCGATCCCGCGAGCGAGCGTACCGGACAGCGGCGGAGTCGTCTCCTCGCCGGTCGCGGCGACGTAGTAGCCGACGTAGCCGGGCAACAGCGCGTACGCACACGGCGAGAAGAACGTCGCCACGCCGATACCGAGGGCGAACAGCATCGTCCCGAGGAGTTCGCCGCTCACCACGTCACTCACCCCCGGCCGCCTCGATGGCCGATCGTATTTCGTCGGCCGATTTCTTTCCCCGTCCGGACCAGGTCACGACGTTGTTCACGTCGAGGACGAACGCGTACGGCACGCCAGAGCCGTCGAGCGCTTCCGTCAGTTCGAGGTCGGGATCGAGCGCGACCGGCCAGTCGCCGTCGTGCTCGCGCCACCAGTCCGCGACGTCCTCGCGAGTGACGGTGTTCCCGATCGGTTCGCCGGTTACCGAGACGAACTGGACGTCCCCGTCGACGTCGTCGTGGACCGCACCGAGCGGGTCCATCATGTCCTGACAGACGTTGCACCAGGTGGCGAACAGTTCGACGAACGTCACCCGGCCGCGCTCGGGCACCGTCGCGGTGCCGGCCTCGCTCCCCGGCGCGTCGATCGTCTCGAGTTCGACCGGGTCGACGGCCGCGCCGCTCTCGAGGGGGTTCCACTCGCCGACGGTGATCGCGCCGCCGCCGAGGGCGGCGAGGCCGGCGGCTCCCGCGATGACCTCGCGACGGCGCATGGATTACCACCCCTCGACGACGGCCCGGGCGGCGTCGACGATTTCGTTACCACCCGGAGAGCCACCCGTCCAGGCGCGTTCGACGAGGCCGTCCTTGTTCACGAGCAAGATTAGCGACGTGTGGGTGATGTGTCGCTCGTGGTCGCCGTGACCGTCGTGGTCCCCGCTCGTCTCGGTCTCGTCGTGGTCGTCGTCGTCCATCCCGTCGTCGGTATCCGCATCCCCGTCTTCCATCTCGCCCGACTCCTCGCCGTGCTCGAACGCCACGCCGAACGTGTCCTCGACGATCGCCTTGGCGTCCTCGTGAGTCTCCGGTCGCAGGAAGTACCAGTTGCCGGCGTCGAAGTCGACCCCGTACTCCTCGCCGTACTCTTCGAGCACCTCGGCGGTGTCGTACTCGGGGTCGAAGGTCATCGGGAGGAACGCGATCTCGTCCTCGTACCCTTCCTCGTGGGCGTCGTCCTGGACGCGGCGCAGGGCCGCGGTCAGGCCGGGACAGACGGTCGTACAGCTGGTGTAAATGAACGTCAGCATCAGGTGGCGATCGTCCTCGAACTCCGTGGTCGTGACCGATCGGTCGTGGAGCGGGGCCGGCACCGTCGCTTCCGGAATTTCCTCGCCGTAGATCGGGTGCGGGAGGTCCGCCTCCTCGATCCGATCGTGGTTCTCCGGCGGGTCGAGAACGAGACCCTCGGCGGCCCCGCTGGAACTGCTCAGCTGCGAACAGCCCGCGAGGGACGCGCCGAGCGCCGCCGCTCCCGCCGCGCGGAGTACGGTTCGCCTGTCGATGGGTGTGGGTGTCGGGGTCATTATCTCGAGTGAATCTTCGCGTTCGGGAGGGTAAAGCGCCGCTCGGATTCCCGATCCCTTAGAAACTACCGAACAAGTTCGGTGCGGTTCCGACGTTCGCGGCGGCGAACGGTCGGTCCGGGCCGGGGCCGGTGACGGATCGGGTCGACGAGCGAAAAGCGGGACGGGACGATCACGGCCCCTCTTCGAGGACGGGTCGGGTCTCCTCGTTGAACATCTCGATCGCCCGGGCGGCCTGTGAGGGCAGTTCCTCCTGGGGTTCGGCCATCGCGGGTTCGTCGTCGGGGTCGGGCCAGCCGACCACGACGCGGCCGATGTTGCCCGCGACCTCGTGGGAGGTACAGACCTGCTGGGTGTCGACGTAGTCGTAGACGCCCTCGCGATCGAACGTGTGCTCGTACTCCGAGCCGACACCGCTCATCCGACCGCTTCCCCAAGGCTCGACGCCGTCGGACGTCCGGTGGGGGCCGTGGCCGTCCTCGTGGTAGGCGGTGACGTCGTGGCGGCCCGTCTCGACGAGCCACTCGACGGTCCCGCCGGGGACGACATGGACGACCTGCGGGTCGAACTCGGGGTAGGGCTGGGAGTTCGCCGTGACAGTGATCCGTTCGGCGGGCGTCCCCAGCTCGCCGGCGTTTTCGGGCGGCTGCTCGTCGCCGTCGCTCGCGCGATCGGTCGGGTCCGCGAGACAGCCGCCGAGGGCGACGCCGATCGCGAGTACGGACGATCGAAGCACGTTGCGGCGGGACGTGAGTGTCATGGTGGGAGTGGGGTCGCGGGATCGTGGTTCACCCGTGCTGGGTCCCGACGGGGATCCTTACGGATCCTCGTCGTAGACGTCGGGGTTCTCTTCGCCCTGGACGTCGATCACGCCGAGCGCGCCCTTGTGGACGACGCGGCTGAGCGCGTGGTCGACGATCTTGACCGGGCCGGGGACGGGGAACTCCATCTCGCCGGCCGCGGTCGTACCGGGGGCGACCGGGGCCGTCTCGATGTTGTTGTCCGGTTCGGAGAGCAGGTCTCCGTCGCGGTAGAAGTTGCTCCAGACGTTCCCGATCGGGTGCCAGGAGCTCAGGAGGTTCGGGCCACCGTTGGCGAAGTAGACCCGGGCGGTCTCGCCCGTGTTTGCTTCCATCGGCCCGACGCCGTCCTCGGTGAAGCCGTAGGCCTGGCCGTTGAACACGACGTAGGTGGGCTCTTCTTTCTTCATGGCCTCGAAGTCGAAGCCGTGGTGGCCTTCCTCGCCGACCTCGCCGTCCGTGTAGATCTCGTGCTGGCCGAGGTAGAACTCGTGGTCGACCTCGGGGAGCCCGTCTTCGGGTTCGACGAGGATCGAGCCGAACATCCCGGAGCTGATGTGCTGGTCCATGTTCGGGACCGCACAGTGGTAGATGAACACGCCAGCGTACTCGGCGCTGAAGCTGATCTGCGTGGGGTCGTCACCCGGGGCGAGCGTCGTCGCGTCCGCACCGCCGCCGGGGCCGTAGACCGCGTGGAAGTCGACGTTGTGCATGTCGATGTTCATGTCGTCCGGGACGTCGAACGTGAGGTTCACCGTGTCGCCACGGCGGACCCGGATCATCGGCCCGGGGACCTGCCCCTCGAAGGTCATGTACTCGAACGTGACGCCGGGCTCGATTTCGGCGGTCACGCGCTCGGTCTCGAGCGTGATGTCGTGCGTGCGGGGCTCGTTCCAGTCGACCGGGTCCGGGATGTCCGTGGGGTCACGGGCGATCCGATCGACGTCGACCTCCTCCGCCGACGGTAACCCCTCCTCTGCGTCGTCGTCGGAGTCTGTGCTCGTGTCGGCCGGGTCGTTGGTACCCGTACAGCCGGCAACTGCGACCGCACCGGCCGCGCCCATCGCCTGCAGGAACCGTCGTCGGTTGGTATCGGTTGGGATCATTGTCTTCACTTGGGTATAGGGATAGACGTATGTTCAACCGTACCGACGATTCCCATACGATAGCAATCGAATCGACGATTCCCGCCATATCGTGGTCAGTTATATACTCCTCGGGTCGACGATTCCCGCTATATTATGGTCAGTTAAGTACGTCCGTCTGCGATAGCCGACGGCGATCGAGAAATTAGTCCGCGTGCGCCGCGCTAGACCGCGATCACGAGCGTCTCGACGACGATCGCGAGGAGGATCGCGCCGAGGTAGTAGTTCGACGCGAAGAACGAGCGCAACGCGACCTCCTCGGTGGGCACGCGGTACTGGCGGATCACCGACCGGAGGAAGACGGTACCCAGCGCGACGGACGCGGTCGCGTAGACCCAGCCGAGCCCGGCAAGCCAGCCGAGGACGCTCGTGGCCAGCAACGTCGCGCCGAGGTAGAACATCACGTGTCGACGCGCGGCGAGGACGCCCCTGACGACCGGGTACATCGGGAAGCCGCCGCGCGCATAGTCGTCTCGGTACGCGATCGCGAGGCTGTAGAAGTGGGCGGGCGTCCACAGGAAGATCACGCCGGCGAGGGCGATCGCGGGCAGGCCGACGCTCCCGGTGACCGCCGCCCAGCCGATGAGCGCGGGGAGCGCCCCGGCGCCGCCGCCGAGAACCGTGTTCCAGGCCGTGTTCGGCTTCAGCACTGCGGTGTAGAGGACCGCGTAGTAGACGATCGCGACGAACGTCAGCGCCGCCGCCAGCACGTTGACCCACCACGCGAGGACGGCCATCGACGCCGCGACGAGCGCAACCCCGAAGGCCAGCGCGTTCCGGGCCGGGACGAGGTCGTGGACCAGCGGCCGATCGGCCGTGCGGTTCATCCGCCGATCGCGGTCGCGCTCGTAGACGTGGTTGAAGGTTCCGCTCGCGCCGATCGCGAGGACGCCCCCGGCGAGCGTCGCGATCGCGGTCGGCAACTCGAGGGACTCGCCGGTCAGCGTCGCCAGCCCCATCCCCGCGACGGCGACCAGACAGAGCAGCCACATCAGCCGCGGTTTGGTGAGCGTCAGGTAGGCGCCGACCGTCTGGCGGAGGCGCTCGGGCCAGTCACTCGGCCGATCGGTCGCGACCGAACCGGCCCCTCTTCCGTCGTCGCCGCTCGCTTCAGTACCGGCCGTCGATCGTTCGGGGGCACCCGACCCAACCTGCTCGGGTACCCCCGAATCGGCGGCGATCCGTTCCGGGGAACGCGAATCGGCCACCGCCTCGCGCGCGCTGTCCTCCAGCGTTAGCACGAGCGCGACGAGGAGGCAGGCGAAGATGACCATCGCGAGCGCGAGGTGGATTCGGTTCGTGACGGCGGGGCCCCCGACGACGATCGCGGCGCCGAGGACGACCTGGACGGGAAAGAGGACGACCGCGGTACCGACGAGACCGGCGACCCGACGATCGGTCTCCATCCGCCGAGTCGCGAGGCCGGACGCGGCGACGAGGAGACCGGCCACGAGGGCCGCCACGCGGTGGCCCCAGAAGAGGAGGTGGTCGCCGGAGAGCGACCCCAGCGTCGGGTCGGTCGAACAGTTCGGCCAGGTCGTACACGTCGCTGCGCCGTCCGTGGTCGAGACGGCGGTCCCGAGCGCGACGAGGACGTACGCCGCGATCGTCGTTCCCGCGAGCAGGTTCGCGAACTGTCGTCGGTCGAGTCCGTCGATCATCTCGTATCGATCGTCATCGTGCCAGTCGTCATCGTGTCAGTCGTCGCCGCTATCAGTTCGTGATTCGATGCCGCCTTCGTGGCCGCCTCGATCGCGTCGGGAAGCCGATCGGCCCGGTCCGACGGCGATTCGGTCGCCGATTCTACGCCTCTACTTTCGGGAACCGGGCGACGAACTCGTCCGGGGCGACCTGTTCGACTTCGTATCCGTCGGCGTTGAACGCCTCCACTTCGGCCTGGAACTCGTAGAACAGCGGCTTGGGCTCGTGGTCGTTGACGATCGTCAGCGTCTCGCCCGGCTCCAGGTCCTCGAACGTCTCGTGGATCTTCGGATGGCGGTTCACCGGCGGCACGTCCCTGACGTCGAGTCGTGTCATGCAGTCAGAGATCACCGTCGCAGTCCTTTCGATATTTGCCCGAACACGTTCGCGAAGATCGTCTCGCCGGCTACGCCTGCTGGATTAGCACGTGCCAGATGTCGCCTTCGTGTCGTTCGCTCTCGTGCTCGAAGCCGCGGGTCTCGAGCACGCCGTAGAGCGGGACCGGTTCGAACGGGGCGATCAGTCGGAGTCGATCGTCCGCCCCGAGTTCGTCGAGGGCGGCCACGATGTCGTCGAACGGTTCGCCGTCGATCTCGCGCACGTCGAGGGTTCGTTCGGCCGGCGTTGAATTCGTCGTCATCGATCGATCGTTCGGGACGGTGACGGTTGGCTGTTAAGGCGAACGTGTTCGAGCACCGAGACACGGATGATCGGGAGGCGTCGAATTGGGTCGGGAGTCCGATCCCCTCCGACCGGGACGGGGTGCGGACAATTCCCACGGATTAGGAATTTGCCGAATATATTCGGGGCCACGGGTACGTAGATCCGACTAGAACACGATCGTATGGCACAGGCAACGCTCACACTCACGATGCCCGAGCAGATCTGGATTCAACAGGTTTCGACGGCCCACCCGGAGTCGACGTTCCGGGTTCTCGCGGCCGTTCCCAGTTCGGAGTCGGGCTTCGCGCTCGTCCGAATCGCCGGTCCGGACGTGGCTGAGGTACTCGACGACATGAACGAACACCCCCAGATCACCGAACTGACCCTCGCCCAGTGGAGCGACAACGAGGCCACCGTCCACTTCGAGACGACCGTCCCGCTGTTGCAGTTCTCCTCGCGGGAATCCGGGATGCCGATCGAGTTGCCGGTCGAGATCCAGGACGGCGAGGCCACGATCGAGGTCACCGGCTCGCGCGAACGGCTCGCCGAACTCGCCGAACAGTTCGAGCACTTCGGGCTCCAGTACCGGATCGAGCACGTCCGGGAACGGCTCCACGAGAGCCAGTTACTGTCGGAACGACAGCTCGAAATCGTCGTCGCCGCCGTTGACGAGGGGTACTACGACACGCCCCGGTGCTGTTCGCTCACGGAACTGGCCGACCACCTCGACATCGCGAAGTCGACCTGTAGCGAGACGCTCCACCGCGCCGAGGAGGCGATCATCAAGCGGTTCGTCGAGGACGTTCCGAGCGTTCCCGACGAGGAGGCCGGTCTCGAGGAACAACTCGTCAGCGACTGATCAGTCGGCCCGCGTCGCGAGAACGAGCAGGGCGGTCGAGTCGGCGAGCGCTTCCGGCGCGATGTCCTGTGCCCCGTCGAATCGCACGAGTTCTCCCGCGTTCACCTCGTACTCGTCGCCGTCGAGCGACACCGAGAGTCGTCCCTCGAGGACGTGCATTACGATCTGCCGATCGGGATGCTGGTGCGGTGCGATCGATTCGCCCGCCTCGAGCGCGAGCCGAATCGTCTTCGGTTCCCCGTCGAAGACCTGCGCGTGCGGCGTGCTTTCCAGGGCCTCGAGCGACTGGACGGCAGGCGACTCGTCGTCGGATGGGTGGGCTGTCATCTACACGACCGTCGGTCCGGAGTCCGAAAGGACATTTGGCCGAACGAATTCGGTCGAACGACGTCCGATCGGCCGTCGAAGAGGCCTCGAGTTCCCCAATGGGCGACTGTCACTCGATACCACATACCGGCGTTCGCAAGCACCGGTTACTATATATGTTTATAAATATCCGAACATGATCGCATCGATTCTCACACGATGGAAATCGGCTCAACACTTCAACCGGGTCTAGTTATGAGACGGGGGTAGAGTACAGAGACATGTATTCAACTACGTGCCGGCATGCAATTACATCGGACCGCCGTAACCATTGTCAGGGGTGTTCAGGGTAGATGAGTACGGACGACGACTCGTTCCACCCGCTCGGCGAAGAGTGGGAGAACGAACTCGAGGGGATGCTCGACGAGACCGAGTACGACAGCGACCTCGGGATGCAGATGGCCCAGGACGCGATGGCCGTCACCAAGGGCGAACTCTCGGAAGCCGAATTCCACGAGAAGTATCACGAGGACGTGATGGAGGAGTTCGGTGTCGACGATCGCCCGACCGAGGAGGCCTACGAACGGGCCCAGGAAGAAGGGAAGGGCACCGTCACCCGGATGCTCGAGAAGTTCGAGGGCGACGGCGAGGAGAGCCGTCGCGACGCAATGAAGAAGATGGGTGCCGGTGCGGCAGCCGTCGGCCTCGGCGCCTGGGGCACCGCGGAAAACAGTAAGCAAGCCAGCGTCGGCGCGGCCGAAGAGGAGGGCCACGGCGGCGGCGAGGACGAGGGGACCCAGTGGGGGATGGTACTCGACCTCGAGCGCTGTGACGGGTGTCTCTCCTGTGTCACCGCCTGCAAGGAAGAGAACAATCTCGACCAGGGCGTCAACTGGATGTACATTCTCGACTACGAAGACTCGACGCCCGGCGGGCGCAACCGTCTCATCCGTCCGTGTCAGCACTGTACCGACGCGCCGTGTGAGAAGGTCTGTCCGACGACGGCCCGCCACACGCGGGATTCGGACGGCCTCGTGCTGACCGACTACGACGTCTGTATCGGCTGCCGGTACTGCCAGGTCGCCTGTCCGTACGGCGTCAACTACTTCCAGTGGGACGAACCGGAAGCGTCCCCCGACGACGTTCGCGCGACCGCCGAACAGATGGGCGCGACGAACGAGCACATGTACGACGAGCGCGACCGCTGGGTCGACAGCCGCGCCCCCCGCGGCGTCATGAGCAAGTGTACGATGTGCCCGACCCGTCAGGACGGGTTCTCCGGCGAGGAGAAGGTCGGCACGACCGCCTGCGAGGACGCCTGTCCGCCCCAGGCGATCAACTTCGGGGACATGAACGATCCCGAGAGTACGCCTCAGCGGTACCTCGCGAACGTCGTTCAGGGCCGCGCCCGAAACAAGGTCGAAGGGCAGAGCCCCAACAAGGAGGACGTCAGCGAGTCCTACGAGTTCCTCGACGGAAACATCGGTCTCCTCGAGATGAACTACAGCGAGAGCGACTGGGGCTTCGACGAGATCGAAGCCGCGCTGTACGTCCAGGGCGAGGTCAGCGACGACGAACTCTCCCTCGAGGAGGAGGACCTCCGGGAGGCCCTCACGGGTATCCTCGAGGAGGAGTTCGGCGACGAACGCTCCGAGGACGAACTCGCGACCATCGTCGACGCCCTCCTCGACGAGGGCGAGGCCGATCAGGACGACCTCGATCGCGCCAACGACGCGATGGACGCCGTCGTCACGAACGCCGAAGAGAGCGTCCAGGGCGTCGTCGATCGCTACGAGTCCCGCGAGATCACGCCCGCCGAGGTCCAGGAGTCGCTTGAGATTCTCGACGGCGAAGAGGAACCGTGGGTCACCGAAGACGGGATCACCGACGAGGACACCGCCCGGGAAGTGCTCGAGAGTTACGCCGGCGGCGACGCGTCGACGTTCAAACTGCTCGAGGACATCGGGACCCACCCGAACGTCACCTACATCGGCAACGAACCCGGTCCGGAGGCCGAGCAGGTCGAGGGCCCGGTCGCCTACGAAGACGTCGGCCTGACGGACAACCGCAAGGAAGTCCTCGACGAGGAGACCGTCGGTGACGCAGGGGTGAGGATCGGATGAGCACCAAAACGCCATCGGAAGCGGACATCCTCCGCCCGATCAACACGTTCACGAAGAAGTACGTCGCGCTGTTTGCCGTCTGTGCCCTGGCGCTCGGGGCCTTCCTCGTCGGCTGGGCCTACCAGCTGCAGCAGGGACTCGTCGTCACCGGCCTCGGCGACTGGGGATCCGGCGGCGGCGTGACCTGGGGCCTCTACATCGGCGCGTTCATCTGGTGGGTCGGGATCGCTCACGGCGGGATCATCCTCTCGGCGTCGGTCAGACTGCTCGGGATGGAGCGATACATGCCGGTCGCCCGCCTCGCCGAACTGCTGACGATCGCCGGCCTCTCCGCGGCGGGATTCTACATTCTCGTCCACATGGGCCGCCCCGATCGGATGGTCACCAGCGTGCTCGGCCACTATCACATCACGGTGAACAACTCGCCGCTGGTGTGGGACGTGACGGTCATCACGGCCTACTTCGTGCTGACCGCGACCTACCTCGCGCTGACGCTCCGGTACGACATCACGCGACTTCGTGACCAGTTGCCGGACCGCTTCGAACCGATCTACAAGGTCATGACCCTCGGCTACTCCGAGGCAGAAGACGAGATCATCGAGCGGATGGTCTGGTGGCTCGCGCTCGCGGTCATCATCATGGCCCCGCTCCTGCTCCACGGCGGCGTGATCCCGTGGCTGTTCGCACTCCTGCCGGCGATGCCCGGCTGGGAGGGCGGCATCCAGGGACCGACCTTCCTCTCGATCGCCCTCATGTCCGCGATCAGCGGTGTCACCCTCGTCGCGTACGGGTTCCGCCGCGCGTACGACTGGGATCACATCATCACCGACGATATCTTCCGCGGCCTCCTGCTCTGGCTCGGATTCTTCTGTATGCTGTTCCTCTGGTTCCAGCTGCAGTTCGGCGTCAACGGGCTGTTCAAGGCCCCGCTCGCCCGTGCCCACGCGACCGAAGCGAAGGTCGGGAGCCCCATCTACCGGATCGCGATCGGCACGATCGGCCTCTCGCTCGCGTACATCTTCGCGACGATCATCCGTCCGGCGCTGTTCAGCAAGAAGCGCGCGCTCATCGTCAGCGTCGCGGTGCTCGCCGCGACGTTCACGGAGAAACTGCTCTTCGTTATCGAGGGCTTCCTTCACCCGGTCTTCATGATCTACGAGGCCACCCCCGGCGAGTACTTCCCGAGCCTGATCGAGTGGCTCTCGCTGGCCGGGACGATCGGCATGGTGGTGCTCATCTTCATGACCGTCTCGAAGGTCGTTCCGGTGGTCGAACTCCACGCGATCGAACACCTGAACGAGGACCACGAACACGAAGCGGCCCACGAAAACGCGGCTGAGCCGGAGGTGGAAGCATGACGGCGTCGCTCGCGACCGCGCTCTCGTGGGTGCTGTACCACGGTTACGACGGGACCGAGGGCCTCACCGGCTTCCCGAACATCGGTACCTGGCTGATCTTCGCGATCATCCTGGTTCCGGTGTACGCCATGGTTACGGCGTGGTTCGTCGGTGAACCGCGCGACACCAAGTCGGCCCTGCTCGGCGTCTCGTACCTGGTCGGGATCACGGCCCAGATGTGGATCGGGATGTTCATCCTGACGATGCTCATCGGGATCATCTTCTACGGCGGGATGCCCGAACCGATCGGCGCCGTGGGTCCGTAGACGCCGTCGCACTGTCGACCGGTTTTTTGCGAACGCTCGTCACCCAGCGTCGCGGTTCGATAGTCGTCACGTTCGAGCCGCTCTCGGCGGGGACGACAAGGACCCTGAAATCGCATGCCAAATGACGACAAGGATTCCGGTGGGGGTATGGGTGTGCTCAACACACTCGTCTCCGCCGTCCTCTACCACGGCTACGAAGGGACGGCAGGGCTCACCGGGTTCCCGAACACGGGGACGTACCTGATCTTCGGGGTCATTCTGGTCCCGGTGTACGTCATGGTCGCGGCGTGGTTTCTCGGGACGCCGCGGAACACGAAGACCGGACTGCTCGGCGTGACGTACCTGGTCGGGATCACGGCCCAGATGTGGATCGGGATGTTCATCCTGACGATGCTCATCGCGATCGTCTTCTACGGCGGCGTGCCGGAACCGCTCGGACCGGTCGGCCCGTAACGACGCCGCCCGATCGCGATCGCCGTCCGCCGTGGGCGGCGTCTCGCGTCCCCGGAGACGCGGGTTCGGAGTTCGAACCATCACACGTATCCCGGTTCGATCCCTTACTCCCGCTAACGGATTCGACGCACCATGAGTATTACAGAACACGAACTTGAGATCAAACTCGAGGAGATCGAAGACCCCGACATCGGCGAGGATATCGTCTCGCTGGGGCTGGTCAACGACGTAACGATCGACGACGAGACCGCACGGATCTCGCTCGCGCTGAACGCGCCGTACGCGCCCTCGGAGATGGAACTGGGGAACCGGATCCGCGAACTCTGTGACGAGGTCGGCCTCGAGGCCGATCTCAGGGCGCAGGCCGGTGCGGAACACGGGTTCGACGACGAGGTCCTGCCCCGGGTGCGAAACGTCATCGCCGTCTCCTCCGGGAAAGGTGGCGTCGGCAAGACGACGATCGCGGCCAACCTCGCGGCCGGTCTCGAGAAACGCGGGGCCATGGTCGGCTTGCTCGACGCCGACATTCACGGGCCGAACGTCCCGCGGATCCTGCCGGTCGAGAGCGAACCGGGCGTCACCCCGAGCGAAGACATCGTCCCGCCGCGATCGGACGGCGTCCGGGTCATCAGCATGGGCTTCATGATGGAAGAGGAGGACGACCCCGCTATCCTCCGCGGGCCGATGGTCAACAAGTTCATGTTGAAGTTCCTCGAGGGCGTCGAGTGGGGTCGCCTCGACTACCTCATCGTCGACCTCCCGCCGGGGACCGGCGACGCGACGCTGAACCTCCTGCAGTCGATGCCGGTCACCGGCGCCGTCGTCGTCACGACGCCACAGGAGATGGCGCTGGACGACACCCGGAAGGGCATCCAGATGTTCAACAAGCACGACACGCCCGTCCTCGGCGTCGTCGAGAACATGAGTTCGTTCATCTGCCCGACCTGCGACGACGAACACGGCCTGTTCGGCACCGAGGGTGCCCAGACGATCGTCGACAAGTACGACATCCCCCTGCTCGGTCAGATCCCGATCCACCCCGACTTCGGGGCCGAGGGGAGCGAAGGCGCGCTCGTCAAGGACGATCGAAGCCCGGTCCAAGAGACGCTCGAAGATTTCGTCGCCGAGACGGCCGATCGGGTCGGCGAGACCAACCGCCGGACGGTCGCCGAGCACAAGGGCGGCGAACCGGACAACGCGCTGCCGACCGAGACCGAGGACTGAGTGTCGGCGTTTTCGTCGCTCTCGATCGAGTTCGGCGTGACTCGATCGGTCGGGAGGTGTCGAGCGCGATCGGTTGCGTCGAGTCGCCGGTCCGTATTTGCCCACTCGAACGCCCTCGGCTGCTCTCTGATCAGTCCCCCTCGAGAAGCGATTCGACGTACTTCGTGACGTGGTCGTCCATGCGACGTTTGTAGCCGGCCTGTCTCGCGAGGCGATCGAGTTCGCGAGCGACGAGGCTCCCGTACTGGACGGCTTTCTTGTCGCGGTGTGCGACCTCGGCGGGGAGATAGTCGGTCGCGACCAGCCGGAGGCCGCGTTTTCGCGTCTCCTCGTCGGCCAGCAACGCGTCGGGGAGCCTGAGGGCAGCGTCGACGACGGCATCGTGGAGTAACGGGGTCACCGGCTCGAGCCCCGTCGCTTCGACGGTGAGGACGTCCCGTGGAAGCTGGTCGGGGAGGCTCCGGATCCCCTCCCGGACCGCGCCGCGGACCGTGTCGGCCTCGACGCGGTGATCGAGGTGGACGACCTTCTCGTAGCCGCCGAACAGTTCGTCGGCCCCCTGGCCGAGCGCGAGCGAATCGAAGCCGTCGGCGGCGACCCGTTCGCCGACCAGGTAGAGCGGCAGGGCGATCTGGACGTCCATCGCGTTCGTGCGCCCGATCGCTCGCGCGACCGCGGGCGCGGCCCGCTCGAGATCGGCCGGTTCGAGGTCGACGACGGTGAGATCGCGACCCATCGCTGCCGCGGCCGTCCGCGCGGCGTCGACGTCGTGACTGTCGGGAAACCCGACGACGTACAGCGGCGCGTCGAGCAGTTCCGCGACGAGCGCCGAGTCGACGCCGCCGGAGAACGCGACGGCGACGTTCCCCGTGCCGGCCGTCGCCGCGTCCGCGGCCGTCTGGATCGTCTCGCGAAGCCGATCGAGCGCCGCCGATCGATCGGGCTCGGGGTCGGGATCGGGGAGGGACCATCGGATCGTGGGGGCGGGATCGTCGGGGCCCACGACTGCGCCGGCGGGAACGAGTTCGGGATCGTCGAGCGCGGTCGGTTCGAACGCCCAGGCGTCGTCTGCCGCCGGGTCGTCGGCCCCGGCCTCGACGAACAGCGGCACCCGCCCGAGGACGTCGCGAACGAGCCGATCGTCCACGAGTCCTGCGAAACCGGTCGTCCCAGGGAGCGGGTCGCCGGACGCGAGCGCGTCGCGAACGAGGGCCCGATCGGCACCGCGCAGGGTCATCCGAACAGCCCCACGACGGTGTTCCTGAGTCTCCGTGTGACGCCGCCGCCGAACTGCCGGAGGCTGATGTGCCACGGCGTCCGTTTTCCCTCGACGGACGTCTGCCCCTCGCGGATCGCGTCGAGGATCGCGTCGGCGGACTGCTCGTCGGCGTCGACCCGGGTGACGGCCTGCCCGACCATCTCGCTGATGTGGGCGTCGCTCCCGGCGGTCATCGGGAGGTCGCGGCTCCGTGCGAACCGTTCCGCCTGCCGGTTCGCCCGCCCGGTCAGCAGGCGCGAGTTGTAGATCTCGATCGCGTCGCCCAGCGCGAGTTGGTCGCGCGAGATCCGGGCCATGACGCCGTGGCGCGACTCCTGGAACGGGTGCGGAATCACCGCGAGGCCGCCCTGGTCGTGGATCGCCTCGATCGTCGACTCGTAGGAGAGTCCGGGTGGCACGGCCTCCTCGACGCCCAGTCCGAGGACGTGGCCGGCCTTGCTGGAGATCTCGATCCCGGGAATGGCGACCAGACCGTACTCGGGGGCCCGCTCGACGGCTTCGAGGCTCGCGTCGATCTCGTCGTGGTCCGTCACTGCGATCGCGTCGAGACCGACGGCCTCGGCCTGCTCTAAGATGAGCTCGACCGGGTCGCGGCCGTCGTAGGACAGCGACGAATGCGTGTGGAGTTCGACCGACAGCACGAGTGATCGTTTTGCGCGATTGATCAAAAGCGCCCCGATAAGCGGACGGACGACTGCGCTCGTCGGTCGGTCCAGAACGGCGAGATATCTGATGGACGACGGGGGACTCGTCGATCGCTCGCCGGGTTTCCGGGATAAAGTGGTGCTCGGGTACTCGACGAATTCCGGTTGGAAAAACGATAGTTCACGATAATTTTATAATCACGTTTCTTGATGATCGGGCCGTATCCTCGCATGTACCGACGACGATTCCTCGAATTGGGACTCGCGGCATCGGCACTGGCAGGGATGGTGAGCGCGCGCGACGATCGCTACCGGCCCGGCGGCCCCTGGGCACCGAACGAGCGGGCCGTCAATTACAGCGGCTACCTCGACAACGAGCAACTCGGCGAGCGACTCCGCCGAATCGACGAGCGAAGCGATCGCGTCGCCCTCGAACGGATCGGCGAATCCGCCGGGCGCGGCGATCCGATCTGGGAGGTGACCGCCGGCGACGGCGACGAGCGCGTCCACATCATCAACCAGATCCACGGCGACGAACCGACCGGAGCGGAGGCGATGGTCGGAATTCTACAGCGGCTGGCGACCGGATCCGCGCCGGAGATCGATCGAATCCTGGACGAGTTGACGATCACGATCGTGCCGCGGGTGAACCCGGACGGGGCGAACTTCGTCGGCGACGACGGACTCGGGGACGACGGCGAGTTCCGCCAGCGGCGATACAACACGTCGACGTGGGACGAAGACGATTCCCGATACGCCAACGCGAATTCCTACGCGTACAACCTGGACGTCCCCGGATACGATCTGAATCGCGGGTTCAGCGTCGTTCCGGGGTTCGAGCCCTTCGACGAACCCGAGGAGTGGTGGACGGTCGTCGACGAGGAGGCGAATCTGGGCTATCTCGACGTTCCGGTGGACCGGGTCCCGCTCGAACTGCAGGACGGCGATCCCTACGACGAACTCTGGAGCGCCGGGCTGAACCTCAATCCGGAGACGCGGGCGGTCACCGAATCGTTCCTCGACGCCGATCCGGACTGGGCGCTCACGCACCACCACCAGGGACCGACCGCCGTTCCCGAGGCTCCCGACGGGAATTCGGGCCCGCAGTGGCAATCGATCATGAGCGTGATGGCACCCTACGGGCCGACGTACGCGAATCTCGAGGGCGTCGACTACGCGCCCTATGTCGCCGAGGGCAACCCGTTCATGTCCGTCGACGCACAGACCCGTTCCCTCCAGCTCGCCGGGCTCGTCCCGGAACGGATGGACCAGTTCGGCCGCGGTCGACTCGACACGATCACGCGGTACGCGTACGGGCCGCTCTGGGGCTCCTACCTCGACGCGCTCTGTCCGCAGACCGACGCCGCGGGCGCGCTCTACGAGGTCTCCCACCAGAGCGACGATCGCGGCCAGAAGGCCCTCGGCACCATGGTAAAGGTCTCCGTCGAGGGGATCATGGCCACGTTCGAGCGCATCGCTGACGGATCGATCCACGACGTGGACGAGACGACCTACTTCGATCTGCCGATCCCGGAGGGGATCGACAATCCTCACGACGAACGCGGGTCCCCGTCGCGACGGCGATGACGCCGTAGCGATCGTCCCCCGAGTGCGTATCGCCTCGGAACGGGTCGCCGATCGCGCTCGGGTCGTACCGATCTCATCCGCGGGACCGCGGCCGGACTAATACACGATCGTGCACATAGAAACCCATTTACCGTCCGACTTTCACCACCTAGGTGAATGAGTCTTGCCGATCCGGACCGCGAACTCGTCGTCGAGGAGCTGGGGCGAGAGCCGACGGCGGCGGAGGCGGCGCTGTTCGAAAACCTCTGGAGCGAACACTGCGCGTACCGCTCCTCGCGACCCCTGCTGTCGGCGTTCGAGAGCGAGGGGGAGCAGGTCGTCGTGGGGCCGGGCGACGACGCGGCGGTCGTCGCACTGCCGGGCGAGAACGCGGACGACGAGGGGGACGGTTCGACGTACATCACGATGGGCATCGAGAGCCACAATCATCCCTCCTACGTGGACCCGTTCGACGGCGCGGCGACCGGCGTCGGCGGCATCGTCCGGGACACCCTCTCGATGGGCGCGTACCCGATCGCGCTCGCGGACTCGCTGTACTTCGGCGAGTTCGATCGCGAACACTCGAAGTACCTCTTCGAGGGCGTCGTCGAGGGGATCAGCCACTACGGCAACTGCATCGGCGTTCCCACGGTCGCCGGGAGCGTCGACTTCCACCCCGATTTCGAGGGGAACCCGCTGGTGAACGTCGCCTGCGTCGGCCTCACGAACGAGGAGCGACTCGTCACCGCCGAGGCCCAGGAACCCGGGAACAAGCTCGTGCTCGTCGGGAACGCCACCGGTCGCGACGGCCTCGGCGGCGCGAGTTTCGCCAGCGAGGACCTCGCGGAGGACGCCGAGACCGAAGACCGACCCGCGGTCCAGGTCGGCGACCCCTACGCCGAAAAACTGCTCATCGAGGCCAACGAGGTCCTCGTCGACGAGGGCCTGATCGAGTCCGCCCGCGACCTCGGCGCGGCCGGCCTCGGCGGTGCCTCGAGCGAACTGGTCGCCAAGGGCGGTCTCGGGGCCCACATCGAACTCGATCGGGTCCACCAGCGCGAACCGAACATGTCGGCGCTCGAGATCCTGCTCGCCGAGTCCCAGGAGCGGATGTGTTACGAGGTCGAACCCGGGAACGTCGATCGCGTCCGTGAAATCGCCGAGAAGTACGACCTCGGCTGTTCGGTCATCGGCGAGGTCACCGACGGCAACTACGTCTGTACGTTTGGGGGGAGTGAGGCGCAACGCGCCTCGGACGACTCGGGCGGCGACGGTGCGGAGCCACGAGAGCGCGAGACGGTCGTCGACGTCGACGCCTACTTCCTGGGCGAGGGCGCGCCGATGAACGACCTCGAGAGCGAGGAACCGGACCAGCCCCCGACGGACCTCCCCGAGGTCGACCTCGAGGAGGCGTTCGAGACGATCGTCGCCAGTCCGAACACCGCCTCGAAGCGGTGGGTCTACCGCCAGTACGATCACGAGGTCGGCGTGCGGACGAGCGTCGGACCGGGTGACGACGCGGCGATCATCGCGGTTCGCGAAGCCGAGCAAGGGCTCGCCATCTCTTCCGGCGCAGCGCCCAACTGGACGACCGCCGCGCCATACGCGGGCGCGCGAGCGATCGCGCTCGAGAACGCGACGAACATCGCGGCCAAGGGGGCGACGCCGCTCGCGGCGGTCGACTGCCTGAACGGCGGCAACCCCGAGAAACCGGACGTCTACGGCGGCTTCGAGGGAATCGTCGACGGGCTGGCAGACATGTGCGAGACGCTGTCGACGCCCGTCGTCGGCGGGAACGTCTCGCTGTACAACGACTCGGTGGCCGGTCCGATCCCGCCGACGCCGACGCTCGCGATGGTGGGGACGAAAGACGGCTACGAGGCCCCGCCGCTCTCGGTCGCGCCCGAGGGCACTCTCCTCCTGGTCGGCGACCTCGGCCTCGCGGGCGAGGCCCGACTCGGCGGCTCCGAATACCTCGCGCGATTCGACGGCAGCGATCGGTTCCCCGCCCTTCCCGAGGAACCCGCAGCGGTCGTCGAGACGCTCGCGAGCGTCGCGAACGACGACGCCACGCTGGCCGTCCACGACGTCAGTCACGGCGGTCTCGCCGTCGCGCTCGCCGAGATGGTCACCGAGGACGCCGGACTGGCGGTCTCGATCCCGGGTGCAGACGACGACCCCGCGGGCGCGCTCTTCCACGAGCAGCCGGGTCGCGCGCTCGTCCAGACCGATTCGCCCGACGCGGTCCGCGAGGCCTTCGACGGCGTCGCGCCGGTCCACGAACTCGGCTCGGCAACGGCCGACGGCCGGCTTTCGATCGAGGTCGGGGACCGGACGATCGCGACCGACGCGGCCGCCATCGCCGACCGGCGCGCGACGATCGAACGCGAACTCCAGTAAACGGGGCCACTGCCGAGCAGGCCCCCTCGAAACGCGCTCGGGGTACGATTCGATCGATTTCGATCGGTCCCGGTGGGCCTCCGGAAATGGATCGCCGTCGACCGCCCGGAATTTTGATATACTCTCGGTACAACCCCTCCAACGAACCGGAGTCCCGGAGGCACACGTCGATGGTCCCAGAGCACCCGTCCGTCCTGATCGTCGAAGACGAACCCGACCTCGCGAACCTCTACGCTGCGTGGCTCGACGAGGAGTACGACGTGACGACGGCCTACGACGGGACCGAGGCGCTCGAATCCATCGAGGAGACCATCGACATCGTCCTCCTCGATCGACGGATGCCGGGGCTCTCCGGGGACACCGTGCTCGATACCATCCGGGAGCGCGAACTCGACTGTCGCGTCGCGATGGTGACCGCGGTCGAACCCGACTTCGACATCATCGGGATGGGATTCGACGACTACCTCGTCAAGCCCGTCTCGAAGGACGAACTGCACTCGATCATCGACCAGTTGCTGCTCCGCTCGTCGTACGACGAGCAACTCCAGACCCTGTTCGCGGTCGCCTCGAAGAAAGCGCTGCTCGACGCGCAGAAGACCGAGGCCGAGCGCAAGACGAGCCAGGAGTACGCCGAACTCGAGGACCGTCTGGCCGTGCTCAAGGCGAACGTCACGGAGACGATGGAGGAACTCCTCGAGAGCGACAGCTACCGGCGGCTCTGTCAGGACATCACGCGAGAGACGATGTTCGAGGGCTGATACGGACAGCAATCCGTCCGCCTATAGTAGCCACCGTCGATCGCCCGATCAGCGTCACGCCTCCTGTTCACTGCAGGGCCGGAGATTCGCCGAGTTCGAGCGTCGTCACGTCCCGGATCTCGATTCGCGTCCCGCCGTGTTCGCCGTTGTCGACCGAGATCGTCCAGTCGTGAGCCTCCGCGATCGCTCGCACGAGCGCCAGTCCGAGGCCGTCGATCGCGGTATCGTCGTCTGCGGAGGGGTCGAGGACCTGCTCGTGGGCGGTCGGCGGGATCTCGGTGGCGTCGTCGAGCAGGAAGAACCCGCGCGAGTCCTCCGACCGGCCGGTTCGGCCGGTGTTTTCGACGCCGACGACCCCGACCTGGACCGTCACGTCAGCCTCGGCACGCGCCGCGATGTTGTCGAACGCCGTCTCGAGCAGGTGGACGAACCGATCGGCGTCGGCCCGGAGCATCGCCGACTGGTCGACGATGACCGCGTCGTCGTCGAGGCGGGACCGGTCGAGCGCCGTCTCGATCGCCGATTCGAGGTCGATCCGGCTCCGGGGCCCGACGGCGGACGCGTTCCGGGCGAACTCCCGGACGTCGTCGACGAGGGCTTCGGCCCTGTCGAGCGTGGTCTCGACGGCGTCGTCCGCGAGCGGGAACTCCCACTCGTCGGGTTCGTCCTCGAGCGCTTCCGACACCCGTTCGAGCTGGTCTTTCAGGTCGTTCGAGAGGATCTCCGCGACGGACTCGAGTCGCTCGGTCTGGCGCTCGAGTTCCGTCGTTCGATCGCGGAGCATTCGCTCCCGGTCGGCCCGGTCGAGCGCGGCCCGGGTGTTCTCGACGAGCGTCGAGAGCAGGTCGACGTCGGTCTCGTCGAACTGGTTGGGCGAGCGCGACCCGGTCATGAGGACGCCGTGGGTCCCGATCGGGGCGATAATCTCGGATCGAATGGGCGAGTCGGGGTTGTAGAGGCCCTCGACTGCCCGGAGATCGTCGAAGCGCTCGATCTCGCCCGCCTCGAAGACGCCCCACACGAGTCCCTCACCGGGGTAAAAGCGGGGCAGGCCGCCGAACTCCTCGTGGGCGCCCGCGGTGCCGGCGACGGGATCGAGGTAGCCGTGTTCGTCGTCGAGCAACCAGACGCCGCTGATCGGGAACTCGAGCAGGTCGCTGCCCGCGTGGACGGCGATCGCACAGATCTCCTCCGGATCGTCGGACTCGAGGAGCCACCGGGTGATCTCGTGGAGCGACGTGACGACGCGCTCGTGTTCGTGCTGGTCGGTGACGTCCCGGAGGATGACGGCGACGGTCGCCCGGTTGTCCTCGATCGGGACGATCCGGAACTCGCCCATCCGATCGGTGCCGCCGGCGTCGGTAAAGGCGACCTCGAGGTTGCGCCGGTCGGCGTTCCCGACGTCGACGTCGGTGATCGCCCGGCCGATCTCGAGGGTGTCGACCGGATCGATACCCGCGAGTTCGGGGACGATTTCGACGTGCTCGCCGATCAACGCCGATCGATCGACCCCGAGCAACGTCTCGAGCGCCCGGTTGACGGTGACGATCTCGCGGTTCCGGTCGAGCGTCACGACGCCGTCGTGGCCGGCCTCGACGACGGCCGCGTGCTGGGCCAGCGTCGTCTCCTGTCGCTTCCGGTGGGTGACGTCGCGCATGTAAACCGAGAGCCCGGTCTCGGACGGGTAGGCCCGGGTCTCGAACCAGGTCTCGACGTTCGAGTGGTAGATGTCGAACGAGACGGGGACCTGTTCGTCCATCGCGCGGTAAAAGCCGTCCGGGAACTGCGTCTCGACGGTTTCGGGAAACTCGTCCCACATGACGCGACCGAGCAACTCCGCTCGCGACCGTTCGAGCAACGCCTCGGCCCGATCGTTGAGGTAGGTGAACCGGAAGTCCGTATCGAGCGCGAAGAAGGCGTCGGTGACCCGGTCGACGATCGGTACCGATCGCGACGTCACGGCTGTTCACCCCCGCACCCGCTCGACCCGTGACGGGCGTTCTGGCAGCTAGAGCCCACTCCCGTTCCGGTCATCGCTGGAGACAGTTATGTGCTACTACTCGAAGGCGGTATTTCAGTGTCGTGGCCGTTCGTCGCGACGGCGTCGTCCTGCCGCGGCGGTGTCGGTCGACGTCGCCGGCAGACGTCGTACGGACTGCTGGCGGTCAGTTCTGGCGCGACCGCGAGACGCTCTGCGATCAGCGCCGGCAATTCGGTACAGCAAACCGTCTCAGCGTCCCGGGGGAGGTTCTTTCGTCCCTGCTGTGGTACCCTCCCGCATGAACGTCATCATCGTCGGCGGTGGTATCGTCGGCACGGCGATCGCGTCGCGACTCGGGGAGACCGACCACGACGTGACCCTGTTCGAACGAGCGGACATCGGCCGCGAAACGACGGCCGCCTCCGCGGGGATCGTGCTGCGGGCCGCGGTCGAACCGGAGCCGTTCGATCTGCGACTGCGAGCGCGAGCGCGATCGGGATACCAGGACCTGTTCGACTCGTCGTCGCTGGACCCGGAGCGACCGGGGGTGCTCCACGTGGCGGAGACGCCCGTCTTCGCCGATCGCCTCGCCGGATCGGCGACGTCGCTCCGGGAGTACGGCGTCGACGCGTCGTTCGTCGAGGCGACGGAACTGGCCGACTACGGCGTCGAACCCGCGAGGTTCGCCGGCGCACTCTACACGCCCGCCGACGCCGTGTTCGACGAACCGGGGGCGCTCGCGACGGCCTTTGCCGATCGTGCACGTCACAGCGGCGTCGACGTCCGAACGGGAGTCGCGGTCACGGACGTCGAAACGTCCGACGGGGCCGTCTCGAGGGTCGTCACGGACGAGGGACGGTTCGAGGCGGATCGCGTCGTCAACGCGGCGGGGCCGTGGGCCCCGCGCCTGAACGAGGCGGTCGGCGTCTCGCTCCCGCTCTGTCACACGAAAGGGCCGATGGTCGAACTCGAGGCCCCCGAACCGATCGACGGCCCGGTAACCATCTTCGAGTCGAACCGGTACGTCCGGCCCGGGGGCGGTGCCGAGGGGACCCGGGCGTGGATCGGCGAATTCCTGACGACGTACGTCGACGGACAGCGGTACGATCCGGACTCCCTCTCGGTCCCGGACGAATTCGTCGCGTCCGCCACCGAACTGGCGACCGACGTTCCTGCGCTCGCGGACGCGACGGTCCTCGATTCGTGGATCGGCCTCCGGACCGTCACCCCGGACGGTCGGCCGATCGTCGGCGAAACGGCCGTCGACGGGTTCGTCGTCGCCTGCGGGATGACCGGCCACGGGATCACGCTCGCGCCGGCCGTCGCCGAGGTCGTCGGCGAGGTGATCGACCGCGAACCCGATCGCGACGTTCGCGATCGACTCTCCCCCGATCGGTTCTCCTGATTCGACCGCGGTCCCGATCGAACGAACGCTTATCCCCGGCCGTGTCAATTTGTGGCGTATGAACGTGATCGTGGTCGGCGGCGGCATCGTCGGCCTCTCGAGCGCGTACGCACTCGCAGAGCGCGGCGTCGACGTGACCGTCTGCGAGAAGGGATCGATCGGCGGCGGGAGCACCGAACGGGCGGCCGGCGGCATCCGTGCGCAGTTCTCGACGCCGGTCAACGTCGACCTCTCCCGCGAGAGTATGCGCGTCTGGGACGCGTTCGAGGAGCGGTTCGGCACCGACATCGACTACCGGAAGACGGGATATCTCTTCCTCGCCCGGGACGAGGAGACCGCCGCGGCGTTCGAGGAGACGGTCGCCATGCAGAACGATCACGGCGTCCCGAGCGAGGTGCTCGACCCGGATGCGGCCCGAGAGTACTGTTCCGGAATCGATCCCGAGCGGTTCGTCGCGGCGACGTACTCGCCGACGGACGGGGTCGCCGATCCGCACCTCGCGCTCCAGGCCTACGCCCGGGCGACGGCCGACGCCGGGGTCGACGTGCGGACGAAGACGCCGGTGATCGACGTCCTCAGAGCGGGCGGTTCCAGCCCCGGAACCGATCGCGACGGGCAGGTGACGGGCGTCGAGACGCCCGGGGGCCGACTCGAGGCCGAGTTCGTCGTCAACGCGGCGGGGCCGTGGGCTGGACGGGTCGCCGAACTAGCCGACGTCTCGCTCCCGATCACGCCGAAGCGCCGACAGATCGCCGTCGTCGAACCCGAAACGGCGATTCCGGAGACGGATCCGCTGACGATCGACCTCGGGAGCGGCACCTACTTTCGTCCCGACCGGGACGGCGACGCACTCGTCGGCGGCCACCTCGCCGACGACGATCCGGCGCGCGATCCGGGCGGCTACGAGACGTCGATGGATTTCGACTGGGCCGCGGACGTCGTCGAACGGACCAGCGAGTGGACGACCTACTTCGGCCCGGAGTCGCGGCTCAAGCGCGGCTGGGCGGGGCTGTACGCCGTGACGCCGGACGACAACGCGATCGTCGAGGAGACCGTTCCCGGGTTCATCACCGCGGCCGGCTTTTCGGGGCACGGCTTCCAGCACGCGCCCGCGACCGGTCGACTCGTCGCAGAACTCGTCGTCGACGGCGAGGCGTCGCTCGTCGACAGCGAGGCGCTCTCGAGCGATCGGTTCGCGTCGGGTGCGGAGCGCACGGAACGCAACGTCGTCTAGGGTCAGAAGAACTCCCCGAGGTAGACGTTCCGCTCCGGGAACAGGTCCGCGAGCGTCGCGACCGTCTCCGGGGTCGCGTCCCCGAGTCGCCCCAGGCGATCGAGCGTCGCGGCCGATCGGGCGCCGACGGCGAGTTGCGAGAGCGTCGCCACGTCGAGCGTCACGTCCGGGTCGTCCGCGGCCGAGGAATCGATTCGCGCACACTCGGCGCGGCCGTCCGAGACGGCGAGGGAGAACGTCCGGTCGTTCCAGTCGGCGAGCGGGTCGGCGACCGCGAGCGTCAGCGATCGATCGAGGGACGGGTACGACAGCGCCGCCAGGGTGTCCGCGACGTCGACGATCCGGACCATCGGCCCGTTCTCGACGGTCGTCTCGATCTCGTCGGGATCGGCCGCGGTCGCGCGCAGGGGGTCGTCCGCCGGCATCCGGAACCGAACGCGGTCCACCTGCGAGTCGTGATCGTAACAGAACGCCAGCAGCGCCCGGTAGGCCTCGTGATCGACGGCCGTCAGTTCCGTGACGGTCATCGTCCGCTCGCCGCCGTCGTCGATCGTGTAGACGAGATACCCTTGCGGTTCCCCGTCCCGTTCGTACGCGTAGACGAACGGATCGACGTCGTGGCCGCCGAAGACGCGGTGGCGCCACCAGATCTCGTCGCGATCGAGCGCGAGCGCGTGGCGATCGGCCCACTCGTCGTATACCGGTTCGATCGCGTCGTACTCGTCGGCGTCGACCGGCCGGGCGGAGCCCCGGTCCCGATCGCGATCCGCGGCGAACGAGAGGACGGCCGGGTCGCACTCGTGGGTGACGATCCGGTTGGCGGTGTCCCAGCCGTACTGCCGGTAGAAGCGGTACCGGAACGGCCACAGGACCGAGAACCGGATTCCCCGATCGCGGTACTCGGCGAGCGACTCGGCCAGCAGTCGGCGAACGTGGCCCGCGCGGCGGTACTCGGGGGGTGTGGCGACCGACGCGAGGCCGGCGGTCGCGTGCGTTTCTCCGCGAACGTGGGCCTCGAGCCAGTAGTGACGACAGACGCAGCGCGGCCGCTCGTCGTCCGCGTGCTCGTAGAGACCGCGGCGAGCGCCGAGGGTCGCCCGCGGCGTGTCGTGCTCCGCTGGATCGTACGCCGGGACGCCCTCGTGGGGCCTGAACGCGTAACTTCGGTATTCGTGGAAGACGTCCCGCTCGTCCGGGATGGGACGGTAGTCGACCATACCAGCGAATGCGGGGCGGTCGGGAAGAACGTTCGTAAACTGCGTTAGCCATGATCCGCGACGAACGCCTCGATCCGGGCCAGCGCCTCCCGGAGGTCCTCGAGACCCGTCGCGTAGGAGATCCGGAGGTGGCCCTCGCCGCCGTCGCCGAAGACGTCACCGGGGACGACGGCGACGCCCTGCTCGCGGAGGACACCTTCCGCGAACTCCTCGGCCGTGAAGCCGTCGGGCACCTCGGGGAAACAGTAGAACGCCCCTTTCGCCTCGAAGACGTCGAGGCCGATCTCGCGAAACCGCGAGAGGACGAACTGGCGACGCCGATCGTACTGGTCGACCATCTCCCGAACGTCGTTCTCGCAGGAGTCGAGCGCCTCGATGGCCGCGTACTGGGCGGTCGTCGGAGCTGACAGCATCGTGTACTGGTGGATCTTGTTCATCGCACCGATCGCGTCCGCGGGGCCGAGCGCGTAGCCGAGTCGGAGGCCGGTCATCGCGTGGGCCTTCGAGAACCCGTTGAAGACGATCGTCCGCTCGCGCATCCCCTCGAGGGTCGCGATCGAGGTGTGCTCGCCCTCGTAGGTCAACTCGGCGTAGATCTCGTCCGAGAAGACGGTGAGGTCGTGCTCGCGGGCGAACTCGGCGATCGGTTCGAGGTCCCCCTCCCGCATGATCGCGCCGGTCGGATTGTTGGGGTAGCAGATGACGAGCACGTCGGCGTCGGCCGCGCCCGCCGCCTCCAGTCCCTCGACGGTGAGTCGGAACTCGTCTTCCTTTCTCGTGGGGACGGGCAACACCTCGCCGCCGGCGAAGATCACGCCCGGTTCGTAGGAGATGTACGACGGCTGGGCGATCGCGACCGTGTCACCGGGATCGACGAACGCCCGGAACGCGAGGTCGACCGCCTCGCTCGCGCCCGCGGTCACGATGATCTCCTCGCCCGGATCGTAGCCGAGGTCGAACCGATCGGCGACGTAGTCGGCGATCGACGCCCGGAGTTCGCGTTTCCCGCGGTTCGCTGTGTAGGAGGTCTTGCCCTGTTCCAGCGAGGTGATCGCGGCGTCCCGTGCGGCCCACGGGGTCGAGAAGTCGGGTTCGCCGACGCCGAGCGAGATGACCTCGTCGCGCTCCTCGGCGATTTCGAAGAACCGCCGGATGCCCGACGGCGGCACCGCCGCCACGCGGTCTGACAGCTCGATCGTCATGGCGAGACGGAGAGTCGATCGTCGTCCTCCCCGTCGCCGAGTTCGATCCCGTTCTCCTTGTAGGAGGTCATCACGTAGTGGGTGACCGTCTGGGTGATCTCGGGGACGGGCGCGACCTTCTCGCTGATGAACTGCGAGACCTCCCGGATGGAGTCGCCCTCGACCTCCATGTCGAAGTCGTAGTCGCCGCTGACCAGTCGCAACGCCTTGACCTGCGGGAACCGTGCGAGGCGCTCTGCGATGTCGTCGTAGCCCGTCTCGCGATCGAGCGTAACGTTCAACTCGACTTCGGCGCGGACGCGCTCGTCTTCCAGTTTGTCCCAGTCGACGACGGCCTGGTAGCCGCGAACGACGCCTGCCGCCTCGAGTTCCTCGATGGCTGCCTCGACCTCGCCTTCCTCGAGGTCGGTCATTCGCGCGATATCCGCCGCCGAATACCGCGCGTTCTCACGAAGCAACTCGAGCACCTCGCGTTCGCTCATACCAACGGCAAGCAGAAGCGCGAGTAAAAGCGTTGTTCTTTTCAGGTCGATCGATCGTGTGCGATCGCCCGGGGTCCACGACCGGTCCCGGATCCGTACAGGACCGCGGCCGTTCGAGGGCCGTACCGTTCCGGTCGGCGTACGGTCCGCGCCGGTCGACGGCTGGGTTACCGGTAGTTCTTGAACAGCAGCGCCCGGACGTCGTCTTTCGTCTGGACCTGTTCGCTGGAGCCGTCCGGGAGTTCGACCTCGTACCGGTAGTCCGCCGAATCCGACTCCCCCCACTTGTCGTCGTGGGTCTCGAGCAGGCTCATCATCTCGTCGAGCATGTCGTCGTCGTCGGCCGACCCGTCGCCGTCGTCCGCCGTCTCGTCCGCATCCCCGCCGGCCCCTGAATCGGCCTCGACCGCGTCGTCGCCGTCCGGTTCGTCGGCCACGTCCGGTCCGACGTCGGTGGGATCCGGTGCGGCCGACCCGGCGTCGGAATCGATCGTCGACTCGTCCGGTTCCGACTCCTCGGACTCGACGTAGGAGACCGATTCGAGGTCGTTCGGCTCCGGATCGCCGCGTATCGCGGCCCCGACCGACGCGGCGACGTCGTCCGCGGCGGAGGAGTCGAAGTCGCCCTCGATCGCCACGTCGTCCGCGAGGTTGTCGATCAGGAACTGGATCGCGTCCTGTTCGCGGACGAAGCCGTACTTCCCGACGACGTCCGCGGCGATCTCTTCACGGAGGTGCTGGATGAACGCGTACTGTTCGTCAGTGACCTCGAGCGTCTTCATACACACGCGATATCACTGCGAGTACAAATAGGTGGGTCGTCGGTATCGCGATCGAGAGTCGATCGGACCTGGCAGGCCACCCGTCGCGGCCGGTGCGCCGATCGACAGCGTCCCTCCTGACCAGATCCTCGCTCGACAGCGCTCGTCCGACGAACCGCGTCGATCGACCGGGCCCGATCGAACGGAGTCCTTACGGTCGAACGCACGCAACGGTCACGTATGGTCCTGAAAGAATCCGATTCGGAACTGGACGAGGGTGACCTCGCACCCGAGTTCGAACTACCGGGCGTCGACGGCGAGACGTACACGCTCGCGGACTTCGCCGACGACGAGGCGCTGCTGGTCGTGTTCACCTGTAACCACTGTCCGTACGCTCGGGCCAAGTTCGACCTGCTCGACGACCTCGCGGCCGAGTACGACGACGTTTCGATCGTCGGGATCAACCCCAACGACGCCACGGAGTATCCCGACGACTCCTTCGAGAAGATGCGAGAGTACGTCGAGGAGGGACGGATCCGGTACGACGCCTACCTGCGCGACGAGAGCCAGGCTGTCGCCGAGGCCTACGGCGCGGTCTGTACGCCCGACCCCTTCCTCTTCCGGTACGACGACGGCGAGTTCCGACTCGTCTACCACGGGCGTCTCGACGACGCCCTGAACCCCGACGACGAACCGACTCGGTTTCACATCCGGGAAGCGATCGAGTCCGTGCTGGCTGGCGAGGACGTCGACCTCGAGTGGCTGCCGTCGCAGGGCTGTTCGATCAAGTGGACGGACGACTGATACGGATCGTTGTAACGTTTTACCGGTGGTCGCCCGACCGGGGCGGCGATCGCCGGTACAGAGTCACAACAGACCGTCTGGGTCGACGGCCCGATCGGTTCGTCGAGGTCGATCGACGACGGGAGACTTCGGCGGAGTCGATTATCGAACGGCGCGGCGATACTGGATCGGCCACTCCCGATCGCCGTCGAGGGCGTCGCTCGATCGGAGGCCGAAGTAGGGGTCGCGGAGGAACTCCCGGCCAACGAGGACGAGATCCGCGCGGTCGTTGCGCACGAGGGCGTCGGCCTGTTCGGGTTCGGTGATCCCGCCGACCGCGCCGACGGCGACGTCCGTCCGCTCGCGGATCTCTTCGGCGAGCGGAACCTGGAAGTTCGGCCCGACGGGCGGTTCCTGGTCGGGGTGGACGCCGCCCGAACTGACGTCGATCAGGTCCGCGCCCAGGGCCGCGAGGTCGTCGGCGAGGCGGACCGATTCCTCGATCGTCCACGACTCCCGATCGTCGAGCCAGTCCGTGCCGGAGATGCGGACGAACACCGGCTTTTCGTCGGGCCAGACCTCGCGGACGGCCGCGGTGACCTCGCGGACGAGTCGCGATCGGTTCTCGAAACTCCCGCCGTAGTCGTCCTCGCGCCGGTTCGTGACGGGCGAGAGGAACTCGTGGAGGAGATAGCCGTGGGCCGCGTGCACTTCGGCGACCTCGAACCCGGCCGACAGCGCTCGTTCGGCGGCCGCGCGGTAGTCGTCGATCACGCCCTGGATGTCGTCCCCGGTCGCCTTCCGCATCGACGGCCGATCGCCGTCGAACGGCGGGTACGCGTCGGGCGAGGGCGAGAGCACCTCCCATCCGTTCTCCTCGTCAGCGGGGATGGGGACGTTCCCCTCCCAGGGGCGGGTCTTGCTCGCCTTGTGGCCCGCGTGGGCGAGCTGGATCGCCGGCACCCCTCCCTGGTCGCGGATGAACTCGGCGGTCGGGGCGAGCGCCGCCGCGTGATCGTCGCTCCAGATTCCGAGGTCGTGGGGCGTGATCCGCCCCTCGGGACTGACGGCGGTGGCTTCGGTCACGACGATGCCGGCACCGCCGACGGCGCGACTCCCGAGGTGGACGCGGTGCCACTCCGTCGCGAGGCCGTCGGGATCGCAGGAGTACTGGCACATCGGCGAGACGGCGAGTCGGTTCGGAATGTCGACGTCACGAAGCGACAGCGGCGTAAACAGATCGGTCATCGCCGGCCCTTGACGGTGGGCGGGCTAAACTGCCGTGAACGGGGAGGGACTTGCCGGCACGTCGGTACGACCCCGATCGATCGGAACGGCCTACTGATTAGGCGATCGAGACACGAGTACCGGCATGCCACCTGCACCGCGATCACCGATCCAGGAGCGGTTCGACGCCGATCGGCCAGTCATCGGGATGGTACACCTGCCGGCGCTTCCGGGTGCGCCGGCCTCGGACGGCGATCGAGACGCCATCCGGAGCCGGATGCTCGACGACGCGCGGCGACTCGAAGCCGGCGGCGTGGACGGCATCGTCCTCGAGAACTTCGGGGACGCGCCGTTCTACCCCGACGACGTTCCGAAACACGTCGTCGCCGATCTGGCCGCGCTCGCGACGACGCTGACCGACGCGGTCGACGTCCCCGTCTGCATCAACGTGCTCCGGAACGACGCGATCGCGGCTCTCTCGATCGCCGCCGCGGCGGACGCTGCCTTCGTCCGGGTCAACGTCCACGTCGGGTCGGCCGCGACCGACCAGGGGGTGATCGAAGGACGGGCACACGAGACGCTCCGCCTCCGCGATCGGATCGACGCCGACGCCGCGATCCTCGCGGACGTCCACGTCAAGCACGCGACGCCGATCGGAGACCGTGATCTCGAGGGGGCGGCGATCGAGACCGTCGAACGAGGACGGGCCGACGGACTGATCGTCTCCGGTCCCGGAACCGGCCGCGAGACCGAACTCGAGGCCGTCGAACGGGTCGCTGACGCGGTCGCGCGCGTCGATCGATCGGTGCCCGTCTTCGTCGGCAGCGGTGTCACTCCGGCGACGATCGGGGACTGTTTCGCGGCCGGTGCGGACGGCGCGATCGTCGGCACGGCGCTGAAAGAGGGCGGCGAGACGACGAACCCGGTCGATACCGATCGGGTTCGTCGGGTGGTCTCAGCCGCACGGGACAGCGGTTCGGATGACGCGTAACGCGGATCTGAGTCTCGCAGATACGAGTCAGTGGCCGAACGGCAACGGCTCAATCAACACGTCTATCAGATGCACGTGACTCGCCCGTAGTCGAACCGACACCATCCTGGTCGCCGCGGCCGTGACGAAGACGACGACCAACTGCGAGCATCGCGACTCCGACGAGTATCGGGTTCGGCAGGTCTTCTCTGCGCCCGACACGGCGATTCGAACGGATCTTACGGGCTACTGACCGAGTACCAGCGGCCCGATCAACACCCCCATCAGGTGAACCCTTCGAGCACGCAACCGAACCGGAACCATCCCGATCGCCGTCGCCGCGGCGAAGACGACGCCGCCGATCGGGCCGGTGAACAGGAACGACAGGACGACGAGCAGTGCCAGCACAGTTGCCGAAATCTTCCAGTACGGAAGCCGTCCGACGAGCCGCAGGTAGGCGTCCCCGACGACGCAGACGAGACCGAATCCGGCCAGCCCCGCGAGCGCGACGGCCGCGAGCAGGACCGGGAGGTCGAGCGGCGCGTTCGCGCTCTCGAAGGCGACCATCACGCCCGTCCGGGGCTGGCCGATCGCGACGAGTGCGAAGAGGGCGAAGATCGTGTTGGCCGTATCGACGCCGCTCGTCGCGACGATGTACCCCCGATCGCCGGCGTCGGTGGGGACGACGACGAGGGCGGCGACCGCGGCGATCGCGGCCGAGATTCCGGGGACGTAACCGACGATCGCGCCCGCGAGCGCGCCAGCGACGGCCGTGGCGGCGACCAGCCGTCGTGAGAGCGCGATCGCCTCGCCGTCCTGTGGCGGGACGCCGCCGCCGCGGATCGCGTCGATGAGCACGGGCGCGCCGAACAGGCCGGCGAACAGCGGCGCGAGGGTCCCGCCGGCGTCGAGCGGCGCGTCGGGGGAGAGATCGAGGGTCAGCAGGCCGAGTCCGGCAGCGAGGGCGAACGAGAGGAGTCCGGCCGCCCGGGTTCGCCAGGTTCGTTCGGACGCGACCAGGGCGACGACGACCATCGCCAGCAGGAGCGGCAGGGACGATCGGATCGTCGGATACGCCGCGGTCATCAGCACGGTGATCGGGATCGCCAGCGGAATCGCGGCGAGCACGGCGAGCAGACTCCCGAGCGCCGACAGCCTGATGGCTTCCTGGCCCCGCCCGGCGAGGACCAGCCGATGGCCCGGCAGTGCGGTGACCGCCATCTCCGCGTCCGGCACCCCCAGCGCCATCGCGGGGACGGCGTTGAGGAACGTGTGGACGACGCCCGCGGCGAGCATCGCGCAGCCGACGAACAGCGGCGGACCGGGAACCGACGGCGCGACCCCCGCGAGCAGGAGCGCGAAGTTGTTCGCGTGGAGGCCGGGGACGAGCCCGCTACAGCTTCCGAGCAGCGTTCCGGCCAGGGTCCAGCCGAGCAGCTGCACCGTCAGCCTCGGTTCGACGACGAACTCGACGGGAGCGGCCATCGCTCCATCTGGCCGCCTTCTCCCGTTTAAACCCGCGGCGATCGACGCTACGTCCGCGGCGGCCCGAAGACGGGCCGTATCGCCGCCGGGAGCGATTCCGGTTCGAGCAGGTCGCCGACGCTCGACACGACGGCGTCTGCCGCGTTGGGGCTCTCCGGCTCTGCACCGCTCTCGGTCACGTACACCGTCCGAAAGCCAGCTCGCCGGGCCCCGAGGACGTCTTCCTCGTAGCTGTCCCCGACGTAGACGTAGTCGTCGGCCGGCAGGCGGGCTTTCGCGAGGTCGAAGATCCGTCGATCGGGTTTTCTCACGTCGACGCCGTTCGAGACGATCACCGCGTCGACCGGCCCGTCGAGGCCGTGTCGCTCGAGTTTCGCTCGCTGCTGCCGTCCGTCCCCGTTCGTCAGGATCCCGGTCGGAGCGGTCTTCGCGACTCGCTCGAGCACCCGTTTTGCATCCCCCGAGACGACGGACGCCTCGAGTTCCGTCTCGCAGTATTCCCGGGCGAGTGCGGCTGGCGATGCATCGAGATCGATCGTCTCCGCGACCGCCTCGAACGCGCGCCGGTACGGCTCCGCCTCACAGTCGTCGAGCGCGTCCAGCAGTCGCTCGACGTAGGCGTCGTACGCCGCGTCGGTCGGCTCGCCGTAGGAAGAGACGGTCGTTTCGAACTGCTCCTCGAACGGCACGTCGTACGAACAGAGCGTTCCGTCGAGGTCGAAGTAGACTGCCGTCGTCACTGTTGGGCGTTCACACGGACCGCAGAAGTAGCTACCGGCGATCGGCGTCGAAAGAAATCGGGATCGTACGGTGTCTTCGCGTCGCGACTTAGCCGAAGAGTTCGCCGAGGCCTTCGCCGTCCGCCTCGTCTTCCTCGTCGTCCTCGTCCGTCGTGTCCGGGACGTCGCTGGTTTCTTCGGCCTCTTCCTCTTCCTCGTCGCCTGCGGCCTCCTCGGCCGCGCCAGCGCCTGCCGCGGCACCGCCGGCGGGGACGGCAGCGGCCTCGGAGACTGCCTCGTCGATGTCGACGTCCTCGAGCGCGGCGACGAGCGCCTTCACGCGGGACTCCTCGACGTCGACGCCGGCAGCGTCGAGCACGTCCGTCAGGTTGTCTTCGTTGATCTCTTCGTCCGTTTCGTTCAGGATGAGTGCAGCGTAAACGTATTCCATTGTAGTGTCCTCCGTTGTGATTAGCCGAACATTGCGCCGAGTCCTTCCGCGCCGTCGCCGCCGTCGTCATCGTCATCGTCGTCGTCGGCATCGGCCTCTGCCTCGGCGTCTGCGTCTTCGTCTGCCGATTCGTCCTCGCCCTCGTCGGCCGCCGCGGGTTCAGCAGCGGGCGACTCGACGCCCTGCAGTTCCTCCGGCAGGGCTTCCTCGTCGTCGATCTGGGCCGCGAGCGCACGCAGCTGTGCGTCGGCCTTGGAGACGAGATCGGGCATCAGGTCTTCGTCCTCGATCGCGGCCTGCAGGCCGAGGCTCTTGGCCTCGCCCGTGGCCTTGGCGATGAGCGTCGGGGCCGTCGTCGCGGTCGGGAAACTCGCGTTGACCGAGAGGTTCCGGGCGCGGGCGGCGGCCGTCGACACGTCGCTCCGGTAGGCCTCGATGTCGATGTCGAGGTCCTCGGGATCGAAGAGCACGCCGTCGGCGACGACGGCGCGAAGGTCGAGACCGACCTCCTTGGGTTCGATACCGAGTTCGTTGAGGACGTTCGCCAGGTCCGCAGAGACCTCCTCGCCGGCCGAAAGGACCGTCGAGTCCTCCATGACCTGAATCGAGCCCTCCTCGATCCGTGCGTTCGCACCGATGCTCTGGAGTTCGCCGACGAACGGTCCCGGGTCGACACCGGTGTCACCCTCGGGGATGACGATGTCGTTCGGGGCGACTTCGCCCTCGTTGATCGGGGCAGGGGTCTTCGAGGCCTCGAGTTCCTTGTAGAGCGAGAACGGGTTCTCGTCGGTCGCGACGAGACCGACCTGTCCCTCAATGTGCTCGACGAGGTCGTCGAGTCCAGCGTCCTCCAGCGCACGCGTCTGCAGGGTGTTGCGGCTGACGCGCACCACGGCGGTGCCGTGCAGTCCGCGGCGCATGTCCTGGAGCTGCTTCGAGGGGATGCCGGCGATGCCGACGACGCCGACGCTCTCGTAGTCGTCGATGAGCTGTGCGAGCTCGTCGACCTCCTCTTTCTTCCACTGGGGAAGGTTCTCGGTCTTGCGTTCAGCCTGTGCGCTCATTCTAGGCCACCTCCTGAGACGGGCCCATCGTCGTCTTTACGTAGACGGCGTCGATGTTCTGGGGCCCCTTCTCGAGGTCGGCGTGCAGGCGACGCAGGATGACGTCGATGTTGTCGGCGATGTCTTCGGCATCCATGTCCTCGGCGCCGACGAGCGTGTGGAACGTTCGGCGGTCGCCGGAGCGAAGCTGCACGGTGTTTTTGAGCCGGTTGACGGTATCGACGACGTCGTCGTCGGGCGAGAGCGGGTCCGGCATCTTCCCCCGGGGACCGAGGATGGTACCCAGGTGCCGGGCGATGTCTTGCATCATCGCCTCTTCGGCGATGAAGAAGTCCGTCTCGTCGGCCATATCTTTGGCCTCGTCGTCGTCCAGATCGGCCACGTCGTCCACCGAAAGGACCTCGTCCGCGGCCTCTTCGGCGCGGACTGCGGTCTCTCCTTCGGCGATGACGACGATTCGCGTCTCCTGGCCGGTTCCGGACGGCAGGACGACGGACTCGTCAACACGGTTCGACGGTTCGTTCAGGTCAAGGTCGCGCAAGTTGATCGCGAGGTCTACCGTCTCGGTAAAGTTCCGATCGGGCGACTCCTCGAGTGCGCGAGCCACTGCGGTTTCAATATCCGAATCTGCCATCGTTCACCTCCGTAGTACGCAGGGTGTGCTCCTACGGGTCAGTGAAACAGGCAATGCCTGTCTCTGTTGAACGAAGTGCCATGCCGAACTTAAACCCGTCGAACTACACCGTCGATCCGCCGAGCGATCGCGTTCCGCCGGTTCGACCACCGGCGGACCTCGGACAGCCTCGATCGTCGACGATCGGCGTGGCTCGGACGTCTCCGGCCTGATCGTCGCCGACCGGTATCGATCGGCCCCGATCTGCGACGCTCGTTTTTCCGGCGCCCGTCGCTATCGATTTCCGGTCGACGATCGACGAATACGGAGGGAGAACACTCAGTGGAACCGGAAATACTATAGATCGTGACAGTGTACCACGTGAGTATGTGGCCAACAGAGTTATATAGTTCCAGTGGGGGAGCGGTGCTCGAATCGGTCGTCCGCCTCGGGGTGGAGGACGGCCCGATCGAGACGATCCAGTCGTTCCCAGCGCTGATGCGGGCCGTCGGCGGGGTCGTCGCGACGCTTCTCGTGTCGATTGTGGTCCTCGGGATGCTCCAGGGGTACGGGAACCGGGCAGTGACGAAGTGTCGTCGGAGCCCCGTCATCTCCGTCTGTATCGGCCTCCCGAGTACCCTCGTCGTCGGACTGCTCACGGGCGTCGGCTACCTCATGCTCGGGACGTCGGTCGGCGCGTTCTTCGGCGTCCCCCTCGTCGTCCTCGGGGTGACGGTACTTCCCGCCGTCACCGCGATCGGGCTCGTCGCGTTCGGTCGATCGATCGCCGCTCGCGTCGGCCGGACCGAACTCTGGGCCGGCATCCTCGTCGGCAGTCTGCTCGGCGGCCTCGCCGCGATCACGGTCCCGGTCGCGATCGCCGTCGGTTCGATCGCCGCCGCGTTCGGGATGGGGGCCAGCGTCCGCGTGCTCGTCGGTTTCAGGGGAACGACGAGCCCGGACGAGCGAACGGTTCCGCCTGCGAACCAGATCTAGGCTATCCCGCGCGCACGCTGTTCTGATTGATCGCCGATCGACTCCTCTCTCATCGTCGTTTCGGCTCTCGCCGAGGAACAGACGCGGAGTTCGCACTCCCGAGCGTGTTGGTCCCGACCGCAAGAACGAAGAAGCACTCGCTGTGCTCGTGCTTCGAGCCCCGTCGCTTACGCTTCGGCCAACACGTCGTCGTACTCGCCGCTGTCGACTTTCTCCTTGAACTCGCGGGCATCATTGCCTTCGATGGTGACGCCCATCGAGGCGCAGGTGCCGACGACTTCCTTCGCGGCGTTTTTCGTGTCGTACGCGAGCAGGTCGGGGTGTTTCTGCTCGGCGATCTTCTTGACCTGGTCGACGGAGAGATCGGCGACGAAGTCCTCCTGGGGTTCGCCGCTGCCGGTCTCGAAACCGGCCTCGTCTTTGACCAGCGCGGCCGTCGGTGGGACACCGACGTCGATCTCGAACGAGCCGTCGTCCTCGTAGTCGACGATGACGGGCACTTCGGTGCCGTCGAACGCTTCCGTCTGGTCGTTGATCTCCTGGACGACCGCCTGCACGTCGACGGGCGTCGGTCCGAGCTCGGGACCGAGCGGCGGGCCTGGGTTGGCCTGTCCACCCGGAACGAGCACTTCGATGGTTCCAGCCATACGCGTCACAACCCGTGCGCGAGTTTTAAGGGTTGCTTTTTCGGGCAGTCACCGCCTGTCAGACACTCACGCACGCGTCGATCGATCGGGCTCGAGTGGTCCCGCAGTACCGCTACGCCACGTTCTCCGACCGCCACTCCGCGAACGACTCCAGCACGTGGCTCTCGTCGAAGCGCTCGATACACGGCACGTCGTAGGGGTGGGTCTCCCGGACCCGGTCGACGAGGGCATCGTACGCCTCGTCGGTCGTCTTCGCGAGCAACACCGCCTCGTCGTCGCGGTGGATTTCGCCGTCCCAGCGGTAGGTGGAGGTCGTCGAGAGCCGGTTGACGCAGGCCGCGAGCCGGTCCTCGACGAGCCGTTCGGCGATCGATCCGGCCGCCTCCGGTGGTGCCGTGATGTATACTGTTGGCATAGCTGTCGATACGGGCGATGCGACAAAAATGCCATCCGACTGGCAGTCACTCGAAGCGGGATAGAATCTAGACGCGCGGATTCGGATCCCCGGGGTGGGGAGCGTGCTGACGACGCGAACTGGCGTGGACTACTTCCCGTTGACGGTGCCGGTGACGGGGTTGAACGCCCCGTTGATGTCCCATTCGTGGATGCAGTGTGGATTGCCGACCTGTCGATCGCCGTCTTCGCGGGCGATCTGCCAGGCCTCGACGTCCTCGTCCCAGCGTTCGGCTCGACCGCATCGCTCGCACGTGCGTGCAGTCGGCGTTCGTACCTGTGCGCTCATTGTCGGCTGTGGGGTCTGGACGCATATAACAGTATCAGTGTTCGGCAATTGCTGCGGGCCTCTCGGGGGCGCGGCGCGAGATCATCGATCGGGCCACCTGAGGAGAGGACCGGACCCCGATCGGACGGCCGTGACTGTCGCTGCGAGCCAGCGTGTTTCGGCCGCCGAAAAATATCGTCGGGGGTGAGTCGATCTCAAGAACTGCAGGAACTCGTCACCGCCGCTTCAGCGGTGTCGTCGTCCTGGGTTTCGTTGTCGTCGTCAACCCCGGTTTCGTTGTCGTCGTCAACCCCGGTTTCGTTGTCGTCGAGACCGTTCTCGTCGTCGACTTCGGTCTCGTTGTCGTCGTCTACCTCGGACTCGTCGTCTTCGGCGATCGGTTCTTCGGTCGGTTGGTCCTCAGTTGCGTCGATCACGATGAAGATCGTCGCCTCTTCGATCGTCACCTGCAGCCGATCCTCGTCGGTCTCGGTGTCGGACGTGTCTTCGTCGAGGCCGTCTCCGTCGTCGACTGCGTCGGATTCGTTGTCGTCGATAACGTCGGTGTCGTTATCATCGTCGTCAACCGCGTCGGACTCGTTATCGTCGGCGGCACCGTCGTCCGTCTCGACCGGTTGATCGGCGAGCATCTCGCCGGCGTCTTCGACGAGGACGAAGGCGGTCGCTTCCTGGATGTTCATCGCATCACCGTCTTCGGCGCCGTTCGCGTCGGTCGGCTGGTCGCCGTCTTCGACGACGACGAAGATGGTCGCCTCCTGAACGGTGATTTCCTGGCTGCCGATGGCGTCATCGGTCGCGCTATCGTCCGCGACGGCATCGTCGGATTCGTTAGCCGTGTCGTCTTCGACGCCGTTCACGTCGTCCTCGGTATCGCTGGAGTCGAGGCCGTTCGCGTCTTCGGCGGCGCCGGCGGACTGGTCACCAGCGCCGACGACCGACGCCTGTTCGACCGTTACCTCGACCGAGGATTCGAGGACCGTGACGCCCTGCTGAGAGTCGTCGACGGCGGACTCGTTGTCCGCGACGTCGGCGGGGGCTTCGTCGGCCATCTCGCTATCCTCGGAGAGGAGAACGATCGTCGCGTCTTCGACCGTCACCTGCAACTGGCTATCGGCGACGCCGTCTTCTGTAGGTTCCTGTGCATCGTCGTCTTCGTGTTCGTCGACCGCGCCAGTCGGGGCTATCGCGAATGCGACCCCACTGATGAGCATCATCAGTACGACTGTTACGGCGAGTATTTTGCGTGCGCTCATGCCTCCAGTAGGAGAGAGACCGATCCCGCATGGTAAACCAGTAGTACCATTTCAGTGATAAACCGACGATTCTCGCGGGAAACCGGCGGTTCAATCGACACGTCTGTCTCGAAAACACTGTTTATAGCGGATACACGCCCCGATATTGTTCGTACCGGGCGCGAACCCCGTCAGTCACGCGTTCGGCGAGACAGTTCCACAGTAACTGTCATATTAACTATACCAGGACGTCGTCACGCTCGTCGCCGGTCCGGTTTACGGTCGTCCATACTCCTCAGCAGCGATGAATTCGATCGACCCTTTTGAACGGAGGTGGACACGTCATCACGCGTTACGTTCCGGGTCGGTCAGTCAGTAGACCGCGTCCTTGATCTCCTCGCGAAGGTCGTCGAACGCCTCGAGGTAGGCCCGGCGTTCGACCCGGAGGTCCGCGACGGCCTCGTCGTAGTCGTCGACGTGGTCGGGGACGTAGTACTCGTCGACGTCGAGACCCGGGACGTGCTCGGGGATCGTCAGGCCCGTTCGCTCGTCGTCGGTCCACTCGATCGTGCCGCGAGCGGCCTCGGTGAGGATCGTCACGGATTCCTCGACGCCGACGTCTTTCGACTCCTCGCCGAGATACCCGGTGTTGATAACGTAACAGTCGACGTCGAGGGTCTCGATCAGGTCCCGGAAGACGTTGCCCTCTTCACCTTCGGATCCGACGATGAACGGATTCGTGCCGACGACCCTGATCGACTCCCCCGCACGGGAGGGGTCGCCCGCGCTGGTTTCGATCGATTCGCCGAGCATGAACGCGACGGCGGCCTGCTCGCCGGTCAGTTTCGCGACCGGGGGCATCAGCGGGTTCCGGGTGATGAAAAAGACCTGGTCCACCCGATCGAGGTCAATCTCGTCGTCCGCGCTCGCGAGTTCCTCGCGCTGGACGATCGCCCGGGAGTTCGCGGTGTAGCGGTCGTCGTCGAAGTCGACGGTGCCGTCCGGGTCGACGGCGACGTTCTCGAGGATCGCCGACTCGTCGGTCGCGGCCGCGTACAGTTCGGGCTGTTCCTCGGCGTCGAGTCCGATCGTCTTGATGAACAGGCCCTCGCCCTCGCTACCGGCGACGGAGCCGTCGGGGAGGAGACCGCAGACGTCGTCCTGCAACATGACGGCGTCCTCGGGGTCCTCGAGCCAGCAGCCGTGGGACGTCAGGGTGGACTTGCCGGTCGCGGACAGTCCCATGAACACCTGCCCGACGATTCGCAGGTCACCGTCACCGTCCCGAACCCGGACGCGTTTGCTTCCGGCGTGGAGACCGAGGCCGCCGCGTTGCTTGATTCGGTACATGAACAGCCGCAGGAACGACTTCTTGGCTTCGCCGGTGTAGTCGCTGCCTACCACCGCGGTGACCCCCTCCTCCGGGAAGACGCGGATCGCGGTCTCGTCGGCGTCGGGTAACTGCAGCGTGTAGAGGTCCGGTTCGCGGCCGTCGGTGGGTTCGAACAGGTTCGCCCACGCGAGGGCGATGCGCGCGTACTCGACGGGAACGTAGAGCCGACAGCAGAAGGTGGCGTCGGGGTGGCGCCCCATGAGCCGATCGACGCAGACCATGTCGCGATCGCCGGCGGCCTCGATCGCGTCGTCGACCAGGTCGTGATCCCGGTCGGTGAACTCGTGGTCGACGGCGTTTTTCGTCCGATCGGCGCTCCGTGAGCGGTACTCGCTGACGTACGACGGCGAACCGAACTCGGTCGTCGTCTCGTCGGCCGCGGCGAGGTCACGAAGCTCGGACAGCGACGGGTTGTACCGCACGTTCGACGCTGTCGCCGGATCGGGAAGCTGTCGGACCAGTGGACGGGACTCCGCCCCGGTTTCGGACATATACTTGACTGGCCACCACACTGATGTATAAACATGAGGGATTTTGCTCTGCGTGTGTCACTTCCTATCCAACCACAGTGTGATGTATGCCCGCACTACGGGTGTTACGGTTTGAATACGCGATTCGTAATCTCTCGAATAATGATGTGTAATCTGAGGGGTATCGATATATACTCACATCAGAATAAATTCTAATCGCGCTTTCTTCCGGCGCGCAATCTCGCCCGTGCGCGCTCGCCTCCTCTCATCCGACGATCGGAGTCGACCACCGCTCTCATCGGTCGAGAGGGCACCCGCCCGCCCGATCGGAATGGACAGCGCTAAACCGGAGGATGGTGGACCAGCGGCCATGGCAAATCTCGACCGGATTCGCGTTCACCCGATCAAGTCCCTCGACGCGACGACGGTCCAGTCGGCGTCGATCGTCGAGAACGGCGGTCTCGAGTGGGATCGGCGGTACGCGATCGTCGAGAGCACGAAACGCGAGTCTCTCGCGGAGAACCCCCTCGACGCCTACGTCAACGGCAAACGCGAGCGCCGTATCCACGAACTCGAGACGGAGTACGACCTCGACCGCGGGACCGTCACCGTCACCGGATCCGACGACGAGACCCACACGTTCCACCTCGAACTCGATCGGGACTGTTTCGCGTCGTGGCTCTCGGACGTCTTCGGCTACCCGGTCGAACTCGTGCGCGACGACGAGGGCGGCCATCCGGACGACGAGGACGCGTCCGGTCCGACGGTCATCGCCCAGCGCACCCTCGAAACGGTCGCGTCGTGGTACGACGGCATCGACGCCGCGGAGATGTGCCGACGACTGCGACCGAACCTCGTCGTCGACGGCGTCCCGGCGTTCTGGGAGGACCGGTTGTACGATCGGCCGGGCCGGGTCGTCTCGTTCGAAATCGGAGCGACGCCCCTGTACGGCGTGAACCCGTGTCAGCGGTGCGTCGTTCCGTCGCGCGACCCCGACACGGGCGAGGAGACGCCCGGATTCACGGAGACGTTCGTCGAGCGTCGCGAGGCGACGCTTCCCGACTGGGCGGCCACCGACTGGTTCGATCACTACTTCCGCCTGATGGTCAATACGCACGTCCCCGAGTCGTCGTGGGAATCGACGCTGTCAGTCGGCGACGGGGTGACGATCGGCGATCCGATCGCCGCGCCGCCCGCGGACCCGGCGTGAGCGGTCCGCAGTCGGCGAACGCGAGCGGTGCCTGCCGGTAGTTTTCAATTCTGGTACTCCGGCCCAAAGTTCCAAGAGGGTGGTCTCGGTCTCGGTCGCCATGGAATACGGTCTCGATATCGGACCGGGGGCGATCCGATCGGCCACCGACACCGGGGACGGCCCGGCGATCGAGTCGGTACCGCCGATCGTCCTCCCCGCCGACGAATCGACGCTCGACGCGGCGGGACTCGCCGGGGGTGAGGCCCGTACCGTCGACCGGGGCGGGACGACGTACGTCGTGGGGTCGGACGCGCAGTCCGTCGCCGACGCGACGGGGGAGACGCCGGAGCCGCTGTTCTCGAAGGGGCTGCTCGTCGACGACGACTACGCGGAACCCGCACTCGCGGCCGTCGTCGACGAACTCTTGGGGGAGTCGGCGAGCGGATCGCTCTGCTATACGACGCCCGGAACGGTCGTCGACGCCGACGCGACGGGGGAGACCCATCGCGACGCCGTCGCGTCCGCCCTGACGGACCACGCGGCAGAGGCGACGCCTGTCAGCAAGGGATTCGCCGTCGTCTACGATCAACTCGCGGCGGACAACTACACCGGGCTCGGGGTCTGCATCGAGTCCCAGACGACGAGCGTCGCGCTCGCGTACTACGGCGTCCCGGTCCTCGCGTTCTCGCTCGCGAAGGGCAGCGAGTGGGTCGTCCAGCAGGCGGCGAGCGAGACCGGACGCGCTCGATCCGAGGTCGCAGACGTCTTCGAAGCGTTCGTCCTCGATCCGGAGGCGGCGACCGGCGAGGTCGAAAGCGCCCTGGCGGCCGCACACGACGCGCTCGTCGGCGACCTGGTCGAGGCGATCGCCGCCGAGGCGGACGCGAGCGACGTCCAGGAGGGACTGGCCGTTCCGATCGCGGTCGCCGGCGACGGCGCGACCGAGGGGATCGAGTACCTCGTGGGCGGGCGGTTCGACGCGGGAACACTGCCGTTCTCGATCCGCGGCGTCCGGCTGGCGGACGACCCGGCCGCAAGCGCCGCCAGAGGCGCTCTCGCGGCGGCGGCCGACGAGGTCGACGCGTTCGACGACGTGACGTGGAACGGATCGACGCCCGCGAGCGACGCGACTGCTGTCAACGCCACCGGCGGAACCACCGACGGCGCGACGGCGGACTCGACTGGAGCCACGGGCGGGACCGACGACGGCGTCCAGACGTCGCTCTCGTTCGACGATTCGCTCGCCGCCGAGGCGGACCACGACAGGGCGGACGACGCGATCGACCAGCTGTTCGATCGGCTCGCGAACCGCGACGCGGAGATCCAGGCGGTCAGCGAGGACGTCGAACGGCTCGCCGACGAGATCGAGTACGTCGAGGAACGGTCGCCCGCGGTCGAGGACCTCGCGGCCGTCGAGGATCGACTCGAGGCGTTCGCCGACGACCTCACGGACATCGAAGCGGAGAGCGCCAGCCACGCGAGCGAGGAGACCGTCACCGAACTCGCGGACGACCTGGACGCGCTGTCGGAAGCGTTCGCCGACCTCGAGGGGAGCGTCGGCGCGATCGAGTCGGGGATCGAGACGATCGAATCGGAGGTCGACGCACTCGCAGAGACGTCCGCGGACGCGGCCGACGAACGGGTCGTCCTCGACGATCGGCTCACCGATCTCGGGAGGGGCCTCGATGACGCGGTCGATCGAACCGCGTCCATCGAGGATCGGGCCGACGCCCTGCGCGACGAGCTGACCGACCTCGCGGCCGACGCCGCGTCGGAGAGCGACCTCGACGTCGTTGAAGAGACGGTCACGCGGCTCGACGAGGAACTCGTCGCCCTCGGCGACGAACTCGACCGGGTCGACACCCGGATCGAGGGCCTGTGCGGACGGCTCGAGGAAGAGGCGACCCGAGTAACGGGGGTCTCGGACCGGCTCGACGACCTGTCGGCCCAGACCGACGATCGTCTCGCCGCCCTCCGCGAGGCGGTCGACGCGATCGACGATCGCGTCGGGACGCTGGCCGATCGGCTCGACGAGCGCGTCACAGCGACCGCCGATCGGGTCGACGCCGTCGAGACTGCCCTCTCAACGGCCACCGACGCGCTCGAAGCGGACTTTCGGGACGTCCGGGAGACGATCGACGGCGTTCGCAATCGAATCGACGGTCTGGCGGCCGAGACGGCCGACGCCGACCGGGTCGATGCGATCGCGGCGGATCTCGGGACGATCGACGACGACTACGCGGCGCTGACCGACTCGCTGGAAGCGGTCGAAACCGACGTGTCCGACCTCGAGGCCGACCTCGAGTCGGTGACCGACGCCGTGGACGCGATCGATGCAGAGACCGCCACGGACGCCGACGTCGCGGCTCTCGAACAGGAGATCGAGGACGGCCTGACGGAACGCATCGGAACGCTCGAAACGACGATCGACGATCGAGTCGCCGACGTTCGTGACGACCTCGAGGCGCACGTCGACGAACTTCGAGGTGACTTCGCCGAGCGAGTCGACGGCGTGCGGACCGACCTCGACGACCTCTCGTCTCGGCTCGAGACGCGGGTCGACGAGTCGGCGGTCGAGGACGTGGCGTCCGACGTCGATGCCGTCGCAGCCGAAGTCGAGGACGTGGCGGCCGACCTCGAGTCGCTCCGGGCGGCCCAGGATCGGCTCTCGGAGACCGTCGCCGACCTGCCCGCCGACGGCCACGAACTGGCCGAGCACGGAGAGCGCCTCGATCGGCTGTCGTCCGAGGTCGACGGCCTCACGACGACGGTCGCGACGGTCCCCGACGAGACGGCCGTCAGGTCACTCGAATCGGACGTCTCGTCGATCGAGTCGACGGTCGACGGCCTGGCGACTACCGTCAACGCGCTGGACGATCGGCTCGCGAGCGTCCACGATCGGCTTTCGGCGGTCGAAGACGGGGCACAGACCCGGGACGAACTCGAAACCCTCCGAGCCGACCTCGAAGCCCTGGAGCGCGGCACGGACGGGACCGCCTCGCTCTCGACGTCGGCGCTCGCGGGCGGTGGCGGTGCCGGCGTCGTCGCCGGTGGAGTCGTCGCACTTGCGGGTACCACGACCGTCGGCGGCGTCGCGGTCGTGTTCGGGCTAGCGTTGCTCGGGATCGCGGTCTCCCTCGACGGCTAGGTGGACTACTCCTCGTCAATGATCGCGTCGTCCGTGACGTTCGGCGCACCGACGACGAGGACCCGACTGTCCTCGATCGCCTGCAACTGTCGCCACGATCCGGCTGGGACGACGAGCACGTCGTTGGTGGTCACCTCGACGACGTCGCGCTCGTCGTCGCGTTCGATCGTGACCTCGAGGGTGCCCTCGAGCACGACGTACAGTTCCTCTTGCTCGGCCTGGCGGTGGAACGTGTTCTCCGCACCGCGTTCGTACTCCCAGACGCTCGGGCGCATCCGTTCCGGATCGAGTTCGGGACCGATCGGGAGCAACGACGGGTCGACGTCCTCGAGGTCGACTGGCTCGACGCCGTCGATATTCACCAGTCTGTACATGGATCGTCCTCCCACGAACGCCCGTAAAAAACCGGTGTCACCACTCACGATCGGCGCGGGCCACGACGACAGCTCGGCTACTCCTGGATCAACTCGACGTTTCGCATCTCGCCCCCGCACCGCCGACAGGTCGACAGCAACGCGTCGACGGCGGTCTCTCGCCGGCCACACTGGACGCACTCGTACTCGTCCTCGCGTGACTCTGCGAGTGTCATATGATAACACACATGCTGGAGAAAGATAACTCTTGTCTCGGTTAATCACTCGCGCCGAGCGACGACGACCGTCGACGGCCAGCCGTCGGCCTCCCGGTAGCCGTCGTAGATGTCGACCATCAGGCCCCGCTCCTCGAGACGGCCGACGATCGCCTCGGCGGGGGCGTCGATCAGGTCGTGCGTGTCGGCGAACCAGGTACCCCTCGGCGTGAAGACGATCGAGTCCCATCGGTACGTGCCCGTGTCCGCGTCTCGGACGTGCATCTGATGCAGTCGAGCGTAGTTTCCCTCGGGCCGGTCGTAGACGTCGAGCGTCAGGTCCGTGCCGTCCTCCGGAACCCACATCGTATCGAGAACGAGGGTTCCCCCGGGTGCGAGGCGATCGACGAGCACGTCGAGGCTCGCGTCGACCGTCCCGTGTTCGAGGTGGTTGACGACGGTGAACGGTACGAACACCAGGTCGAAGCGATCGTCGACGGGAAGATCCGGAAGCGCTCCCTGGACGAAGACCGCGTCCGACTTCGTCCGGGCCCGATCGAGCATCGTCGCGCTGGGATCGACTCCGACGACGTCGTATCCCCGATCGCGAAACCGACGGCTGTGTTCGCCGGTGCTACAGCCGACGACGAGGAGCCGGTCCCCCTCCCCCGTCACGTCGGTGACGAACGCGACCTCCTCGTCGTACGGGTCGTCCGCGTACAGGGCGTCGTAGACCGCGGGATACTCGTGGGAGAGCGCGTCGGACATCTCGTTCAGAACCTGGTGGTGGCTCGTGATAGTCGTGGGGGTCCCGGGCACCGGCCACGGCCCGCCATCGTACCGCTCGGTTGCTGGTCAGGCCGATCCCACATCACCCATCGCGCGTCGCCTCCCGATCGGCCTCGAGCGCCCACAGGCCCACTGCGAGGACCGTCGCCGCGACGACCGACGCGGTGAGGAGCCAGAACGCGGGCCGGAAGCCCGCGGTTTCCGACAGCGCGCCCACGATCGCGGGCGCGATCGCACCGGCCCCCATCAGGACCGTCCGGACGATTCCCAGTCCACCGCCGGCGACGTCGTCGGGGATCGCCGCCATCAGGTACGCACCCCGGACGGGTCGGTACCCGTGGGCGCCCACTCCGGCCGCGACGAGGGTGCCGCCGAGCAGGACGGGGTCGGCGGTCCCGGTGAGCGAGACGAAGCCGACCAGCGCGATCGAGGCGAGCGCGAGCGTTCCGACGATCAGCGGCAGCGTCCCGACCCGATCGCTGAGGTCGCCGGTCAGCAGTTGCACCAGACTCGCGAGGAAGAGCGCACTGTAGAGCAGGCTCGCGGTCGAGGGGGCGAGGCCCGCCTCCTGGGTGAGATACAGGGGTGCGAACGCGACCAGACCGTTGTAGGTGAACGAGAACAGGACGGTCACGAGCGCGAACAGCGAGAATCGCCGATCGCGAAAGAGCGTCGCGTACTGGCCGATCGCCCCCGGGTCGAGCCCCCTGACCGCGTCTCCCTCGGCCTCGTCCGGAACTCGCTCGGCGACTCGGTACCGGAACGAGACGGCTAGTGCGAGGCCGACGACGCCGGTCCCGAGGAAGATCGCCCGCCAGTTCTCGCCGAACGCGAACGTCAGGCCAGCGACGGCGACGACCGCGGCCGGGGCGACCACGCCCCCGAACGCGCCGAAGGTGTCGAGGACGCCGAGTGCGCGCCCCGTCCGGGCGGGATACGCGGTCGAGAGCAGCCGGACGGCCACGGTCTTGTGAGCGCCGGTTCCGGCCCCCATCACGAGCATCGCTCCGACCAGCACGACGAACGGCGAGTCGACGACGAGCGCGAGGCCGGCGATCGCCGCCACGAGCGCTCCGGTCGTGATGACCGCGACGGAACCGAGTCGATCGGCGAGCATTCCGGACGGGAACTGCATCGCCGCGTAGACCAGCATGAATCCGGTAAAGGCCGTCCCGAGCGTCGCGTTCGAGACGCCGTAGCTGTCCTGGAAGGGACCGAACAGCGGCGGGAAGGCGTACCGGACGAACTTCGCGAGAAACCAGATCGACGCGGTCAGGACCAGTACGTCGAGGTGGGCGTACCGCTGGACCGACTCGGGAACCGCCATGGACGTTCGTCTCGATGTCAGGGAACGCGCCGCCGAGAATCCAGCGATTGCGCGGTTCGGAGGCAGAAGGCCGAGAACCGCGGTCCAGCGATTGCGCGGTTCGGAGGCAGAAGGCCGAGAACCGCGGTCCAGCGATTGCGCGGTTCGGAGGCAGAAGGCCGAGAACCGCGAGTGTGACGGGTGAGAACCGCGACCGTACTCGATCCGACGTGGAATCCATCGAGAAAGGTGGAAGTAGGCTCGTCTCGAAGCGTCGGCAATGGGCTTTCACACCTTCCCGATCGAACGTGCCGACGCGCTCGAGGACCCCTCCCGATACCGGTACTGCTCGCGCGAGGAACTCGTATCGATGCTCGCGACGAGCGAGGACGACGTCGTCGCGGATCTCGGGTCGGGCACCGGCTTCTACACCGACGACGTCGCCCCGTTCGTCGAGACGATCTACGCCGTCGACGTCCAGTCCGAGATGCACGATCGCTACCGGGAGAAGGGCGCGCCGGAGAACGTCGAGTTCGTCACGACCGAGGTCTCATCGCTCCCGTTCGCGGACGATCACCTCGACGCCGCGTACTCCAACATGACGCACCACGAGTACGCCTCGGACGAGGCGTTCGCGGAACTCGCGCGCGTACTCCGCCCCGGCGGTCGACTGGTGACGGTCGACTGGTCGGCGACCGGCACCGAGGAGAGTGGGCCGCCGCTCGACGAACGATTCGGTCCCGATGACGTCGTCGACCAACTCGAGACTGCCGGGTTCGAGATCGAGACTGCGACGGATCGACCGGAGACGTTCGCGATCGTGGCGATTCGACGGAACGAATGATTGGACGTTCGTCCAGTTATTAACTCAATAAGGCCTTTTCATCCCAGCTTTCGTCGGAATATCTACCGTGTTGGGGCAACGTTTATGCACTGGAACCGCCATCCATCCACCATGGGATACACGGACCCGTTCAAACCCGGCCGATCGACCTTCGAATGTCCGACCTGCACGTACCGAACGAGGGCGGCCACGCCGGGAACATGCCCGCGTTGCAGGGTGCAACTGCAAAACATCGCCGTCCCGCGCGAATAGCGCGACGACGGCGTCGAACCGCGATCAGTCGAAGTCCGGCAGGTCCTCCGGCGGTTCGTACTCCGCTTCCCAGGTGATGTACTCCTCTTTGAGGACGACGGAGACGATCTGGCCGAACTCGGTGAGTTCGGCGTTGATCGCGGAGACCGTGCCCCACGTGTCCAGTTCCGGGTGGTACTCGCGGGCCTGCCAGTCCTCGGGAATGCCCGGGGCGTGGTAGCCGACCCGATCGGCGAAGTCGTCCCAGAAGAAGTCGAACTCCGCGAAGAGGTCGAGGTCGCGAGCGATCTCGTACTCCCGCTCCTCGAGATCGGTGTCCGCCAGCCACTCGTCGAACGCCTCCTCCCAGGCGCCCTCCTCGAGGAACTCCTGGAGGTCCTCCCGGCGGTAATCGATGTCGTTCCCGTCGGCGCTGATCGTCGTGTCGTCGTACTCGTTCGGGTCGACGAACTCCAGTTCCGGCGGCGCGGGGGGTTCGACCTCGAGTCCCATACCCCGTGATAGAGCGGGTCGCGGCATAAGAATTCCCACCGCGATCGGCACCCGTCGCCTCGATCGACGTGTGGCAGTCGGCGCGCATCGATCGACGTGTCCCGACGGCCCAAGTCGATCGAGGCGACGGGGTTCCCCTACAGTTTTCCTGTCGACGAATACACGTATGGGCAGCGAGTCGGGTGGCCGGGATTACAGCCTGACGGAGATCTTCGCGATCAAGTTCGTCCTGGCGGACGTCCTGATCATCGCGGCGTTGCTGTTCGCCGGGCCGCTGTACGCGCTCGCGTTTACGGTTCTCATGGTTCTGAGCGTCGTTCTCGTCTGGTATCTCACGACGCGAACCGACACCGGGAGCGAGGACCGGGACCGCGAGACGGCGGTCGCCGAAGCCGACCGCCTGGCCCGCTCCGGCCGCGATCCCGTGACGCGACTCCAGGAGCGGTACGCCGCGGGCGCCCTCTCCGAGGACGAGTTCGAGGCGCGACTCGATCGGCTGCTCGAGTCGAACGAACGGGCCGAAGCGGCGGGCGTCGAGACCGACGAGCGATAGTAGCCGCTGAAAGTCAATGCACACCTGATCGTAAGGCGGCTTTGCGACCAGTGTGTGAATCGTTTCAGTTGTTACTATATCGCTGGAGCGGCGCGAGTGACCGGAGCACTGGCGCCTGGCAACCAAACACTCAATCCCCGTCCAGCCGTAGCCGCGGGCGATGACCGCGTACGAGGCGGCGATTCTCGACGTCGACGGCACGATCGTCCGGGGCGAAGAACTCCTTCCGGACGTGACCGACGGATTGCACGCGCTGGACGATGCGGGCTGTGCCAGACTCCTCTTCTCGAACAATCCCACCCGCGGCAGCGACCACTACGGCGAGAAACTCGAGCCCCACGGAATCGACGTCGATCCCGGAACCGTCCTCACGTCCGCGACCGTCGCCGCGGAGTACCTCGCGACCACCCATCCCGACGACCGCGTCTTCCTCGTCGGGAGCGATCGGCTCGAGGCGATCCTCGCGGAGGCGACGGTCGAACTCACCGACGACCCCGACGCGGCCGAGGTCGTCCTCGGCTCGTTCGACACGGACTTCTCCTTCGGCACGCTCTGGGAGGCTCTGCGGGCGCTCGAGGGCGACGTGCCGTTCTACGGGACCGACCCGGACGCCACCATCCCGATCGAGGACGGATCGATTCCCGGCTCGGGGGCGATCCTCGCCGCGATGGAGGCCGTCGCCGGTCGGGAACCGGACGCGATCCTCGGGAAACCCTCCGCGATCGCCGCAACCGCGGCGATGAACCGGCTCGATGCCGACCCCGAGCGAACCCTCGTCGTCGGCGACCGGCTCGACACGGATATCGCGCTCGGGAACCGGGCCGGGATGACGACGGCCGTCGTCCTGACCGGCGTGACGGATCGAGCTGCGATCGACGCGTCGCCCGTCGAACCGGACTACGTGCTCGAGTCGCTGGGCGACGTCGATCGGCTCCTCTGAACGGGCGTCTCACAGCGGCGCCGTCGGGGAGACCGCGCCCCATCATCTTTTCACCCTTCGAGAGAAACGGGGCCTATGTCCACGAACGGCGCTTCGACCGCGGAGATCGATACCAACCTCTTCGTAACCGTCTCGGGGCCACCGGGCTGTGGTGCCACGACGCTGTGCGAGCGCCTCTCGGAGGCGATGCGCTGTCCGTACGTCTCCGGGGGCGACATCTTCCGCGAACTCGCCGACGATCGCGGCGTCAGCCTCAACCAGTTGACGGCGCAGGCGGACTCGTCCGACGAGATCGACCGGGCGCTGGACGGTCGCCTCCAGTCGATCGCCGAACAGTGGGGCGCGAGCAACAAGCCGTTCATCCTCGAATCGCGACTCGCCGGCTGGCTCGCGGGCGACCGGGCGGACCTGCGGATCTGGCTCGACGCACCCGAGGCCGTTCGTCTGGAGCGGATCAGCGACCGGGTCGAGACGGAGGCGGAGATGCGGGTTCGGGAAGTCAGCGAAGCCGGACGGTATCAGGCGTACTACGACATCGACGTCACCGATCGCGGGTTCTACGACCTCCAGATCAACACCGCCCGCTGGAGCAAGGACGGCGTATTCAGGCTCGTCAGAGCCGCGATCGACGAGTACGATCCGGACGCCGACGAGGGGTCGTTCACCACACCGGCCGTCGATCTGTAGACGGCGGCCCCCGTTCGATCGACACCGATCCCCGATCGGATCGCCGGAACCGCCAGCCATTTGCGCCGGTCGACGAAACTCGATTGCGTGACTCGACTCGTCGACGTGTCGCTTTTCCTCCTGCTCGCCGTCCTCTGGGGGTTGTCCTTTCCGGCGATTTCGGTCGGACTCGAGTACCTGCCGCCGCTCCTGTTCGCGGCGATCCGCTACGACGTCGCCGCCGTCCTGTTGCTCGGCTACGCCGCGATCCGCGTCGACGACTGGCGGCCGCGGGGCCGGCACAACGCGGCGGCGATCGTCGGCGGCGGCCTCTTCCTCGTCGGGGGCAACGGCCTGCTGTTCGTCGGCCAGCAGACGGTCCCGAGCGGCGTGGCTGCGATCATCCAGGCACTGGTCCCCATCTTTACCGCGCTGTGGGCCCTAATACTGCTCGGGGATCGACTCTCGGCAGTCGGCGCCGTGGGCGTCGCCGTCGGCTTCCTCGGGATCGGATTCGTCGTCCGGCCCGACCCGAACAACCTGCTGGTCGGCGACACTGCCGCACGACTGCTCGTTGTCCTCCAGGTCGTCAGCGTCTCGCTGGGCGGGGTGCTCGTCCAGCGGGCCGGGCCGACCATCTCCCGGGTCCCCCTCACAGGGTGGTCGATGCTCGTCGGCGCGATCGTCCTCCACGTCGTCAGTTTCGGGGCCAGCGAGGCGCCCTCGAGCGGCGCGACGGCGCCGACGGCGATCGTGATGGTGCTCTATCTCGGGGTCTTCTCGACCGCGATCGCCTTCCTCCTCTACTTCACCATTCTGGAGAAACACGGCGCGTTCGAGGCCGGCCTCGTCGCGTACCTCGTCCCGATCGTCGCGACGATCGTGGGCGTGCTCGTGCTCGACGAGTCGATCACGGCCCTGACGATCGGCGGTTTCGGACTGGTCGCGCTCGGCTTTGCCCTGCTCAAGCGCCGGGCGATCGTCGAGGTGACGGGTCTCACCTCGAGCGTCGGCCGGCCGTGATCGGTATCGGCCGCCGCCGGAACGGGAACGAATCCCGACGAGCGCCGGAGGCGCGGGTTGGCCACGGTCGGCGAGACGGGCGGAGACTCGACGCTCAGAGCGTCCCGTCGCGCGCCGCCGATCGGATCTCGCTCGCCCGTTCGCGGAGCGCGTCGCGCTCCGCGTCGGACTTCCGGTCGAGGTGGGAGTAGACCAGTCCCATCCGATGGTTCGATCGAAGGCGCTCCTCGTTGCGATCGAGGAACTCCCAGTAGAGCGCGTTGAACGGGCAGGCGTCTGCGCCGGTCGTCTCGTCGGGATCGTACCGGCAGTCGCCGCAGAAATCGCTCATCCGATCGACGTAGTTCGCGCTCGCGGCGTAGGGTTTCGTCGAGCAGACGTCGGAGGCGAAGACGCCCATTCCGATCACGTTCGGCGTCGTCACCCAGTGGTAGGCGTCCACGTACGCGAGGTGGAACCAGCGGTTGAGTTCGGCCGGATCCGCGCCGTAGAGCAGCGCGAAGTTCGAGAGGATCATCAGCCGCTCGATGTGGTGGCTGTAGCCGCGCTCGCGGACGTGATCGACGACGGTGCCGAGACAGCGCATGTCGGTCTCACCGGTGTAATAGCAGTCGGGCAGGTCGCGGGTCGCCTCGAGCGCGTTGGCGTCGGCCAGGTCGGGCATCGATCGGCGGTAGACCTGGCGCATGAACTCCCGCCAGCCGAGCAGTTGCCGGACGAGTCCCTCCACGCTCTGAAGCGGCACGTCGCCCCGCTCGTAGGCCTCGATCGCCGGTTCGATCACCTCCCGCGGGTGGAGGAGCCCGAGGTTGATCGCCGGCGAGAGGACGGCGTGGTTCAGCGCCCACTCATCGGCGAGCATCGCGTCCTGGAAGGGGCCGAACTCGGGGAGGCGCTCCGCGACGAACGCGTCGCGAGCGGCGAGCGCCTCCTCCCGGGTGACCGGCCACGCGAACCCGTCGAGGCTCCCCCAGTAGTCGAACGTCGATCCGACCCAGTCGACGACCGACCGGGTGAGGTCGTCGGGGTCGAACGCCGGCGGGTCGGGGAACGAGTCGTCGTCCGACGGCGTCTCCCGGTTCTGCTCGTCGTAGTTCCAGTCGCCGCCGACGGGTTGCGGGGGATCGTCAGCCCCGCCGCCGTCCTCCGCTGCGGGCGCCGTCATCAGGTACCCGGTCCGGCGGCGCATCCACCGGTAGAACGTCTCGTGCCGGAACGAGTCGCGATCGGCGGCCCACTCGTCGAACGCGGCCGGCGAGCAGTAGAACGTCTCGTTATCGACCACCTCGAGGGTCCCGCCGTGGCGCTCGACCAGCGTCTCGAGTCGGGACGCCGCGCCGTGGCTCGCCGGTTCCATCACGGTCAGGTCGTCGCCGGGATAGGCGTCGAAGTACGTCGCGAGTCCCTCGTCGAACGTCTCCGCCTCGACGTACTCGACGTCGTACCCCAGGTCGCGGAGCCGATCGCGGAAGTGACCCATCGCCGCGAACACGAGTACGAGCTTCTGCCCGTGGTACGGGAGTCGCCGCGCGAAGTCGCGGGATTCGACGAGCAGGACCCTGGTCTCGGACGGCTCCGCGTCCGCGAGCGGTCCGACCGCCGTCGTCAACTGGTCGCCGAGCACCCAGATTGCCATGAGATCCCTTCGTTCGCTCGACGTGTAGGTTTCCGGCCTACGATCGTCGGCTCCGGGTCGCCATCGCCGCGGGATCGCCCGCGGGCCGGATTCCCGATCCGCACCTCGAGCATGGTGTTTGGTACCGCACGTCGATCAAATACTTGAACTGACTGCTCGAGGACCCGCTATGGACGAGTTCGTCACCCCGGCGTCGCTCGAGCGAGGCGATCGAATCGCGGTCGTCGCACCGTCGAGGAACCCGTCGACCGAGTTTCCCCGCGTCTACGAGCAGGGACTCGATCGGCTCCGGAACGTGTTCGACCTCGAACCGGTGGAGTATCCGACGACCGAGAAGGACGACGACTACCTCTATGCCCACCCGGAAGAACGGGCCGGGGACGTGATGGACGCGTTCGAAGACTCCGAGATCAGCGGCGTGATCGCCGTCATCGGCGGTAACGATCAGGTCCGGGTCCTCGACCACCTCGATCCCGACGTGCTCCGGGCGAACCCGACCCGGTTCTACGGCTACAGCGACAACACGCACCTCGCGTCGTACCTGTGGAACCTCGGGATCGTCTCGTACTACGGCCCGTCCGTAATGGCCGAACTCTCGATGGAGGGTAGCCTCTTCGAGCACACCGTCGAATACACCGAACGGGCGTTCTTCGAGGACTCGTTCGGCGAGCTTCGTCCCGCGGACGAGTTCACCGACGAGTCGGGCGACTGGGCGGACCTCGACTCGCTCGACGAGCCCCGGGAGACGGAGCCGAATCCCGGCTGGCAGTGGGCCGGGGGCGACGCTCCCGTCGAGGGCCGTGTCTGGGGCGGGTGTCTCGAAGTCCTCGACCAGCAGTTCGTCGCGGACCAGTATCTTCCCGACGAGTCGGCTCTCGACGGCACGATCCTCGCGATCGAGACCTCGAAAGAACTCCCGGACCCCGCCTGGGTCGCGGGTGTATTCCGGGCGCTCGGCGAGCGGGGCCTCCTCGAACGGTTCGACGGGGTGCTCGTCGGTCGCCCGGCGGCACAGTCCCACCTCGAGTCCAGGCCGGCGGACCGCCGAGAACAGTATCGAGCCGACCAGCGGGAAGCGATCGAGGACGTGGTCGCCGAGTACAACCCCGACGCACCCGTCGTTTCGAACCTCGACTTCGGGCACACGTGGCCGACGACGCCGATCCCGATCGGCGGTCGCGTCCGGATCGATCCCGGGGCGCAGACCGTCCGGTTCGAGTAAGCCGGCCCGCGATCGGGCCGCGTCCACGAACTCTCGCTACAGATCGCCGTTTTCGCCCTCGATCGCCTCCTCTCGGAGGCGCTCTCCCTCCTCGGTACTGACCGTCAGTTCGGGAACCGCCGTCGGCGTATTGTCGTCGTCGATCGCGACGTAGACGAAGTAGGATTCGGTGGTCTTCTCGCGTTCCCGCGTTCGCAGGTCCTCCCGTTCGGTGATCAGGCGGACCTTCACGCTGGAGGTTCCAGCCTCGTAGACGTAGGCCGTGATGAACGCGGTGTCGCCGACCGGGATCGGCCGCTCGAAGTCCATTCGGTTGACCCGCGCGGTGACGCAGGTTTCCCCGGAGAACCGCATCGCCGACATCGCGCCGACCTCGTCCATCCACTTCATGACGTTTCCGCCGTGAGTGACCTCGAGGTTGTTCGCGTGGTTCGGCTGCACCATCTCCCGGTTCTCGATCAGCGTCTCCATGAGATCGGTCATTGCCCGCAGTTTTGCGACGAGGCTGATGAGTCTTGTCGTCGTCGGCGTTTCCGGCCAGCGCGGGTCCGATACTGGTAAAAGTCGTCGCCGAGTTGACCCGGTAATGAGCGATGCAGGCGACGCCGACGTGCCGGAGCCCCCCGAGCCGCCGGCCGACGGAGGTGGATCCGTCCACGTCCTCGGGACGGCTCACGTCTCGCAGGCGAGCGTCGACGACGTTCACGAGACGGTCGATCGGGAGGACCCGGACGTCGTCGCCATCGAACTCGACGAGGGTCGGTATCGACAGATGCAGGGCGGGACCCCGGACGACGTCGAAGCCAAGGACCTCCTCTCGGGGAACACTGTCTTCCAGTTTCTGGCCTACTGGATGCTGTCGTACGTCCAGTCCCGGCTCGGCGAACGGTTCGACATCGAACCCGGGGCCGACATGCGGGCGGCGATCGAGGCCGCCGAGCGGAACGGTCACGGGGTCGCACTGGTCGATCGGGACATCCAGGTGACGATCCAGCGATTCTGGAGTCGCCTGTCGTTCGTCGAGAAGCTGAAGATGGTCGGCGGCCTCGCGCTGGGGATCACCGATCCGCGGACGATCGGGCTGGCCCTCGGTGCCGTCGGCGGGCTGTTCGTCGGACTCGTCTTCGCCGCATTTCTCGGGCCGGCGCTCGGATTCGGTGACCTACTGACCCTCGGGATCAGCGACCCCACGACGTTGCAGTACGTCGGTGCGACGGGGATCGGCGTCGTCGTCGGACTGTTGCTCGGACTGGTCTTCTTGCCCTCGCTCGAGTCGGCCCAGAGCTACACCGGCGGCCTCCTCAGCGGTTTCTCGTTGCGGCTCCTGGGCGGCGTCGCGATCGGGGTTGCCGGCTGTCTCACACTGGTCGCGACGAACACGTTCGTCGGGCCGTTCTCGGCGTCGACCGTCGAAGGAGCCGGCGAGTACGCGATCCGGGGGACGATCGGCGCGCTGGCCGGGCTCGGTGTCGGGGTCGCGATCGGTGCGGTGCTCGGATTCGTCTTCGACGCGCTCGGCGGCGACGTCGAGGACATCGACGAGATCGACATCGACGAGATGACCGACGGCGACGTCGTCGCGGCGATGATGGAGGAGTTTCGCCGGTTCAGCCCCCGGGGTGCGAACGCGCTGATCGACGAACGCGACGCCTACATCGCACACAAGCTCCACCTGCTCCGGGAACAGGGGTACGAGGTCGTCGCGGTCGTCGGGGCCGGACACAAGGCCGGCATCGAACGCTACCTTCGCAATCCCGAGGAACTCCCGCCGCTAGAGTCGCTGACCGGCACCGCGTCGGGACGGCGGTTCTCGCCGCTGAAGATCGTCGGCTACCTGATCATGATCGGCTTCGTCGGCTTCTTCTTCCTGCTGATCATGGCGGGCGTCCAGAACACGTTCCTCCTCCAGCTCTTCCTCGCGTGGTTCCTGTTCAACGGCATCTTCTCGTTCACCCTGGCCCGACTGGCCGGGGCGCGCTGGACCAGCGCCGGCGTCGGCGGAAGCGTCGCCTGGCTGACCAGCATCAACCCGTTGCTGGCACCGGGCTGGTTCGCGGGGTACGTCGAACTCAAGTACCGGCCGGTGAACGTGCGCGACATCCAGACGCTCAACGAGATCGTCGGCGACACGGAACGCCCACTGACCGACGCAGTCGAGGACATGTTCGACGTCCCGCTCTTCCGACTGATCATGATCGTCGCGCTGACGAACGTCGGGAGCATGATCGCGACGTTCCTGTTCCCGATCGTCGTCCTCCCGTGGCTGGCAGGTCCCGAGATCGGCGGCGTCGACGCCCTGTTCGACGAGCTGCTCAGGGGCGCCCGTAACACGATCGAACTCCTGTGGGGGCTTTTCACGTGAGCTACCGAAGTCGCCAGAGCCCCGACGCCGAACTCACGTTCAGCGATCGGGAACTGCTGGACCTCGCGCTGGCCTGGGTCACCCTGAGCGTCGCGTTCGCGCTGTTGCTCGCGCCGATCCACCGCGGCGGCGCGACGATCGGCGGGTTCGTGCTGACGATCGGCCTGAGCTTCGTCACCGTCGGCGTCGCGTTCCTCCTGCACGAACTCGCACACAAGGTCGTCGCGATCGAGTACGGCCAGATCGCGGAGTTCCGGGCGGACTACCAGATGCTCTTCCTGGCGATCATGAGCGCCCTGATCGGCTTCCTCTTCGCCGCGCCCGGCGCGGTCTACCACAGGGGACGGATCACGAACCGGGAGAACGGCCACATCGCGCTCGCCGGGCCGGTGACGAACCACCTGCTCGCGCTCATGTTCTTCCCGCTGATGCTCTTCAGCGGCCAGCCCGGGATCGTCGGGTTCCTCGGAACGATCGGCCACCTCGGCGTCCTCATCAACCTCTTCCTGGCCGCGTTCAACATGATCCCGTTCGGACCGCTCGACGGGAAGTCGGTGCTGCAGTGGAACAAACCGATCTTCGGTATCGTCTTCGCCGCGAGCCTGGTCCTGCTGGCGGGATTCTACGTCCAGTTCGGCTTCATCTGACGCGGGGGTCCAGCGCCGGGGCGTGCACGAGTCACCGGCGCTAACCGGTGACCTTTTGCTCGCGCCACGAGGTCGTTCATCCATGACCGATCCAGCGGACGACGGGAGCGAGCAGGAGCGACTCACCTACGCCGACACCGGCGTAGACATCGAGGCCAGCGAGGACGCGACCGCGGCGCTTTTGGCGGCGTTCGGCAGCGATCTGACGACCGAGTACGCCGGCCTCCTCGACATCGGCGATCGATACCTCGCGCTCGCGACCGACGGCGTCGGGACGAAACTCCTCGTGGCGGAAGCCGTCGCGGACTTCTCGACGATCGGGATCGATTGCATCGCGATGAACGTCAACGACCTCGTCGCCGCGGGGGTCGAACCCGTCGCGTTCGTCGACTACCTCGCGATCGACGAACCGGACGAAGAACTGACGAACCAGATCGGGGAAGGGCTCGCAGTCGGACTCGAGGAGGCCGACCTGACGATGCTCGGCGGCGAGACGGCGGTGATGCCCGAAGTCGTGAAGGGATTCGACCTCGCGGGTACCTGTGCCGGACTCGCCGCGAAAGACGACGTGCTGGAGGGCGAGGCCGCGGTCGGCGACGTCCTCGTCGGCTTCCCCTCGAACGGGATCCACTCGAACGGGCTCACGCTTGCCCGCGAAGCGGTCACGCGCAACCACGACTACACCGACCCGTTTCCGTTCCACGACGAGCGGACGATCGGCGAGGAACTCCTGCGCCCGACCCGCATCTATACGGATCTGCTCGAACCGATGCACGACCACGACGTCCGCGCCGCGGCCCACGTCACCGGCGGGGGCTGGACGAACCTGCTCCGGATGGGCGATCGAACGTACGTGATCGACGCTCCCCTGCCCGCCCAACCGGTCTTCGAATTCGTCCAGGAGGAGGGGTCGGTGACGGACGAGGAGATGCACCGGACGTTCAACATGGGCACCGGCTTCGTCGTCGCCGTCCCCGAACCGGAGGCCGACGCGCTCGTCGCCGAGACCGACGGGCAGATCATCGGTCACGTCGAAGACGGCGATAGCGTCGAGATCCGCGGTCTCTCGCTGTCCTGACCGATCGAGGAGCGGGGTACCGCCGATCGGTTTCGAACTCTTAGGCCGACCAAAACCCTTATAGTTTTAGGCTCACCTAACTCCACGTGATGGACGTACCCGCCCGCAGGCAGGATGCCGATCTCGACGAGACCGTCGAAGAGCCGGCGGCGGTCGTGAGCTGTCACGAGACCCGCCCCGGCAAGATCGTCTTTACCGAGCGAGACAACACCGACGGCTGGATCGCGACCGATCTGACCGTCGATCTCGACCCCTGAGCTCTCACCACGTCGCAGTCACGACTGTCGGTAGCTATCGGTCCGAAAGAATCGATCGTTTGAGTCGGCGAACGGCCGATCGTCGTCGTCCGGCGCTAGGAGTGTCTCCTTACTTCGTCGCTTCTTCGAGCACCAGCGTGTCGTCCTCGAGGTAGTGTTCGAAGTGGTGGCCGTCCTCCTCGGTCGTCACGAGGATCTCGCGCATGAGTTCGGCCGTCGCGTAGTCCCCGAGGTTATCGGCGAGTTCGATCGTATCGCGCATCGACTCGATGATGTCGCCGTACATCTCGAGGTCGTTCTCCATCATCGTCCGGATGTCGTAGACGTCCTCACCCTCGAACTCGACGGTCGCGCGCTCCTCCTGGTTCGCGGGGCCGGAGACGGGCACGCCGCCGAGAGCCTGGGCACGTTCGGCGATTTCGTCGGCCGCTTCCTCGACGTTCTCGTAGGCTTCCTCGAAGAACTCGTGCAGCGGCAGGAACTCTGCACCCTCGACGACCCAGTGGTGTTTCTTGAGCTGGTGGTACAGGACGTACGCGTTCGCCAGTTCGGTGTTCAGCGCGTCGACGATCTGCTCGGCTTTGTCCTGGTCGAGCCGGAGACTGTTCTCCTCGACGGCATCGGCCGATTGACGGACGGTCTTCTGGGTGCTCATCGTACTCCGTACTACTCGCGCAAGCCCCTTAAACGTTATCCATGACAAAACAATTTTTGGCGAGACTAAAAAATCACTTCCGATATTGTGTCTCCATCTTCTCGGTACCGAAATACACCAACGTTTTCCCGAACGTCACCGCGATTCGGGTTTTTTCGACCGTGAGTAAATATTTTTAGTGTGGGCGTTCAAGAGGGAGATATGGCAACGAGAGTGGCACAGCGGAGAGAGCGGATCTACGTCGACGGCGAGTGGCTCGAGACCGACGACACCCTGTCGGTCACGGACCTCGCGGACGGCGGCACCTTCGCACAGATCGCGGCTGCGGGACCGTCCGAGGCTCGGACTGCCCTCGCGGCGGCCCACGAGATCAAACCCGAACTGCGGCAGACGACCGTCGTCGAGCGCGCGACCTGGTGCGAAGCGATCGCCGAGGGCCTGCGCGAGCGCGAGGAGGAACTCGCCGAGGTCATCGTCCGGGAGGCCGGCAAGCCGATCTCCTCGGCCCGCGGCGAGGTCGCCAGCGCGGCCGAACGGTTCGATCGCGCGGCCGAGGAAGCCCGGAACATCGTCAGCAAGGGCGAGTTCCGCGAGGGTTCGACGAGCGGCCACGAGGGGTGGAACGCCATCGTGAAACACGAACCGATCGGTGCGGTGCTCTGTATCACGCCGTACAACTACCCGCTGGCGACGACGGCATTACAGGTTGCCCCTGCACTCGCCGCCGGCAACAGCGTCCTGCTCAAACCCGCGAGCAAGACGCCGGTTTCGTCGGCGATCCTGGCCGACGTCATCGACGACGTCGACGGCATTCCCGCGGGCGCGTTCAACTTCGTTCCGGGCGAGGCCAGCGAGATCGGCGACGTCCTCTCGGGGGACGATCGGGTCAACGCGATCGCGATGACCGGGTCCTCCGGCGCCGGCAAGCACGTCGCCCGCGAGAGCGGCATGGTCAACCTCCACATGGAACTGGGCGGGAACGCGCCGGCGGTCGTCTTCGACGACGCCGACCTGACCGACGTCGCGGGCAACTGCGTCAAGGGGTCGCTGAAGTACGCCGGCCAGCGCTGTTCGGCCGTCTCGCGCGTGGTCGCCCACGAGTCCGTCCACGACGACCTCGTCGACCAGATCGACACCCAGATGGACGCCTGGCAGGCCGGCGACCTCTTCGACGAGAACACCGCCTTCGGCCCGCTCATCAGCGAAGACCAGGCCGAGTGGGTCCAGGAACTCGTCGACGACGCCGTCGAGAAGGGCGCCGACCTCGTCCGCGGCGGCGAACGCCGCGCCCCCGAGGGCGTCCCGGACGAACTCGGCGATCAGTTCTTCGAACCGACGCTGCTGGCGAACGTCCCGCAGGACGCCCGCATCGTCGACGAAGAGCAGTTCGGTCCCGTCGCCGCCGTCACGACGTTCGAGGACGACGAGGAAGCCGTCGAGATCGCCAACGGCTCCGACCTCGCGCTCGACGCCGCCGTCTTCACCAGCGACTACGATCGCGCGATGGAGATGGCAGACAGGATCGACGCCGGCGCGGTTCGCATCAACGGTGCACCGAGCCACGGCCTCGGCGACGTCCCCTTCGGCGGGAACAAGGATTCGGGCATCGGCCGCGAGGGTCTCGACGCCTCGATCCACGAGATGATGCGCAAGAAGAGCATCATCCTCTGAACGGGCGACCCGATCGTCTCTCTCCCTGCTGACCGCTCTCTCCGCTTTTGCGTCGCCGATAGCCAGCACGTCGTTTATACGTACTCGCGAGGAATTATCGGAAGTGAACGAGGTTACGCTGCAGGTCGCCGATGCGCCCCTCGACGAGGCGGTCGTCCGTATTGCCCTCGCCGGCGCGCTGGGGATGTTCCTCGGACTCGAGCGCGAGTGGTCCCAGAAGTCGGCGGGCATCCGGACCTTCTCGCTGATCAGCCTGCTGGCCGCCGTCTTCACCATCCTCGCGATCGAAACTGCCGTCGGGCAGGGACTGCTGATGCTCGGCGGCCTGCTCGTGATCGTTCAGGGGGTGTTGCTCGCCGTCCAGGGGTTGCTCGGCGACGAGGGCGCCGGTCTCTCGCTGACGACCTCGGTCTCGATGCTCGTCGCCTACGGCGTCGGCGCGCTCGTGGCCGCCGGCTTCATCCTGGAGGGCGTGACCGTCGCCGTCCTCTCGTCGCTGTTGCTCGTGTTGAAGCGGGAACTCCACGAGTTCGCGTGGGGGCTCTCCCGCGAGGAGATGCGATCGACGACCGAGTTCGCCATCCTGGCGTTCGTCATCTACCCGCTGTTGCCGGCCGCGTACGACCTCCCCGTCGGGCCGATTACCATCCCGCTCGAACCGCAGGTGATCTGGCTGATGGTCGTCGCCGTCGCCGGGATCGGCATTGTCAACTACGCGATCGTCTCGACCTACGGCGGCCGGGGCATCGCCGTCACGGGCTTTTTCGGCGGCCTCGCGTCGTCGACCGCGGTCGTCGGGACGATGCTCGACCACGTCAGACAGCGGCCGGAGGCGTCCTCCTACGCCGTCGCCGCAATATTGCTGGCCAACGCCGCGATGGCGACGCGAAACCTCGCGATCGCCGTCGGGTTCACGATGGGCGGGACCACCCCGGTGCTCGTCGAGGCGATCGTCCCGCTCGGGGCGGTGATCCTGATCGCGTTCGCCGTCGCCGCGGTGACCGCGGACTGGCGCGAATCCGGCCCGATGGAACTCGAGAGCCCGTTCTCGATGAAAAACGCGCTGGCGTTCGGGGCGGTCTTCCTCGTCGTCCTCGTGTTCGGGTCGCTGGCCGAGACGTGGTTCGGGACGCTCGGCTTCTACGCGACGGCCGTCGCGAGCGGGTTCGTCTCCAGCGCCGGCGCGACGACGTCGGCCGTCGTCCTCTACCGCGGGGGCCAACTCGGCCCGGCCGAGGCGACGTTCGCGATCCTGCTGGCGACGGTCTCGAGCATCGTCGTGAAAGCGATGCTCGCAGCGACCTCGACGAACCACGGCTTTCGCAACCAGGTCGCGGCCTACAGCGCGATGTTGCTGGTCGGCGGCGCGCTGGCGTCGGTCATCATCGCGGTCTAGACGCGCGATCGCGCCCTCGTCTACACCGACCCGGATCGGCACGAGATTCCGTCTCGGCCGTCCGTCGTGGATCGGTACGGCAGTTTCCGCTCGGGAGGCCGTTCGATCCGTCGGTGCCGGCCGGGGGAATTCTCGCGTTCGATCGTCGGTGATGATTCTATGCCAATCGTGTAATAGATTGTGACAGAATCGAACAGATACGAGAGTATCTCGCCCGTTCGATGATATACATCGATTAATTTTACACAGTGGCTCACCAATCGGTGCTATGGACCGCGACACGGTCGAGCCGCAGGTCGAGACGATTCCGGGCGACGGTGCGAAACGGTGGGTCGACTACCACCACCAGTTCGCCGCCCCGAGTACCTACGTCTACGAGTTCGTCTGGGATTCGCAGGCCGAGGCGATCGGGCCGTTCTGTACCGACGTCGACGGCAACGTCCTGCTTGATTTCACGAGTCACGTCGCAGCCGCCCCGCTCGGATACAACAACCCGGCGGTTCGCGATCGGCTCCGGGAGTTCGACCTCGTCGATCCGCTGAAGATCGCCGGCCAGGACTTCTACGTCAGCGGCGGCGGCGCACCCGACGACGCGGACTTCCCCGGCCCGACCCAGCTGATGGACCGGCTTGTCGCGATGACCGACCACTACGACATGGACCGCGTGTTCCTCTCGAACTCCGGGGCCGAGGCTGTCGAGAACGCCATCAAGATCTGTTATGCGTCGGGCGGCCACCGCGCGGTCACGTTCGAGGGTGCCTTCCACGGCCGGACGCTCGGCGCGCTCTCGCTCAACCGATCGAAGGCCGTCCACCGTACCGGCTACCCCGAGGTGCCGGGCGTGATCAGCGTCCCCTACCCCGCCTCCCAGGAGGACTACGAGACGCGCTGGCGGACCGACGGCCCCGGCGGCAACGTCCTCGCGGACAAACTCGACCCCGAACGGGGCGTGATCGATCCCGACGAACTCGCGTACGTCATCCTCGAACCGCTCCAGGGCGAGGGCGGCTACCGAGTTCCACACCCGGAGTTCGCGAGCGACCTCGAGGCGATCCGCGAGCGATACGACGTCAACGTCGTCGCCGACGAGATCCAGTCGGGACTCGGCCGCACGGGTGAACTCTGGGCGGTCGACCACCTCGATCTCACGCCGGACGTCATCACCAGCGCGAAGGGGCTCCGCGTCGGCGCGACCATCTCCCGATCGGACGTCTTCCCCGACGAAACTGGACGGCTGTCCTCCACCTGGGGGGCCGGCGACCTGATCGCCTCGATGCAGGGGGTGCTGACGATCGACGCCATCCACGAGCAAGACCTCCTCGCGAACGTCCGCAATCGGGGCGAACAGCTTCGGGCTATCATCGAGGCGGCCGACCCCGAGGGTATCGTCGACGTGCGAGGCCGCGGCCTGATGCTCGCCGTCGAGTTCGACACGAAGGACCGCCGGGAAGCCGTCGTCGAGGCCGCGTTCCGGCGCGGCCTGCTCACGCTCGGCTGCGGGCACAAAACGTTGCGCCTGCTCCCGCCGCTCGACGTCACCGAGCGCGAGATCGAACTCGGTGCCCGACTGCTCTTCGAGGCGATCGACGACGCTGCCGCTGACGTCTGACGATCGGCTTCCAGCCTGCTCGCCGGGTCCGCCTGCGTGCGACTAGATCGAGGTAAGCACCGCCACCGGACACGACGCGTTCCGGATGACGTACTCGACGCGTCGCCCGAGGTACGCACGCTGTGAAATCGGGCGCACGTACGATCCCATGACGATCACGTCGGCACCGGTTCGATCGGCGCGCTCGACGAGTTCCGCTTCGGGACGCTCCGAGGTCGTCACCGTCGTCAGGACCGTCGCGCCCAGCTGCCTGCCGAGTTGCGCCTCTCGCTCGACGATCTGTTCGCCGATCCGGCGCTGCTGGGAGAGGTCGGGGTCCCCGGCGAACCGATCGTCGAACGGCGGCGCGTCGACCACGTGGACGATTTCGACGAGGGCGTTCTCCCGGGCCGCGATGGTACAGGCGAGTTCGGTGGCGAAGTGACTGGACTCCGTCCCGACCGTCGGGAGCAGGATCCGATCGATCGACTCGTCGATCCACTCGTCCGACGGCTCCGAACGCCAGGCTCGCGGGGTGCTGACGATCATCGCCGGGGTCGGTGCCTCCTGGACGACCCGATCGACGGTGTCGCTAAACAGGGGCTCCTCGGGGGCCCGGCCGGCGCCGGTCTCCCCGAGCACGACCAGATCGTACCCGACGTCGACCTCCGCGAGGATCGTCTCGGCGACGCTCCCGTCGCGTTTGCGAGTGATGCGTCTGGGCGCTCGCTCCGCGAGATCCAGGTGGCGTTCGACCGACGTGAAGACCCGATCGGTCTCGCCGGAAACGACGGACGGACTCGACTCGCGGCGGCCGCGCCACCGGCGCACGAATCGACCGTTCCGGACCCGGTCGAGGAGTCCGCCGGACGTGCCGCGTTCGACGTCGACCGGTTCGCTCACGCACAGCAGGTCCAGTTCGATATCTCGATCGCGGACCAGCGGCGCGAGCAGTCGGGCCGCGTACCGGGTGTCGGTTCCGCCGCGGGTCGGTAACATGATCCGCGTGAGGTTCTCGACGAAGCTCTGCTTGAGGTACGCCTCCCGTTCCATCCGCTCGCGCTCGTCCTCGCTCACCTCGATCTTCGGGATCGACCAGCGCATGATCGCGGGGGCCATCAGCGACGTTACGATCGCGATCGCGACGATGATGCTGTACATCTCGGTCGTCAGGATCCCGGCTCCGAGGCCGATCGTCGCGACGATGATCTCCATCGCCCCGCGGGCGTTCATCCCGCCGCCGATCGTGATCCCCTCCCATCGCGAGAGGCCGGCGAGCGGTGCCACTCCCATGATGCCGGCGAACTTCCCGAAACAGGCCACCCCGAGAACGACGAGGAAGACGCCGAAAACCGTCGGATCGATCAACCCGGCGACGTCCATTCGCAGGCCCGCGATCGCGAAGAAGATCGGGGCGAAGATCGAGAGCGTGACCACCTCGAACGTGTGCCGGAGGTCGTAGTCGAACCGCTTGACCTGACCGACGAGCACGCCGACGACGAACGCCCCGAGAATCGCCTCGAGCCCCATGTACTGGGTGACCGCCCCTGCAGCGAGTGCGAGCACCATCACCGTCGAGAGCAACGCGACGTCGCTCCCGGCCGCGTTGTCGACCCAGCGGAGGAGGGCCGCCGTGAGCCGTCGCCCGACCGTGAACGCGAGCGCGAGAAAGACGAGTACCGAGACGATCGTCGCCGCGGCCGACCCGATCTCGAAGACGCCGGTGCGGGCGAGTCCGGCGACCGTGGCCAGCAGGATCCAGCCGATCGTGTCGTCGACCATCCCCGCCGCGAGGATCAACTGGCCGATGTCGCGGCGGATGACGTCGAGTTCGATGAGGACCTTCGCGATGACGGGGATCGCGGAGATGCTCATCGCCGTCGCGATGAACAGGCTGAAGACGATTCGCTGGTCGGGGTCGGCGATGAACGCCGCGGGGAGGAACCACCCGAGCGCGAAGCCGGACGCGAACGGGACGAGGATTCCGCCGAGCGAGAGGACGGTCGCCGTTCGGCCCTTACTTATGATGAGGTCGATGTCGGTCTCGAGTCCGGTGACGATCAACAGCATGACGAGCCCGAGCCACGAGATCGCCTCGAGCAGGTGAAACTGCGCCTCGCTAACGACGAACAGGGACTCGTAGAGTCCCGGTGCGACGAGGCCGAGCACCGACGGGCCGAGGACGACGCCCGCGAGGAGTTCGCCGACGACCGCCGGCTGCCCGATCGAGCGAAACAGCTCCCCCAGCGTCCGCGCGACGAACAGCAACGCCGCAAGCTGTGCGATGACGAGAAACAGTTCGTGGTGACCGAGCGGGTCGATAATCTCCATCGAGTACCTCACCGGATCGTGTGCGTTCGCTCCGTGGTCCGGGACGGTCGCTACCACCTTCAGCTACTTCGTTCCACGGAGGTACAGCCCTCGATGACCCTTTTCGCCGGCACACAGTCAGGGAGCGATCGAAACGATCGACCGCCGAACTCGTCGCGACCCTCACCACGAAAGCCACAGTCTCTTGACGCGCTCGGGCGTACTACCGATCCAATGATCGGCGCATTCACGGTCGGCAAGAAAGCGGTCACGTTCGGCTACAAACGATACGGTATCCCCGGCGCGATCGCCTCCGGCGGGCTCGCGCTGGCGGGGTACGTCGCGGTGCGGCGCGCCCTGCGCTCGATGGGCGAGTCCGACGACGGGTCGGTCGACGCGGCGATCGACGCCGCGACGATCAAGCAGGCGATCGCGGCGGACGGACTGGGAGCGGTCGCCGACCCCGGTACGCTCGACGAGGCGATCGACGCGGAACGACTGGTCTCGGACGTACAGATGGACGATCTGGCGTCGTCGGTGACCGAGCAAACCGACGCGGTGACGGAGGGGATCGCAGACGACGTGATGGACGGTGCGGGAGACGAGTCGACGGGCGCCACCGGCGGCGACGTGACGGGTAGCGGCGGAGACGACGGGACGGACGACTAACCGCGGACGTCGTTACTCCCCTCGGAGTTCGTTCACGTGATCGATCCGCTGCTGGACGAGGTCCGGTTTGCCGATGTCGTGGCGGACGTGCAGTCCCTCCTCGCCGGCGACCGCGAGCGCGTCTTCGGCCAGTTCCTCGGCCTCGGCGATCGAGTCGGCGACGCCGACCAGGGCGAACGATCGGGAGGTCGTCGTGTAGATCCCGTCATCGCGTTCGTCCACGCTGGCGTAGTAGAGCAGTGCGTCTCCGGCGCTCTCCTCGTCGACCTGCACCTTCGCACCGGCCTCGGGATCCGTCGGGTAGCCCTCGGGAACTGCGTACTTGCAGACCGTCGCCTGGTCGGCGAACTCGAGTTCGGGCAGTGCCTCGCCGTCGCGTGCCGCTATCAGGACGTCGAGGAAGTCCGTTTCGAGGACCGGCAGGGTGTTCATCGCCTCGGGATCGCCGAAGCGGGCGTTGAACTCGACGACCTTCGGCCCCTCGCTCGTGAGCATGAACTGCCCGTAGAGGATGCCCCGATAGTCGTCGAGCGCGTCGACGGTGGCTTCGATGATCTCGACCGCCGCGTCGTAGTCGTCCTCGGTCATGAAGGGAAGTTCGAAAGTCGCGTCGGAGTAACTGCCCATACCGCCGGTGTTCGGGCCCTCGTCGCCCTCGTAGGCGCGCTTGTGATCCTGGACCGCGGGCGCGGTCTCGAACTCGCCGTTGGCGACGACCGCCTGGATCGTGAACTCCTCGCCGATCAGGCGCTCTTCGAGGACGATCCGATCGTAGTTCGAGTCGCGGATGTACGCCTTGCCCTCCTCGGCGGTGACCTGATCGCCGATGACCTTCACGCCCTTGCCGCCGGTGAGGCCGGCAGGTTTGATCGCGAGGTCGCCGTCGTACTCGTCGATGAAGTCGCAGGCGGCCTCCATGTCGTCGAAGGTCTCGAAGTCCGGACAGCCCGGGACGTCGTTCTCCGCCATGAACCGACGCTGGAAGGCCTTGTCCGTCTCGATGCGGGCGTCGGCTTCCTTCGGTCCGAAGGGGTAGATCCCCGCGGCCTCGAGCGCGTCCGCGACGCCGGCCGCGAGCGGCGCCTCGGGACCGACGACGGCGATCGTCGCGTCGACTTTCTCCGCGTATTCGACGACCGCCTTGGGGTCAGTCGTGTCGAGCGTTTCGAACCCGGTCGCGATCCGGGCGATGCCGGGGTTGCGGTTCCCGGCGCAGGCGTAGAGCTCCGCTTCGCTATCCTCGAGCGCGCGAGCGATAGCGTGCTCGCGGCCGCCGCCACCGATCAGCAGGACGTGTTCTCGCATGGTCGACATCGGAACGCACGAACCTGTAAGCGTTGCTCTTTCTGCCGGCGGAAATATGCACGATCGTGGTGTGCCGATCGAGCGGCGCGCCGATCGACGCTGCGAGCGAACGCTCCGGTCGGAATCGAGGGTGGACGAACTATCTGAGATACCCGTCGTCGAAGGGCAGACTCTCATTATCGACGGGGCTGAACGAGACGGCCGCGAGGTTGCCCGCCGGATCGAAGATTTCCGACTCGTCTCGCATCACGTAGAGCCGTCCCGTCTCCGTTCGGGCGGCCTCCTGTGCGAAGAGGAGGAACCGGTCGTTCGTGCCGAGATACTCGGCGTGGACGGTGTTGTAATCGGTGAAGAGACCGCTCTGTTCGATATCCTGGGGGACCCAGCCCTGCGCTCCCGACGTGATCTCGAACAGCGCACTCGAGAAGAAGTCGTCGGGACGGACTGCGGCCTCTCCACCTCCCTGATCGATGATCTCGAAGTCCTCGTTCGCGTCGTATTCGAACGGGAGGTCCGCCTCCGTAAGGGGTCGGTACTGGACCCGCAGGAGATTGTCGATAGCCAACTCGTCCTCGATCGGCGACGACAGCCGATCGTCGAACACGTACTGTTCCCCCTCCTCGATCTCGGCGTCCGGCGGAACGAAGAGGTAGCCCTCCTCGTTCGTGTTGAAGTACTCGACGACGCGCGCCTCGTAGTTCCGAAGGGTTTCCGTGTTCTCTACGGCGGGGCTGTCCTGGAGTGGTGGCGAGACGACTCGAAAGACGGCGCCCGAAAAGTACGTCTCGTCGGTCGTAATCGCTTCGCGAAACCGATCGTCACCGCCGTCGTCACCGTTCTCGGTCGCCGTCTCCTGTGCCGCTTTGCTCCCGGTCGATCCGAGGCCCAGTACGACCGAGGCGACTGCTCCTGTCTTCACGAACCGTCGTCGTGACTTCGGAGTGGACTGATCGCTCATGCTGAATCAGATTCCCTCTCGGGTGAGCGGTCGTTCACTTCCTGTACGGATAGTAGTCGTGCTGGCGTTTGCAGTCGTTCGGAAGCGCCGTCGATCAGTCTCGCTCCAGCGGCCCGCCGAGCCTAGTTTTCGGGTTCGGAGCGAAGCCGCCGTCTGAAGAACCCGACGAGCTCGCCCACGTAACCGGTCCCCCAGACCGCTACGATCACCGATCCGACCGCGTTGAACACGAAATCCGTCACGATATCGTCGATCCCGTAGACGGTGACTGCAACCCCGCCGAGGGCGAACTCCAGAACGTCCCAGAAGACGCCGATCGCGAGGAGGAAGACGCCGATGACGGCGAGTGCGGCGACCGAGAGGAGCGGCCAGGGAACCATGGCCGTCCAATCACGGACCGACACCGCCGGTATCGATGCCACGGCGACGACGAGTAGCTCGAACCCGCCCCAGAGCGGCACGTCCCGCAGTACGCCTTCGATCCCGTCGAATGCGACGACACCGAGTAGCAGCCAGCCGATCGCAGCGTTTACCCGCTCGTCCCGAACGAGCGCCTCGAGTCTCACTATCGACTAGCTCACCGTGATCGCACTAAAATCCGGACCGCGACTGCAGTCAAGAAGAACGGACTGGACGCGGTCCCGAGCGGTTGCGGTGATCCCGTTCGCCGACCCACCGGGCCGGGGACCGATACCGATAAATTCGCACGGTCTGAACGTGACTTCCAATGCGACAGTACCTCGATCTCGTCGATTCGGTATTCACCGGGGGCACCTACAAGCCCAACCGGACCGGCGTCGACACGATTTCCTCGTTCAGCGAGCACTACGAGGTCGACCTCGGGAAGGGGTATCCCCTGCTCACGACGAAGGAGATGGACGGCTACCGGTGGGACTCGATGCTTCACGAGGTCTGCTGGTATCTCTCCGGCGAGGAACACATCCGCAATCTCCGCGAGGAGACGAAGATCTGGGACGCGTGGGCCGACGAGGAGGGCCGGCTCGACACCGCCTACGGCCGCTTCTGGCGGCGGTACCCGGTTCCGGAGGACGACGCGCAACTCGACGGCGAGTCCTGGCCGGACGACGCCAACCGGTGGGTCACCGTCGAGGACGACGGCCGCCGCACGTTCGACCAGTTACAGTACGTGATCGACACGCTCTCGGACAGCCCGAACTCACGACGACTCGTCGTGAACGCGTGGCACCCCGCCAACGCGGCCGTCTCGACGCTCCCGCCCTGTCACTACTCGTTCGTCTTCAACGTCCAGGGCGATCGGCTGAACTGCCACCTCACGCAGCGCTCGGGTGACACGGCGCTGGGAATCCCGTTCAACATCGCCGCCTACGCGCTCCTCACAGAGGTCGTCGCCCAGCAGACCGGCTTCGAACCCGGCACGTTCGCACACACCGTCGTCGACGCGCACGTCTACTGCGGCCGCGGCGATCGGGGGGAGTGGTACGGCGAACATCTCGACGAACTGCAGTCCCGACTCGCCGACGTCGACGATCGGGACGAGTATCTGGACGTCAAAGCGTGGCTCGAGGCCGAAGCGCCGCCGGAGGCCGAGGGCGACGAGCGACTCGATCACGTCCCCGGGCTGCTCGAACAGCTGTCGCGGGAACCGCTCGACCGACCGACCCTCGACCTCGCGGCGACGTCGATCGACGACCTCAGCTACGAGGACGTCCAGTTGCGCGGGTACGACTCCCACGAGGGGATCGCCTTCTCGGTGGCCGAATGACCGCGTCTCGCGAGTCCCTCCCCGCGGCCGTTCGCGAGACCGACCTCGAACTCGTCGCGATCGCCGCCGTCGCGGCGAACGGCGTCATCGGCCGGGACGGCGAGATGCCGTGGCACATCCCCGCGGATCTCGCACACTTCAAGGAGACGACGATGGACCATCCCGTCATCATGGGACGGGTTACCTACGAGGGGATCGTCGCGGCCCTCGGCGAACCGCTCCCCGGACGGACGACGATCGTCCTGACGAGTCGGGACCTCGAGACGCCCGAGAACGCGGTCGTGGCGTCCGACCTCGAGGGCGCGATCGAGGCGGCCGAAACCGCGGCCCGCGAGCGCCACGAGGGCACCGATCGGGCGTTCGTCGCCGGCGGGGCGTCGGTGTACGAGCAGTTCCTGCCCGCGATCGATCGGCTGATCCTCACCGAGGTTCACGACGCGCCCGACGGTGACACGCAGTTTCCGGCGTGGGACCGGGAGTCGTTTCGGGAGGTCTCTCGCGACGACCGCGACGGGTTCGCGTTCGTCGAGTACGTCCGCCGCGAGTGACCGCTTCGATCGGTGTCCCGGCCGCCGAGCCGTAACGATCCCGTCCCCGATCCGGGATCGACGGTGGCAACGCGACCCGATCGCTGGACGTCCACACCGCCTGCGGGCCGGTGTCGTGACCAGTCTCCGACCACACAATCACTCGTTTTTGGGCCGCCCGCGCCGACGGAACCCGACTGCGACCGTCCCCGATCGCGGCCGGAATCGATCGATCGGCGAATCGACGAGGCGGAACCCGAGGAGCCAAGGACCTAATAGGGTCGTTCTTCGGGTACAGGTCGTCTTGGACGGTGAAACAATGGGGCCGACTTATCCGAAACTGGAGCAAGAATCGCCTACCCCGAACAGGGGAACGAAGGTGAGAGACATGTCAGACGAAATTACTGGACGATCCGATGGAAAACTGCCGAAAGAAGCGCTCGCCGCGACGGGGCTCACCCTCGGCGCAGGTGCGACAGCGGCGACCGCCGCTGCCCAGGATGACGACGACGACGATCTCGTCGTCGTATTAGGAGACGACTATCGGCCCGACCTCGACTTCGAGGTCATCTCGTCGCTGGAGACCGCAACGAAAGAAGATCTGATCGACGACGCCGGTGGCGACCTCTTCGACGACCCCGACGACTGGGACGCGTACGTCATCAGTTCCGACACCGACGGGGATGCCCCGATGTGGGGCGTTCTGTTTACCGAGGACGTCGACCTCGATCCCGGCGACAGCGAGACGATGGGCGACGACGGCGATTTCCGTGACGCCCAACTGAACGTGATCGAGGTCGAACTGTGATCCCGAACTGAACTCGATCGGAGTGTTTCTTTTCACGTCCCTGTTGCGCGACGGTCGCCCGTACCGACAGTACTGCCCCCTCCCCGCTGTTCCGAACGACACCCGACGCGTCGACGGTCGCGACTGCTCGAACGGTCCCGCATAGGACCGCCGTCCGAGACCGGGAAGGATCAGGGGACGTGATACGTTTCCGCGACGAGACCCCGAGCGAACGTTCGGGAAACGAAACGGTCTCGATTTCTTGAAATTCCAACGTGCTATTGCCGGGACGACGCTCTCCGTGGGCCCCACTCCGCCGGAACGGCGTCGGCCCCACCGTCGTCGCGACGTGTCGGTTCGGACGATCACCGCGCTAAACTCGGTTAACGGGTGAGAGCGCACTATCGGAGGGGTGTTTCGATCGATACGCGATCCTCGGCGTCGGTCAGCGATCGCAGGGTCGTCGATCGCCGAACACCTCTCGTCCGGTCATAATAGGGCGGTTCTTCGAGTACAGGTCGTCTTGGTCGGTGAAACAATGGCCCTCACTTATGCGAAATTAGGTCAAGAACCGCCTACCCTAAACGGGGGGACACAGGTGAGAGACATGTCAAAAGAAACTAACGAACAGTCAGACGCAAGTCACTCGGCCGTAAAAAAAGGGGCGCTCGCAACGACGGGAGTCGCGCTCGGCGCAGCCGCGACGGCAGGGACCGCCGCCGCCCAGGAAGACGACCTCGTGATCGTACTCGAAGCGGACTACCGGCCCGACGTCGACTTCGACGTCATCGCAGAACTGGAAACGAGAACACTTGAGGAACTGATCGAGGATTCCGGAGCGGCAGACGACGTGTTCGACGACGTGGACGACTGGGACGCGTTCATCGTCGACTTCGATTTGGGTGTGGAAGCCCCCTCGTGGGGAATCCTGTTTACGGAGGATGCTGACCTCAGCGCTGGCGACAGCGAAACGTTAGGCGAAGACGGAGCGTTCCGCAGGTCCCGACTGGGGCTGGTCGAGGTCGAGCTGTAATCGAACAGATACGGATTGCTGTCCGTCTGTTCCGGCGCATTCATAAGCGGGTGGTGGTTGCGCCGGCACATCGGTACAGCAACCCGTGTGGATCCGAGCGGATCTTTTCTCGCCATTCCCAGTTGTGCGACGATCGTCAGTACCGATAAGTAGGCCCCGCTTCACCGCGTCCCGAACGACGCCCGACGCGCCGGCGGTCGCACCCGTTCGATGGGGGCCAGTTCGAACCCCCTCCGAACCGATGATAGTCACGGACTGTGACCGTTTTTCGGTGCTGATTTTCCCGGTGATAGTCCGAGGAAAGCATTTGTTTTGCTATATGAGGGGTTCCGTACTCCGCCCCTATCGCCTTAAATCGCTCGATAAACCGCCTTAGGGGCCCCAATCGGCTATCCCGGTGGGCGAAGCAAGGGATCCCGATCGGCGCGCATACGACGCCTACATATCAGGAACAGTAACGGACTGAACCACGCCTTCCGAACCCCGTTTCGATCGATAAACAACCATTGTTGACATCCGAATTCCGCGACGTCGGAAAGCACCGAAAATAGGTCGTATAGGGCCTGTTGGAGGTGTATCTGTGATTTCAGTTCGTCTTAGACGGTGAAACAATGGGGCTGACTTATGCGAAAATTGGGTCAAGAAAGGTCTACCCCGAAGAGGGGACTTAGGTGAGAGACATGACAGAAGAAGATAGCGGACTATTCGACGACTCGAGACGCTCGTTCATGAAGAAGGGAGCGCTCGCCACGACGGCGCTCGCCCTCGGCGCAGGCGCAACAGGAACTGCTGCCGCCCAGGACGACACCGACCAGGTGCTCGTGTACGGTGACGACTACCTGCCCGGCCAGGACTTCACGGTCGTCTCGGCGCTGAACACGGCAACGAAAGAGGACCTGATCGAGGAGTCCGGGTCGGCAGACGACGTGTTTGACGACCCCGACGACTGGGACGCGTACATCATCAGCTACGACCTGGGTGTGGACGCCCCGACGTGGGGCTTCGTCTTCGAGGAGAACGGCACGCTCAGCTCCGGTGACAGCGCGACGATGGGTGAGGACGGTGAGTTCCGTGACGCCGCGATCGACCTGATCGAGGTTACCCCCGGTGCGTCCGCCGACGACGGCGGTAACGGCAACGGCGAGGAAGAAGACGGCGACATGGAAGAAGAAGAAGACGGCGCCGCAGAAGACGAGAACGCCACAGATGGCGGCGGTAACGGCGGCGGAGATGGCGGCGGTAACGGCGGCGGCGGCGGCGGCGGCGACGGCGGCGGCAACTGACGCACCACCCCGTTCTCGCGCCGTTCCGATCCATTTTCCCGTTTTTTCGCGCGCGACCGAGCGCAACAGCCTCGAGAACCGATCCAGTCCGACGGCCACCTCGTGCGATCGACCGTGGCTCCCGGGCCGTCGTGCTGTCCGTGTTGGAGAGTCTTCCGACTCCGGCCGTGTTACTACATCACATTCCGACAAATACGGGGTGTATAAGGTACGTACAGAAGATTCTCGGGGGATTCAAATGTGGTGACTTACTAGGTCGAATATGGCAACTGACGAGGTTTCGGACGCCATCCGGGAGTTCGAACACGACGGCGAGACGTACAAGATGGCCGATCTCACGGTGCTCGAGGATCAGGGGCTCTGTGACCTCGAGAAACTACCCGTGAGCATCCGAGTGCTGCTCGAATCGGTGCTCCGGAACGTGGACGGCGAACGAGTGACCGAAGCGGACGTCCGGAACGCGGCGTCGTGGGAACCGGACGTTCCCGACGCGGAGGTTCCGTTCCAGCCCTCGCGGGTCGTCCTGCAGGACCTGACGGGCGTCCCCGCGGTCGTCGACCTCGCGGCGCTTCGCTCGGCCGCCGATCGCAAGGGCGTCGACCCGACCCGCGTCGAACCCGAGGTCCCCTGCGACCTCGTGATCGACCACAGCGTCCAGGTCGACTACTTCGGGAGCGAGGACGCCTACGAGAAGAACGTCGAACTCGAGTACGAGCGCAACGAGGAGCGCTACCGCGCGATCAAGTGGGCCGAACAGGCCTTCGAGGACTTCAACGTGGTCCCGCCGGGAACCGGGATCGTCCACCAGGTCAACCTGGAACACCTCGGACGCGTCGTCCACGCACGCGAGGAGGACGGCGAGCAGTGGCTCCTGCCCGACACGCTCGTCGGCACCGACAGCCACACTCCGATGATCGGCGGCATCGGCGTCGTCGGCTGGGGGGTCGGCGGCATCGAGGCCGAGGCCGCGTTGCTCGGCCAGCCGATCACGATGACCCTCCCCGAGGTCGTCGGCGTCGAACTCACCGGCGAACTGCCGGAGGGCGCGACCGCGACCGACCTCGTGCTCCACATCACCGAGAAACTCCGTCAGGTGGGCGTCGTCGACAAGTTCGTCGAGTTCTACGGCCCCGGCGTCTCGCAGCTCTCGGTCGCCGATCGGGCGACGATCGCGAACATGGCGCCCGAGCAGGGGTCGACGATCAGCATGTTCCCGGTCGACGAGAAGACGCTGGACTACCTCGAACTCACCGGCCGCGACGAGGACCACATCGAACTGGTCCGCGAGTACCTCGAGGCCCAGGGGCTGTTCGGCGAGCACGATCCGGAGTTCACCGAGGTCGTCGAGTTCGACCTCGGCGACGTCGAACCCAGCCTCGCCGGGCACAAGAAGCCCCACTCGCGCATCCCGATGGGCGACCTCGACGAGCACTTCCCGACGCTGCTCGAGGAAGAGGGCGTCATCGACGGCGGGGCCGCCACCGGCGACGGCGGACTGGTCACGGAGACCTCACCCGCCCTCGACGAGAAGGTCCCCGTGGAACTGGAGGACGGCACCGAGGTCGAGATCGGCCACGGCGACGTCCTCGTCAGCGCGATCACCTCCTGTACGAACACCTCGAACCCGTCGGTGATGGTCGCCGCGGGATTGCTCGCGCGCAACGCCGCCGAGCAGGGCCTCGAGGTGCCCGAGTACGTCAAGACCAGCCTCGCGCCCGGGAGCAAGGTCGTCACGGAGTACCTCGAGCAGGCAGACCTGCTCGACGACCTGGAGGAACTGGGCTACCACGTCGTCGGCTACGGCTGTACCACCTGTATCGGCAACGCGGGCCCGCTCCCCGAACCGATCGAGGCCGCCATCGACGAACACGACCTGTGGACGACCAGCGTCCTCTCGGGCAACCGTAACTTCGAGGCGCGCATCCATCCCAAGATCCGTGCGAACTACCTCGCGAGTCCGCCGCTGGTCGTCGCCTACGGACTCGCGGGCCGGATGGATATCGACCTCGAGGAGGAGCCGATCGGGACGAACGCCGAGGGCGAACCGGTCTACCTGGAGGACGTCTGGCCGGACCCGGAGGAGGTGCGCGAGACGATCCACGACAGCGTCTCCCCCGAGATGTTCGAGGAGAAGTACGCGAGCGTCTTCGAGGGCGACGATCGCTGGGAAGCCCTCGACGCGCCGACCGGCGAGGTCTACGACTGGGATCCCGAGTCGACGTACATCCGGGAGCCGCCGTTCTTCCAGGACTTCCCGCTCGAGGAACCCGGCGTGGAGGACATCGCGGACGCCCGCTGTCTGCTCACCCTCGGTGACACCGTCACGACCGACCACATCAGCCCCGCCGGGCCGTTCGGCGAGGACCTGCCCGCGGGTCAGTGGCTCAAAGAGCGCGGCGTCGAACCGTACGAGTTCAACACCTACGGCTCCCGCCGCGGAAACCACGAGGTCATGATGCGCGGCACCTTCGCGAACGTCCGGATCGAGAACCAGATGTTGGACGGGAAGGAGGGCGGCTACACCATCCACCACCCGACGGACGAGGAGACCACCGTCTTCGAGGCCAGCGAGCGCTACCGCGACGAGGACACCCCGCTGGTCGTCATGGCGGGCGAGGAGTTCGGGACCGGGTCCAGCCGCGACTGGGCGGCCAAGGGCACCGACCTGCTCGGGATCCGCGCGACGATCGCCGAGAGCTACGAGCGGATCTACCGGGACAACCTGATCGGCATGGGCGTCCTGCCCCTGCAGTTCGCCGAGGGCGACGGCTGGGAGCAACTCGACCTCGACGGGAGCGAGTACTTCGAGATCCGCGGCCTCGACGACGGACTCGAACCGAACGAGGAACTCACCGTGATCGCCGAGGACGAGGACGGCGAGACGACGGAGTTCGACGTGACCGCACAGGTCGGCACGCCCGCCGCCGTCGAGTACGTCGAGAACGGCGGCGTCCTGCACCTCGTGCTCCGGCGCCTGCTCCAGGAAGAAGCGGCCTGATCGGGCAATCGTTCGCCGAAAACCGTCGACATCGTCTCATCGTCTATTTTGCCGTTCGATTCGCGAGCCGTGCGACCGTGTCGTACCGCCCGCGTCGCTCACGACAACCCACGGACCACGCGCCGGTCTTTTGCCGCCGCTCCCCGTAGAGGTCCGTATGACCCAGCCAACCGAGCGCAATCGGCTCGACGAGGAGGAGAGCCCGTACCTGCGCCAGCACGCGGACAACCCCGTCAACTGGCAGCCGTGGGACGAACAGGCCCTGGAAACCGCTCGCGAGCACGACGTCCCGATCTTCCTCTCGATCGGCTACTCGGCGTGTCACTGGTGTCACGTCATGGAGGAGGAGAGCTTCGCCGACGAGGACGTCGCCGAGGTACTCAACGAGCACTTCGTCCCGATCAAGGTCGATCGGGAGGAGCGCCCGGACGTCGACTCGATCTACATGACCGTCTGCCAGCTCGTCTCCGGTGGCGGCGGCTGGCCGCTCTCCGCGTGGCTCACCCCCGAGGGGAAGCCGTTCTACGTCGGGACCTACTTCCCGAAGGAAGCCAAACGCGGCCAGCCGGGCTTTCTCGACCTGCTCGATCGGGTCAGCGAGTCCTGGCAGGATCCGGCCGATCGGACGGAGATGGAGAACCGGGCCGACCAGTGGACCGCGGCCGCGCGCGATCGACTCGAGGAGACCCCCGAGTCGGTCGGGGCAGCGGAGCCGCCCTCGAGCGAGGTCCTGGAGACGGCCGCCGACGCGGCCCTCCGGAGCGCCGATCGGGAGTACGGTGGATTCGGCTCCGGCGGGCCCAAGTTCCCACAGCCCGCGCGGCTTCGGGTGCTCGCCCGGGCGTACGATCGGACCGGTCGCGACGAGTACCGCGCGGTGCTGGCGGAGACGCTCGACGCGATGGCCGATGGGGGTCTCTACGACCACGTCGGCGGCGGGTTCCACCGCTACTGCGTCGATCGGGACTGGACGGTCCCTCACTTCGAGAAGATGCTGTACGACAACGCGGAGATTCCGCGGGCGATGCTCGCCGGCTACCAGCTAACCGGCGAGGAGCGCTACGCCGAGGTCACTCGCGAGACGCTCGAATTCGTCGATCGCGAACTCACGCACGAGGAGGGCGGCTTCTTCAGCACCCTCGACGCCCAGAGTCTGGACGAGAACGGGGAGCGCGAGGAGGGTGCCTTCTACGTCTGGACGCCCGACGAGATCCGCGAGATCCTCGACGACGAAACCGATGCCGACCTGTTCTGTGCGCGCTACGATATCACGGAGTCGGGCAATTTCGAGGGGCAGAACCAGCCGAACGTCGCGGCGTCGATCGACGCCCTCGCGTCCGAGCACGACCTCGACGAGAGCGAGGTCGCGGAGCGACTCGAATCCGCGCGGGAGGTCGTCTTCGAGGCGCGAGCGGAGCGTCCCCACCCGAACCGCGACGAGAAGGTGCTCGCGGGCTGGAACGGCCTCACGATATCGACCTGCGCGGAGGCCGCGTTCGTGCTCCGCGAGGACGACTACGCCACCATGGCCGTCGACGCCCTCGAGTTCGTCCGCGATCGGCTCTGGGACGCCGAGGCGAGGCGGCTCTCGCGCCGATTCAAGGACGACGACGTCGCGATCGACGGCTACCTCGAGGACTACGCGTTCCTCGCCCGCGGCGCGTTGCACTGTTACGAGGTCACCGGCGAGGTCGACCACCTCGCGTTCGCGCTCGACCTCGCGCGGGTGATCGAGGACGAGTTCTGGGACGCCGATCGCGGAACGCTGTACTTCACGCCCGAGAGCGGCGAGTCGCTGGTCACCCGGCCCCAGGAACTGGGTGACCAGTCGACGCCCTCGGCCGCGGGCGTGGCCGTCGAGACGCTGCTCGCGCTAGATTCGTTCGCCGAGGAGGACTTCGAATCGATCGCGTCGAGCGTCCTCGAGACCCACGCCGGCCGACTGGAATCCGACCCGCACCAGCACGCCACGCTCTGTCTCGCCGCCGATCGGCTCGAGTCGGGAGCGCTCGAGGTCACGATCGCCGCCGACGAAGTGCCGGACGAGTGGGACGATCGCTTCGCCGAGCGGTACTTGCCGGACCGACTGTTCGCCCCGCGGCCGCCGACCGACGACGGCCTCGAATCGTGGCTCGATCGACTCGGCCTCGCGGACGCGCCCGCGATCTGGGCCGGCCGCGAGGCGCGCGACGGAGAGCCGACGCTGTACGTCTGTCGCGATCGGACGTGTTCGCCGCCGACCACCGACGTCGACGACGCGATCGAGTGGATGAGCGATCGGGCGAGCGGGTCGGACGACGGATCGGAACCGGAAGAAGACGTTCCGTTCTGAGCGAGTCCGTCCGGGGCGGTCTTCAGGCCGTTTCGGCTTCGAGTTCCGCTTCGAGTTCCTGGGCCAACCAGACGGCGGGTGGGACCGTCTCTTCCTCGACGAAGCGGACGACTTCCTCTCCTTCGTCGTTCTCGACCACGATCGTCGGGATGTACTCGATACCGTACTCGTCGACACCCGGTCCCTGCTTGTCCTGGTCGACGGCGATTTCCTCGATCCGATCGTCGGGGACTTCGGCCGCTTCGAGGGCGGCTGCGAGGTCGGGCAGGAGCGCGCGGCAGTCCTTGCACCAGTCGCCGCCCCAGACCCTGTAGGTCAGTTCGTCGCGGTGGGCCGCGAGCGTGTCGACGGTATCTTCGTACGAGGCGGCGTCCCACGTCGGATTCGGTCGCATGGTTTCGAGAGTCATACTCGCGGGTTACGTGGCCGGGGGCTTAACGACGGTGGTCAGCGGTCACTCGAACGTCTGGAACTCGACGGTCCGGCCCTCGGGATCCGTGGCGAAAAACTGGTAGATGTCGTACGTCTCGTTGAACCGCGGCTCGTCGTCCGCCCGATCGGCAAGCCGGTCGTACGCGTCGTCGACGCCGGCCCGCTCGTCGAAGACGAACGTGACGATCCCCTCGGTGTCGGCGGTCTCTCGGTCGCAGAACCCGAACCGGAAGGAACCCGCTTCGAGGATGGTACAGTCCGGCTGCTCGCGCCAGACGGTCGCGCCGAGGTCGCGGTAGAACCCGACCACGTCGTCGTGGCGCTCCGTCCGGAAGAAGACGATCCCGTCCATGGCGACAGGTCAGTCGGCGGAACCAAAAATCGTTCCGGAGCGTGGCAGACGGGTCCTCCGGACGGCACGATGGAGCGGTACAATTTTTACGCTAAACCAAAGCATTATATGGTATGGTATTCCCCTCGATGGAGGACGGCGGCCACGAACAGGTATCGTACTTCACGGACCCCGAGACCGGCCTGCGGACGATCGTCGCGATTCACGACACGACGCTGGGGCCGAGCCTCGGCGGCACGCGACTGCTGGACTACGAGACGGAAGCGGACGCGCTGACGGACGTCCTCCGGCTCTCGCGGGCGATGACGTACAAGGCGGCCGCCGCGGACCTCCCGCTCGGCGGCGGCAAGGCCGTCATCCTCGGCGATCCGGCGGAACTCGAGTCCGAGGCGCTGTTCGAGGCGTACGGACGGGCCGTCGACTGCCTGGGCGGGCGCTACATCACGTCCGTCGACGTCAACACCGGCGTCGAGGACATGGACGTCGTCGCGCACGAGACGGACCACGTCGTCGGGACGAGCGAGGGTCTCGGCGATCCGTCGCCGATCACGGCCCACGGCGTCTTCCACGGGATTCGCGCCTGCACCGAGTCCGTCTACGGATCGGATTCCGTCGCGGGACTCGACGTCGTCGTCCAGGGGCTGGGGAAGGTCGGCCGATCGCTGGCCGAGGAACTGCTCGCGCGGGACGCCTCCGTAATCGTCTCCGACGTCGACGAGGCCGCGGTCGAGTCGTTCGCGGTGGACCACGACGTCGACGTCGTCGCCCCGGACGCCGTCTACGACCGGCCCTGCGACGTCTTCGCGCCCTGTGCGATCGGCGGCGTCGTCAACGACGAGACGATCCCCCGTCTCGAGTGCGACGTCGTCGCCGGCGGGGCGAACAACGTCCTCGCCGAGCGCCGCCACGCGGAGGCGCTTCGCGAGCGGAGGATTCGCTACGCTCCCGACTACGTGATCAACGCCGGCGGACTCATCACCGTCGCCAAGGAACACCTCGGCGGGGGTCGGGAGGAGGCCTACGAGGAGGCCGAAGCGATCGGCGATCGGCTCCTGGAGATGATCGAGCGGGCCGAGGACCGGGACACGACGGTGCTCGCGGCCGCCGAGGAGTACGCCGAGGCGCGGATCGACGACGCGGAGCGGGTGACGCCGGCGGTTCCGACGCGGTAATCGCCGACCCCTGCCGCCGCCGCAAGCCGACACACCGGCACGACCTGCCTCGGTCCACTACGGGTTTACGTCTCGATACCCTACCGCGGGCCAATGAAGGGAAGCATCCTGGAGACGATCGGGTCGCCGCTCGTCCAGGTCGATTCGCCGGAGGGGGTGACCGTCGCCGCCAAGATCGAGTCCTTCAATCCCGGCGGCTCGGCCAAGGACCGACCCGCCCTCGAGATGGTCCGGGCGGCCGAACAGGAGGGCCTGATCGAGCCGGGCGACTGGCTGGTCGAACCGACGAGCGGGAACACCGGCATCGGGCTCGCGCTGGTCGCCGCCGCCCGCGGATACGACCTCACGATCGTCATGCCGGCCTCGAAGTCCGAGGAGCGCCGGCGGATCATGGCCGCCTACGGCGCCGAACTCGAACTCGTCGAGGGCGAGATGGCCGACGCCCGCGCCCGTGCGGACGAACTCGAGGCCGAGGGCGCGGTCCAGCTCGGCCAGTTCGAGAACCCCGCCAACCCGAACGCCCACTACCGTACGACCGGCGAGGAGATCGTCGAACAGGTCGGCGATCGGGAGATCGACGCCTTCGTAGCCGGCGTCGGCACCGGCGGAACCCTCTCGGGGACCGGACGACGGCTCCGCGAGGAGTTCCCGGAGATGGACATCGTCGCCGTCGAACCGGAACGAAACGCCGTGCTCTCGACCGGTGAGTCCGGCGACGACGACTTCCAGGGCATGGGGCCCGGGTTCGTCAGCGAGAACCTCGATCGGGACCTGATCGATCGCGTCGAGACGGTGCGTCTCGAGGACGCGGAGGACGAGTGTCGCCGTCTCGCCCGGGAGGAGGGGGTCCTCGTCGGCCAGTCCAGCGGCGCGACGAGTCTCGTCTCCCAGCGCATCGCCGAGGAGATCGCGGACCCGTCCCAGGACTGCCCGGACGTGCCGGACGCGTTCGAGAACCGGGCGACGCCCGAACCGGACGGCGGCCGGTCGACCGAGGACTGCCCGCTGGTGGTCACCGTCTTCTGGGACAGCGGCGAGCGCTACCTCTCGACCGGCCTCTTCGACGTCGCGTGATACGGACTGCTGTAGTCAATTACCGCCGATCGCCGACCCCGTCCTGGTGATCGGCGGTACATAGTTACAGCAATCCGTATGAGTCGACCCGTTCCCGATCGAGGTCGGCACCCGAAATCGTTCTTTCACCTTGAACAATCCCTTTTACCAAGTGCTGTGTACGTCCGGACACGATGACTCGACCCTTCGATCGACCCGGCCGCTCGCGCCGATCGGTACTCGGTGCGACGACCGCCCTGTTCGCACTCACCGCTGGCTGTATCTCCGACGACTCGGCCCAGGGGACGACCGACGACGAGACCGACGACACCGACGGCGATCCGGGCGCTGATGAGGACGAGACCGACGAAGAGAACGGCGGGGAGAACGGAGACGGCGAGAACGGAGACGGCGACGACGACTCCGACCGGTACGAGACGCAGTCGCTGACGTACCCCGAGACGCCGGACGAGCCGGACGTCGAGATTCACTTCGACCGGGACGACATCGACGAGTGGCTCGCGGACCGGACCCCGACCGACGACGAAGCCGTCGCCGACTTCGTCGACGAGACGTCGTTCGAGGAGTCGGTGCTGGTGTCGCTGGAGGCCAGCGCACCCGATCTCTGTCACGAACTGGTCGTAGACGAGGTCACCGTCGGCGAGAAGTCGATCGACGTCACCGCGAGGGTGAGCGACGAATCCAGCCCGGACGAGGCCTGTGCACAGCAGCTGACGGCGGTCGGACAGCTCGTCCGGGCCACCCCGACCGGCGACGAGGTATCCGAACTTTCGGCCACGATCGTCGATCAGGACGGGACCGAGCACGGGTTCGAGACGGGGTTCGACAGCAGCGAAGGATCGGCCTCGGAATCCCGCTCGGTATCGGAGTCCGGTAGCGACGCCGACGACGGATCGGACGGCGAGAGCGAATCCGACGACGACTCCTCGGCGTAGTCCGATCGCACGACGTCACGCGATCGATCCGTCTCGCCGCCCCGCTCAGGGCGAGTACTCGGCTTCGGTCAGGCGAACGACGAGCGTCTCCTCGACGTCCCGGAGGTCGTACGCCGGGAGTTCCCCGTCCGTCCGGCGGACGTACAGGGGTTCGACGAGCCGGTAGCTGGTCGCTCGGGGAGCCGATCGATCGTCCCCGGTCGCGTCCGCGTCGGTCTCGTCGCCTGCCGTCGACTCGGCGGTTCCCGCTGAATCGACACCGCTCGCATCTGATTCTGCCGGATCGCCGCCGCCCGGACCGACGCCTTCGGGACCGACGCGTTCGAGCCCGTAGATCTTGCAGAACTCCCCGGTTTCGGTCGCTTCGACGTCGCCGTTTCGAAGCTCTCGGGCCAGCGGGCGCGAGAGCCACTCCTCGTCGCTGACGCTCGGTTCCTGGACGAGCGCCTCGTCGACGAAACGGACCAGGTACCAGTTGAGGTCGTTCAGCAACGAGACGGCGGCCCCGACGCTGACGGTCCGGAGCGCGAGCGAGTTTTCGAACGGCCGTTCGAGGTCGTAGGTCGCGAGTGCCTCACGTGCGGTTTCCCGGGAGAGAAGCTCGTACTGGAGGTTCACGTCGGCGGTCCCGATGAGACAGACGCGCGTCACTGGTCAGTGGTGGGTGCGTCTGTGTAATGTCGGTTTCGGCTTTCGACGGGTGGACCGATCGGCGGCGAGTGAAGATCGAGGGAGACCGTCCTCGTCACGGTTCGACCAGTTCCGCGTTCCGAGCGGCGTCTGCCGCCCGATCGAACAGGTCGTCGGGTTCGGATTCGAGCAGCGGTTCGAGGCGGGCGTTCGTCTCGACGCGATCGGGTGCTACCCGATTACAGCCGGCGTCGATCGTCGAGTCGGTGAAGGTACCGATCTCGCGGGCTTTCTCGACGATGTCCGCCTTGTCCCACGTCAGCAGCGGGCGGTGGATCGGCAGGACGGCCGCGCGACTCGTAATCGCGAGGTTCTGGACGGTCTGGCTCGACTTCTGGCCCGCGGCCTCGCCGGTCACGATGCCGTGGGCGTCGACGCGATCGGCGAGGTGCTCCGCGGCCCGGTAGAAAAAGCGCCGCAGGGAGAGCATGCGCCCCTGTTCCATCTCCCGAACCAGCAGGTCGACCGTCTCGCCGCCCGGAATCTCGTACACCTGCATGTCGAAGTTGGGCGCGTACCGCGAGAGGGTCCGGACCGTTTCCATCGCCCGTGCCTCGTGGTCGATCCCGCCGTAGGGCCCGAGATCGACGTAGACGGGGACGATCGGACTGCCGCGTTTCATCATCTCGTAGGCGGCGACCGGCGAGTCGATCCCGCCGCTGATCATCGCGATCGTCTGCTCCTGTGCGCCGAGGGGGAGTCCGCCGGGTCCGGGTCGCATCTCGAGGTAGACGAACGCGACGTCTTCGCGGACCTCGACGCCGAACGTGAGGTCGGGATCGTCGAGGTCGACTTCCGGTTCGAACTCGTCCGCGACGGCGTCCCAGATCGCGGTGCCGCCCTCGCGAGCCAGGTCCTCGCTGTCGTAGGGGAGCCGTTTGTTCGCCCGGCGGGCGTCGACGGCGAACGTCCCCCCGTCGTAGCACGCACGGGCGGTCTCCACGAGGACGTCGAGGATTTCTTCTTTCCCGGTCCCGACCGTCCGCGCGGGACTCGCCGAAACCACGCCGAAGGTGTCCGTGGCGGCCGCCGTCGCGGCCTCGACGGTCTCCTCGGTGGCGTGGATCAGGGGTCGGTTCCAGCGATTCTCGACCGTGCCGGGGAGCGATCGGAACGAGAGCACGGCCTCGAGGTTCTCGACGAGCAGGCCCTCCATGTGCCGCTTGACGGCGTTGCTCTTGGTGTTGACGTCGCCGTGACGGACGAGGACCGTGTCGGCTCCCGGCGGGTGCATGCGGTGGACTAGACGAGTGGGGGTATAAGGCGATTACGAGGGGACCGCCGCACGCGTACCGTCAGCCGTGTGACGGCAACCGCGCCCGCCCGGTCACCGATCGGCGACCGCCAGCGCTCGATCGACCGCCTCGGCGATCGGGTCGGTGTCGTCGACGGGGACCAGCGGCGGGCGGACGTCGTCGCCGGGGATGACCCCTCGTTCGACGAGTGCGGCTTTCGTCGCCGGGGCGAAGTCGTGAGTCGTACACGCCTCGAACAGCGGGGCGATCGCCTCCGCCTGCAGTTCCCGGGCCCGATCGGCCTCGGGATCGTCGGCGACCTCGCGGAAGACCGTCGGCACGACCTGTGAGAGCGCGTTGATACCGCCGTCGGCGCCCATCCGGAGCGACGGGACCAGAAGCGCATCGAATCCCTGCAGACACAGGAACTCGTCGGGCGTCCGTTCGAGGACGGACAGGAAGTACGCGAGGTCGCCGCTCGAGTCCTTGATGCCCAGCGCCTGCTCGTGGTCCGCGACGGCCGCGACCGTCTCGGGTTCGATCCGCTGGCCCGTACATTGCGGAATGTTGTACAGAAGCACGGGGATCGACGCCGCGTCGAGGACGGCCTCGAAGAACCGCCGGTTGCCCGCCGGATCGTTCGCTGTCGTGAAGTAGGGCGCGACGATCGCGGCGGCGTCGGCACCGACCGAGGCGGCGTTCTCGACCGCGTCGATCGTCTCGGCGACGCTGGTCGCCTCGGCACCCGCGACGACGGGGACGTCGGCGTGTTCGACCGTTCGTTCGATCACGTCGAGCCGTTCCGCGGGGGTGAGACTCGGGAACTCGCCGGTCGTCCCGCAGGGGAAGACGGCGTCGATCCCGCCCGACTCGAGGTGGTCTATGAGGTCGGCCAGCGCCGCCTCGTCGATCGCGCCGTCGTCGAACGGCGTCACCAGCGGGCAGGTGATTCCTCGCAGCGCAGTGTGGACGTCCATACCGACACCTCACGTCGTTTCCTCAAAGGCGTTGTGTCGGATCGAGTGTCAGCAATCGGGCGGTGGACGGCGGCCGCGGCGATCGGAGTCTCATACGGTTTCCTGTAAGTCATTTCCGGCGCAACTGCGATCCGGGCGGCGGTTGCGCCGGTACATCGGTACAGCAATCCGTATCAGGTCGCGGACTCCTCTACCGTCGGACTCAGTCGACCCGTGTGGCTGTAGATGCCCACCAGGAGGACGCCGCCGGCCACGAGCGGGACGATCGCGCTCAGCCCGTACAGCACCTCGAACGAAAACGCCTCGGCGAACGGCAGGGAGACCAGCGGTCCGAGGCCGCCACCGACGTCGCCGAGGACGTTGTTCGTTCCCATCGCCCGTCCCATCCGATCCTCGGGCGTGAGGTCGGCGAGCAGGGCCGTCAACGGACCGCCGACACCGCCCTGGCCGGCGCCGATCAGGGCGCACGCGATCACGAGGGTTTCGAACCGCGATCCGACGGCGAGCACCGCGAACCCGAGACAGGCCGTCACCAGGAAGCCGAGCATCACCGGGACGCGCGCGCCGACGGAATCGCTCAGGACGCCCCCGCCGAGGGTGAACACCGCGCCGGCGAGCACCGTCACGGCCATCAGCATGCCCGAGGACCCCTGAGCGTCGAGGCCGAAGATCGAGATCCCCCGTTCGCCGAGCAGGAGGACGAGCGTCGAGAACAGGACCCCGATGTAGGCGAAGTAGAGTCCGAAGTTGACCAGCCCGATCGTCAGCGCGGGGACGCTGCGTTCGACGTCCCAGGGCTTGACCGACTCCTGTTCGCCCTCGACGTGGGTCTCCGGGACGATCCGGTACGCGACGACGCTGGCGAGACCGGCGAACGCGGCCGCGAGGACGAACGCTTCGGCGTTCCCCCAGATGTCGCTGACGATGCCGCCGAGGACGAGTCCGGCGGGAAAGCCGAACGTGATCCCCGCCCGGACGATCCCCATGCTCGTCCCACGCGAGTCCGCCTCGCTCACGTCGGCGGTGATCGTGTAGGCCGTCGCGAAGACGAGCGCGCTTCCCAGCCCCCAGAGGATCCGGGCGATCATGAACCAGACCTCGGGGAACGAGGAGAGGATCGCGACCACGTAGCCGAACGTCGCGAGACCCTCGATCGCCAGTCCCGCGACGAACGGTTTCCGGGTGCCGACCCGATCGACGAGCGCCCCGGCCGGCGCGTTGCTCACCAGCCGCGTAAACCGGTTCGCGCTCAGGATGAGTCCGACCATGAACGCCGAGATGCCCAGTACCTCCCCGAGGTTCGGGAGGATCGGGAAGATCACGCCACCCCCGAAGCCGACGAAGAAGGTGCTGGCGACGACGGCGAGAACGGTCCGGTTCGAACTGACAGCGGGGCGTGACACTGGCGATCGCTCTCGAGGATATTTCGATTCGTAACTCGCTACTCGACTACCACAGCGACCACGTTAATGGGTCTATCGAATCCGGAGAGCGAACGGGTCCGATCGTCGTCTCGAATCCGACGGGTCAGCGCACGATTATTCGAGCGGTGGACCGACGGTCCACTCGTCGGGCAACCCCTCGCGATGGTCGAGAAACAGTTCGAGCAACGGTTCGACGTCGGCGAATCTGTCCCCCGTAGCGATTTCGTTGCGCTCTCGATCCCACTCGATTAGGTCGCTCTCGGCCAGCATGGGAAGGTGGCAGTGACGTAACTCGACGAGACGGGTATCGGGGTTCGTCCCGCCGATAGCGACGTCGTCCGGGAGGCGAGTGGTCTCTTTTGTCCGGGAGTCCCGGTCAAAGAGAGCGATCAACGTGCAGCGACGATAGTCGTTCGCGATGATAGTGAGCATGTCGTTAATCATCGATCATCGGTTTCGCTACCACTCCTCTCTCGTTGAGTCTGTAGCATTACGTGGCAAGCGGCCGAGTGCCGACGGCTGGCGTCGGTCGATCGCTATCGTCGCCACTGAAAGTCACTGCACACCTGATCGCAGGACAGCGTTGCGATCAGTGTGTCAATCGTTTCAGTGGCTACGATAGGACAGGAGATGAGGCGTCGGGCCGCCCGGAGCGCGACGCGGCCGCTCACACGGTCCGCTGTACCGGTGTCCCGGTGCAACCGCAGGACGATCGCGGTTACACCGGAACTGACGGACGGGAGTCCGTCTCAGAACGTCGTGAGTTCGCCGTCGATCACGCGGCGGGTGATCCCCGTGACGTCGGCCAGTTCGCGGTCGACGATCGCCTCGATCTCGCTCTCGACGTCCGAGAGGGCGACGCCGTCGTCGGTGACGACGTGGACGTCGGCGACGTGTGGCTGGTCGATCGGGCGGCCGATCTGGGAGAGCAGACGCACGCGAAGGTCGCGGATGCCGTCGACTTCGGCGACGACCGCCTCTGCGATCTCCGTCGAGAGGAGATTGTAGATCTTCCCGATGTGATTCACGGGGTTCTTGCCGCTGGTGGCCTCCATCGACATCGATCGGTTGGGCGTGATGAGCCCGTTCGCGCGGTTGCCCCGGCCGACGGACCCGTCGTCGCCCTGCTCGGCGGAGGTGCCGGTCACGGTGAGGTAGATCGAGCCCTCCTCGTAGTCGTCGGCGGTGTTGACGTGGACCTCGACCTCGCGATCGGTGTGTTCGTTCGCGACGTCGGCGACGAACTCCCGGACGGATTCGACGGCCTCGACGTACGCGTCGAGGTCGGGGACGTACTCGTCGATCATCGCCGCCGCGACGGTGACGTCGATCCGATCGCCCTCGCGCTTGCCCATCAGCTTCACGTCGGGGCCGAGGTAGGGGTTCTCGTCGGCGAACTCGCCGTTCAGCCGCCGCTCGGCGTCGAGGACGATCCGCTCGGTCTCGGTCAGCGGCGCGTGGCCGACGCCGAAACTCGTGTCGTTTGCCATCGGGACGCTTACTTCATCCTCGCCGAAGACCTCCTGCAGATCGCCGCTCCCCTCGCCGAGTTTGACGTCGACGACGATGTCCTCGCCGACCTCGAGTTGCGGGATCGTCTCCTCGAGATACCCGCGAGCGGCCCGGAGCGCGATCGTCTCCGTCGGGATCGTCTGGCCCTCGTAGTGTTTGGTGGCGCGGCCGACGATCAGCAGGTAGATCGGGTCGACGACCTCGCCGCCGCCGAACGCGGGCGCGGCCTCCCCCGCGACGAGTTGCGTCTCGTCGGTGTTGAAGTGGAGCACTTCGCCGACGCGGTCGAGGTACTCGCTCGCGAGCGCCCTGGCGACGCTCTCGGCGACGCCGTCGCAGATGGAGTCGGGGTGACCGATCCCCTTTCGCTCGACGATTTCGACCTCCTGGTCCTCTACTGCCCGTCGGTCGATCGGTTCGACCCGGATGTTCCGCTCGCTCATTGGTGGTCGTAGACCCGTCGCCGTTCTATAACTTGCGGAAAGCACCTGCACACCGAAAATACGTGGGGGTTATACACCGCGGCGGACGATCAGCCCTCGAGCTGGAGTCCCAGGTACGAGGTTCGAAGCTGATCGTCGGGATCGAGATCCAGTTTCTCGAGGACCTCGTAGGCCCCCTCGCGGGCCGACTCGAGGTCGTCTTCGTGTTCGACCGCCGTCTCGACTTCGACGTACTCGCCGACCTCGTCCACCGAATCCAGCGTGATCGTGTACTCCTCGAGCGCGAATCGCTCGCGGTCCTTTCGAACGGTCGCGGCCGGCTCGAAGCCGAGGTTCGAGAGCACCGCATCCATTTTCCCGCCGTTTCCGATCGCCGTCTCGACTTCCTCGCGAGTCTTGGACTCGTCGTCGAGGAGAGGGCCCTTGTAGGTGACGCGCGTCTCGTTCGGGCCGTCGGCGGGCCGTTCCTCGCGGATCCGCAGCGCCTCGTCGGTCTCCGGGAACGATCGGTGTGGTGCGTCGTAGTAGGTATCCTCCTGCACCACGGCCCCCATCGGTGTCGCTCCGATCTCGTCGAGTCTGACCCGTACGCGCTCGAGATCGGCCGGGACCTTCACTTCCACCTCGTACATATCCGCTTCCACGGGCACCGATCGTAAGTATCGGTCGTTCCCGGGGGAAAACGTGTTCCTTAAATGTAGACGGCGGGACGTACAACGTATGACCGAGGATCAGGAGGCCGAGCTCGAGGAGCAGGCCGATGACGCTGCAACGGACGAAGAAGACGCCACCGAGGACGCCGCGGGGCTCCAGGAAGGCGACTTCGTCGAGATCGAGTACACCGCCTACACCGCGGACGGCGACCAGTTGGTCGACACGACCGATCCCGAAGTCGCCGAGGAGGAGGGCGTCGACGACCAGGGCCAGGAGTTCAAACCCCGAACCATCGTTCTGGGTGAGGGTCACATCTTCGAAGACGTCGAAGACGCCGTCATCGGGAGCGAACCCGGCGACTCCGGCACCGTGACGATCGACGCCGCGGACGCCTTCGGCGAGTACGACCCCGACGACGTCCAGACCGTCAGCGCCGAGAAGATCGACGAGGACGATCGCTACCCCGGTGCGAACGTGACCGTCGACGGCCAGCAGGGCTACATCAGCACGATCATCGGCGGCCGCGCGCGCGTCGACTTCAACCACCCGCTGGCCGGCGAGGACGTCGAGTACGAGTACACGATCGTCGACGCGGTCGACGACCGCGAACAGCAGGCCGCCGGCCTGTTCGAGATGTACCTCGGCTTCGAACCCGACCTCTGGATCGAGACGGACGAGGTCGAGGAGGAGGTCCCCGTCGAACCCGACGAGGACGAAGACGAGGACGAGGACGCCGAACCCGAGTTCGAGACCGAGGTCGTCGAGAAGGAGACGCTCTACCTCGAGGCCACGCCCCAGATGACGATGAACCAGCAGTGGATGATGGGCAAACAGCAGATCGGCCAGGACGTCATCGACAAGGTCGGCGTCGATCGCGTCATCGTCCAGGAAGTCATCGACGGCATGGGCGGCATGGGCATGGGCATGGGCGGCATGATGGGCGGTATGGGCGGCATGGGCGGCGGCGACATCGAGGAGGCACTCGAGGACGCCGACGTCGACGCCGACGAGATCGTCGAAGAACTCGAAGGCGCCGAAGAGTAACGACCCCGTCTTTCCGTCCGATATCTGGCCGACCAGCCGCGCGTTCCTGCCGATCGGAGACTCACCAGTGGGCGGGACGGTCGGCGTCGCTGCAACTGGACCGCGAGGACCGCTGTACTCCGAGGGAGAGCGGGGCGTCTAGGCGATGTCCCGACTCGTGTCGATCGCTACCTCCTCGACGAGTTCGAGTTTGATCGCCTCGACCGGCTGGTCGCCGCAGCGGAACTTGGGGATCGTGAGGTGGTTCTCGAGTTCGGTGCCGGAGATCTCGGTCTGCAGGTCGAAGACGGCGTCGGCGGCGTGGTGGGTTCGGGCCCGGTTGGCGGGTTCGGCGTCGCCTTTCAGGCAGTGCAAGACGGCGACGCTGTTGGTCTCGAGCATCTGGGTCTTGAGATCGTTGAGAAAGGTGACGTACTCGTCGGTGTCGGCTCGCTCGAGCACGTCCATCGTGTCGATGATGAGGTTCGCGCCGTCCGGGAGCGCGCTGATGAGTCGCGTCGCCTCCTTGAGCGGCGAGTCGCTGGTAACGTGTCTGACCGTCGGACTGCCGACGTCCGACGGCGACGTCTCGATGGCGTGCCGGACGGCGTCGTCGGATCGCTCGGTCGTGAGATACAGCGTGCCGCGGGCGGCGGTCAGTTCGTAGAGAAGCAGCTCCGACTGGCTGTCTGCGTTGGCAGTGTAGGCGACGATACAGCCCGGTGGGAGTCCCCCGTCGAGCTTCCGATCCAGCACGTCGATCCCGGTTTCCAGCCGACCCACCATACGATTGTGACCAATTGCTGTAGTGCCTGTATAACTCTTTGCCTTACGTTCGGTCGTCAACCCGGCGACGGCGCTCCGAACCGATCGCCGACTCGCATCCGTTCGACCTCCGTTCGCCGACCTACCGATGATTGGCCCCGCCTTCCCTTATAAATGCACGGGCGCCGATCGTGAATGGAGAGATTGAAGGGGGCGGCAAGAGCGTACACGAACGAATGCGCCACGATCACCTCATCACGAGCAAACAACTCTCGAGGGCGGACATCGAGCAGGTCCTCGACTACGCGGCCGAGATCGACGCCGATCCGTCGGCCGTCGCCGACCGCCACGCGGACACACTGCTCGGGTTGCTCTTTTTCGAGCCCAGTACGCGGACGAAGATGAGCTTCGAGACCGCGATGAAACGCCTCGGCGGCGACGTGGTCGACATGGGTTCGGTAGAGTCCTCGAGCGTCAAGAAGGGAGAAACGCTCGCCGACACGGTGCGGGTCATCGAGGGGTACACCGACGCGCTCGTCCTGCGCCACCCAAAGCAGGGTGCCGCGGCGATGGCCAGCGAGTTCGTCGACGTCCCCTTGCTCAACGCCGGCGACGGGGCCGGTCACCACCCGACCCAGACGATGCTGGATCTGTACACGATCCGAGAGAACGCGGGCCTGGACGACCTGACGATCGGCATCATGGGCGATCTGAAGTACGGCCGAACCGTCCACTCGCTCGCGTACGCGCTGTCGAACTTCGACGCGCGCCAGCACTTCATCAGCCCCGAAAGCCTGCAACTTCCACGGGAGGTCGTCTACGATCTCCACCAGCAGGAGGGCGCCCAGGTCCGCGAACACGAGGTGATCGACGAGGTGTTGCCGTCGCTGGACGTGCTCTACGTCACCCGGATCCAGCGCGAGCGCTTCCCCGACGAGAACGAGTACCAGCAGGTGGCCGGTGAGTACCAGATCGACACGGACACGCTCGAGGCCGCGAGCGACGATCTGACGGTGATGCACCCGCTGCCCCGCGTCGACGAGATCGCCCCGGAAGTCGACGAAACCGACCACGCGGCCTACTTCGAGCAGGCACACAACGGCGTCCCGGTCCGGATGGCGTTGCTCGATCTCCTCCTTCGGGAGGGAGGTGATAGCGATGAGTGACGAGCACCACGACGACGAGCACGAACTCCGCGTCAGCAAGATCCGCAGCGGGACCGTCATCGACCACGTCAGGGGCGGCCAGGCCCTGAACGTCCTCGCGATCCTCGGTATCGACGGGAGCGAGGGCGAGGAGGTGTCGGTCGGGATGAACGTCCCCTCCGATCGACTCGCGCGCAAGGACATCGTCAAGGTCGAGGGACGGGAGTTGAGCCAGGACGAGGTCGACGTCCTCTCGCTGATCGCGCCGGACGCGACGATCAACATCGTCCGCGACTACGAGGTGATCGAGAAACATCGCGTCGAACGGCCGGATGTCGTCACCGGCGTCCTCTCCTGTCCGAACCCGGGCTGTATCACCACCGCCGGCGAACCGGTCACCTCCCGGTTCGAGGTGCTCGACGACGGCGTCAGGTGTACCTACTGCGAGACGATCGTGCGGGACGATATCGCGTCCCTGATCGATACCTGACCGGTCTGGCGCGTTCGTCCGCGGGGGACCATCCAGAATCTCTAAGTGTTCGCCGCCCAACTATCTACGTGCATATGTCCCGGACATTCAAGATCTTGATCGCCCTGTTCGTCATCACCGTCCTCTACAAAGTCGTCGCCGGCGGCCCGTCAGAGGTCGACGTCGAGTACGATCCGGTCGAATAGGTCACTGTCGAGGAGTGGGGGTTCGCCAGCACACCGCGGTAGATCCCGGATAGCGAACCATCAGGAACCGTTCGATTCCGAACGGCTTTCCCGCGCGGCGCCGTATCGCTCCGACATGTACGGCGTCGTCACGCGGAACGCGGAAGAAGTACGGTGGCCGGAGTTCGATCGCGGGTTCTACGAGGTCAAAGACGTCACCGGCCGGTCCGCCGACCCGATCGAGGACGGCGTGAACATGGTCTCCTGTTTCGGCGACAACGCTGCCGCGGACGCCGATCCGTCGCTCGTCACGGTCGACGACATGGGCCGGCCGGCCACGCGCGATCGGCAGTACTTCGACTGGGCGTACATCTGCCCGTCCCGCGAGGACTACCGCGAGGGACTCTTCGAGATCATCGACGACTGCGTCGCGGCGAACGAGGACGTCCGCCTCGACGACGTCGGGTTCCCGCGGGCGGAGTACTGTCGGTGTGGCGTCTGCGAACAGTCCTTCGAACGGAGCGAGTACGACGATCGGTTCGAGTGGCGCGCGAGCGTCATCACCGAGTTCGTCGCGGAGGCGGCCGATCGCATCCCCGGAACGGTGTACCTGACGCTCTATCCGGACCCCTACCCCGGCCACCTCTACGAGCGCGCCGGCATCGACCTCGCGGCGCTCGAGGAGTACGTCGACGAGTTCGTCGTTCCCCTCTACGACATGGCCTACGAGACGACCTACTGGCTGGAGACGATCGCGCGGGGGTTCGAGAGCGCCCTCGAGACGCCGTTCGACGTCGAACTCTACGCGGTCGACGTCGACGTGGACAACCTGATTCACGCCACCGAGGTCGCCGAGGCGTACGGGACGGACGTCTTCTTCGGCTACGACGCGAGCAACGCGCGGGCGGCGATTCGGCGGCGGCGGGCGGAGGAACGCGAGGGCGTGACCCACGGCGAGCCCGAGTCCGGCTCCGATACCTGATCAAGTTCGGTTCCCAAGCGACGGTTACGTTCCGGTACACCGCGATTGCGCGTCCGGTTTCCGGGAGCGACGGGTCGCTTGCGCCGCACTCGCGTCGGCCCGATCGATCGCGATCGATCGGTTCGGTTTACCGGCCGAGTTCGTGACTGCCGCTGGAACCGACGTGGATCTTTATTGTGCTCACTCGCGCCGACCGTGACGAGCGAGGATCCGCCTCCTCGAGTGAGACTGATGAGAGACCCCCAGCAATCGCAGTACGATCCGACCGCACAGATTCAGCAGACCACGATGACGCACGGGCAGGAGGCAATGGAGCAGGCGATCGATCTCCAGCGCAACGTGGCGCGAATGGCTCTGAGTGCGATGAAGTGGCAGGAGACGGCCCAGCGACAGGGCATCGAGCTGACGGCGTCAATGCTACGGGGGTTCCCGGGCCAGCAGTTCACGGAGTCGATGATGGAGAGCTACCTGCAGGGTCTCGAGGCGGTCGTGCCGGAGATGGAACGGGCGATCGAGAAGGGCGTGTCCGCCGCGACCCAGCCGGGATCCATGCAGGGCCAGCAGATGGAGACGGGGCAGGGCCAGCAGATGGGACAACCGCATACTGGTGGCCAGATGACCGGTCAGCAGCCGACCGGCCGGATGGACCGACAGCATCCCGGCGGTCAGCAGCCGGAACCGCAATACCGATCGCGCCAGGAGACGGGTGCCCGATCCCAGCCACCGACCCAGCAGTATCCACAGACCGGTGAGTGGATCCAGGGATCGTCGTACGGCGGCGAGTCCGCCGGTCAGTACCCGTCCCAGCAGACAGCGACAGGCGGTCGGCCCGAACCGCAGCCACAGGGGACGGAGACACCGCCCCAGAGCCAGTCTCGGCCGCACGAACCGGACCAGCGAGGTCCCGACGTCCCGACGGAAGGACGATACCAGGAACAGTACGACCGGGATTACGAGTCCGGACAGTCGACTCGGCGCCGAGAGTCGCCACGGCCTCCGTCGGATCGAGGCGGTCCGCGCGACCAGCCCTCTCAGCGAATCGACACCGATCGGCGTGAGCGCGCCCAGGAACGGCGCCACCAGCCGATCGCACGGGGCCAGCAGGGAAGCGGCGGACGGATCGAGGAACGACGACCCGAATCGGAACCGGATCGCGACCGCAACGAGAGGAGTGCCGAGGACGTCTCGGCCCGGACCGATCGCCCCCCGGAAGGCACCGACGAGGAACCCGAACGATAGCGCGTGCGTCACGACGGATCGAGACGTACAGACGATCGGGGTCTCTTTTCGTCCCATCCGAGGATGGGCCTCACGGAGTCCCGGATCGCGGACCCGCCTACCGCTCCGTCGGTCAGGAGTCGATCGCGGCGGAGTCGAAAAAGCAGTTTCAGTGGGCAATCTGACGAGTTGGCGAGCGTCGCTCGAGGACCCGGTGTCGATTATTTGCGCCTGTCGTCGTCGCCGATCAGTTCGTCATCGTCGTCACTCATCATCCCGTCATCGTCGTCACCGATGAGGTCGTCATCGTCGTCGTCGCCGATCAGTTCGTCGTCGTCCGACCCTCGGTCGCGTCCGCGCGGTTCTCCCGGGTCCTCGCCGCCGATCGTGTCGCGATCGTCGTCGTCGCGCATCATGCTATCATCGTCGTCACCGATCAGATCGTCGTCGTCACGACGGGTGTCAGTTCCCCGATCGCGACCCGTTCCGGTGTCGGTGCCGGCGACGCCTGTCGATCCGGCACCTCCGGTGTCGCGAGTCGTGCCGGCGCCGGAACTGCCAGTACCGGCCATGTCGCTCTCGAGGCGCACCTCGTCGCGTGTGACGGATGCGACCGCCTCCTCCTGGAGCGGGTACGTGTCGTCGGTCCCGCCCCACCCGAGTTTCGCCTTGATCGTGTCGGTGATGCCCGGATCCGGTTCGACGTGGGCCGTGCCGTGTTCGACGCTGGCGACGATGCCGACGTCCTCGCCGTGTTCGTTGACGACGGTCTTGCCGATATCGTCGTCGGTAAACTGTGGGGACATTGCACTATGACGGTATCCAGACAGGTGCAAGATGGTGGTGCTTGCGGTGGCCTGCGGCGAGAGCCGTGGCCACCGTAACCCGCCATTAGCTAGTGCGATCGTCTCTCAACGGGGACTTACGTTACTGCTCGGCGTCCTCACTCGTTGAACTCCGGATCTCGACCCTCGAGGAAGGCGCTGACGCCCTCCTCGTGGGAGTCGGAACTGCGCGCCTGGACCTGCAAGAGGTTCTCGTAATCGAGCGCTTCGTCCCAGTGACGACCCATGTTCTCGTGCATCGCCTGTTTCATCAGTCCGATGACGTCCGTGGGGCGACGGCCGAGTCGATCGACGGTGTCGGCGACCCGCTCGTCGAGTTCCTCGGCCGGGACCGACTCGTTGATCAGGTCGAGGTCGGCCGCCCGATCGGCGTCGAAGAATTCGCCGGTGAACGCGAGCTTCTTCGCGGCCCGGAGGCCGACGATGTGGGGAAGCATGAAGGTCCCGCCGGTGTCCGGGATGAGGCCGACGCGAACGAACGCACAGGAGAAGGTGGCGTCCGCGGCGGCGTAGGCGATATCCGAGAGGGCGACGATCGCCAGTCCGGCGCCGACGGCGTCGCCGTTTACCTTCGCGACGATCGGAACCGGACACTCGAGCGTGGCCTCGACCACGCGACCGAAGGTCTCGGTGACCTCGTCGTACGACTCCATGGGCGGGGCGGGTTCTTCCGCCATCGCTTCGATATCGCCGCCGGCGCTGAACGCGTCACCCTCGCCGGTCACGACGATCGCGTGGTACTCCTCGGGCGAGGCGTCCTCGATCGTGTCGGCGAGCGTCGCCGCCGTCTCGGTCGTGAGCGCGTTGAGGACGCCCGGCCGATCGAACGTGATTCGAAGCACTCCGTCGTCGCTGTCGACGTTCATGTCACGAGCGTGGGGTGCACCGGTAATAATGGTGGTCTTTCGGGACAGATCCCGGGCGGACGCGAGCGAGGGTGCTGTCGAGTGGCGGGGCGATGCGACTGTCGAGGGGCGACGGTCGGACAAAATAGCGGGTTACGACGAACCGTTCGTGTGCACGTGATTCCGTGTGACGGTCGGGGTGCCCATCAGTTCGACGGGATCGGCGGTGCGGTCGTTTCGTCTTCGGAGACGTTCAGTTCGGAGGTCACGAGTGCCCGATAGGCCCGGCGGAGCCGTTCCGAGAGCGCCTGGTGGGAGATGTCGAGTTCCTCCGAGAGTTCCTGCATCGAGACCTCGCGCGGGATCTCGAAGTAGCCGTGGTCGATCGCCGCGACCAGCGTCTCGTACTGGCGGGTGGTGAGCCCACACTGGGAGTGGCTCTCCTCGGTCATGTCGAACAGGCGGACGATCGTCGGCGTGACGTCCTGCTCGACGAGTCGATCGTAGAGCGAACTCACGCTCTCCCGGTCGGTGAATCGGATGCTCAGCAGCCACGTCCCGCTCGAGGCGGAGGCGCTCAGTACCGTGCCGCCCTCCTCGAGGACGACTTCGAAGACGTCGAGTGTCTCGGGGTCGAACTCGATGTCGTACAGCCAGCGATCCTCGTCCTCGCTGATCAGTCCGAAGTCGCCGATCGCGGACGCCTCGTCGAGGCCGTCCTCGATCTCCGACCGCGATGCGCCGGCGAGCCACAGGCCGTGGCCGTCCGACGCGATTACACGTTCCATCTCGCACGTGAGCGAGGGGAGGGTCTCGAACAACTCTCCCATGCCCGTCCCGTCAGCCGGAATCTCGATGTCTGCGATTGAGGTCATGTGTCTCGTACACGGGTTGGACAGGGAACGCAATAACCCCGATTCCAAAAGGATTAGTACGGCTGAACGGAACTTTCACGACCGATTATCTATTTTGACGAGCGAGCGACGACAGAACGACCGGCTCGCACCCTTACCACCGCCTGGGCGCACCGAGGCGGAACTGGACGAGACCGACGACGACCACCGCGATGGCGAGCAGCGCCAGCGCGATCGGGACGATCGCGTCCAGTCCCTTCGAGATCCGCACTACCTCGATCCGCGTCGGCATCGTCCGCGGGTTGTACGCGACCATCATCGTCGCCCCGAACTCCCCGAGAGCGCGGACGAACGTCAGGACGATCCCGGCGGCGATGGCGTTCCGGGCGAGCGGGAGGGAGACGTGCCACACCGTCTCGATCGGCCCGTACCCGAGCGTCCGGGCCGCCTCTTCGAGGCGTTCGTCGACGCCGTCGAAACCGGCCCGCGCGGTGACCACGAGAAACGGCGCGGCGACGAACGTCTGGGCGAGTATCACGCCGGCCCGGCTCCCGGTCAGGGGCATTCCGAGCGCGGCGGCCGCGGCCCCGATCGGCGTGTACCGGCCGAGAACGGTCAGCAGCATGACCCCGCCGACGATCGGCGGGACCACGAGCGGCAGCAGGACGGCGGCTTCGACGAGCCGTTTGCCCCGGAACGACCCGCGCGAGAGGACGTACGCGAGCGGGACGCCGAAGACGGTCGCGATCGCCGTCGCGATCGGCGCGGTCACCAGCGAGGTCCTGACCGCCTGCCGCGTCGCCGGCTCCGCGAGCCCCGCGACGACGTCGACCGATCGCACCTGGCCGAAGAAGGCGATAAACGGGACCACGAAGTACGCGAGCAGGATCGTCCCGAGCAGGACTGGCACGGCGCGGGGGCTCGTGACCCGATCGATCGCGGCCCCGAGACGGCTCCCGCGATCGCGCTCGGCGCTGGGAGGCTCGCGGACGCGCGACGCGCCGGATCCGGAATCGTCGTGGGCGGACGGAGTCTGGCGGCTCATCCGTCGAGTTCCTCCGGCGGATCGCCGTGGCGTCGCGGGAGCGCGTCCGGAACCCGGAGTCCGTGTTCGGCGAGCAATTCGGGCCGGTCGAGCAGAAAGTTCACGAACGACCGACCGGCGTCCGCCTCGTCCGCGCCGGTTCGGACCGTCGCGTTGTAGACGACCGGCGACCCGGACACCGTGTAGCCGTCCGCGGTCGTGTAGGTCGCCCGTTCGTATCGATCGGCGTCCGCCGGATCGGCGAAGTTGTACGCGTCCGGCAACTCGAGAAACGGCACGCCGTGGTCGCTGGCCATGTTCCGGTAACAGATCGCACAGGCTCGATCGCCGGCCTCGACGCCGGCGAGCAACGCGGATTCGCTCGGCTCACGATAGGCTCGATCGACCATCGTCTCGCGGAACCCCTCGAGGTCGTGCTCGCGCTCGGCGAGTTCGAACAGCAACACGGCGCGGTACCCCAGCGGATCCAAGTCCGGATCGCTGATCGCGACCTCGCCCGGCCCCGCGTCCGCGAGCACCTCGTACCACGGCTCCCCGTCGGCCAGTCGGCCGCCGACGTCGGCCGACGGATCGTAGGCGATACCGACGGCGTTGGTCGCGAACTCGACGTCCCAGTCGGCGTGATCGGGATAGAGGCGCTCCCGGAGGAGGTCGACGTCCGCACTGATCACGACGTCGGGATGTTTGGTCCGTTCCTCGATCATCCGCATGAGCGCGTTCGAGCCGTGGTACTCGCCCGCGTACCGGATTCCGGCGTCCGCCCGGAAGGCCGGTCCCACGTGTTCTTCGAGGACGACCGCGAGGCTCCCCGCGGCGAGCACTCGGACGCGACCGTCGTCGCTCCCGAGACACCCGCCGACCGTCCCCGCCGTCGCGCCCCCGACAGCGGCCAGAACGGCACGTCGACCGTGGTGCGACGTCCGATCCCGGCCACCACCCGTGCTCATATCGGCGTGTCGGACACGGAGAGTAATATAACTACTTCCGATTCTAAACTCCTGGAAATATAACCACATTCGGTTTCTCGCCAGCAGACGTACCGAACCGTTTCGGAGTACGAGTCACTGCGTAACGGGATCCCGTCTCCGCTGACTGTTCGACCGGGACCGTCGCCGGCCGATCACCCGTCCCGATGGGGGGACGGATCGATCGGGTCGAGGTCCCGGATCGTCCCGACCAGGGTCGCGAGGTCGTCCGTTCCGTGACCCACGACGTCGCCGCCGATTTCGGATGGATCGCGATCGCCGACGACGATCGTCGGCAGGGGTGCCGCCGTGAAGCCCTCGACGAGGACGACGTCGTAGCCCCGGCCCGCGAGACGCTCGAGGGTACTCTCGAGCGCCTGCAGTTCGGGGTCATCGCTCTCGAACACCGCGGCCCCATCCGACGGTTCCGGTGGATCCCGTTTCCCGCGGGTACTGACTTCGAACGTCGATCCGGGCGTGATGCCGACGACGGTTTCGGCACCGGCGGTCCGATGCCGGTACGTGTCCGTTCCCGGTGTGTCGATCTCGACGTCGTGGTGGATCGATTTCACCGTGGCAACGCGATCGTCCGCGGCGAGTCGCGGGACGAGGTCCTCGACGAGCGACGTCTTTCCAGAGTCGCTCGGTCCGGCGAGACAAACGACCCGCAACTTCGAGTGCTGGCTCATGATCGATATTCTACTATGGGGGACCAAGAATAACTGGACTGGAGCCTCCCAGTGTCGGAGTGACCGTCGTTCGTGAACGCGAATCTCTCCGTCGCGACTGCGATCGAGCGCACGCTCCGACGATGCCGAGCGACCGACCGTTCCAGCGGGACTCCGTGGCGACTGTCTGTGAGTCGCTGTCCGCTTCGATCGGCGGACTCGCCGACGACCGTGTGGCAACCTGACACTGCGCGTAGCACTCCGTCCCAGTGCAACTGTTTCGAGTCGAATTAACCCGGGTATACGTAATACACCGCATTGCCGACGACGAGACGTGACTTCGAACGATACACGCGGGTCGCGACTCGGGCGGCGATCGTATCTGGCGAGCAGTCTCGCCGGACTCGGAACGGTTTCGATCGCCGGGAGCGGGATCGCAGACGGGAGCGGCGATCAGTCCGGCAACCAGTGTCCCGCGCCACAACCCGACGAGGAGACCGACGAGCGACAGGACGAGGCGATCGACGACCAGCACGAAGAAGACGCCGACGACAACGCCGACGAACCGGCGGACGAGCAGTACGAGACCGTCGTCGACGTCGTCGAAGCCGGCGCGGATCCCGAGGGGAACGAGTCCATCACGCCCGTGTTACGAGATCACGTCGGCGACGACACGCTTCTGGAGTTCCCGGCGGGGGAGTACTACATGGCCGAGCAGTTGCGGCTCACCGGGTTCGAGAACGTCGGGTTCGTCGGTGAGAACGCGACGCTGGTGCCGGCGACCTACCACGAATTCGACGGCCCGCAGTATCGGTTGTTCCGGTTGGGAACCAGCGACAACCCCGGACGCGACCTCCGGTTCGAGAACTTCGACGTCGACCAGACCGCCGACGACACGGGTATTCGCGTCATCAATGCCGAGGTCGAGGACGGCCTCGTCGTCCGGAACGTCACCGTCCGCGGTATCCACGACAGCGGAACCTGGGGGCCAGGCCTGTTCAACGTCACCGATCCGGACGGAGAGGGCCTCGTTTCCCGCTTCCATGCGACCAGCGGCGCCGTCCACGTCGACGAGACGCCCAACGCGGGGAACATGTGGCGCGGCGCGACCGGCATCAACGTCAACCAGCACCACCGCGGAGCGCTCGTCTTCCGAAACTGTAGCCTGGGCGGCTTCCCCGACAACGGGTTGTACGTATCGAGCGAGACCGGCCGGGTCGATGTCGAGGGCGGGTGGTACCAGAACAGCGGCACCGCCTCGATCCGACTCAGCGGTCGTCACGGGACGATCACGGACGCGGTCGCCGTCGTCGACGCGGATCCGCACGATTCGGCGGGCCAGCATCCGATTCGACTCGACGGCGGCGATCGGTTCGAGATCGCCGGCGTCACCGTCGACGTTCCGCGGCCGAACGGCGACGCGATCAGGATCATGGACGACGTCGAGTCGACCGCGATCGCCAACACGGAGATCACCGTCGGCGACGGCCCGAACAACGGCATCAAGATCGGCTCCGGGGCGGGACAGACCCACATCGAGAACGTCGACATCGAGGTCGACGGGAGTGCCAACGCGGTCCGTATTCTCGGCCAGGACGCCGGCGCGGTCGAACTGGACGACGTCCGGATCACAGGCGACGCACCCGGTACCCGGCTTCGCCACGCTATCTACTGCGAGCGAAACGAGTGTCGGTTCACCGGGCTCTCCGTCGATCAGCCGGGACCCGACAAACGCCGCGGGATCGAACTCCGCGGCGAGACGTACCTCCTCCGGGAGAGCGAGTTCCAGACGACCCACGTCCCGATCGTCGTCAACGGCGCGGACGGCGTCCGGATCGAGAACTGTTACGCCGGGACCGCCGAGGGGGACTACTCCCTGCGCATCATCAGCGACTCCGGTTCCGTGTCGCTCTCGAACAACGATTTCCCCGCGGGCGTGCGCGACGATCGGTAACCTGCCGGATCGGCCGGGAGCAGTACTATAGTAGCAACTGAAACGATGTACATACTGATCACGAAGCCGTCCTGTGATCAGGTGTGCATTGACTTTCAGTTGCTACTATAGCGAGCGGCTCTCGGTGTCCGATCGGTCTCGTTCACAACCGTCTCGATCGACGTCGCCGGGGAATAGTCGGACCGAAGTGTGAAGGACGCCCTCGTGGGGTGACGGGGCTATCAATGAGGGTCGCGCCCTCCACCCGTCCGTATCAGCCACTGGTAGATAATCCTGAACCCAACACACGTTGGACTGTGTCCGTTGCTGTCGGTTCGTGATCTGATGCCCCGTCGGTCACCGCCACGGCGATACCGATCCGGGAAGGTGCGCCCGGATCAATCAGGCCGGGCCGATTGGGCTTCGATCGTTCCCCGTCGCGGAATCGATTGTCAGTCGGCGGGGCAGGCGCGATGTGACCGTCGCCGACACAGTCTCTTGCCCTCCCGGCGGACGGCGCTACCTCGGGGCCAGACGAGTCGATCGTGCGGTCGCTCCGAGCGTAAGTCACTCATGAGAGTCCGTCCGTCTTGGTTGGTACTCACTATCTTTGACGGTCCAGTTCGGAGGCCTTAAATAGTGGTCGGCGGTTACAACTTAATCCGAAGGAAATGAGGACCCCACCCCTGCGGTCTTCCGTACAGATGGGATCTGATGTTAGCCTCGACAGTTCGGTGACGCCCGATCGGTCGGCGATTCCGATCAGTGTCATCGAACGTGTGGACCCAACTGTGTGAGTGTGTACTACATTCACCGCCAACAGACCCTCCCAGTCTACGACTGGGAGTAC
>NZ_JCASSM010000005.1:0-358402 GCF_059736495.1 Halosolutus sp. YCN4 | reverse complement strand
TTTTCCAAGAAGTAAAACGGCGAACCTATCAATTTGGAAATTGTTTTAGAAACGCCGATCCAGAAACGGCCGAAACGTGGCTGCAGAGCTTCGCGTATTGCTGGAACAGGCTAATCTGAACAATGCCCCTTCCCGAAGGCGAACCCTTTTTAGCACCCGGACCTTTGGTAGCGCCACACACTTCTCATGAACGGAAATACGCCGTACGCAGGGCTGCCGGGGGAAACGGGTGCTGGTCAGCGTGCAGCGGCGGACGTTCCGGAACTCTCGAGCGCCCAGAAGCGGGTACTCAACCGCGACGTCTCGCGGATCGCCGCCCGAACTCGCGAGTTCCTCCCCAGCGAGTACGTCGTCGACGCCGACGTCTCCCGTGGTATCTCCGGCCCCGAGGTGACCGTCGCCGTTCGACCACCGATCGGTCACGCCGTCAGCGCCGGTTTCACGCCCGACCTAGAGGAGGCTCCCGAAGAGGTCATTACGCCCGACGAACGGGACGAGGTCGCCCGCGGCCTCGCCGCCAGCGCCGCGTTACAGGTGAAACAGGCCGTTAGCAACAACGTGACGCCGACCGGGAAGTAAGTTCACTCTCCGCGTTTTCGCCGACTCCCCACTCGACTCAGTACAGCAACTGCTCGAGCTGGTGCCGACGACGATCGAGGTCGATCGCCGGCTCGATCGACGGCTCGGCGACGAGACGATCGACGACCAGCAGCGGGTCCGTTCCCGCCCGCTCGACGGCCCGAAGCAGGGTTTCGATCGCCTCGCGGTTGGTCGCCAGCGAGTCACACAGGTGGAGCGCGAGCGCGAGCGGGACCGCTCGATCGGGCCGCCTCGGAAACGCGTCGCTGATGGCCGTGAAGTCGGGGTCGTCTCCATCACCGTCGTCGCGGGCGGCCGCCGACGGTGCCGGGTCGACTGTGAGACAGGTGGGACAGATCGTCACCGCGGCCGCGGACTCGGGCGCGTACTCGCGGTAGTCGTCGGGGACGGCCGTGGCGATCGTCGATTCGGTGCCGCAGTGTGAACAGGCCATCGGGTGTCAGTCGTCACCGGGACGTCGTCGACGCGGTCCCGTGGTCGATCGCGCCGGGCCGGTGTATCCGGGTCCGGAGCTTACTGGTCGGCCGTCGGCGATCGGGCGGCGGTACTCGGCTGGGTGTCCTCGAGGTCCTCCTGCTCCGCCTCGTCTTCGGCCTCGGATTCGGCTTCGGCTTCGGCCGCTCGCTCTTCTTTCTCCTCCTGTTCTTTCTTGTCCTTGATCTTCTTCAGGCGGAACGTCTCCTCGCGCTCCTGTTCCTCGAGTTTCTGCTCGATGTACTCCTGACTGTCGTAGAGGTCGGGCAGGAGTTTGAACTCGAGCGCGTTGACGCGGCGCTTGGTCGTCTCGATCTCCCGGAGCATCTTCTTCATCGCGGTCTCGACCTCCGCGGCGAGGATGATGCTCTCGAGGAGGTCCTCGTAGGCCTCCGCGGCCTCGTCGATGCGGGCGGAGGTGCCCATGATCCCGTAGCCGCGCTGGTCGAGACTCTTGGAGACCCGCGAGGACTCGATCTGGGGGACGACGACGCCCATGATGTTCTTGGATTCGGTGGTGATCTCGGGGTGTTCCTGCAGGGCCGCGGCGGCGCCGCGAACCGCGACGTCGCCCTCCATGGCCCGGGCCATGTTGATCTTCTTCTGGGCCGCCTCGTAGTCGTCGGCGAGGTCACCGCGGACGTCCTGGGCCTTGTCCAGGATGTCCATGAACTCCATGATCAGCCCGTCCCGCTTCTTTTCCAGGGTCCCGTGCCCGCGCTCGGAGAGTTCGATCCGATCCTCGATCTCCATCAGGTTCTTGCGGGTGGGTTTGACGTCCTTGGCCATCTTGTGGAGGGCTTGCGCTCCCAGTCGGATAACTGTTTACAGTTTTGCCGGCCGTCCGGGCTGCTTCCCGGCCGGACTCCGTCGTGAGTCGACGACGAGACGCGGACTGATACTACGGACTGCCGTCCGTCAGTTCCGGCGCGAACCGAGACCTGTCCGCGGGTGCGCCGGGACCTCGGGACAGCAATCCGTCTCACCCCAGGAAGAGGTCGGCCATCGTCCCGGACGACTGGCCGCGGTAGAGTTCCGAGTAGCCGCAGTTGGTACAACTGATCACCATGAATCGTCGGTTCTGGACGTCGAAGAACTTCGACAGTCCCGTTCCGGTCGTCGAAATCTCGTCGACCTCCGTCTCCGTGTGGTCGCACTTCGGACAGCCGCGATCGTCGTCTTTCATACCTGCTCCTTCGTGTCATACGATAAATTCTTTGTGCTCGGAACGCGAGTTATCGGCTACCGATGTCCGCCGCCTTCGTCTTCGTCTTCCTCCTGTTCGCCCTCGTGATCCCGCTCCTGCTCTGGCTGGCGATCGAGAACGAAACGTCCCACCCCACCGTCGTCGATCGGTCGGAGGCGGAGCAGATCGCGAAAGCGCGCGGGGGTCGGTCGCCCTCCCAATCGGGCGACGGTCCGGATGCGTCCACCACCGACCGGACCGATCGCGACGACCGGGGCGGCGATCGACACGCAGATTCGGAGTGGGGGAACCGGACCGACTGGGGCGATCGGGACGATCGGCCCTAGCGACCCGCTATACCCGGATTCCCGACCGAATCGGTTCGACACTCCGGCTGTCGACCGATTCACGTCCGGGAGTCGATCGCGAGGTGACAGCGCCTCCGATCGACGACCCACGGCTCTTCGCGGGGTTCGGAAAAAGAACGTCTCGGCGTGCGATCGGCGGGACCGCCCCTCTGCTCGCGGGTCGTGCCTCCCCGCTCGCTTTTCCGCGGTCCGCAGGACCGCGCTCCCGATCAGTCGTCGGCCTGGACGGCCGAGACTGCGGGTCGGCGATAATACGCCTCCCTGCTCAGTCGTCGGCCTGGACGGCCGAGACTGCGGGTCGGCGATAATACGCCTCCCTGCTCAGTCGTCGGCCTGGACGGCCGAGACTGCGGGTCGGCGATAATACGCCTCCCTGCTCAGTCGTCGGCCTGGACGGCCGAGACTGCGGGTCGGCGATAATACGCCTCCCTGCTCAGTCGTCGGCCTGGACGGCCGAGACTGCGGGTCGGCGATAATACGCCTCCCTGCTCAGTCGTCGGCCGTCACTTCCGCAACTTCGGACTCGTCCTCGCGGTAGTGCTCCGCGATGAGTTCCTCGTCGATCCGGTTGAGGGCCTCCTTCGGGAGCATCGAGAGCAGGTCCCAGCCGAGTTCGAGCGTTTCCTCGATCGAGCGGTTGGTGTCGTACCCCTGCTGGACGAACTCCTCCTCGAAGCGATCGGCGAAGTCGAGGAACTTGTTGTCCCGTTCGGACAGCGCCTCGCGACCGACGATGTTCACGAGGTCGCGCAGGTCCTCACCCTCCGCGTACGCCGCGTACATCTGGTCGGAGACGTCGCCGTGGTCTTCGCGGGTGAGGCCCTCGCCGATCCCGTCGTCCATCAGCCGCGAGAGGCTCGGCAGGACGTTGATCGGCGGTTCGATCCCCTGGCTGTTCAGGTCCCGGTCCATCACGATCTGTCCCTCGGTGATGTAGCCGGTGAGGTCGGGGATCGGGTGGGTGTCGTCGTCGCCGGGCATCGTCAGGATCGGAATCTGCGTGACCGATCCGTCGCGGCCCTCGATTCGACCGGCCCGCTCGTAGAGCTGGGCCAGGTCGGTGTACATGTACCCGGGGTAGCCACGCCGACCGGGGACCTCCTCGCGAGCGGCACCGATCTCGCGCAGGGCCTCACAGTAGTTGGTCATGTCCGTCAGGATAACCAGCACGTGGTAGTCCTTCTCGAAGGCCAGGTACTCCGCCGTGGTGAGCACGAGGCGCGGGGTGACCTGGCGTTCGACTGCCGGGTCGTCCGCGAGGTTCATGAAGACGACCGATCGCTCGAGCGCGCCGGTGCGCTCGAAGTCGTCCATGAACTCGTTCGCCTCTTCGGCGGTGATCCCCATCGCCCCGAAGATGACGGCGAACTCCGACCCCTCGTCGTCGTCGCCCTCTTCTTCCTCCGGGACGGTCGCCTGACGGGCGATCTGGAGCGCGAGTTCGTTGTGCGGCAGGCCGGACCCCGAGAAGATCGGGAGCTTCTGGCCGCGAACCAGCGTGTTCATGCCGTCGATGGCCGACACGCCGGTCTGGATGAACTCCTCGGGGTACTCCCGGGAGTAGGGGTTGATCGCCTCGCCGACGATGTCCTGTCGTTTGTCGGGGACGATCTCCGGGCCGCCGTCGATCGGGTTCCCGGAGCCGTCGAGCACCCGCCCGAGCAGGTCCTCGGTGACGGGCATCTTCATCGTCTCGCCCAGGAAGCGTACGGAGGCGTTGCGGTCGATGCCGCCGGTCCCCTCGAACACCTGGATCGAGACGATTCCTTCGCTCGATTCCAGTACCTGTCCGCGCAGGGTCTCTCCCTGCGGTGTCTCGATTTCGACGATCTCGTCGTACCCGACGGGTTCGTCGACCTCGGCGAACACCAGCGGACCGCTGATTTCGGTGATTGTCTGGTACTCTTTCATTGTTAGTACAGCGCTCTGATCTGGTCTTTGAGGTCCGATTCGATCTCGTCGATGAACTCGTTCCACTCCTCGGCAGTCCCCATACGGTTGAGTCGCGGGGCCGCGTCGACGTCCTGGATCTCCTCGACCGGAACGCCCGCCTCGAGCGCGTCGAAGGCCTCTTCGCTGAACGTCCTGATCGCTACGAGCATCCGGTAGGTCTTCTCGGGTTCGCAGTAGGTGTCGACGTCGTGGAGCGCGTTCTGCTGGAGCCAAGCCTCACGCAGGTAGCGAGCGACCTCGAGGGTGAGCTGCTGGTCTTCCGGCAGCGCGTCCTTCCCGACGAGCTGGACGATCTCCTGGAGTTCGTCCTCCTCGTCGAGCACGTCGACGGCCCACTGGCGGACCTCGGGCCAGTCGTCTTCGACGTTTGCTTCCCACCACGGGTCGAGCTGGTCCTTGTACAGCGAGTAGGACTCGTTCCAGTTGATCGCCGGGAAGTGCCGACGCTCCGCGAGGTCGGCGTCCAGCGCCCAGAACGTCTTGACGATACGAAGCGTGTTCTGAGTGACGGGCTCGGAGAAGTCCCCGCCCGGCGGCGACACTGCGCCGACGACCGAGATCGAACCCTCGTCGCCGTTGATCAGCTGGAACTTGCCGGCGCGCTCGTAGAACTCCGAGAGCGCAGCCGCGAGGTACGCGGGGTACCCCTCTTCGCCGGGCATCTCCTCGAGTCGGCTCGAGATTTCCCGCATGGCCTCTGCCCACCGGGAGGTGGAGTCGGCCATCAGCGCGACGTCGTAGCCCATGTCGCGGTAGTACTCCGCGATCGTGATCCCGGTGTAGATACAGGATTCACGCGCCGCGACGGGCATGTTCGAGGTGTTGGCGATGAGGCAGGTCCGGGCCATCAGCGGGTTCCCGGTCTGCGGGTCCGGCAGTTCCGGGAAGTCCTCGATGACCTCGGTCATCTCGTTGCCGCGCTCGCCACAGCCGATGTAGACGACGATGTCCGCGTCGGACCACTTGGCGAGTTGCTGCTGGGTGACGGTCTTCCCGGAGCCGAACGGACCGGGAATCGCGGCCGTCCCACCCTTTGCGAGCGGGAACAGACCATCCTGGATGCGCTGTCCAGTGACGAGCGGTTCGGTCGGCGTTTCCTTGTCACCGGCGGGCCGGGCTTCACGGACCGGCCACTCCTGGTGCATCTGGATCTCTTCGCCGCTGTCGAGTTCGACGACGGTCTCCTCGACCGTGAACTCGCCGCTCTCGACCGACGTGACCTCGCCGCCCTCGTAGTCCGGCGGGACCATCACCTTGTGGTCGATCGTGACGGTCTCGGGAACGGTCCCGACGATGTCACCGGATTCGACGGTGTCTCCTTCTTCGACCTCGGGGGTGAACTCCCACTTTTTCTCGAGGTCGATCCCGGGGGCGTCGACCCCGCGGTCGAGGAACGCCGTCCCCATCTTCTCCTCGAGTACGTCCAGCGGCCGCTGGACGCCGTCGTAGATGGAGTCCAGCATCCCCGGCCCGAGGTCGACGGCCAGGGGTTCGCCCGTGTTCTCGACGGGTTCGCCCGGGCCGACCCCGGAGGTCTCCTCGTACACCTGAATCGTGGTCAGGTTCCCTTCGATCTCGATGACCTCGCCCATCAGCCCTTCGTCGCCGACGTAGACGACGTCGTTCATCCGGGCGTCGAGGTCCGCGGCGGTCACGACCGGACCGCTCACGCTTTCGATTACACCGTCTTCGTCGACGGATTCGATGTCTTCTGCCTGGCTCATAGTTTAACTCTCGTCCTCGTCCATCAGGTCGATACCGATCGCACGTTTGATCTGCTCGCGCAGGCCGCCGCCACCGGTGCCGCTACCGATCGTGACGACGACCGGTTCGACGCTCGTCTCGACGTCCTGGCGGACGTTCCGCGACAGGTACTCGAGGTCGTCGTCGTGCATGACGACGATGCCGACGCCCTCGTCGTCGAGGACGTCCGTGACGGCGTCGTCGAGTGTCGCCTCCTTGTCGTCGTCCGGCACGTTCTCGAACCGGCGCACGCCAGCGAGGCGGAAGCCGGTCGTGAACTCCGGACTGCCGACGACTGCGATTTCCTGACTCATCGGATCACCAGTTCGTCTTCGATTTCGTTCTCCGAGAGACCGACCTCCCGGCCACGCGCGATCGCGCGGATGTTCTCGACCTCGCGCTCTTTCGCGAGGATGTACGCCAGCACGGCCGAGACGGAAACCGGGTAGATACTCGAGAGCGTATCCGAGTACTCGAGCAACGCAGCGTCTAGTGCGTGCTCGAACTGAATAAGGCTGTCAGCCCCGCGGAGCCGATCGAGGGCTTCCGAGAGCCGATCGCCGTACCGCTTGTTCTCGGCGATGTGGTCGACGAGCGCGTCGTAGTCGCCGACGAGTCGGCTCAGTTCCGACTGGTCGAACAGGACGCCGCCCTCGATGTAGTAGGACGCCGGATCGAGGTCGGCACCGCTTCGCGAGAGGCGCAACGCGTTCCGGGCGTTCCGGAAGTCGATCTCGGCCTGCAGGAACTCGACGTACTTCGCTTTCGGTCCCTCCTGGGGCTCGGCACCCGGCCCGCGGGAGACGTCCTCGAGCAGGTGCTCGTAGAACTCCCGATCGAGGGCGTTCTCGAGCGGGACGAGCGCACCGGTCTCCTCGAACTCCTCGAAGGCCTCGGTCAGGGGCTCGTAGTAGACCGTCCGGCTGAGCACCTCGATCGCGTCCTCGATCTCGTCGACCTCGAGCAGGCGATCGACCGTCCGATCGTCCAGTTCGCCGGCGCGGATCAGGTCGGTCCGGATCTCCTCGGGATCGGTGTCGGTGTAGATCCCGCGGATGATCGTCTTGATGTTCCAGACGTCGAACTTTCGGAGGTACCGGGAGATGAGGTCGTACAGCCGACCTTCGGACCAGTCCAGCAGGTCCTGGAAGTGCTTCGCGAGGTTCCGGTTCAGCGCGTATTCGATCAGGTCGACGCCCGAGAAGCGCGAGCCGAGTTCGTTGATCTCGCGTTCGTACTCCGATTCTTCCATGAACCGTGCGATCTCGCTCGGCCCCATCCGGACCAGCTTTCGATAGTCCTCGTCCGAGAACAGCGACGCACGGCGCGATCGAACGCGCCCGATCACGTACTCGGGGTTCGAGGCACCGAGCGTTCCGGACTCCGGATTTGAGCCTCTCGTAGTCATTGCTCGAAGAGTCGGTTGCTGATCTCCCGGAGGTTCTCCTCCCAGACGTCCTCGAGCACCGAGTCGAACGTGTTGTTGACTCGAACGCGGGACTGCTCGCTCTCGACGACGACGCCGCCGAGACAGTCGTACTCGCCGGCGTACTCGTAGCCATCGTAGTCCGCGAGGATCGACTCAATCAGTTCCTGGTCGTCGGCGCGACCGTAGACGCTGACGTCGTCGTCGGCGTCGAACTCGCTGCTCGCGGCGTCGAGCAGGTCCCGGGTGAGTTCTTCACGGGTGTCTTCCTCGAGCGCGGCGAGTTCGTCTTCGACCTGCTCGCGAACGTCGCCGAGGACGTCACGGCGTGCCTCCAGGCGCTTCTGTTTCGCCTCCAGTTTGGCACTGGAGAGACGCTGTTCGCGAAGCTGCTCGATCTCGCGGTCGACCTCCCGCTCTGCGGTCGCGACGATCTCCTCGGCGTCCTCCTCGGCGGCCGATTCGATCTCTTCGGCGCGCGTTTCGCCCTCATTGCGGATGTCCTCCGCACGCGCGTGGGCCTCTTCTCGAATGTCTTCTACGACTGTATCCAAACTCATTGGTGAGAGAAGGGGGCGTGGTTATCCGACGATGAAGACGACGACCAGGGCAAGGATCACGAGCGTCTCCGGAAGGACGGTCATGATCAGGCCGGGAACGAACATGTCGTCGTCTTCGGCGATCGCGCCGACGGCGGCCGCGCCGATACCACGCTCGGCGTAGCCCGCCGCGAGCGCGGCGAGACCGACGGCGATTGCCGCGGCACCAGCGTCGTTGAGCGTCGGGCCAGCGGCTTCTTCTGCTTGCAGTACAACGTCGGCGAATGCAGGTGCAAAGTCCATCATGATTGATTAGTTCTCTGGGTGATTTCGATCGTGTCCGAACGGTTCGTAGTTCGCCCCACCGCCCTCATAAAACTTGTTAAAGAATTCGACGTACTCGAGCCGTACAGCCTGTAAGCCGGCGCTTGTCACGCCAAGCACTAGCACGACGATGTGTCCGAGGACGAGGATGACGAGCCCGCCGAGTAGTCCGCCGATGCCTCCTATGTGCATGAGGCCGTCGAAGATGACGGTGGCTTCGCCGCCGTAGTGTTCGGCGACGTAGCCCGGTCCGTGTCCGGCCGAGCCCAGGAAGTGGAACGCGCCGTCCGGGTCCTCGTACCCGCCGAAGAACAGGAGGTTGACCACGAAGGCCATCCCCGCCTTCGCGAGCAACACGGCCCCCATCCGGGTGTACGAGAAGACGTTGACGACGACGTCGAGCGCTTCGACTGCTTCGACGGGTTCGCTGACGATCAGCATGACGAGCCCGACGAGGAAGACGAGCAGCGGCACCGTGACCAGGATGTCGACTCCTGGAATCGTGAACAGTCCCCACTCCGGGAATCCGGTGAACCCGATCGGGAACGGACCGTCACCGGCGAACGTCGTGAACAGGAAGCCCGGCTTCGAACCCTCTCCGTGCGTCGAGAAGATCCAGATCCAGATCCCGTTGAGCATCAGGATCCACGAGCCGCTGTGGAAGAGCGCGTCCTTGATGCCGTGGCTCAGGTTCTCGTAGAAGTCCACGATGTACCCGATGTTGAGGTGGACGATCCCGGCGAGCACGCTGATGACCATCCAGCCGAGCGCGAAGTCGGCGGCTGCCGGTTCGAGCCCCTTGTTGAGCGGGAGCAGTTCGACGTTCAGCGTGTCGTGCCAGACGACCTCGCCGAGGACGTGCAGGCCGAAGATTTCGCCGTACACGAACCCGAAGAGGATCGTGAACAGACCGGCCCAGATGGCGACGCCGCCGAGACTGGTGATGCCCTTGCTGTCGAACTGGGTCGCCATGTACGCGCCGATCGCCACGTACAGGATCCCGTACCCGACGTCGCCGATCATGAACCCGAAGAACGCCGGGAACGTCAGGAACAGGAAGATCGTCGGATCCAGTTCGCTGTACTTCGGCCGGTTGACCGCCTGTACCAGGACCTCGAACGGTTTTGCCGGTCCCGGATTGTCCTGTACGGTCGGCGGTTCGTCGCCCATCGTGACCGCAGAGCCGCCGTCCGTGACGGCCTTTTGCGGTTCGTCGTCGGCTTCGGCGGCGCTCTCGTCGTCGGCCGCGGCGGGCGCCCCTTTCTGGACCTCTTCGGTGTGGCTGTGTGCTCCGTGGCGGTCGTAGTCCGCCCGCTCTAGCTCTTCGATCTCGACGCTGTCGCCGACGGCATCGTTCAGCGCCGCCACGAGGGTTTCGTACTCGTCGGTCGGGATCCAGCCCTCAGCGATGAACGCGTGCTCGCTCGTCGCGAACTGCAACGGCGCTTCCGCGCGCTGGACCTCGATGGAGAGCTCTTCTTCGACGCGCAGGAGGAACGGTCCCTCCGTCCCGCGGATCTGTTCGAGATCCGCGTCGATCTCCTCGAGTTTCGACTCGAGTTCGCGCTTGCGCGACTCGAGTTCGTCGACGTACGCTTCGGGACTCTTCTCGGTGTCGGGTACCTCGTGGCGGGTGAACTCCACCCCGACGAGGGCGTCGTCGACGGCGCCCGGTTCGGCGTCGTCGGTGGGCGCGGCGACGATCGCCACGACATCGCCACCGGTGAACGTCTCGAACGCCCGGACGTCGTCCGACGCGTCGAGCGCCCCCTCGATCGCCGCTCGGGGACCTTCGCCGACGAGCACTTCGACGGAGTCGTAGCCCGACAGCAGATCGAGGTCGATCCCGAGTTCCGCGAACGGGGCGACCCGATCGATCCGCTCGTCGACCCGGCGCAGTTCCTCGCGAACCTCCGTTCGCCGATCGTCGAGGTCGTTGACCCGCGTGCGGATCTCCTCGAGTCGGTTCTCCCAGTCGTCCTCGATCGTGCCCGGCGCGACGTCCGCGTCGGACAGTCCGAGCGTGCTCTCGAGGGCGCGGACGGTCACCAGCTTCTCGGAGGCGTTCTCGGCACCCTCGATCGGGTTGCCGTTGTCGAACCCCTCCCAGGAGCCGTCGTAGTCCGAGAGGTGCACCAGGTTCAGTCCGTGGATCGTCTCGATGACCGTGGGCATGATGCCCTTGGAGCCGGTCACCGAGACCTTGCTCATCCGCTCAGGTCTGAGCATGGACGTCCTCCTGGAACAGTTCGACGACGTGGTCGGTCACTTCGTCGACCCGGGTCCGGGCGCGCTCGGCGAGTTCCTCGCGCTCCTGTTCGCCTTCTTCGAGGACGCGCTCGCACTCCGCGTCGATCTCTTCGCGAGCCTCCTCCAGGCGGCGCTCCTTCAACTCCCGCGCCTCCTGTTCCGCTTCCGTGCGAATTTCCTCGGCACGTTCCCGGGCCTCGGCTATTCGCTCGTCGCGGTCGTTTGCTGCCAATGCGACGATCTCGTCGGCCTCTTCTTCCGCCGACTTAATTCGTTCGAGAACCTCTGGCCTCGGCATACTCTAAGCAAACGGATGTTTGCCAGAGCGCGTATATGGTAGTTGCGAAAGCACCTCACCGCGCTCGGCGTCCGCTGGAGGGTAGTCACGGATTACCAGGCCTCGGTCCCACCGGGAACGGCAGACATATTTTCTTCGGACCGAAACTTTCGCACAATGGGAGTTCTCGAGAACAAGGCCCGTGCTCGACTGTTCTACAAGTACCTCTCGAAGGTGTACGACCAGGTCAACCCGTTCGTCTGGACCGAGGACATGCGAGCCGAGGCCCTCTCGTTGCTCGACCTCGAGGACGACATGACGGTTCTCGACGTCGGCTGCGGCACCGGGTTCGCGACCGAGGGGCTCCTCGAACACGTCGACGAAGTGTACGCGCTCGACCAGAGTCGACACCAGCTCGAGCAGGCCTACGCGAAGTTCGGCAAACGCGCTCCGCCCGTGCACTTCCACCGCGGGGACGCCGAACGGCTCCCGTTCGCGACGGACACGTTCGACGTCGTCTGGTCCTCCGGTTCGATCGAATACTGGCCCAATCCGATCCTCGCGCTCCGTGAGTTCCGCCGCGTGCTAAACCCCGGCGGCCAGGTGCTCGTGGTCGGACCGAACTATCCCGACAATTTCCTCGCCCAGCGGCTCGCCGACTCAATAATGCTGTTTTACGACGAGTACGAGGCCGATCGGATGTTCAAGACCGCCGGCTTCGAGGACGTGCAACACCTGTTCCAGGGCCCGTCGTACGATCCAGACGTCGCGATTACGACGATCGGCAGGGCACCCGAGTGACGGATCGCGGAACTCGAACGCTGATCTCCACGATGCCCCTGCCGCACTGCCCGTTTCCCGTGCGAGTCTCACCGACTCGTCGTCTCGAGCGTCGCGACCCGGCGCCCGTCGACGACCAGCGTGACCGTCACCGAATCGCCGCGCTCGATCTCGGGCGCGTTCGTGTCGGCGACCGTAACCCCGGCGGTCGTCCCCGATCGCCACGTCCGATCCGATTCCGCGTTGAACGGCCCCCCCGGCGCGCCGTCGAACCCCTCGGCTCCGACGAACGGGACTGGCGGCTGACTGTCCAGTTCCGTGCCCTCGACCGCGATCGTCACCGAAAGCGCCGCCACGTCGATCGCGTCACCGGCGACGTGCTCGATCGTGATCGTCGATCCGTCGACGGCGAGGTCGAACGCCGCCGTCGGCCCGGTCGACCCGATCGATACCGTACTTGCGCCGATGGCGACGATCGTCGCGAGCGCGACGGTAACCGCGAGGAGCGCCAGCAGGCCGACGATCGGGCTGACGCCGCGTTCCCGACGCGGGGGCTCCTCGGCGCAACTTTCCAGCCGTCCGATCACGAACCAGCATGGCCTCCTCTTCAGTTATAAACGCCAGCATCCGGTAGACGAGGCCCTGCTGGACGCGATCGAACGCGATTCGCTACCGCGCGATCGAACAGCGACCCGCTAACTCGATACGGTCGCGTTGATACTCCCGGTTTCCGTCTCGACACCCAGTTCGTACTCCCCGGACGGTGGGAGGATCCAGAGCGTCCCGTCGTCGCCGTCGGTCTCGCCGTACTCGTAGCCGTCGATAGTGATCGTCGCTTCCTGTGGTTCGCCCGAGACTGCGTCGACCACCTTCACCTCCGCCGGACCGTTCGCCGGCGTCCGGTTGAGCGTGAGTTCGAGGCCGTCGTCGGACCGGGTCTCGGTTTCGGACTGGGGCAGTTTCGCCATCGATAGTTCCTGTACTTCCCGATGCACGTCGCCGGTCCCAGCGTCGAGATACACCCCAAGAGAGCCCTGCTGGTGAAGAATATCTATCCAGTAGAGATTCTCGTAGCTGTTGTCCTGGAAGTGGGGAGAGCCGTATTCGTCACTTCCCGCCCACGGGTACAGTTCGCTCGTCCGTTCGATCGCTCCTTCGAACTCTTCGAACTGATTCGTGGAGTTCGTATCCCGATTATCGAACCGTGTCGTTTCGACGACGTACGTCCCGCCGCGTATCATCGCGAGACTGTACCCGTTTTGTGAGGTTTCGATCAGGACCTTCTGTTGCGTTCCCGACGATGCATCCAAGACGGAGCGGATCTGCGTCTGATGGAAATCGAGGATCGTGCGATCGGCTCGGAGTTGCTCCTGCGGTACTGAATAACCCGAAATTCCGTCCGTTCGATCGTCCAATTCGGAGAGGGTTTCGTGAATCACGAGTGCTTTCCTGTAATTTCGTACCAGCGTCTGGAGCAACTCCGCGTCAGATATGTCGCCGTCGGCGTGTGCGCGGACGGCGTTCCGCTCGCGAGTTTCTATGGCTTCTATCTGGTCTTTGAGATGGCTGTAGGTCGCCTCGGCCATCTCCGATCGCTCTTCGTCGGTCGCGTCGTCGAATTCGTGATCGAGGATGGCGTACTTGTCCTGGTCGATCCTGAGCTCGTCATCGGCAATCGCGAGTTCCGTTCCGAGATCGTGTTGGTATTCAGCGTGGGTACTGGTTACGTCGGTGGGCTCGTGGCTCAGCGTGAGCCGGTTCGTCGTATTTTCGGTTTGGAATAAATCCCCTTCCTGATGGGGGAGCAAACGAAGGGTCTGGTCGTCGTTCGCGTCGCCGATCTCCTCGTCCACTGGCCCCGCTGCGACGACGGTCATCGCGGGGAGCGAGCAGACGAGGAGCAACGCGAGGAGGGCGGACGTCGCGCTGTTCATCGAGGCACTGTATGGGCTCCTGATATAAAAGCTGGTCGCACCAGTAATGCTGTCTTTACGGCGGCTTCGGTTACGGAGCGGATCCGGGGGCGAACGCAATCCCGGATTTTTTCGATGGAAAGTGTTTTTTCCTATGGGGGACCACCGGTTGATACGCATGCGGTTATCCACCGCCGTTACACTCGCCCTCACAGTCCTCCTCGTCACGTCGATGCTGGGGGCGGTGGCCGCCGCACCGTCGGCGCGGACGCCGACGGTAGCCGATCGGTCCCCGTCCGAGGCGCCCCTCCACGACCCTGCGGTGCAGCCGCCACACGTGATCTCCCTCTCGGATCCGACCTCCTCGTCGTCGATCCAGGACGATCAGCAGTCGTCGCTCCAGGCTGCGGACCCGGCGCAGGTGATCCGGATCAACGTCACCGAACGCGGTGACGCGGAGTGGTCGATCGAGAGCCGGTTTCTCCTGACCGACGACGAGGACGTGGAGACGTTCGAGTCCTACGCCACGGAGGTCGCCGCCGGCAATCGCGACGTCGGCCCCGATCGTCAACTGTTCGAGAGCAGGGTATCCACCGCCGAGCAGTCAACCGACCGTACCATGTCGATCGAAGGAGCGAACTGGGACGAACCTCGGATCGAATCGATCGATGCCCCCGATGACGCGGCCGACGAGGACTACCGCGTCGGCGTCATCTCGTACTCGTTTACCTGGACCAACTTCGCGACCACTGAAGACGATCGGATCTACTTCGGCGACGCGTTCGCGACTTCTGAGGGGCCGTGGCTCTCGAGTCTCAGCGCGGACCAGCGACTCGTCATCCGGTCACCGCAGGGGTACAGCTTCGACGAGTTCAACACGCCGCCGTCTACCACGAACGACGGAGCGTTCATCTGGGACGGTCCAAAGCAGTTCGACAGCGGCGATCTCCGTATCGTCTTCGTTCGCGTCGCCGGTGGCCCGCAGGACTCGTTGATCTACGCCGGCGCTGTGCTCCTCGTGATCGTCGTCGGTGCCGCGGCCGCCTACGTCGTCGCACGCCGCCGATCGGACGTCGACATCGAGGTTCCGCCGGCGATCCGCGATCGCTTGCCGCCAGCGATCCACGATCGCTTGCCCGTGATCGGCTCGCGCGACCCCGACGCGCCGGCCGCGGGCTCCGGACCCGACGATCGCCGGGTGCCGGACGCCGGTCCCGCAGCCGCCGAATCGGACGGGGGTGAACAGTTGTCGTTCGAGGAACCCGACGACGTCGACCCGGAACTGCTGAGCGACGAGGAACGCGTTCACCGGATGCTGAAGCGAAACGGTGGCCGGATGAAACAGGCCTCGATCGTCACGGAAACCGGCTGGTCGAACGCCAAGGTCTCCCAACTGCTCTCACAGATGGACGACGACGGTGAAATCGAGAAACTTCGGATCGGGCGCGAGAACCTGATCACGCTACCAGAGGTCGATCCGACCGAGATCGACTGATCGGCCGATCGTTGGTTCGAGGTCCTACTCGGTTCTCGTCGTTCGACTTAGCTCTCGTCGCCTCCTGAATCATCAGCCTCTGAATCCGAATCCTCGGTGTCGCTCTCTTCGTCAGTATCGCCCGTATCGTCGCCTGCGCCGTCGGTGTCCTCATCGGTGTTCGAATCGTCCGTGCTGGAGTTTGAATCCGTCTCGTTGGTATCGTCGTCTGCGTCGTCGGTATCCGGGTTGAAGTAGATCTCTTTGCCCACCGAGGCGTAGATGTCGTCCCAGTCCTTGTCCTCGTCCATCAGAAAGACTTCGACGGTAAGCGGACCCTCGCCGAACTCTTCGATCCCGGCCGGTCGGACGTCGATGTGGAACGTGCTGTTTTCGTCCATCCGGACCTCCTGCGTGCGCTCGACGATCTTCTGCGTGTCCTCGTTGATTTTGACGAAGAAGTACGGCTCGCCCTCCACGTCGCCGTGTTCCGGCGGATCGACGTTCTCCATGCTGGTGTTGGCGACGACCTCGAGGTTGAAGTTCGAGTAGCCCTCGCCGTCCGCTGCCGGTTCCTTGTCGACGAACTCGACGCTCTCGATCCGATCCTCGCGCTTGTCCTCCAGCGGGCGGTTCGGTTCCGCCGGCGGATACCACTCCGTATCAGCCGTATCGTCCTCGTCCGATTCCGTCTCGTCTTCGGTCCCGTTCGTGTCGTCTTCGTCCGCTTCGCCGTCCGCCGACGCGCTGTCGTTCAGGTCCTCGGTGGCGTTCGATTCGGTCTCGGGTTCGCTCGTCGTATCATCCGCGAACGATCCTCCGAGGGCGCTACACCCCGAGAGAGCCACGAGCAGTGCCACCGCGACGGTGGCGACGGTTCGAAATTGCATTGTAGGAACCCGTTCCGGAACGCTACTCATTATTACACGCTCGATAAGCGATCGCCCCCGGTCTGTCGACGAATCGCCCGTATCGGCCCCTGTGCGCCCGTTTGCGCGTCCGTTGAGCGAGACGAAAGACACCTATGGAGTGATCAAAACGATACGCATCAGTTCACGCCGTTTCACGCCGCGTGGTACCCCCTTGGACGCGAGCACTGCGCTGGCTGGTCGTCGATCGTTCCATTCGTGAAACCAGCCCTCGATCGCTGCGCTCTCTCGCGGTCGTTACGCTAACGGCGTCCGCTCGACGACCTGTCCGTCGTAAGTCGGGTACTGTTCGACGATCTCGCCGTCCTCGAGGTCGCCCTCGTCGATCATCTCCTCTAAGAGCCACCACGCGACCTCGACGTGGTTCGTCTTGACGGTGTAGAACTCCTCGGGAACGCCGAGGTCCTCGAATCGCTCCGGCGGGGCCGTCGTCTTCCCGTAGACGAGCGTGCCGTCGTCCGTGATGTCGTCGAACTCGCGGCGGATGTTGCGGGCCATCCGCTTCAGGCGACGGCGGTGCTGGGCGGCGTCCTTGAACACCGACGTACAGAAGTAGACCTTCTCGTGATCGCCCATCACGTCGAGGATCTCCTCCCGATCGCCGTCCACGGCGCTCATGTGGCCCTCCTTGAGTTCGAACCCCTGTTCCTGCATCCGGCGGTAGTTGCCGTCGCTCATCTCGAACTCGTTGACGTTGCAAAAGTCGGCGGCCCCCTCGTCGAGGAACTCGAGGAACTCCTCCTCGGCGCGGATCCCGGGAATCTCGAACGCGGGGGTGAGGCCCTCTTCGCGGGCGATGTAGAGGATGTCCTCCCACTCGGTGCCGTGGAGATCTCCCCACTGTTCGTACGGCGGGTGGAACCGGATCTCGTCGAGGCCGGCCTCCGAGAGGCGGCGCATGTTCTCGCGGCCGCCCGTGATGCCGGTGTAGAGGTGGGTGTGGTGGTCCTCGCCGAACTCGTCTTTCAGCAGTTCGAGGTAGTGACAGGTCCGATCGAGGGCTTCCTGCGGTTCGCCGCCGGTGATCGAGGTACCGAGGGCGTCCATCCGTTTCGCCTCCGTGAGGACGTCCGCGTCGCGCTCGACGAGTCGCTCGTTGGCGTAGACGTCGGTGACGTTCTTGCGGTTCTCGCCGAGCGGGCAGTAAAAGCAGTCGCGCTGGTCGCAGTAGCCGTAGACGAACAGCACCATCTTGCCGCCTTTCGCGCACTGCTCACAGCCCTTCGAGATCATTCGACGCTAGCTACCGGGCCGAGACTCAAAAGCCGTGCGAAACGCGGTGCGTCAGAACGCGTCTCCACGTTGAACCTGTCGAATCCAGTTTCGCGGCGATCGATGTCCGCGACGCGACATTCGGTGAGTGATCGATGATCACGACGTGACACTCCGTGAGAGACCGAAAATACGGCCGTTCGCGGCCCGATTCCCGATCGACCCGATCGTCAACGGGACGACATCTTCATATGTGAGGGGAATATATCAGTGCGTATCCAATGGCAACTGGGACGAACGTCCTCTGGGTCGACGCCGATCCAGCGGTTCGTGACGCCGCGGCGCCGGCGCTCGAGCGGGCCAGCGACGACGTCACCGTGACCGTCGCGGCCACCGTTTCCGACGCACGCTCCCGGTTGGACGAGCGGGCCGACGACGTCGACTGCGTCGTCAGCGAGTACGACCTGCCCGAAATGAACGGCCTCGAGTTCTTCGAAACCGTCCGCGAGCGCCACCTCGGGGTGCCGTTCATCCTGTGTCCCGGATCGGGATCCGAGACGATCGCCAGCGACGCGATCGGTGCGGGGGTGACCGACTACGTCCCGAAACAGGCGGGACGCGACCGGCCGGGCGAACTGGCCACCCGGATCACGAGCGCCGTCGCGGACCGGCCCGCGACCCGCACGCGACGCGAGCGCGAACTCGATCCCGAGTACGAGACGATCCTCGAGACGGCGCCCACCAAACTGTTCGTCCTGGACGCGGACGCGAGGATCGGCTGGATGAACGCGACGTTCGCGGCCGGGTTCGAGGAGTCGCGGGCGGACCTGCTCGGGACGCGGTTTCCGACGCTGATCGATCGCGGCTACTTCGACGAGCAGGTGACCACACAGTACGTCGAGGAGGTCCGGAAACTCCTCTCTTCGGAGTTCGATCTCGATCGGGCCGAGTACGACGTCCAGTTCCGGACGGCGGACGGCGACGAGCGGGTGTACGCCGTCCACACGAAACTCCTGCCGTTCGAGGACGGCGAGTTCGCAGGGACGATCCACGCGATGCGGGACATCACCCGGCGCCGGCGCTACCAGCACGAACTCGAGCGCCAGAACGAGCGACTCGAGGAGTTCGCCAGTTTCGTCAGTCACGACCTTCGGAATCCGCTCAACGTCGCCCAGGGATCGCTCGCGTTGCTCGAGGATGGGGCGGACGGCTCACACCTCGACGACATCCGCTGGTCGCTGTCGCGCATGGCGGAACTCGTCGACGACCTGTTGGAACTCGCCAGGCACGGAACCGCAGTCGACGAGCAGGAGTGGGTGTCCCTCGTCGACGTCGCCACCGACGCGTGGGTGACGATCGAGACCGGCGACGCGCGACTGGAAATCGATCGAGACCGCGTCCTCTACGCCGACGAGTCCCGTCTCCGGGAACTGTTCGAGAACCTCTTCCGGAACGCCGTCGAGCACGGGACCCCGGGCGGCGAGGATGCCCCGGCGACCGATCGCCTGACCGTCGCCGTCGGTCCGCTGCCGGCGTCGGAAGACGTCCGCGAGATCGATTCGGGACCCGACGGGGCCGACGCCGCGACCGCCGGATTCTACGTCGCGGATTCCGGTTCCGGGCTCCCGCCCGATCGGGAATCGATCTTCGAGTTCGGACACACGACGGCCGCTGACGGCACCGGGATCGGGCTGGCGATCGTCGAGGAGATCGTCACGGCGCACGGGTGGTCGATCGCGGCGGTTGATGCGGCGGACGGCGGTGCGCGATTCGAGATCGAGGGCGTCAGGTCCGACGAGAGCGAGACGGCGATCGAATCGCCGGACGCGTGACGGTCGCCGGCGTCCCGCGTTCGGGCCCCGACACGTTCGATCGATTCCGTCCTCCCAGAAGAGAGAAATACTGCGGCGTTCAACCACGACCAGATGCTGTTAGTCCTGTGTGTCGACCTCGACGACGACCTCGGTCGAAAGACCGGCTTCTCGACGCCGGTTATCGGCCGCGATCCGGTCGAGGAGGCAGCCGTCGCACTCGCGACTGCGGACCCCGAGGATTCCGACGCGAACGTCATCTTCCAGGGGTTGCACATCTACGACGACCTGGACGCGCGCGACGAGAGCGTCGAGGTTGCCGTCGTCACCGGCAACGACGACGGTGACGTTCAGGCCAACCGCGAGGTCGGCGAGGAGGTCGACACCGTCCTCGCGAGCCTCTCGACCGCCGAGGACGTCACCGCGCTCGTGGTCACCGACGGCGCACAGGACGAATCCGTCATCCCGATCATCCGCTCGCGAGTCCCGATCGACGGCGTGCGCCGGGTCGTCGTCAGGCAGGCCCAGAACCTGGAGTCGATGTACTACACGATCAAACAGGTGCTGGACGACCCCGAAACGCGGGGGACGGTACTGATTCCGCTGGGAATCCTCTTGCTCATCTATCCGCTCGCCCTGATCGGTACCCTGCTCGACATGCCCGGCTTCTTTCTCGGGACGACCTCGGCCCTGCTCGGGCTCTATCTCATCTCGCGAGGGCTCGGACTGGGAGATCGACTCGACGCGACCGTCGAACGGGCTCGGCGATCGCTCTACGCCGGTCGGACCACGCTCCTCGCGTACGTCGTCGCGGCCGCCTTGCTGGTCATCGGCAGCGTCAGCGGCCTGGATGCTCTCGAAGCCGAACAGACGGCGACGACCGGCGAGACGGACGTCTTCGCCCAGCTCGCGGCGTTCGTATTCGGGTCGATCCAGTGGTTCGCCGCCGGCGGGATCACCACGAGCCTCGGCCAGATCACCGACGAGTACATCGCGGGCTCGCTCGAGTGGCGCTACCTCAACGCGCCGTTTTACGTCCTCGCGATGGCGATCGTTCTCCACGCCGTGAGCGCGTTCTTCCTCGACGTGGTCGGGATCACGTACCTCGCGGCGGCGTTGACGGCCGGTACGCTGCTGGGTATCGTGAGCACGCTCACATTCGCCGTCGCAGAATCACGGTTCGCCGAGGGCGAGGGCGGTCGACAGCCCGACCGTGCGTCGCGATGAGCGCCGCTCAGCGCTCCCGTTCGACCACGTACTCCGCCAGTTCCTGCAGGTAGCCCCGCGCCTCCCGATCGACGACGTCCACCCGATCGAGCGCGTCGATTGCGCGATCGGCCTCCGCCTGTGCCCGTTCGTTCGCCTCCTCGGGAGTGAGGTCGGTCACCTGGACGACCGAGGGCCGCTCGAGCGCGGCGTCGTGACCGGTCGGTTTGCCGAGGTCGTCCGCGTCGGCGACCGCGTCGAGCACGTCGTCCCTGATCTGGAAGGCGATCCCGACGCGCTCGGCGTACTCGCCGACCGCCTCCACCGTAAACGGATCCGAACCGGCGGCGATCGCGCCGAGTTCGGCCGCCGCGCGGAACAGCGCGCCGGTCTTGCGTCTCGCGAGGGTCATGTACTCCTCCTCGTTCGTCGGCTTGGCCGACAGTTCGGTCGCCTCGCCGATCCCGAGTTCCACCATCGCCTCGGCGACCACCTGCGTCGCGTTCGGATCCGCGGAAAACAGCGCGAACGCCTCGCCGAGCAGTCCGTCGCTGGCGATGATCGCCGGTCCGTGGCCGAACTCGGCCCACGCGCTGGTCGTCCCGCGTCGCAACTCGGAGCGATCGATGATGTCGTCGACGACCAGCGAGGCGTTGTGGACGAGTTCGATCCCGACGCCGAAGTCGACGGCGTCCTCGGCCGTCCCGCCGACCGTCTCGCAGGCGAGGATGGTGACTATCGGTCGAACGCGCTTCCCGCCGGAGAGCGTGACGTGCCGAACTTCTTCGCTGAGCGTCTCGGGATCGACGGCGTCGACGACGTCGACGAGACGCTCCTCGATCAGCGCCCGACGGCGCTCCAGAAGTTCCATTGCCAGCGCTTAGGACGGGGTTACAAAGTACGTGACGGTTCCGACGAACCTACGACTCGTCCACCTGATCGAACGAGAACGGCTCGTCGGTCGGTTCGGACGCCGACGCGTCAGTATCGGACGCCGTCGTGGCGTCTGCGTCGTCCGCTGCGGCCGTGTCTTCGTTTTCGTCGACCGGTCCGTCGGCACCGTCCTCGAAGGCCAGTTCGGTGCCGGTCTCCGAAGCCCATGACCGGGACTCCCGATCGGTCTCGAAGCGATCGAGCGCCTCGCTCAGGCGGGCCGCCTGTCCGGCGAGCGAGTTCGCACTATCCGACACTTCGGCGAGGGACGACGTCTGCTCCTCCGCTGCCGCCGCCACGTGCTGGGCTTCCTGTGCCGTCGTCTCCGAGATGTCGGCCGCAGCCGACGTCATCGAGACGACTTCCTGCGTCGAGGCGGCCTGTTCTTCGGTCGCGGCGGAGATCTCCTGCACGCCGTCGTTGGTCTGGCTCGCGTAGTCCGCGATCTCGTCGAGTGCCGCCGCGGCGTTCTCGACGGAGTCGACGTGCGTCGAGATGCGATCGGCGGTCTTCTGGACCTCCGCCGCCGTGTGGTCGGTCCGCTCGTTGATCCGCTCCAGTCGCTGCTCGATGTCCTCGGCGGTCTCTTTCGTGTCCTTCGCGAGTTCTTTGACCTGGGACGCGACGACGGAGAACCCGTTCTCGCCGCCTTCGCCTGCATTGCCGCGTGAAGCCTCGATGTTGGCGTTCAGGGCGAGCATGTTCGTCTGCTGGGCGACCTCCGAGATGAACTCGACCAGTTCGTCGATCTGCTCCATCTCCTCCTCGAGCGCCTCGATGGCCTCGACGGTCTCGGCCGACTCCGACTCGATCTCGTGCATCCCGTCGATCGCCTCCTGGGCCGCTTTCCGGCCGTAGCGGCCGGTCTCGGCGGTCTGCTCGGCGAGGTCGGCGACCTCGTTCGAGGACGCCGCGATCTGCTCGGTCGTCGTCGAGAGCCCGCTCATTTCGTTCGAGACCGCCTGTAGATGCTGGTTCTGTCGATTCGCGCCGTCGGAGATTTCCTGGACCGACTCGGTCACCTGCTCGGAGGCCGATCTGACCTCTTCCGAGCTCGTCGTCACCTCTTCGCTCGCCGTCGCCACCTCGGTGGCGAACGTCTTGACGTTCGCGGTCGTCTCCTCGAGTTCGTCGACCATCGAGTTGAACGAGCGGGCGATGTCGGCCATCGCCTCGCTCTCGCTCTCGGGATCGAGTCGCTGGGTCAGATCGCCGGCGGCACACTGTGCCATCACGTCGCGGTACTCGTCGGCTTTCGACTCGAGATGCCGGTTGATCGCCTCGGTCTCGGCGCGGGCCTGTTCGGCGTCCTCCCGAGCGGATTCGGCCTCCTCGATCTGTTCGCGAAGCGACGTGCGCATGTTGTCGAAGCCGTTGTACAACCGGCCGATCTCGTCGGTCCGGGACGTCTCGAGGTCGACGTCGAGGTTCCCGCCCTCCATCTCCTCGGTTCGATCGCGCAACTCGGCCAGCGGGATGACGGTCTGACGCCCCAGGATAGCCCCCACGACACCGAGCGTGAGCAGACTGACGAGCACCATCGCGGTGACGTTGGTGCCGACGTCGGTCGCGACCCCGTAGGCCTGTTCTGTCGGTACGCTCGTGACGGCGACCCACTGGGTGTCGCCGACCGGAACGTACGCCTGGACGTAGTCGTTGGATTCGATCCGGGTCACTCGACCGCCGAGGGCGGCTTCCGTGGCGTCGTCGTCGAACGATATCTCGTCGATCGACTCCTGCTCGGGCTGTAATACCGTGTCACCGTCCTCGTCGATGATGGCCGTCGAACCTGCCGCGCCCTCCTGGTGGAGTTGCTCGACGCGGTACTCGAGCGTGCCGATGACGACGACGACGCGATCGTCGCGTTCCGGAACCGGGCTGGCGAAGGCCATCACCTGATCGCCGAGGGAGTCCGACTCGAATGCCTGCTCGGAGTTCCAGACCGCCTCGTCGAACGCCAGTTCGCCCGCGAGGTCCGCCTCCGTCCACGGTTCGTCGACATCGGCGAACGACTCGCCGCGGAGTTCCGCGTTGGTACTGGTGACCACTTCGCCGGTCTCCGTATCGACGTAGTGGATCGCCCGCACGTCGACAGACATTCGCGCTTGCTCTTCGATGATCCTGCCCTGGACCTCCTGTGGATCGCCGTCCTGGAGGACGGATGACGTCGACGCCGTTCGCGTCTGGACGCGCATCGTTCCGACCCATTCGCCGATCGCGTCCGCCTGTAACTCGGCGGTCGATTCGAGCTGATCGTTCGACTCGGTCCGGACTGTCCCGTCGATTTCGGCGTAGCTGACGGCGCCGACTGCACCAATGACGAGGACGACTGCCAGAATCGAGACTACGAATTTCACGAGATACCGGCGTCTGATGAACGACGGTACCAGTTCTTCGAGTTTCGTCATCACGTACTCACCCTGTCGATTTCGGTAATTCCGCTGTCCGCACTCTCGTCGAACTCCCAGTACTCGAACGTCGCGTCCTCTACGTCGCCGTACTCGTCGAAGACGATCGAACTCGAGGCACCACGATACTCGACGTTCTCCCCCTGCGCTGCGAGTTCGAGTCCCTTCGGGAGCTGTTTCGGGTAGATTACTTCGCCGGGGCCCCAGGTTACCCGCTGCATCGCGTTCCTGATTGCCGTCCCGTCGTTCTGCCCGGCGAAGGCGTTCGCGAGTAACAGGACGGCCGTCGCATCGTAGGCGTGGGCCGTGAAGATTCCAGGTTCGGCGTCGTAGGTGTCCTCGAACAGCTGTACGAAGTCGTCTTCCCTGGGTCCGGCATTGGCCGCTGCGACGCCTCGGATTCCGTCGATCGAGTGGTCGGTCGCCTCGTGGAGACTACCGTCTCGCAGTCCGTCGGTGACCAGAATGTCACCCTCGTAGCCGCCGCCGATCAGGTTGTCGAACAACTGCGCACCCGTCTCCGGGTAGCCAATCACGACCATGAGTTCCGGATCGTCGGCCGTCGCCCGCTCGATGACCTCGGTGTAGGAGTCCTGTCCGGTTTCGACGGGGACCTGTGTGAAGACCGTTCCGCTGTGGGAGTTCTGGAACGACCGGGTGAACGCCCGACTTAGCTGCCAGCCGTAGTCGTTGTTCACGTAGAGCGTGGCCGCGTTCTCGCGATTTAGGTCCGTTGACGCCTGTTCGGCGAGGACGGCTGCCTGCAGTGAGTCGGAGAGAGCCGTCCGATAGACGAGTCCGGCATCGTTCAACGCCGTAATCGTCGGCGACGTCGACGCCGGCGAACAACTGACGACTCGGCGGGGAATGAACACCTGCTGGGTCGCCTGTAACGTCACGTTGGAGGCCGCCGGTCCGTTGACCATCGGATACCCGGCTTCGACGAGGCGAGCAGCCTTCTCGACGCCGGCCCTTGCGGACGTCTCCGTGTCCGCCACCTCGTAATCGATACCGAGATCGATCTCGCCCTCGACCTGTTCGATCGGCAGTAACGCGGCGTCTCGAATCGGTTTCCCCACAGAACCGAGATCCCCACTGATCGGCTGCATCACCCCTAGTTTAAGCGTACGATCGGTACCACCACCGTCTTCGTCGTCGACGTTCGGACCGGGAATCGAACTCAGACAACCGGCGAGGCCGCCGCACCCGGCGACGCCGATTGTCGTCAGCAACTCCCGCCGACTCGATCGGTACGACATAGGTGCGATATCCAATCACGGGTATATATTTGTTCTGGGCACTCGCTGAAATATTCATATTGTATCTGTCATATTTGTCGCCGTCCGTGCGGTTTCGTCCGGTGTTTTTCACCACCTACTTACTAGAATCCTGTATGTAAAGCGAGAACTCATTTGGGGTGATCCTGCACCTTCGGAGGAGGGCTTGATCGTCGTTTCGGTTCTCGATCGCAGGGCGACGATCGGTCCTCGTTCGCCACGTCGCGGTTCTCGGCAGTCGGGGCGCACGGGTCACTGCGTTCCCCGTTCGCCACGTCGCGGTTCTCGGCCTTCGGCCTCCGAACCGCGCTCACTCCGAACCGCGCTCACCGCTCGCGCAAAAACCTCGATCTAAGAGGCCGCTCAGTTCGGTCGCGGGTCGTTTCTCCCGCGCTCCCGAGATCTGCGCGATGCGTAGATTTCGCGTTACTGGAATTCTTCGGTCAGCGCCGGGACGACGTCGAAGAGGTCGTCGTGGATCGCGTAGTCGGCGATGTCCATGATCGGCGCGTTGGGGTCCGTGTTGATCGCGACGATCGTATCGGAGCCCTTCATGCCGGCGACGTGCTGGACGGCGCCGGAGATGCCGATCGCGATGTAGACGTCGGGCGTGACGACCTTCCCGGACTGACCGACCTGCCGGTTCTTGGGGAGCCAGCCGTTGTCGACGATCGGGCGCGAGGAGGAGACCGTCGCGTCGAGCGCGTCCGCGAGGTCCTCGATGATCTCGAGGTTCTCCTCCTCTTCGATGCCACGACCGACGGAGACGAGCACGTCGGCCTCGCTGATGTCGACGTCGCCGCCGCCGACTTCCTCGAAGCCGGTGACGGTCGAGCCCTGCTGGCTCTCGTCGATGTCGGCCTCGAAGGCCTCGATCGCGGCGTCACCGGTGCCCTCCGCGGCGGGCCACTCGGCGCTGCGGATGGTGACGACGGCGTTGTCGGCGAGTTCGGTCGTCGTCTCGACCTTGCCACCGTACATTTCGCGGGTCGCGATCAGCGTCTCGCCGTCGGTATCGAGGTCGACGGTGTCGGTGACGATCGGCAGACCGAGGCGGTTGGCGACGGCCGGCGCGTAGTCGAGGCCGTTGACGCTGTTGGGCGTGAGGACGTACTGGGGGGCGAGTTCGTCGTACAGCTGGGTGACGACCTGCGTGTAGACGTTGTGGTTGAACTCTTCGCCCTCGTCGACGGTGTGGATGACGTCGACGCCGTCGCGATCGAGTTTGTCGGCGAACTCGTCGACGGTGCCGCTGATGACGGCGAGGTGGAGGTCGCCGCCCGTTTCGTCGGCGAGCTGGCGGCCGGCGGTGATGATCTCGTAGCTGACGTCGCGCAGGTCGCCGCGGCGGTGGTCGGTGATTGCGAGGACGTCCGTCATGGTGCCACCCCCTTCTCGCGGAGCAGTTCACCGAGCTCTGCGGCCGTCTCGTCGGCACTGCCCTCCCAGACGGTGACGTCGCTCTCGCTCTCGGGTTCGTACATGTCCGTCAGTTCGAGTTCGGACTCGATCGCGCTCTCGTCGACGCCGAGGTCGGCGAGGCTCTGGACGTCGAGTTCCTTGCGCTGGGCCTGGCGGATGCCCCGCAGGCTGGCGTAGCGGGGCTCGTTGATCCCCGTCTGGATCGTCAGCACGGCGGGGAGTTCGATCTCGGTGAGTTCTTCGACGCCGCCTTCGAGTTCGCGCCGGACCGAGGCAGTGTCGCCGTCGAAGTCGTGTTCGAGGTGGTTGACGACCGCACCCCACTCGTAGCCGAGGTCCTCGGCGAGCGAGACGCCGGTCGCGGCGAAGCTGTCGTCGCCGGCCTGGACGCCCGTAAGTACGAGGTCCGGGTCCTCCTCCTCGACGACGGCGCGGAAGATCTCGGTTTTCGCGCCGACGTCGAGCAGGTCGACGTCCTCGAGGGCGTCGTCCCAGACGCGAACGGCGCGATCGGCACCCTTCGCGAGCGCCTGGCGAATGGTCTGTTCGCAGTCTTCGGGACCGATCGTGACCGTGACGACCTCGTCGGCGATGCCGTCTTCCTGGAGCTGGACGGCCTCTTCGATGGCGTAGTCGTCCCACTCGTTGAGGTCGGCACCGAGGTACTGGTCGGCGATTTCGGTTCCCTCGATTTCGAACTCGTCTTCGACGGTCGCAACCTCCTTGACCGTAACGAGGATTTTCATCATCTATCACTGCGTCTTCCCCCCCCGTAAACGTTTTCGAAACGCCCCGTTCCGCACTCGACGTTCACTTGACAGAACAGACGCTCGTCGACCGATTTCGGATTTTCGGCGTCGCCTCGTCGCCGCCCACACCCGTCGTTGCAGAGACTCCTTGCCGTTCTCAAGACGGAAACGGTTTAACGTCGCCACCGGTAGTACTGGGCATGGCAGACTGTCCACTCGCCGACGACTGTCCGAGCTTTTCCGAACGGATCTCCGGAATGGGCTGTCAACACTACGGCGATCGGGGTGGCAAGGAGTGGTGTAATCATTACAGCCAGCCGATCGAGGACCTGAAGACCCAGCCTGTCAAACCGGGCGAAGAGGTCGTCATCGACGTGGTCGACATGCACGAGAGCGGTGCCGGCGTCGGGCGAACCGAGGACGGGTTCATCGTGATGGTCGACGGCATCCTCCCGGAAGCGCGCGCTCGCGTCCAGATTACCCGCGTTCACAGCAACCACGCCCGTGCGGAGGAACTGGAACTCCTGCCGATGGACGAGGAGGAGTCGGACGACGCAGACGACCTCGCGGACGCCGAAGACGACGAAGCGTCGGACGACGCAGACGAATCCGAGGCGGAAGCCGACGAGGACGATCCGGCAACCCGTCGCGAACGGCTCGGAAGCCGCGAGAACTTCTGGGGCTCGTAACGCGCCCCGGTGGACAGTCGCTGGACAGCGTCGCGACGCGCCGTTTTTGCAGTATCTCGTCCGTCTCAGGCACCGTCGGTGGACGGTACCGAACGGCGATCGATCGACGCTCTGCGGGGGAGCCGACAGGACACTCGCAAGGATTTTCTCGCTTCCCACGCCACAGGGAGGCATGGATCGGATTCCGCTGTCGAACTCCGCGTTCGAGGGCGACAACAACGCGTATCTCTTCGCGGACGGCGACGAGACGGTACTGATCGACACCGGCGACTGGATGGCGACGACCCGGGAGCAACTCGAGGCCGCCTTCGCGGACCGCGGTCTCGAGTTCGCCGACGTCGATCGGATCTTTCTCACGCACTGGCACCACGACCACGTCGGCCTGGCGGGCGAAATCCAGGCCGAGAGCGGTGCCGAGGTCTACGTCCACGAGAACGACGCACCCCTCGTCGCGGGCGAGGCGGATGCCTGGGAGGAGATGTTCGACCAGCAGGAGACCTACTTCGAGCAGTGGGGGATGCCAGAAGCCGGCCGCGAGACGCTCCGGAATCTGATGGCGGGCCCGGAGGTGTCGACCGAGAACCCGACCGTGACGCCGATCGAAGACGGCGAGACGTTCTCGGTCAACGGTCACGAACTCTGCGTCGTCCACACGTCGGGCCACGCCGCGGGGCTGTGTCTCTTCGAGACGGAACTCGACGGCCGGCGCGAGGCCTTCACTGGCGACGCCCTGCTCCCCGTCTACACGCCAAACGTCGGCGGCGCGGACGTCCGCGTGGAGAATCCGCTCCCGAAGTACCTCCGCGCCCTACAGGGGATCGTCGACGCCGACTACGATCGCGCCTGGCCCGGCCACCGCGACCCGATCGACGATCCGGCCGATCGGGCCGCCTACATCATCGACCACCACGAGGAGCGGTCCTACCGGGTGCTCGACGCGCTCGATCGGTTGGGCCCGTGTGACACCTGGACCGTCAGCGCCGATCTGTTCGGCGACTTAGAGGACATTCACATCCTCCACGGTCCCGGCGAGTCCTACGCCCACCTCGAGCACCTCGAACGGGCCGGAACGGTCGTTCGCGAGGGCGACGAGTACCGACTCGCCGAGGGCGTCGCGGAGGAACTCGCGGCGATCGACGACGAACGCTGGCCGCTCCAGTACTGACCCCTCGCAGTCGCCCGGTCCGGGGGACCTCGACGCTATTCGACACTCGACGATCGTGCGGCTCGCCGACGCGTTCCGGGACTCGCGGCTCGCCCGAACGGATCGGTTCCGGTGCCCGGTTCCCGAGACCCGTCGGATCGATTTCGGGGACAGGGGACCGTGGAAACTTTGGTCTCGCCGTCGTTTAGCCTGACGTATGAGCGTGGGAGTTCCCCGGAGGCGGTCGCCGTGATGGACGACGTCGAGGCGTTGCTCGATGAGATCGGCTTCGATCCCGAGACGAGCGTGTTGACCCACCGGCAGGCCCAGGTCCTCGCGCTCCGCGAGCGCGACGTCTCGCAGGCCGACATCGCCGACGAACTCGGCACGTCGCGGGCGAACGTCTCCTCGATCGAGGCCAGCGCCCGCGAGAACCTGGCGAAAGCCAGGGAGACCGTCGCCTTCGCGGAGGCACTGCGTGCGCCGGTTCGCGTCCGCGTTCCCGCCGGAACCGATCTCTACGACGTGCCCCAGATGGTCTACGACGCCTGCGACGAGGCGGGCGTCAAGGTCGACCACACCGCCCCGGATCTGATGAAGGTGGTCAGCGACGCCGCCGGCAACGCCGTCTCCGGTCGAAAGATATCGACGCCGCTGATCGTCGGGGTGACGTCGGAAGGAGTGGTTCGGGTCCGTCATCAAGAGTAGCCGCACCGGTCGTCACACGACCGGTACCGATGGGACGGATCGGACCGAAAAGCCGACTTTCGCTATCCACCGACGGTGTGCTGGGTTCCCCGTTCGTTCCAGAAATCCCAGATCGTCCACGGCTGGAATCCCCACTCGGTGGCGAAGTGCTCGCGAATGCCGCGGCCGCAGTGCTCGTCGTTCTCGTACTCGTCGTACCGTTCGCGAACCTGGTCCGTGTCGTCGTACAAATACGCGATGCCGGTATCAGTCGTATCGTTACAGACGGCGACGACGAGACGATCAATCGCGTACCCGTCGAAAAGTCGGCGAAGAACGTCTTCCGACCGGGGATCGGGTAGGGAATTCACGACGACGCCGGCCGCGTTCCCCTCGACGCCACAGCACCGGATCTCACCCGCCTTCCGTCCGTAGCTATCGGGCTCGCCCGCCGGGACGGGCCAGGACTCGACGATCGCCTTCGGCCCGGCGACCCCGTTCGAGTCGGACGGGACGAGCGTGTACAGCTGGTAGCCAGCCATACCGGTCGGTTCGAAGTACTATCGGATATTTACAGGGGTAGATCGACGAGACGCTACCACAGTGTCGGTTTCTCGGCTTCGACGACGATTGCCAGGTCCCGGAGAGATTAGTACACCGCCGCTGTGGATCCCGACATGGATCTCGAACTCGACGGGAACGCGGCACTGGTGACGGCGTCGTCGAGCGGTCTCGGCTTCGCATCCGCCCAGGCGCTCGCCGAGGAGGGTGCGAACGTGACGATCTGCGGTCGCGACGCCGATCGACTCGAGGCGGCGCGCGACGAACTCGAGGAAACGGCGGAAGGCGACGTACTCGCCGTCCAGACCGACCTCACCGACCCCGACGACGTCTCCCACCTCGTGAGCGAGACGGTCGATGCCTTCGGGGGAATCGATCACCTCGTCACGTCCTCGGGCGGGCCGCCGAGCACGACTTTCCTCGAGACCGACGAACAGGACTGGTACCAGGCCTACGACCTGCTGGTGATGAGCGTCGTCTGGACGATCGAGGAGGCCCACCCGCACCTGCTCGACTCGGCGCACGGGACGATCACCTGTATCACCTCGCGGACGGTGCGGGAGGTCGCGGACGGCCTGCTCCTCTCGAACTCGGTACGCCGGGGCGTGATCGGCCTCGTCAAGACGATCTCGCGGGAGTTCGCGCCCGAAATCCGGGCCAACGCGGTGCTTCCGGGGACGATCGAGACGCCACGCATCGAGGAACTGATCGAGGCCCGCGTCGAGCGCGGCACCTACGACGACTACGAGGAGGGCCTCGCCGACATGGCGAGCGAGATCCCGATGGATCGCATCGGCGACCCGCGCGAACTCGGCGAGATCGTCGCCGTCCTCTCGAGCCCGCGCGCCAGTTTCGTCAACGGGGTCGAACTGCCGATCGACGGCGGCCTGTTGCGGAGCTAATCGAACGGATCCACGGTGCCGAACCAGGGCCGGAGCAACCAGGCCCCGCCACAGACGAAGCCGACACCCACCACGAAGAGCGCTGTGTGAGCGACGATGCCGGCCCCGATCGACGCGACTCCGAACGCGCAGTAGAGGGTCCCGAGGACGGCCCGTTTCGTCACGACCCGCTCGCGTCGGCCTGCCGGGGACCCTGTCGAGGGTAGCATCGATAATTGTTTCTCAGAAGAACAATTCTCATCTTAGCACGTAAACGGGATACCAAAACGATTCGGGTCGCCGATCGACGTTCCGGACCGGGCTACCGACCCGTCGGATCGAGACGCGCTCAGTCCGCCGAAATCTCGCAGGTTCCCTCGTAGGCCACGTCCTCGACCGACTCGATCTCGGGATCGTCGCCACAGACCGGACAGGCCGGGTTCGGTTGTACGGGGACCGTCTCGAACGTCATGGCCATCGCGTCGTACATGAGGAGGCGTCCCTCGAGGAGATCGCCCTTCTCGAGCAGGCACTTCACCACTTCGGTGGCCTGGATACAGCCGACGGTACCGGGGAGGACGCCGAGCACGCCCGTCGTGGCGCAGTCGGGGACGGTGCCGGGTTCGGGGGCCTCGGGGAAGATACAGCGGTAGCAGGGCGGGTCGTCGTCGCCGGATCGCTCGTTCGTGAACGTCGTCACCTGCCCCTCGAAGCGGTAGATCGCGCCGTGGGCCAGCGGCGTCTCGGTGAGCACGCAGTGATCGTTGAGCAGGTACCGGGTCGCGAAGTTGTCGCTGGCGTCGAGGACGACGTCGTAGTCGCGGACCAGGTCGGCCACGTTCTCGGTGGTGAGGCGGGTCTCGTAGGTCTCGACGTCCACGTCAGGGTTGAGCGCGGCCACGTAGTCCGCCGCGCTCTCCACCTTGGGCTTGCCGACGTCGGCGTCGCCGTGGACGATCTGTCGCTGGAGGTTCGATCGCTCGACGACGTCGTCGTCGACGATGCCGAGTCGGCCGACCCCGGCCGCCGCGAGGTACTGGATCGCGGGCGAGCCCAGTCCTCCCGCCCCCACGACGAGGACGTTCCCCTCGAGGAGCCGTTGCTGTCCCTCGGGACCGATCTCGTCCATGATCACGTGTCTCGAGTAGCGATCGAGTTGGGTCGCGTCGAGGCGCAGGTCGCTCATACGTCTCCGTTGGGCCGAGTCGGGCAAAAACCCGCGGGTCGATCGCCGCTCTCGAGGCGTTCTCCCCGACCGATCGAGTCGGTGACCTGTCCGGAACCATGAGGAAGGTTTCTCGGCCTTCCCAATCATTTAATAGTATGGTGTGCTTTGACACACCTATGGCAACCTCACCCAACGATGCCGGTGACGATGTCCTCGATCAATTCCTCTCGGATCGCGGTCACACGGTAGAACGAATCGGGTGGGAGCAAGAGTATAACAAGAAACAGTGTCCCGAGTGCGGCGGGCTCCACGACCCGTCCGCGTCCACCTGTGCCGTCTGCGGGTGGGAGCCGACCCGGTAACCCCGCGAACCGATCGACTCCGTTTTCGCCAGGGTCTGCCGGTTTCGCCGCCGGTTTCGACCCGGCCTAACGCCGGCCCGGATAGCGCGCCGGTCGACTTCGACTGTTTTCAGCCACCAACAGGCGACACAATTATAACTCGCTCAGTTACTACAGGAAACGCACAGGACAATGCCGGAATGCCAGAACTGTGTGCGTTCGTGACCGACGCCTACGCGCGCGTCTTCACGCCGCCGGATGTCGACGATCCCCGTGTCTGTCCGGACTGTCAGGACAGGATCCGTGACGGTGCCGACGTTCGAACCGCCCGTTCGTCCCGGAATCCCTGATACGGACTGCTGTACCGAGGTACCGGCCCGATCGGACGGATCGCGGGCGTGCTGGAACTGGCGTCCAGCAGTCCGTCCGACGCACCGCTCCCGGTCGATCACGACGCGTCGAACAACGCGCCGTACGTTTCTATCGTCGTCAACCCACGTGACTTATGGGTATTGCGACCCTGAACAGGGATAATGGCTACCACGGAGACGAAGGTGACCCGGCTGTTCGGAGGCCCGGGCAGCGGGAAGACGACCGCCCTGCTCGACCACGTCGAAGAAATCCTCGAGGAGGACGGCGTTACTTTTCGGGACATCCTCGTCGTCTCGTACACGCGAGCGGCTGCACAGGAGGTTCGCGAACGACTGGCCGAACGGCTCGACGAGAGTCCCCGCGCCCTGCAGGGGAACGTCTGTACGATGCACGCGAAGGCCTACGAACTCCTCGATCTCTCTCGTAGCGACGTGATCGGCGAATCCGACAAGGAGGAGTTCTGCGAGGACTTCGGACTCGAGTTCGAGGACGAGTACAGCGGTGCCGGTCGGCGCACCGCCCGCTCGACCACGATCGGGAACAAGATCATCGCCACCAGCCAGTGGCTCCAGCGGACAAGCCGCGACGTCTCGGACTGGTACGAGGTCCCCTTCCAGTGGGACGAAGAGGAAGTTCGCCTCCCGCCGGAGATCGACCCCCACGCCCAGGAGGGCAACAAGTACACACCGACCTGGCCCAGCGACGACGATCGAATCGACGTCCCCGAGGCGATCCGCGGCTGGCGCACCTACAAGGGCGAGCAGGGGAAGATCGGCTTCGCGGACATGTTAGAGCGCGTCAAACAGCGCTCCCTGCTCCCGAACGTCGACTACCTCGTGATCGACGAGTTCCAGGACATCACCACCCTCCAGTACGACGTCTACGAGGAGTGGAAGCCCCACATGGACCAGGTCCTGATCGCCGGCGACGACGACCAGGTCGTCTACTCCTGGCAGGGTGCCGACCCCGCGCTGTTGCTCGACGAGGTGGTCGACGAGGACATCATTCTGCCGAACTCCTATCGACTCCCCTCGAACGTGCTCAACGCGGTCAACAAGGAGATCCGCCACATCGAGCACCGCCAGGACAAGGACCTCAAGCCCCGTAAGGAGGGCGGGGCCGTCGAGGCCCGCGCGAACGCGTCGATGCTCGACGTCGTCCGCAACGTCCGGCGCACCCTCGTCGAAGGCGACGGGACGATCATGGTGCTGTTCCGGGCGCGCTACCAGATGTTCCAGTTCATCGACGAGTTCATCACGGAGGGGGTGCCGTTCACGTCGCTGACCGACCAGCGCATGTGGACCGATCGACTCACCCAGTACGTCCGGGCCGTCGAAGCGATCGACGAGGGCGAGGACGTCACCGGCCTGCAGGCTCGCCGTCTCGCGGACATGCTCCAGGACTCCGCGTTCGGCACGAACGAGCGCGACGAGTTCTTCGATACGATCGACGACCTCCAGGAGGAGGCTGACGTCGAGGATCTCGAGGACCTCACGGTCCCCGCGGACGTCGTCCAGGACCACGCCCCGTTCATGCCGGGTCCCGCCTCGGCGGCCGACATGGTCCGCAAGGTGACCAACTTCCAGAAGAAGAGCGTCCGCTCGTACTTCGCGATCGGCGAGTACCGGAACATGGACACCGATCGCGTCCGCGTCGGCACCATCCACTCCGCGAAGGGTCGCGAGGCCGACCACGTCTTCGTCGGCACCGACCTCACCGAGAAGGTCGTCGAGCAGATGGTCGCGACGGTGGACGATCCCGAGGCCGTCCCTGGCTGCGAGGAGTTCACCAAGACCACCTCGCCCGTCCCCGTGCTGACGGACAACGAACGGCGCGTCTTCTACGTCGGCATGTCTCGCGCCCGGGAACGTCTCGTGCTCCTCGAGAACCTCGTCGACGGCGCGCCGACGCTCCCGATCGACGTCCTGCTGAAGAACCGCCTGACCGACATGACCCTCGAGGAACTGATCGAGGACGCCCAGCAGCCGGCCGATCCCGGGGGCGACGAGGTCGAAGCCGAAGCGCCGTGACCGGCGGCGACGACACGCTCGAGGCGGCGCTGACGACGGAACTCGACCCCCGCGAGGCGGTCGCGTTCGCCCACGCCGGCCCCATCTGGGACCCCGCGATCCGGTACTGCCTGTCGTCTGCCGAGCCGTCGGCTCTCGGCGATCGGCCGCGATCGATCGGGGGCGTCGCCCTCGCGTTCGACGGGACCGACTGGATCACGGAACGGAGCGATCGATCGGCCGGTCAAGCCGCTGCGACCCTCGCGTCCGGGCTGGCCGATCGGCTCGGTCCGGGAACCGTCCGCAGTCCGGCCCGGATCCCGCACGACGCGGCGCTGTACCTCGAACAGGCGGGATTCTCGCTCGTATCGACCGACGTGGTCGCGCGAACGCGGGCGACGAAGACGGACACCGAGCGCGAGGCCGTCGCCGCTTCGCAGGCGACCGCGGGCGAGGGACTTCGTCGCGCCGCGGCGGTGCTGGCCGACGCGACGATCGAGGACGGCCGACTCGTGGCCGACGACGCGGCGGTGACGCCCGATCGACTGCGGCGCGCGGTCGACGGGGCGATCGTCGCGGCGGACGGCGTTCCCGATGCAAACACGACGATCGCGGCACCGGACGGCGACGCGGCGCTCGAACCGGGTGTGCCGATCGTCGTCGCGACCGCGCCGCGCGGACGATCGGGCTACCACGGCGGCCTCGTTCGCACGCTCGTCGTCGATAGCGAGGGCGGAACGGAGCGGCGGGCACACGTCGCGGTGACGCAGGCGTTCCGGTCCGTGCAATCGATGCTCATGGCGGACGCCGAGTCCGTGACCGCGGTGGAAGCGGACCTCGAGGCCGAGATCCGCGGGTTCGGCTTCCCCGACGAACCGGTCGAGACGCAGGTTGCCGGGGTCGGCCTCGAACCCGCCGAACGGCCCCGCGACGGGGGCGACGAGGTCGGACCTGGCTCGGTGGTCCGCATCGAGGCTGCCGTCGAGTTCGACACCGATCGGTGGATTCGACTCGCCGACGCGCTCGCCGTTCGCGACCGCGAGGTCGAGTGGCTCGACGCGCCCTCGCGATCGATCGAACCGACGGCGATGCTCGAGTAGCCGCGGTGCGTCGTCAGTCGGGGGATAGCCGTCGCGGAAGGACCTGTCCCCAGACGTGCTTGTCCAGGAGTCCTACCGTCATCGGTTCCTCGACCGCAATACAACAGGAGAGTCGCGGGTAGCCGAACCGGACGGCCGCGGCGTCGTGCCAGTGAGTCGGTTCCGGTGCGGGATCGACCTCGACGGTGCAGGTCGAACACAGTCCCCGGCCGCCGCAGTTGGCGTGCTGCGACAGCGTCCCGTAGACCCGAAACCCGCGGTCGAGCAGGGCCTCACGGAGGTTCACCCCGCGTTCGACTTCGACGATCGTTTCCTCGTCGCCGTCGATGACCCGTACCGGGATTCGCTCTTCCATAGCTTCCGGTACGTCCCGGCAGTACGTGACCCCTTCCCCCGTCGGTGGTCGCCCCATCGTGCGGGATCGGTGGCTCCTCACTCGTCGGACTCGGGGTCCGATTCCGGCTCTTTCACCACTTTCCCGAAGACCCGCTTCACGACGAGTTCCGGAACGTCACCCGGCGTCGTCAGCCGCTGTTGGACGACGACGAGCAGGATCGCGAGCGCAACCAGTGCGCCCCCGATCAGCGTCTCTCCCTGGAGCAACAGCAGATCGAGTCCGGCCAGCGCCGCGGGGAGCGCCAGCACGAGGACGCCCGCGAGTTTGATCGTGTCGATGATGCCTCCCATTGCCCCCCGCTATGCGGAGTCCGGTCAAAAACGCGACGACTGGTGACCGGCGATCTCCCCGTTCGAACGTAACGAAATCGTTACGCGTCCCTCGTTCGGAACGTCTTTATTCGTCGGCTGTCATCTCCGAGTATGTTCACGGGAATCGTCGAGGAGACCGGCGAGGTCGTCGCCCGCGATCGAACCGCGGACGGCCTGCGCCTTCGGATCGGGGCCGACGAGGTTGCGACGGGCCTCGAACACGGCCAGAGCGTCAGCGTCAGCGGCGTCTGTCTCACCGTCGAGCGGTACGAAGAGAGCGAGTGGTTCGAGGTTTTCCTCGCGACCGAGACTGTCGAGCGCACCTATCTCGGCGACCTCCACGAGGGTGACGCGGTGAACCTCGAGCGTGCGATGCCCGCCGAGGGCCGGTTCGACGGCCACGTCGTGCAGGGCCACGTCGACGCGGTCGCCACGGTCTCGGCGATCGAATCGGTCGAGGAGGACTGGTACTTCGAGTTCGAACTGCCCGCGGGGTACGATCGCTACGTCGTCGAGAAGGGATCGATCACCCTCGACGGGATCAGCCTCACCGTCGCGGACCTGGACGACGGGGATTCGTCGCCGACGAACCGAGCGGAGGACGGCGACACCGCCGACGCGAACGCCCGCGTTACCGTGGCGATCGTTCCGACGACCTACGACCTGACGACGCTGTCCGAGAAGACCGTCGGCGATCCCGTCCACCTCGAGGTCGACGTGCTCGCGAAGTACGTCGAGCGCCTCCTCGAGGCCCGGTTCGACGCGTAACTATCAGGCGCCCGGAATTCCGAACGCACCGACCCCGAGACTCAGTACCGAGTTGAGGACGAACAGGATCCCGAGTGCGGAGAGCCAGGCGACGAATCCGATGGCCGCCGCGCTCACCCAGCCACCCGGATATCGCCGGTTGATGACCCAGATCCAGGCCACCAGCGCGATGAGCGGCCCGACGAGCGGGATCCAGGACGTCAGCGCCCACGCGATCGCACCGACGAGTGCCGTAACGATCGCGTGCGAGTAATCATCGACGTCGGCGACGACGCTCGCGCTGATGTGTATCGCTGCCCCGCCGACCAGTAACGCGACGAGGAACGCGACTAGCGAACCGATAACTGGAACCATTGGCCCGTATTTCTCGTCCGGCTAGAAGTATCCGACGATCCGATCACGCTCGGCACGACAGTTGTCACCGCTGTGAGGGCTCGAACTCGGTGAGTTCCGACGTCGGCGGTTCGCCGGTGTCGTCCCGGGTCTCGCGGTACGTGCGACGGTAGCGGGCGAGTTTCCGGTAGAGGTAGTAGCCGATCGCGGCGTCGTAGACGATCACGTAGCCGACGAACGCGAGGCCGTCGCCGATCGGGTAGGTCGCGGCGATCGCTCCGGGTACGATGCCGACGGTGACGTTGTACGTCGCGTGGACGAACGCAGCAACGAGCAGCCCCTTGACGACGAGCGGGCCGGCGTACCCGGGGTTGAACTTCGCCAGCCCGAGGTAGTAGCCCGCGATCGCGGAGTAGATCACGTGTCCAGGGCCGACGAGCGCGCGGACGGTCGCGATGCCGGTCGCGGCGGTGACCGTCCCGACCTGTGCCGCCTCCACCGTGCCCGCGATGTAGATCGCGTTCTCGATGGCGGCGAAGCCGAGGCCGGCGACCGCGCCGTAGACCGCGCCGTCGACCACCGCCCTGAAGGAGTCGCTCCGGTAGGCGAACACGCGGACCGCGAGCAGTTTGACCGCCTCCTCGACGGGGCCGACGATCAAGTAGAAAAAGAGAATCGGGCCGACGTACGCGATCGGCTGCAGGATCGGGGCCATCACCGAGTTCACGACGGCGGCGAACGTCGCGAAGAGCACGGCCAGGAGGAACGTCGCGACCAGCAAGCCGAGCGGTTCGCTCGTCGTGATGTCGGTGTACCAGATGAAGGCGGCGAGCAACGCCGCCGGGACGATCGAGAGCCCGAAGAACGCGCCGAGCCACGGATCCTCGACCGCGAGCGTGATCGGCTGGACGAGCAGTGCGAGCGTGATCGCGGCCGCCACGCCGAGGACGATCGCCCGCAAGCCGTAGCTGATCGCGCCGTAGATCGAGTACGCGAGACCGTCGACTGCCGATCGCGGCTCCCACGTCGAGACGTCGTAGAGGTCTGTCGATCCGTCGCTCGCTCGTTCGACCGGGTCGCGCCTGCGCTGCATGTGTGGCCCCTACGGTGGCGGGTCCAGTAAGCGTTCGGCGTAATCGTCCCCGATCGACCGGCGTTCGAGGCGAGCGAGACCCCGATCAATCCGCGTTCGAGACGATCGTGGCGCTCGTCGCGACCCTAGTATGATATTGACTCTCATGATACGTATAAGGACGATGCTTATGTTTCGTCGTTCGCGATGACCGACAATCATGTACAGTGGCAGCCGTGGGATTCTCTACACCGCACCGCCGACACCGACCGACGAGACGGACGACGAGACCGACGCGGAATCGACGGCGGAAGCGGGGGTCCGCGCCGCGGCCCCGACGGAGACGACCGAGCGTTCGCCCGCCGACGACTGATCGACGATCGGCGGGCCAGTTTGGGACCGGCGGGTTCGGTCGCGATCCGGACTCGGAATCCACAAAGGCGTCCCGTGCGAACCCGCCGGTATGCACTTCGACCAGCGAACACAGCGGGCGCTTCGGGACGTCGGCCTGGAGACCGACGACCTGCAGGCCGCCTCCGAGGCGATCGTCGAGGCCGTCGCCGAGGACGCGGCGGCGCTCGAGACGTTTTTCGACGAGCACGGGACGGTCTACTCGGACATGGACATGGCCCACTCGCGGGCCGAGTTTCCCGAACACGACGTCGAGACCCTGGATCTCACGACCCACGCCGACGAGATGCGCGGCTGGCTCCGGTTCGACACGTGGGGCGTGTACGTCGAGGATGGACGGCTCCTGGACGATGGCTCCGTCGAACTGACGCTCGGGCCGACGATCCACGATCGGGTCCGATTCGCGGCCGATCGGGAGACGCTCCGGTGATCCCCGTGCAGGGAGCCAGTCGACCGCGAGCGGAGGGACGACCATGATCACCGTTCGCGTCCGCGGCATCTACACCACCGCGCTGACCCACCTGCTGGACGAGAACGGCTTCGAGGTCGTCCAGGCCTCCGATCCGATCGAGGAGCGGTTCGACTCGTCGTTCGAGTCGACTCCCGCGGACGTCTCGATCGAGACGGCCCGCGACAGGCAGGGGCTCTCGGTTTCGGGGACTCCCGACGCCGTCGCGTCGGTCGTCGACCAGTTCGACTCTCTCGCGATCGATACGTTTTACTGGGACGCCGCGGCCCCTCGCGGCGCTGTCTTCGACGGCGACGTGATCGAGGCGGACGGCGGCGGCGGTGCCGTCGTCGACCTCGGCGACGGCCGCCGCGGCTACCTCGACTACGACGACGTCGACGGCTACGTCGACACCGGGAACCGCTACCGCCTGCAGGTCCACGAGTCGGCGCCCCCCTGGGACGACGATCGGCCGCGGGTCGTCCCCTCGCTCGAGGTCCAGGGTGGCCTCTGTACCCTTTCGCGGGATCGGAACGGCGTCTCGGCGGCCCTCCGCGGCGAGCGGGCTGACGAACTCGTCGGGATGACCGATCTCCTCTCGACCGACGTCCCCGAGGGGTGGGGACTGCGCTGGCAGCCGAGCGCGGCCGACGCGGACCTCGATGCGATGGGGACCGCGCTCGATCGGGCCGTCGACCGCGCCGCGGCGCTGGAGGACGCGCTCGCCGACGCCCCGGACGAACCCGGCGATCCGGGACGGCTGGCCGCACCACGGCGAACCGTCTGGTTCTGGTTCGGCCGCGAGTCGCGGTTCGCGCTCGACGAGGCCCGACGGGCGGTGACCGCGACGATGGCCGGTCACCACCGGACGAAGGCGGCCGATCGAGCCGCGAGCGCGGCGGTGGACTTCGCGGAGGCGGTCTGTGGCTCCGCGGGGTCGGGGTCCGGCGGCGACGGCACCGACAGATTCCCGTTCGCCGCCGTCACCGGCCAGTTCGGCCCGACGACGGGCGATCGGATCGAGATCGGCCACGGCAAGCCCGACGGCCGACTCATCTCGCTCGGCCGCGGCGAGGTGACCGATTGGGCCGGCGACGGTTCGGTGACCGTCGAGCGATCGATGCGCGGCGGCGGGACCTACGACGCGCTCGGCACGCCGAAGGAGAGCGGCGACGTCGCCGTGACGAAGTTCCGCGAGGGCCGGTGGTGGTATCCGACGACCTACCGGGACGCCGAGGGCACCGCGAAGGGAACCTACGTCAATATCTGCACCCCGGTCGAGTTGTTCCCCGACTGCGCCCGGTACGTCGATCTCTACGTCGACGTGATCCGCAAACCCGACGGGTCGGTCACGATCGTCGACGAGGACGAACTCGAGGCGGCGGTCGCCGACGGACTGGTATCCGAGGACCTGGCCGAGAAGGCGACGACCGTCGCGACGGCAGTCGAGCGGGCGCTGTCGAAGTGAGTCGGCGGCGCGCAGGTAGCGCAGGCCTCTCCGATCGGGCGGAATCGACGAACTCCGGCCGTCCGCGATCCCGGTCCTGCTCGGGGACGGCCTCGCTCCGTTCGACGGATCCCCGTCCGACGGATCCGGTCCCGATCGGGAACTGGCACTCATCGAGTCGGTCGCTCGCGAGAACGGCATCGTCGAACTTCGGTACGCCGTCGGAGAAACCCGAGGGGGTGGTCCTGTCGAACCCCTCGATCGACGATAGGGTTCGCACGTCGTGCTGAATAGAAAGCGCGAACGTCGCACGAGATCCGGGTCGATTTGCGTCGACGATGATCGCTCAGTACAACCACCCTAGTTCCCACTATTGAGTTCTAATCTGTCCCAAATCCAGAGAATAGCGATCGCCACCGGAACGGAAACTACCGCAATATAAGCGGTGCCCACGGAGATGTTAAACGGCACACAGCCGTACCCTTCACAAACTCCCAACAGAACCATCGTCTCGTGTGCAAGATAGAAGAACGTATCAAAACCGATAATAGCAATCAACGGAAGGACGACGAGCCACACGCATACCAATCGAAGGTAATATTCAACATCCGGATTTCGAAACATCATTCTACTACATTACAGAACTTATCTAATATTTTCTGTAGACGGTGCTCAGTAGGTTTAGCGTGAAACAGACGGAGTCATCGTACCAAATGCATCCTCTGGGCCGTGTTTAGGCGAGTGGATTTGAGGGATAGGGAGGGTTCTCGGGCGGAGTAGCTACAGAAGATTCAGAAATGGGGTGACGTGCAGCAACTCGTTTCGATCACTTCGTCGTTGCAACCGTTCTATCGAGGATGGAGAAACACGTCGTCTCGGGCCATGGTCGACACCCTCGACGGTGACGCGCAGATACTGGCCGGAGGCAAACCATAGAACTGGTCTCCGAGCGTCCAAACAAGTTCCATCCGCTGTATTCAGCAGGCCGTTTGTGCCAGCCACCGAGGATCTCAAGGCCCCGTCTGCTCCAAAACGGTCTGCCGCCGGCGCCACGTGAAGGGATTATCTCGCTCGACCACCGAGGATCTGTATGCAGTGGTGCGACCAGCCACCGAGATCGGCCGAGAACGAGAGTGTGAGGGCCAGGACCCGAAGCCCGAAGGGGCAAGTGACGTGACCGACGACCGACTCCCGGCCGAACACCTCTCGCCGCTCGCCACGCTCGTCGACGAGGTACTCGTGGGTGTCGGCTACGAGGTGGCGGCCGCCACCGACGCCATCGACGACGCTGTCCCCGGCTACGGCGGTCTCTTCGACCCCGATACTACCCCAGACGAGTTGCGGCGCGCGCTCGAAAGCCTCCTCGCGTCGGGACTCACCCGACCATCCGTCCCCGAACCGGCGGACGACACGTTCGTCCTCTACGTCGACGGCAGTTCGCGCGGCAACCCCGGCCCCGCGGGTGCGGGTGCCGTCATCGTGGACGCCGCGGAGGACCAACTCGCCCGTCTCGGCCGCCCCGTCGGCTCCCGGACGGGGAACAACACCGCCGAATACGTCGCCCTCCAGCTCGGACTCTCCGAACTGTTGGCTCGCTACGAGCCACGCAGGCTAGACGTCCGCATCGATTCGATGACGGTCATCCGAGACGTCTGGGGTGGCGACGACCCGACGGAACCGGGCGTCGAGACGTACAGCGAGGCAGTCACGGCAGCACTGTCGCGCATCCCGGACCACCGGTACACGCATCTGGCCGACAGCGACCCGAACCCCGCCGACGCACTGGCGACAGTGGGGGCCGATATCGCGGCCTTTGGACCCGGATAGTAGCGTTACGCCGCGTGACATCCGAAATCCCCGGCTCCGTTGAAACCCGCAGAAGCTACTAGAACCCACGTGCTGACTACCCCGCTGTATTTCAGCACGCTGTCTTTGATGAGAACGAGAGCGGTCCTCATCCGCCAGCGATGCCGGTAGCCGTCCGTTCGCCGAAACGGATCGACGATCTCACTCCAGATCGGCGGCGTACTCGTCACCGGCCCGCGCCGCCAGCCGAGCAACCCGGAGCGGTTCCGGGCGACCCCCGTCGGGGGTAAAGGCGCGAACGATCTCGCGGGCCTCGTCGGCGTTGCAGCCGAGGTGTCTGACGTAGACGGTCTCGCCGTCGACCGACACGTCGCGACGGTCGGGGAGCGATCGGTACAGGTCCAGCCGCTCCCGGAGTTCGGGTCCGGAAAACGCGTCTCTGAGGCCAGCCTCGAGACCGTCGCTCGCCTCGAAGGTCACGGCGAGGACCGGCCGCTCGGCCGCCCCGTGGATCCGCGAAAGATCGAATACGTTGTACCACGCCGGGGCGACGGCGCCGAGCAGGACGTACCGGACGTCCGGTCGCCCGAGGTCGTCGATCAGCGACTCGACTGCCGCCGTCGCGTCCGTGCCGCCGACGGTGCACGTCGCGTACCCCAGTCCATCGACGACGCGATCGCGACGGACGACGGCACCCGCGAACGTACTGCGATCGGCACCCGCGTCGTCACCGCGAAACGATTCGGCGACGCCCAGCGCCCGCACCCCGGGCTTCATTCGGTCTCAGCCGTCGTCTTTGATCTCCTTGAGCCGATCGAGGAGTTCGTCGCTCGACGCGCCGTTCTCGAACTCGATCGAGCCGTCGTGACTGTTCTCCGAGGATTGTATCGCGTCGTCGTCGTCAAAATCAGCGTCGACCTCCTGTTGCTCGGATTCGTCGTAGCTCCCGAATCCCATACGGATTCTACTTGGGGCTTGCGATAGAAAAATCTCGTGGTTACGCGTTTCCGACAGTTTTCACCCTCACTGATACGTTTACGGCAGAACCTCACGACTTCGAGGCCGTCAAATCCTATCGAAATATCGACATACAGATTCGATCCTGGTCGATCGCCGCCGTCGATCGGACGGTACCGTTTTGCCGTCGGCTCACGACGGGCCCCGTATGGAGGTCCATCACGTCACCGAGGACGCGGAGACGTTCACCTGTAACGCCTTCCTGGTCGTGGGCGATCGAACGACGCTCGTCGACGCCGGCGCGTGGGACGGCATCGTCGACGAGATTCGCAGTCACACCGACGACGTGGACGACGTGGTGCTGACCCACCAGCACGGCGACCACGTCGCACAGCTCGAGGCCGTAGCCGAGGCGTTCGACCCCGACGTCTACGCCTACGCCGACCACCCGACGCGAACCCAGGCGATCGACGACGGGGGCACCGTCACGATCGGCGACGAGGAGTTCGACGTGGTGTACACGCCGGGTCACGCGGACGATCACGTCTCCTTCGTCTCCGAGACGACGCTGTTCTCCGGCGACGTGGTCGTCCACGACGACGGGGCCTTCGACTACGGCAGTTTCGGCCGGACGGACATGGCCGGCCAGTCCCGCGAGCGACTCATCGAGAGCATCGAGGACCTGCTCGATCGCATGCCGGAGGGCGTCGAGCACATGTACGCGGGTCACGGCGGCGTCTTCCACGGCGACGTTCGCGACGTCGTCGAGACGGCGCTGGAGCGAGCGGAGAAGCGCGAGCCGAAGTATCCGGACGAGTAGCGGGCTGAGGACGAGCGTGCGCACGGAACGGTTACCGGGACGTCACGCCAAACGCACGTCGCGAAACGTCACGAGACGGTCGCTCGTCGACGAAATAATCGAGAGGAGAAACGGCAGGCGGTTCGAACCGGGGCTCCGATTATGCGGCGCGGGGTTCCTTCGCCTTGGGGCGGAGGTTCCCGTAGCCGCACTTCCGGCAGTTGTCGGCTCGCTTCGGGTTGCGAGCGTTACAGCGCATGCAGATCATCTTCTCGAGGGAGCGCTTCTCGGCAGCGTCGAACTGAGCCATACCCGCCGGTTGGCCCGTGGCACATATAACCGCTGTGGTCCGGCGGTGCACCCGTGGACCGCCCGGAGGTGTGCCAGCGAACCGCCCGGCTACGTGCGCACACGTTACTCGTTGGCGAGATAGTCCTCCTGGACGGCGACGATCTCGCTCGAGTCCGCACACTCGCTGTAGCGCCGCAGGGGTTCCTCGTTTAGCGTCAGGAAGGTCTCGCCCCAGCGAAACGGCTCGAGCAGTTCCTCGGCCCGATCGCGCTCGCCGAAGATGCAGCAGGCGGCGGCGAGCGCTTCGACCGTCGTCAGCCGAAACGGGCGGCCGTAGTTGACGGGATTCGCGGCGACGAGGAAGGGGAGCGCCCGGTGGACGCCGTTCATCCGGAAGGCGGCTTCGCCCGCGGACTCCCACGAACAGTCAAGCGCGACCAGCGTGCCGAGCCCCTTCTCGGCGTCGGCCGGCGAGAGCGCCTGCTCGGCGTGGGGGTTGAGGACGACGCCGTAAGGCACCTGGCCCATGTTCCGGTGGAGGATCGCCTCGTCGAACTTCTCGAGGCGGCGGGCGGTGCACTTGTCGGGGTCGTCGTCGCCCTCGTAGTAGACGTGACACTCCACACCGGGACTACGATCGGGGACGGAAAAAGACAGTCGATCCGGTCACTGCACGCACTCGAGTCCATTACACCCTCGGAATCGACCCGATCACCCCTCGTGGATCGTCTCCCCGCGGTTGAGTTGCTGGGCGATCGCGAACGTCTGCTCGGCCTCGCGACGCGTCGGGAAGTGGGCGGCCATGTAGCGGGCGGTCGCGATCAGCGGCACGCGGCGGCGACGCTCGCGATCGATCGACGCCTCCGAGGAGTCCGCGGCGTCGCTTTCGACGGCGAGATCGAACTGCCGGAACGCCGCCTCAACGTTCTGGAGCGTGTGGAAGCCGGCGTCCTCGCGCAGGAGACCGCGACCGAGCGTGCGCTTCAGGGCCGCGGGTTCGCCACCCGAATCGAAAAACTCGGCCACGAGTCGGCCCGCCTCGTTCACCGCGCCCTCCCTGTCGAACGTCTCGAGGAGGGCCTCGAGCACCGCGTCGGGATCGCGATCGGTCTCGTGCTCGCCGGGGTCGGGGATCGGCGCGGGCGGCGTGTTGAGGAACCGATCGAGGTAGACGTTGAGCGCCGCGTCGAAGACGCCGCGGTAGCACTCGATCGCGTCGGTTCGGCGGGCGAAGCCGTGGACCGCGTTCGCGTAGGTGAACGTGTGGTGGACGGTGTCCCAGTCGGAGAACTCGTTCGCCGTCCCGAACTGGGCGACGCGGGTCGCGGCGGCGTGAGCCACCTCGCTCGCGAGGTCTTCGGTCGTCGCGCCCGAGCGGATCGCGTCCGCGAGCGCGTCGACGATCGCCTCGGGGTCGTCGCCGAGTACCGTTTCATGGAAGTCCTCGGACGGCGTCCATTCCGTCTCGTCAGTTCCCTCCGTCCCCTCCGCCACGAGGTCCGCGAGGCCGCTCGTCTCGGTGACGTCGCCGCCGTAGACGTCCTCGAGCAGGGCGACGAGGTCGATCGGCTGTCGCCACGCGGACTGCTCGTCGCTCCGGGTCGCCGTGACCAGGGGTTCGACCAGTGCCGCCAGGGTGTCGTCGGCGGTGGCCCAGCCCACGTGGTCGAGGCTCTCGAGGGCCGTGTTCGCGAAATCGAGCACGTGCCCGGTCGAGAGGTACGGGTGGTCGGTCGCCGCGGCGACGAGCAGTTCCGCAATCTCGGCCTCCGAGTAGCCCGACGCGACGGCGGTGCGAAGACAGCGTTCGGCACCGTCGGCGTCGCGAACCTCGACGCAGTCGCGGAACCACGACTTCAGCCGATCGAAGTCGACCTCGCTCGTCGAGAACGACGGCTGGTCGAAGTGCGGCGGTTCGCTCGCGCAGTCGTCGGCGACGTGGCGAACGCCGGTGTACAGCGCGCGCTTTCGATCCTCGGGATCGAGATCCGCCATCACGTTCGCCATGCAGCCGAGGATCGTCAGCCCGCGGCCCCAGCCCGAATCGCGGTACCGGGTGCCGAATTCGAGCGTCACCGCCATCGGCTTCCGGTAGTCGACGCCGGCGTCGAGGAGGCCGATCGACGACTTCGCGGCGACGAGGCGGAGGTTCTCCTCGAGACCGGTCTCGAGGCGATCGGTCCAATGCTCGGCTGGCGGCCGGTCGCGCTCCGGGTTCGGGTTCACGTAGACGACGCCGTCGCGGATCTCGGTCGGGTACGTCCGGACGTCGTCCGCCCAGGGGTCGAACGTGTCGCCACAGGAGAGTTCGAATCGCGCGTGGTGCCAGTGACAGGTGAGGATCCCCTCCTCGACGGTCCCCTCGGAGAGGGGAAACCCCATGTGCGGGCACCGGTTGTCGACGACCCGGACCTCACCCTCGTGGTAGAAGGCGGCCAGCGGCGTCCCGTCGATCGAAACCTGCGTGCGGCCAGCCTCCTCGAGATCCGAAAGCGGTGCGAGTTCGTGGAAATCGTCCGTCGTCGCCATGTGCCAGTTGTCGGCACAGACCGGTGTAAACGTTCGCTGAACCAGGATTATGTAGCGTATCGTATGATTCCGGCCGATCGAGTGACGGCGACACAAACGCGCCACGTATAGGCCTCCAAGCCGTCACAGCCGCGGCCGGTGGAGATACGTAGCCGGTATTCGAAGCACGCGTATGCTCGAATCGGGAGAGAGCGCGCCGACGTTCGAACGGCCCGCGGCCGTCGACGGCGAGGTTCGGCGCGCGACGTTCGACGAACTGATCGGAGACACGGCCGTCGTGGTCGTCGTGTTTTACCCGGCGGATTTCAGCCCCGTCTGTACCGACGAACTCTGTTCGCTTCGCGACTTCGACCTGTTCGGCCTGCAGCCGGACGTGTCGATCGTCGGGGTTTCGACCGACTCGGCCTACAGTCACCGCGCCTTCGCCGAGCGAAACGACCTCGACTTCCCGCTCGTCGCCGACGGCGACGGGTCGATCGCCGACGCCTACGGCGTCCTCGAAGACGAGGGCCTGGACGGCCATCGAACCGTCGCCCGCCGATCGGTGTTCGTCCTCGACGCCGATCGAACCGTGCGATACGCGTGGACGGCCGACGAACGGGAGGAACTGCCCGATCTCGAGGCGGTTCGATCGACGATCGAGTCGGCCTCCGACGACGACACCGCGGTCGAGCGCTACCGGGTCGCCCACCGCTGGTACCACGAGGGCCGAGAGGCGTACACCCAGGGACACGCCGCGTTCGTCGAGGAGGACTGGCTGTCCGCTGCCGCGTCCTTCGAGCAGGCGGTCGACCCGCTCTCGGAAGCGATCGAGGCGTTCGACGCGGCCCGGCGATACGCCACGGACGATCGGGTCCGCGAGGCGGCGGCGACGGCCAACGAACAGGCGACCGACCGGCGCAACGCCTCGAAGTGGTACGCGGAGGCGGCCAGACGGTACGGGAAAGGCGACGTCGAGACGGGCGACGACTACCGCGCCGACGCCGATCGACTCCACGCCGTCGTCGACCGACGGGACGATCCGGCCCATCCGGACGCCCTGGTCGATCGTCTCGCGGAGTGACGGGCAGCGTCATATACTTTTCCCGCCGGCGACGAATCGTCCGGTATGGCCACCGACGCAACGGGGCTCGTCCGACGCTACTACGACGCACTCGACGACCACGACTACGAGGCGCTCGCGGACGTGCTCGCATCCGATTTCGCCCAGCGCCGGCCCGATCGGACCTTCGAGAGCCGCGCGGCGTTCGTCCGGTTCATGCGCGACGAGCGGCCGAACCCGGACACCCGTCACGAACTGGACGCGATCGTCGCTGCCGACGGGCGAGTGGCGGTCCGCGGCCGCGTGATGGACGAGAGCGCGACGGACGGCGACCGCGAGCGCCGCGCCCTGTTCGAGTTCGCCGACTTCTTCGAACTCGAGGGCGATCGGATCGGCAAGCTCGAGACGTACTCCCGGTGACGATCGGTCACTCGTCGCGGCCGCCCTCGTCGGCTCCATCGGTCCCCGTCTCCCCTTCGGCGGCCATCTCCGCGGACGCCGAATCACCACCGGTGCCCTCGAGTGCGTCCGCGGGAGCCGATTCGCCGGTGTGGCCGCGGGCGAAGGAATCGATAGTGAGTTTCGCGCCGCCGAGGACGACGGGACCGATGAAGAGGCCGACGGCCCCGAAGGCGACGAGACCGCCGAAGATGCCGACGACGACGATCGCGGAGTTGAACGCGCTGGTCTGGCCGATCAGCGCCGGACGAAGGTACGAATCGGAGAAGGTGACGAGCAGGCCGTAGACGACCATCGCCGCGCCGGCGGTCGGCCGCCCGACGGCGAGGAGATAGCCCGCGGCCGGGATCCAGATCCCGAACGCGCCGACGAGCGGGAGCAGCGTCAGGACGAACGTGGCGACGGTGAGGAAGACGACGGCGGGGACGCCGGCGATCGCCAGACCGACGCCGAGCATCACCGCCTGGATGGCCGCGACGGCGACGTTCCCGACGACCGAGGCCCACATGAGCTGATCCAGTCCCTCGCGAAGGTCGACCAGGATCCGGTCGTCGACCGGCAACACCCACTGGAACCAGTCGACGAGGCGCTCCCCGTCGCGCAACAGGGCGAAGAGGACGAACAGCGTGACGGTCAGCCCGATGAACAGTCTCGGCAAACTCCCGGCGAAATCGACTGCCCCCGTCGCAATCTGCTGGAGCGCCGTCGCGATCCGGCCCTGGTTCGCTTCGTACACGGCGACGACGTCGACGGTGTACCCGTTGGTCTCGAGAACCGCCTCGACCGTCTCGACGTCGATGTCGCCTTGCCTGATCGCGGGGACGACACCGAGAGCCTGTCGGACGGCGATCGTGACGACGTAGATGAGCGGGAGCAGGACGACGAGCAACGTCGCCACGACCAGGAGGATCGCCGCGACCGTCGGCCTGACGTACTGCTCGAGGCGTCGCTGCACGGGAAACAGGATGTACGCGAGAACGACGCCGAACAGGACGTACTGGAGATACGGCAGGAGCACGAACAGTGCGAGGAGCCCACTCACCAGGGCGATCGCGGTCAGTCCGGGCTGTTCGAGGATCCAGTCGGGCGGCGTGGGCCGATCGGGCATGGACGGGGATTCGTCGGCCCGATGAATTAGTCCACTGATATGATGGGGTACTCCACCAGTGTGGATGGACGACACCGAACGACGGCACGACGGCTCAGCGCCGAGTAGAAAACGAGCCGGGGCGGTCTCGGATGGAACCCAGTACCCGTTCAGTAGACGACCACCCAGTACCCGTTCAGTAGACGACCACCCAGTACCCGTTCAGTAGACGACCACCCAGTACCCGTTCAGCAGACGACCACCCAGTACCTGTGCCCGTTGGAGCAGGAGACGGCCGTCTGTTCACCGTACGCTGCGACCGAGTGGCTGACCCTCAGTTCGGCGTTCTCGTCGGGGATCGATACGCGCGTCCGCTCCGCACACTGCGGACACTCGACGGCCCGCGTCGCTATCGTTTGCATATGCTATCGCCATGTTATCATACTACGTAGAGAAGCATAACCCCGTTCTCAAGCGAACCGAACCGATTCCCGGATCTGACCGCCGTTGTCGCGTCGCGACAGCGCGTGCGGCCGATCGATCTCAGGCCGAGCAGTTGTTCGGCCCGAGTTCGAGTTCGGTCCGCTCTTCGGGCGGTTCCGCCGTAGCACCGCGGTTCAGGTCGATGATCTCCTCGAAGTTCGCCGGCTTCTCGCCCGCGTCGGCCAGCCGATCGACGAACGCCTCCTCGTCCAGCGCGAGCGCGTCGATCCCGGTCCGGGCCTCGCCGATCGTGGTGGTGATCGGCTCTCCCGGCTGGCCGTGTCCGAACCGGCCGTCGCTCGTGACCGTGACGTGGCCCGGCAAGACGGCGACGGAGTCGGGTTCGGCGAGGATCGTCCGGTGAAGCGTCTCGTAGAGCATTCGCGCCCCTTGCTCTCCCTCGTCCTCGCTAAACTCGAGTTCCGTCCGTCCCGTCGAATCGACGTGCAACGTGTCGGCGGTCAACAGCGCCGCGTCGTCGACGAGCAGGTTGATCATCTCGCTCGTGTGGCCCGGGGCCGCGATCGCCTTGACCACGCGGTTCCCCACCGTAAGGACCTCGTTCCGCTCGAGCGGCCTGTACTCGAATTCGACCCCCCGCTCCTCGGCTCGATCGCCCAGGTAGTAGGGCACGTCGAGTTCGGCGGCCAGTTCGCGACCGCCGGAGACGTGATCGGCGTGGACGTGCGTGTCGACGACGCCGACGATCGTGAGCCCCTGCTCCGCGGCCGCCGCCGTGAACTCGTCGGTGTCGGCCGTCGGGTCGACGACGATCGCGTCACCGGTTTCGGCACAGCCGACGAGGTAGCTCAGACAGCCCTTCGCGCGCCGCTGGAGTTGAACCACCGTCAGGTCGTCCGCGACGTCGATGGCGACCCGATCGTAGACGCCGCTCCAGCCTTTCATCCCGCCGTCGACGGCGTTGACATCGAACTCGTCGGTCGCCGAGTCGAGCTGGGTCGCGAGGTTCCCCGACGAGAGTCCCTTCGCACAGATGGTGATCACCCGATCGGTGTCACCGACCAGTTCCGTCAGATCCTCGAGGCGACCGTCGACGTCCTCCTCGGGACCGAACGGGAAGTGAACCGCGTCGGTGACGTGCCAGGACTCGTAGCTGTCCTCGGGCCGCGTGTCGACGAGGACGAAGTCGGCGTTCTCGTCCTGCAGTTCCGCCAGCCGATCGGGCGAGAGCGTGGTGACCATGCCGATCGGTACGACGCCACGTCACGTAATACCACAGTTGGGTACGGACCTGTTGGAGGACCGCAATCCCTTCGCGCCGCCGGAACGGTTCAGTTGGCCCCCACTCAGCGGACGGTCTCGAAGCCGGTACAGTCACTCCGAGATGACAATCACTACGGAACTCCACGCCCAACTCGGGACCACGCATGTCATCGATTCGCCGCCTGTTCCGGGGCCTGTTCGGCAGCGTCGTCGGAATCCTGGTCGTCGGGCTCCTCGCGACGATCGTCTTTACCGTCGCGATCTTCGTCGTCTCGACCGGCGCCGGACTGGCCGGCTACGAACCGAGCGCCGACTACGTCGTCCTCTCGGCGGCCCTCGTCGTCGTCGCCGTCATCCTGACCGGCGGCTTCACGCCGCGACTCTCCGATCGGGAGGCCGAGGACGACCCGGCGGACGAGTTCGACGATCGGACGTTCAACTGACGGCGGGCAGTGCCGAGACGCGGCCGAAATTTGGGCCGATCGGGAGGATGTTTTAACTACCAACCGTTCGACGAACAGGTATGGACCTCTCCGATTCCGTCGGCGCCGCCGTCGCGGTCCTGCGACGTCGGCCGGCCGACCTGCTCCCGTTCTACCTGCTCGGAGCCGCGATTCCCGCGATCGTCCGGGTCGTCCCGTTCGTCGGACTGGTCGTCGGCTACCTCTACCTCGACGCGACGGGTCGACTCGCGACTGTCCGCGGTGAACTGGCGAGCCAGAACCTCGAACCGCCGGATCCGGAGGGCGATCCCGAGGCGTTCGAGGCGTGGGCGACCGGTCTCGAGCCGATCGTCGAACAGCTGTTCACGCCGGCGATCGGTGCCCTCGTCGCAGTGGTGCTCCTCGTGAGCCTGCTCGTGCTCATCGTGCTGTACGCGGTCGTCGGTGCCGCCCAGATGGCGGCCTGCTACGGCCGACTGCGCAACAATCGCGGCCTGATCGCGGGTCTCGCCGGCGGGCGACGGTACTGGCTCCGGTTCCTCGGGCTCTACCTGCTCGAGGTCGTCCTCTGGCTCGTCGTCGCCGGTGCCGTCGTCGGTGCGACGGTCCTGCTCGGTGGCGTCGCGGGCGCTGCGATCGGGCGGGCCGCCGTCCTCGTCGCGCTTCCCGCCGTACTGGTCGGCGTCCTGGCGATCGCCGCCGTCCGGGCCGTCTTCGCGTTCGCGCCGGTCGCCGTCGTCGTCGACGACGTCGGGATCGGCGGCTCGCTCTTCCGGACTCTCGGCTTCGTGCGCCACCACCCGATCGCCGCCGGCTTCTACTACGTCGTCTCCGCCGGCTCGTTGATCGCGTTCTCGACCGTGACCGGGGTACTCGCGCTCGTCGACGTCGTCAGCGTCGGCGGGCTCGTCACCGCGGTGCTGGTGTTTCCCGTCCTCGACCTGCTGAAAACGGGGCTGTACACCGACGGTCGGGGACGGCTCGAACCACCCGCCGCTCCCGATCGATCGCTCCGGAGCCAGCTCGTCGACGGCGTCCGGACCGGCTGGGCCGAACTGGTCTCGTTCGTCCGGTCGGCGCCGCTGACGCACGCGTTCGTGGTCGTCCTCGCCGTCGCCTCGTTCTGGGTCGGCTGGGAGGGAGCGGCGCCGTTCGCCGACGCGTTCGAGACGTCGATCAGCGCCCGTCTCGAGGGGCACGTCCCGCCGGCCGCGGCCCTGGAGTTCTTCGCCAACAACTGGCTGGTCGCGATCACCACGGCCTACGCCGGGTTCGCCCTCGCGGTCCCGGCGCTCGTCTCGCTCGTGTTCAACGGGCTCGTGATGGGCGTCTACGCCCAGACGGAGGTCGCCCCGACCGAACTGGCGGCGTTCGTCGCTCCGCACGGGATCCTCGAGATTCCCGCTATCTTCGTCGCCACGGCGCTCGGGTTCTCGCTCGGCGCCGTCGCCGCCCGCGTTCCGCTCGGGGAGATCACCCGATCGGAACTCGCCGACGCCCTCGAACGGGCGTTCTGGGTGCTCGTCGGTATCGGCCTCCTGCTCGCGATCGCGGGATTCGTCGAGGGGTTCGTCAGTCCGTACTACTATCACCTCTTCCGCTAGCCGACGCTGAGAGGGAGTGCGCTTTTTATCGATCCGACCGACGACTCGCCTATGGCACTTCAAAAGAACGTCGGCGGTCTCGATCGACTCGTCCGCGGCGTACTCGGCGTCGTCCTGCTCGGCGTCGCCGTCGGCGCCGCGATCGGGGGCCGGCGGACGGTCGGAGTCGTGGCAGGAATCGTCTCGATCGGACTGCTGGTAAACGCCGCGACGCAGTTCTGCGGGCTGAACGCCGTGCTCGGGATCGACACCTGTTCGCGGGACGCGGACACCGGCCCCTGACCGCTCGCGAACCGCTCACTGGTAGGCCTCGAACTCCTTCCCGAACAGGAGGAAGTACGCAGTACCGCCGAGCCCGATCGCGGTCGCGATCGTGAACGCGAGCGTTGGCGACCCGGCGAACGCCTGCGCACCCGTCAACGGGTTCGCGAACCCGCCCCAGATCAGGCCGCCGAGCGCGGCGCTCGGGATGACGATCAGGTTTCGCAGGAGGTAGTAGGCCCCGGTGACGCGCCCGCCCGCCCCCGCCTCGGCCGGGCCGACGATCAGCGCCTTGTGCGCGGGGAGGCCGGCGAAGCGCAGCCCGGAGAACGCAAAGAGCACGGCGAGGACGGCGGCGCTCTCCGGCGCGGTGATGAGCAGGACCGGGAACACCGCGTAGACGACGAAGCCGAGCGCGACGACCGGTTTGAGGCCGACCCGTTCGGCCGCAAGCGCCGCGGGGAACATCACGAGCAGTGCGACGAGCATCTCGAGGCCGAGCAGGACGCCGAAGTACGACTGGGGCGAGAGCGCGATCGTGCCGACGGCGGGGACGGAGACCGTGAGACCCACCTCGAGGAACCGCGTGACGACGATCACGAAGAAGACGTAGACCATCCCGTTGGCGAAGCGAACGAGCGTGTCGCCGACGAGCAGGGGGCGCAGTTCGTCGGGCATCGCCCGGAGATCGGTGAGCAACTGCGAGATCCCCTCGAACTCCTTCCCGATGCTGTCTTCGGCGGCCTCGTAGAGGGCGTGCTGGACGACGGTCCCGAGCACGCCGAAGACGAGCGCGACGACGAGGATCAGCTGGAACGCGAGCACGACGTCGCTGTCCGTCGAGCCGAACGGGAAGAACAGCGCGGCGGCGATCAGGGGCCCGACGAGGAAGGCCGTCCGGCGGAACGTCTCCGTCGACGCGAAGCCCGCCGCGAGCCGCGAGGGCGGGACCGCCTGTTTGACGATCGCGTACGTCGCGCCGAGCCCGAACGACTTCCAGGCCTGGGCGAGGATCAGGCCGAGAAAGATCGCGACGATCGCGAGCGAGGTCGGGCCGATCGACACGTCCGCGAGAAGCGGCGCGGCGAGCCAGACCCCGAAGCCGAGCGTCGAACACAGCCCGAACGCCGTGAGCGCGTACCGCGAGCCGATCCGATCGGAGATCGCACCGCCGGGATACGGGTAGACCGCGCTGATGACGTTCCCGAACGTGCCGAAGAGACCGACGACGAACGCCGTCGCCCCGAGCGCGGACATGTACTCGGCCATGTATCGGCTGGTCATCTGGAAGCCCAGGCTGAACGCGAACATCGCGAGCGAGAGCACGAGGACGTCCCGCTCGAGCGCGAAGAACTGGCGGAACGCGTCGAGCGGATCGATCTCCTCCTCGCGGGCCTCCTGCTCGAGACTCATACGGGGCAATGTCTGCTGGAGGGGCTTTGCTCTTGTTCCCGTCCGCTCCCGAGCGACGAGCGATCCGCCCCGTCCGTAGCCGGCACAAATATCGAACCAATAAAGACCGGCGGGTCCATCGTGGTGGACATGACGACGACGCTCGGAACGGCGAGCGCGGGGCCCGGCGAGATCGATACGGGCCGGCTCGAGGTCGGCGAGACCCGGGACGGCAGCCCGATCGGTCTCCCCGTCGCCGTGATCAACGGTGCGAAATCGGGCAAGACACTCTATATGCAGGCCGCAAGCGACGGTGACGAACTCAACGGAGTCGGCGTCATCCAGCGCGTCGTGCCGCGACTCGATCCCGCCGAACTCGCGGGGACGATCCTGATCGTCGGCATCGTCAACTACCACGCGTTCCAGGTCGCCGAACACCGGAACCCGATCGACGATACGAAGATGAACCGGGCCTACCCGGGCAACGAGTCGGGCACCTCGAGCGAGCGGATCGCGGCGGCGACGTTCGACGTCGCGACGCAGGCCGACCTCGTCCTCGACCTCCACCAGGGGTCGACGAGCCGGATGATCGACGAGGTCCGGGTTCGCTGTGGCGGTCGCCACCGACTCCACGGCGAGTGTCTCGAACTGGCGAAGGCCTTCGGCTGTGGCTACGTGCTCGACCAGAAGGGGCCGGACGGGCAACTCGCCAGGGCCGGCCCCGACGAGGGCGTCCCCACCGTCGATCCCGAACTGGGCGGCAGCGTCGGCTGGGACGAGGAGAGCATTCGGAAGGGCGTCGACGGCGTCTTCAACGTGCTCAAGTACTACGACTTCCTCGATGAGGCACCTTCCATCACGACCCAGACCCGAGCCAGGGGGTTCGAACAGTACGGAGCTCCGGCCGGCGGTCTCGTTACCCTCGAACCGGAACTGGGAGCGCGAGTCAGCGCCGGCGACGTGCTGTTCGAGGTGACGACGCCGTTCGGCGAACCGAAAGCGGAGGTGACGGCGGACAGCACCGGCCTCCTCTGGCGAACGCGGCGGCTCCCGCAGGTCGCGACCGGGGAGTACGTCTGCTCCGTCGCAACCGATATCGACGAGTACTAACATGGTATCGAATCTCACCTGTCCCGACTGCGGTACGGTCTACGAGGCCGGCCCGGACGAACCGTGGCGCTGTGGCTGTGGCCACGCCCTCGAGTTCACCGAGCATCCGCTCCCGGAAGGCGAACCGCTCCCGCTCTCGCGGCTCGACACCACCGACGGCCTGTGGACGTTCTTCGAGTTCCTCCCGATCGAGCAACACGTCACCTTCTTCGAGGGCTTCACCCCGATGGTCGACGCCCCCGAGTGGAACGCCGACTTCAAACTCGAGTACGTCTTCCCGACGGGCTCGTTCAAGGACCGGGGCGCGACGACGACGCTCTCCCGTGCCGTCGAACTCGGGGTCGAGAAGGTCATCGAGGACTCATCGGGCAACGCCGGGGCCGCGATCGCGACCTACGCGGCCCGCGCGGGCATCGACGCGGACATCTACGTGCCGGCGGACGTCAAACAGTCGAAGCTGATGATGATCCAGCGGGCCGACGCCCGCCCCGTCCGAATCGAGGGGAGCCGCGAGGACGTCACGGCGGCCTGTCTGGACGCCGTCGAGGGCGAGGGCGACGACGACGGGGACGGCGACGTCCCGTGGCAGACCGGCGAGGGCTGGTACGCCAGCCACGCCTGGAACCCCGCTTTCTACGCGGGCACGATGACCTTCGCGTTCGAGGTCGCCGCCCAGCGCGGCTGGACCGTCCCCGACGCGCTCGTCCTCCCGATCGGCCACGGCACGCTCTTCCTCGGCGCGTACAGGGGCTTCTCCTTGCTGAACGAGGCCGGAATCGTCGACGGCATGCCCCGACTGCTCGGCGCACAGGCCACCGGCTACGCGCCCATCGTCGACGCGCTCGGCGGCGACACCACCGACGAGGACGGGAACGGGACCACGATCGCCGACGGGATCAAGATCGCCGCGCCCGCCCGCGAAGACGAGATTCTCGACGCGATCGCCGCGACGAACGGCGACGCCATCGCGGTCGGCCCGGACCCGATGGAGACCGCGCTCGATCGGCTCCACCGCGGCGGGTTCTACGTCGAGCCGACCTGTGCGGCCGCGCCGGCCGCGTTGCGCCAGTACCGCGAGCGGGGAACGATCGACGAGGACGAGGACGTCGTGGTCCCCCTGACCGGGACCGGACTGAAAACCCTTTGATGGCTGGAGCCCCGACCCCTCGATAGATGGTCAGCCGACCGCCGACGTTCTGTCCACACTGTGGTGACCCCCTCGAGACGATTTCGTTCGACGGTCGCGAGCGCGAGCGGTGTCCCGACTGCGATCGGATCGTCTGGCACAACCCGGTTCCGTGCGCCGCCGTCGCCGTCGTCGATCGGACGCCGCCCGACCCCTCGGTGCTCTGCGTCGAACGCGGGGTGGCGCCGGGGGTGGGCGAGTGGACGCTCCCCGGCGGCCACATGGAGGTCGGCGAGGAACCCGAGACGGCCGCGGCCCGCGAACTGGCGGAGGAGACCGGCGTCACGGTCGATCCCGACGCGCTCGACCTCCTCGACGCGACGACGGTCGCGCCGCGGGACGGCAAACACGTCGTCACGATCCACTACGTGGTCGATCGCGCGCTGACCGACGGCGAGGTGATGGCGGGGAGCGACGCGAGCGCGGCGCGGTTCTGGTCGCCCGCGGCCTTCGACGTCGCGAACGAGACGTTTCGACCGGTTCACGAGGCGCGGTTCCGGGACGCCGCGGCGTGGTTCGAGTAGGGCGACGGTCACCCGGCGGAGCGACGCGAGATCACGGGATTCATTACCGGCCCGGGCCAGGTGCGGACGATGAAAATACCGTCGTTCGCCATCGGGATCGCCGGTGGCACGGGAGCCGGGAAGACGACGGTCTCGCGCACGGTCGCCGAGACCGTCGGCGAGGCCGTCACGCGGATTCCCCTCGACAACTACTACGAGGACCTCTCCCACCTCACGTTCGAGGAGCGGGAGGCGGTCAACTACGATCACCCGTCCGCGTTCGAGTGGGAACTGCTGCGGGAGCAACTCAACGCCCTGCTGACGGGCCAGCCGATCGAGATGCCGCAGTACGATTTCGAGGTGCACAACCGCGCGGACGAGCGCGTTACCGTCGCCCCCTCGGACGTGATCGTCCTCGAGGGGATTCTCGCCCTGCACGACGAGGCGATCCGCGACATGCTCGATCTGCGCGTGTACGTGATGACCGACGCGGACGTCCGCATCCTGCGCCGGATCGAGCGCGACGTCATCGAGCGCGACCGCGACCTCGAGGGCGTCATGGACCAGTACCTCGAGACGGTCAAGCCGATGCACGAGAAGTTCGTCGCACCGACGAAGAAACACGCGGACGTGATCATCCCCGAGGGAGCAAACCGGATGGCGATCGACCTCCTGACCGAGAAAGTGGAGGCCGAACTCTCCGACGGGGCGACGCGGGACGATCCCGATCGGGAACTGACGTTCGACGGCCCGACGTCGGACTGACACGGATTGCTGTACCGATGTACCGGCGCAACCGCCGCCCGGATCGCGGTTGCGCCGGAAACGACTTACAGTAAACCGTATGAGACGGGGCCGGCCGATCGGCGACGAAACCCGACATTCCTTTACTTGCCCCCTGAATACGGGCGGGTATGTTCCGTGCCCTACGCGCCGAGGTCGAGGCCGCCCTCGAGACGGCGCTCGCCGATCGCGACTTCCCGACGGACGATCTCGGGATCGAAGAACCGCCGGACGACGTCGAGAGCGTCCTCGCCTCGAGCGTGGCCTTCCGACTGGCGGGCGAGGCCGGTGCCCCGCCGCCGCAGGTCGCCGGCGAACTCGCCGACGCGATCGACGTCGACGGCCTGACGTACGTCGCCGCGGTCCAGACCCAGGGGCCGTACCTCAACTTCCTCCCGAGCGACGCCTACCTCGCGGAGACGCTCGCGACCGCCACGGGAGACGACTACGGCTCCCTCGAGGACCGCGAGGAGTCCGTCGTCGTCGAACACACGAGCGCCAACCCGACGGGGCCGGTCCACGTCGGCCGCGCGCGGAACCCGATCATCGGCGACGCGGTCGCCAACCTGCTCGACTACGCCGGCTACGACGTCGATCGGCACTACTACGTCAACGACGCCGGCCGCCAGGTCGCGACGTTCACCTGGGCCTACGAGACGTTCGACGAGGCCGACCTCGAGAGCGAACCCGAGCGCGATCGGATCGAGTACGACCTCGTGCGGTACTACCGGAAGGGCAACGCGTTCCTCGAGAACGCCGACGACGACGCGGTCGCCGAGGCCGAGGCCGAGATCGAGGCGCTCATGCAGGGGCTCGAGGAGGGCGACGAGGAGACCTACGAGCGGGTCAGCGAGGTCGTCGACCAGGTCCTCTCCGGGATGAAGGCGTGTCTCGGACGACTCCCCGCCGAGTTCGACGAGTTCGTCAAGGAGACGCGGTTCATGTTCGACGGCTCGACTGACGTCGTGGTCGATCGACTGAAAGACCTGGACGAGGCCGTCTACGAGGACGACGCCTGGCAACTCGAACTCGACGAGCACGGGATCGACAAGAACCTCGTCTTCCTGCGGGCCGACGGCACGTCGCTGTACACCACCCGCGACCTGGCCCACCACGAGTGGAAGTTCGACAACTTCGATCGCGCGGTGACGGTCCTCGGCGAGGACCACAAGCTGCAGGCCAAACAGCTCGACGCGGCGCTGCAGATCCTCGGCAACGACACCGACGTCCTCGACTCGATCCACTTCTCGTGGGTCAACCTCCCGGGCGGCGAAGGAATGTCCACCCGCCGGGGAACCGGCGTCGACCTGGACGACCTGCTCGACGAGGCGATCGATCGCGCTCGGTCCGAGGTCGAGGATCGACTCGACGATCGGATCCGTGACGACGACCTGGACGAGGCGGACGTCGAGCGCATCGCCCACCAGGTCGGGATCGGCGCGGTCCGCTACGACATCGTCTCGAAGCAGCCGACGAAGGCGATCACCTTCGAGTGGGACCAGGCGCTCGACTTCGAGGCCCAGTCCGCCCCGTACGTCCAGTACGTCCACGCGCGGTGCTGTGGCATCCTCGAGGAGGCCGGCCTCTCGGTCACCGACGACGGCCGGATCGAGGGTCTCGCGACCGACGGCGTCGACGCGGCCCTGCTCGACGCCCCCGAAGAGCGGGACCTGCTCGAGACGATCGGCCGGTTCCCCGCCGCCGTCGAGGAGGCCGCAGACGACCTCGAACCCCACCAGATCGCGACCTACACCCGCGAGTTCGCGGACCGCTTCAACGCCTTCTACCGCGAGTGTCCGGTGCTCGCCGACGGCGTCGACTCCGACGTCCGGGAGGCGCGACTCGCACTGGTGGCCGCCTCGAAATACACCGTCGCGAACGCGCTGTCGATTCTCGGCGTCGAGGCACCGCGATCGATGTAGGGTGCACAGGGCGAGCGATTGATGTAGGTCGGCGTCGAAGCGCCGCGACTGAGGTGCCGATTCCGCTGGCTCGTTCTACCGGCCGACCGTATCCGCGTAAAAACAGAGGCCGCTATCGGGGACCGCCGTCCGATGAACCCGCACGGGAGTCGGGCCGCTGGCGAGACGCAGCGCCGGACTACTCGACCGTTTCGCGGACCAGAGCGAGGAACTCTTCGTCGGTCAGATCGTCGTTCATGTACCTGTAGATCCACACGGGGCGGACGGAGAACGACAGCACCCGGCCGTTCTCCTCGTCGTTGATCGTGTACTCGATGGTGTCGATCTCCCGTTTGAGTTCGGCGATGTCGTACGTCGGTCGCTCGTGGTCGCGGGCGAGTGACTCGAGTTCCTCGTGCAACGCGTCGCGATCGGTCGTCGTCGTCGTGGCCTCGACCCGCACCGTCGCGCCGTCTCGCTCGACGCGATCGATGCTCACCATGTCGCTGTCGATGGAGAGGTCCGGGGCGTCGAACCCGGGGACGTCGTCGAACTTCCCGTCGTCACCGTCGCCGTCGTTTCCATCACCAGTGTCGGTGTCGTCACCGTCGCTGTTGTCGTCGTCGGACCCGTCGTCCGTGCTTTCGCTGTCCTCGAGGCCGTCCTCGGGATCCTCGGAGTCGTCGTCGGTCTCGGACCCGAAACAGCCGGCCAGCGCGGTTGTGAGGGCGGCACCACTGCCGATGAGGAGTTTTCGTCGCTCCATGCACGAGGCATTGGTCGACTCCGTGATTAGTAATCAGTTCGTACCCGTTCTCGTACGGGACGCTCCAGTTCGTGCGACTCTTTCGATTTGTGAAATCAGAGCTACAGCCAATCTATGTCCAGAAAAACCCGGTTTCGCGATCGAAGACGCTATCCGGGGAGTCAGGCGATCGTGAGTGTCCGGGCCGGGTGGTAGTCACCGCGTTCGACCTGCAACCCCGTTATCCGGCGTCACGCGGCGATTCCAGACGTGATCTACCGTCAGGGTAGGGAACGACGAACCAGTCGACCGCCGGTGGGGGACGGCCGTCGCACGCGAAGCGTACGACGGGGCGGGGTCAGGGGTCCGTCTCGGCTTCCGTGATCGCGCTCGAGACGTCGTCCTGTGCGGCCTCGCGGCCTTCGGATCCATCGTCGGACCCACGGTCGGTCACGGACACGTCCACGTCCCCGATCGAGCCGCCGCGGGCCCGACTGTCGCCGGCCGTGTCGCGACCGCTCGGCGCTCGATCGGGGACGTCGATTCCGGACAGGTCGGCCGCGAGCCGGCGGTAGGCCACCGCGGCGGGGCCGTCGGGTTCGTAGACGACCAGGGGCGTCCCGGCGTAGACGCTCTCGCGGGCCGACGGATCCTCCGGAATCGTTCCCAACAGGGGGACCTCGAGACGGGCGGCGATTTCCTCGTAGGAGACGTCGCTGTCCGGCCGGGTTCGCGTGATGACGAGGCCGGCAATCTCGCCACCGGCCCGGTCGGTCAGCTCGAGGGTCTTCTTCGAGTCGTGAACGGCCGCGGGTTCGGGCGTCGAGACGAGCAAGACGGCGTCGGCCAGTCCGAGCGGGAGAACGGTTTCGTGGCTGACGCCGGCACCGACGTCGAGAAAGACGTAGTCGAACGCCGATCGCAGTTCCGAGACGACGTCCCGAAGGCCTTCGGGGGAGGTTTCGGCGTAGTCGTCGAGATCCGTTCCGCTGGGAACGGCGACGATATTATCCGCCAGCCGATAGGTCGCGTTGTCGATCGATGCGTCGCCAGCCAGCACGTCGTGTAGCGTCGTCGCGCCGGGAGAGAGGCTGACGAATCCGGCGAGGTTCGCCATCCCCAGGTCGGCGTCGACGATCGCGACGCGCTCGCCCGCCTGTGCGAGCGCCGTCCCGAGGTTGACCGTAGTCGTCGTCTTGCCGACGCCGCCTTTCCCGCTCGCGATAGCATATACCGTCTCCTGAGACATACTCGAGTACTGTCCGGACAGTTGCACGGCAGCACCTTAAATCGTGACCACACCGCGGCGGGGCGACGCTATGTCATAATTCATATGATTTCCGTATCGTCGGCACCGTCTCGGTACCGTGCTCGACGGGGACGAACGGGTCGGCTCACGATGACAGGGAACACGGTGTGTCAAAGGATACTTACACGCAGCACTGTTTTGTACGGCCAATGAGCCAGGAGGGCGAGCAGGAGCAATCCGACCGGAAGAAATACGAGTTCCGGAAGGTTATCGAGGATCTCAAGGATTACGACGGTTCCGGTACGCAGCTCGTGACGATCTACGTTCCCGACGACAGACAGATCAGCGACGTCGTCACCCACGTCACCCAGGAACACAGCGAAGCGGCCAACATCAAATCCAAGCAGACCCGAACGGCCGTCCAGGACGCGCTGACGAGCATCAAGGATCGGCTCCGGTACTACGACACCTACCCGCCGGAGAACGGACTGGTGCTGTTTTCGGGTGCCGTCGACACCAGCGGCGGCCGCACCGAGATGGTCACCAGAGTCCTCGAGAGTCCGCCCCAACCCGTCGAATCGTTCCGCTATCACTGCGACTCGGACTTCCTGACCGAGCCCCTGGAGGACATGCTCGCCGACAAGGGGCTGTACGGCCTGATCGTCCTCGATCGGCGCGAGGCCAACGTCGGCTGGCTGAAAGGGAAACGCATCGAACCCGTCAAGTCCGCCTCCTCGCTCGTCCCCGGCAAGCAGCGCAAAGGTGGCCAGTCCGCCCAGCGGTTCGCCCGCCTGCGCCTCGAGGCGATCGACAACTTCTACCAGGAGGTCGCGGGGATGGCAAACGACCTGTTCGTCCCCAAGCGTCACGAACTCGACGGCATCCTCGTCGGCGGTCCCTCGCCCACCAAAGACGAGTTCTTAGACGGCGACTACCTCCACCACGAGATCCAGGACAACGTCATCGGCAAGTTCGACGTCGCCTACACCGACGAATCCGGCCTGAAAGACCTCGTCGACAACGCCGAAGACGCGCTGGCCGACGCCGAGGTGATGAAGGACAAACAGCAGATGGAGGAGTTCTTCAAGGAACTCAACGCCGGCGACCTCGCGACCTACGGGTTCGAGCAGACACGCAAGAACCTGATGATGGGCGCGGTCGACCGTCTGCTGATCAGCGAGGACCTCCGGAAGGACGTCGTCACCTACGAGTGTCCCGAATGCGGTAACACCGATCGCGAGGTGTTCGATCGCCGGAAGTCGACGCCGACTCACGAGTGTACCGAGTGTGGCACCGAGGTCGAGGCGACCGAGGACGACCGGGAGGACGCGATCGACCACCTCATCGAGATCGCCGAACAGCGCGGCACCGAGACCAAGTTCATCTCGACCGACTTCGAGAAGGGCGAACAACTCTACAACGCATTCGGCGGATTCGCGGGCATTCTGCGGTACAGTACCGGCGTCTAGACGGTCCCGTAGGAGGAGACGGGTGCCAACGGGCGACGGTGGGACCATCCACGCCAGCGCGCTCGGACCGTGACGGCGACGATGGATCGGGCGAGACGACGCCCTCCCGCACCGGATCCAGTGAGTAGTACGAGACGGTGATCTTCTCCGCCGATCGGCCGTCCATCGTCGCGAACGGCCGGCTGGCCGCCGAACTTTTATTCGCGGAGGGGTAGTGTAGGGAAGTAGTTTCGATGCGTTCCCCGAGTCCAAGCCTGGACGTGCTCGAAACCGTCACGCGCCGACGGGACCTCCTCTCGTCGCTCGCGGACGAGCCACGTGGCAAGCGAGAACTCGTCGACCACCTCGAGTGTTCGCGGTCGACGATCGATCGGGCGGTCCGCGAACTCGAGTGGCTCGAGTTCATCCGGCGAGACGACGGTGTCTATCGACTGACGGCAGCGGGTCGACTGGCACTCTCGGAGCATCGCCGCAGCGTCAGCGTCTTCGAATCGATCGGCGAGGTCAGCCCCGTCCTGCGAGAGATCCCTCGGGACGCGCCGATGTCGACGGCGCTTCTCGACGGCGCCGACGTGACGGAGCCGCCTCAACACGCGCCGAACGAGCCGCTCCAGCAACTCGCCTGGTACCTCGACCAGGCCGATCGGATACGTGCCAGTACCACCGCGGAACGCCTCCCGCAGCTTCGACAGCGACTGTACGAGCGAACGATCGACGGCACCCTCGACGCGGAGTTGCTCGTGACCAACGACCTCGCGGAGTTCATCTGTGCGGAGTATCCCGGCCAGGTACACGACGTGGTCGTCGACGGGGGCGTCGATTTCCACGTGGTCGACTCGCTTCCCTACGAACTCACGATCGTCGACCTCCCGACCGAGTCGCGGGTCTTCGTCTTCGTGCTCCAGGAATCGGAGATCAAGGCGGTCATCGAGAACGACACGAGGGACGCGATCGAGTGGGCCGACGAGGTCTATCGCCGATTCCGTGCGAGGGCGACCGATCTGTCGTCGCCGGAGTGATCGCCGGTTCGACGGCCACAACGGCTATACAGACCGAATAGATGGCCACAAGCACCAAGAGGCGATCGCAGTGCGGTCGCTGACTCCGCGATCGCGATCCCCATCACGCGCGTCTGCGAACTGCTCAGAGCGTCCCCCTGAGGTAGATTTCGTCGTCGGTGATCTCCTGAATGCTTCCTTCGTCGAGCGGATGCGCGTCGTCACCGGCGTCAGCCCACCCGAGTTTGGCTTTGACGGTGTCGACGATCGTCGGATCGGGGTCGACGTACCCCCGGCCCTCCTCGACCGCGACGATGCGACCGACCTCGGTCCCGTCCGTGTTCAGGACGCGTTTTCCTTCGTCGGCTTTCGTGAGGCGCTCTCGTGTCATGCTGGTCCCGGTCGATCGTGGGGCCCCGCAGGGACTCCGCACCCACGTCGGGGCGGCACCGATCGGCGGTCGGCCGATCGAGGGCCGTGACCGGTCTGGCGGGAACAGGGATCTCGAGCCAATAAACGGCCGAAATCGTTTCCCCGGGACAGGGTCTCGTTTCCGCCGACGCGGTTAGTAACGGACGATTAGCGTCCACGCCGTCGGCAGGTCACAGGTCAACGCGATCCTGTCCAGCCACAACAGAAGGGTTATGCCGCTAGTCGCGTATTACTATTCGATCAATGGGCGAGTCCCAGTCCATCCCCGCTTCGATCGACGATCCGCGGGTCACCCCGCAGTTCTATCGGCGGGTCCCCGGATCGACCGACCTCCACCTCGTCGGCGTCGTCCACGACCACCCCGCGAGCGTCGCCCGGGTCGAACGCGTCCTCGAGACGGTCGATCCCGACCTCCTCGCGCTCGAGTTGCCGCCCGCGGCGCTCCCGCTGTACCGCGCCTACGCCCGCGACGGCGACGGCGGCGATCCACCCCGCTTCGGCGGCGAGATGAGCGCGGCGATCCGCGCGACCGACGCCGAAGTGGTCGGCATCGACGCGCCCAACTGGTCGTTCCTGCGACGACTCGTCGCGCGCCTCGTCGCCGACCGCGTCCCGGCGACGACGGCCCGGCGGGTCATCTCGAGCGTCGGCGGGGCGACCCGATCGGCGCTGACCTGCCGAATCGCGGCGTCGTTGACCCACGCGACCTCGATGACCGTCGCCTGCGACGACCCGATCGAGTACGAGTGCGCCCACACCGATCCGCCGGCCGAACAGGCGGCCCACGAGCGATCGCACGTCGCCGGCATCCAGGCACTGCTCGGGAGCGTCGATACCGGCGGCAGCGCACTCGCCTACCGGGACGAGACGCGCGAACGCTGTATGATCGATCGGCTCGCGGACGTCCGATCGACCGGCGAGGTCGTCGCGGTCGTCGGCGTGGATCACCTCGAGACGCTCGAGGCGGCGCTCGACGGAACGAACGCGTAGCAAACGATCACGAAGTGCCACTCAGCGAGGCGCGTACCGGTCCGTTTCGGGCGGTTCGATCAGGATTTCTCCGGCGCTCGTGACCGTAACGTAGTGGCCGTCGACGACGAACGAGAGTCGGCCACCCGTCCGCGGCGTGCCGTCGTGCCGCGGCCGAAAGAGCGCGTCGAGCGCGTCGGGATCGACGGCGTCGTACAGCGAGAACCGGCAGTCAGTGACGTCGACGCCCATGCAGTCGGCCAGTGCGTGAATCACGGTCGTGCTGAGCGCGGCGGAGCCGTCGGGATCGTGAACGGCGCGATACACCGATGGAGGGCGAGAGTGGGATGCGGGGGGTCTGTGTCCGGACATACCTGGTCGTCTTCGCCACCCAGTCGTTCCTCGAGGGATAAAAGCGTAATCGTCGATTACCTGCCAGAACGGCGGCTCTACTCCCGATTTATGCCGGATTTCGAGACCGTCACCGCTCCCGATCGGTCACGGCGGGACCGGGGCACACTGTCAGGCGGCACGCAACGGTCACTGGCGAAGCGCCGAGATGCAGTTCCAGCAGTACGTGAAGGTCTGGTCGGCCGCGTTTCGTGCGCCGCAGTGTGGACACCGGACCGTCTCGCCATCGAACTCCGGGGTCCGCGCCACGTCGTCCGGGTCGTTGGTGTCTTCCGGCGCACGGGGGTACCGATCGGCCCCGGGCGAAGAGCGTGAACTCGCCCGATTTGGGTCGGCGAGCGACGGCGACCCGGCGTTCTCACCGTCCGCGCGGCGGACGTAGACGTAGTACAGTAACAGGTGAAGCAGGGCGAACAGCACCACGTAGCCGACGAGCCAGCCCCAGAGCTCCATCGTCGTGACATACGTTCTCAACCCACTTGGGTATTCCCTGCCTCACGAGGCGATGACAGTCGATCGACGGAGAACGACAGTCGTTCCGGACGGTCCGACCACCCCCGTTGGAACCCGACGCGTTCCGGTCCGTACGTGCGCTATCGGGGCGGTTCCAGGTCGCGCCGGAATTCGTCGAACACCTCGAGATCGTTCGGCAGGTCGTACTCGAGGTGTCGTTGTTCCTGTCGGTTGATCCCGGCGTCCTCGACGGGCGTCGCGACCGACTCCCAGCCGGGCTTGATCTTGACGCTCTTGGCGGGCATCCCGACCGCGATGTGGTGTGCGGGGATGTCGTGCTGGACGACGCCGCGCGCTCCGACGATGGCGTTCTCGCCGACTTTGTTCCCCGCGCGCACCATCGAGTCGTAGGTGAGGCGCACGTCGTCCTCGACGATCGTGTGGTAGTTGCGCACCTCGGTCTGGTCGACGACGTCGTGGTCGTGGCTGTAGACGTGGACGCCGTCGGAGATCGACACCCGATCGCCGATCGTCAGTTTGCCGCGGTCGTCGAGGTGGACGTCGTCGTGGACGACCGTGTTGTCGCCGATCGTGATGTTGTGGCCGTAGGTGAAGGTGATCCCCTTGAAGAAGCGGCAGTCGTCGCCACACTCCTCGAAGAGGTGATCCGCGAGCATCCGCCGGAATCGGAGCGCGAACTCGACGTTGTCCGCGAGCGGCAGACTGTCGAACTGTCGCCAGAGCCACTGGAGGTGCTTGGAGCGGCGGAACCGTTCCTCGTCCTTCTCGGCGTAGTACTCGCTCTCCAGGGTCGTGTTACACGGATCGTAGCTCTGCAGTCGGACGCGCTCGGCCGTCGAGACGTCCCCGCCGGCCTGCCAGCGCTCGTAGGCCTCCCGATCGCCCGAGAGGTCGATCAGCACGTCCTCGACGACGTCGCAGGTGTCCTCGTCGCTCGACAGTCGCTCGTCGACCTCGTCGATGAACTCGCGCATGCCCGCCTCCGCCTCGTCGGGGAGCGAGACGTACCGCTTTGTCATATCCCGAGGTATTGCTCGCGGCACTCATAGGGGTTCGGTTGTGCGTTCGCTTTGCCGATCCCCCTAGCAAGTGGCACGCGGGTTACCGGATACGGAGTCCATCGATGATCCCGAATCCTTCTCGTCGAACGGCGATCCGTACGACACCATCACGGTGAGAACTGTATCGTACCAATCGATCACGTGCGTATGGGACGATCACGTGTGTATGGGAGAGTGAACCGCGTGCGACGTCAATCGACGAAGGCCAGTATCGCCATGCCTCTCGTAACGGATGCGCCTGGTTGTTCCACACCTCTGTATCGGCACCCAGGATCTTATTTCTATTATTATATAGAAGTAATAATTTCCTGGTCGATCGGAACAATAGTTACGTCTCCGTCGAACGTCCCCCAGTCCGCGGCGACGTTCCGCACGCCATAAGTCCCCTCGCTACGAAGGGCCGACCATGCAATACCAGGAACTCGGCGACTCCGGCGTCGAGGTCAGCGAAGTCGGCTTCGGCGCGTGGGTCGTCGGCACCGACTGGTGGGGCGATCGGTCCGAGGACGACGCCATCGAGATGGTCCAGTACGCGGTCGACCAGGGGATCACGTACTTCGACACCGGCGACGTCTACGGCCACGGCCGGAGCGAGGAGTTGATCGGCCAGGCCCTCGCCGAGGTTCGCGACGAAGTCACGATCGCGACCAAGGTCGGCTACGACTTCTACAACAACCCGCAGGCCGGCCACGGCGAACTCCCCAAGGAGATGGACCCCGAGTACCTGCGCGAGGCCGTCGAGAAGAGCCTCGATCGGCTCGAAATGGACTCGATCGACGTCCTCCAGTTGCACAACGCGAACGTCGACGAGATCACCCCCGACGTGCTCGAACTGTTCGACGAACTCGAGGAGGAGGGCGTGATCGAGGCGACGGGGCTCGCGCTCGGCCCCTCGATCGGCTGGCTCGCCGAGGGCGACCTCGCGATCGAGGAGGAGTTCGACTCCGTCCAGCTGGTCTGGAACGTGCTCGAACAGGAGGTGGGCAACCACTTCCTCGAGACGATCGAGGAGACGGGGTCCTCGACCAGCCTCATCCCTCGCGTTCCCCACTCCTCGGGGATCCTGAACGAGCAGGTCACCCCCGAGACGGAACTGGGCGAGGGCGACCACCGCGGCTTCCGTCCCGACGAGTGGTACGAGACGGGCTGGGAGAAGCTCGAAGCGCTCAGATTCCTCGAACGCGACGGCGAACGGACGATGGGGCAGGCCTCAATCGCGTGGCTCCTCTCGCACGACCCGGTCGCGTCCGTGACGCCGACGTTCCGCACCAAAGCGGACGTCGACGAGTGGGCGGCGGCCAGCGACGTCCCCAAACTCTCCGACGAGGAACTGGCCCGCGTCGACGACCTCTACGAGAACGACTTCGGGATCGATCGCGACGACGGCATGGACGCGCTGCGATCGTCCGTCGACGGCGAGGACATCCAGTCGGCCGGGCTGGACAAACTCGCGGCCGACTGAGCGGAGAGCTACCGAGACCGACGGTCGATCGTTATCTCCCCTGAAGGGCGGTTTTGCGCCTGTTCCTCCCAAGAATCGATCGGTGTCACCGGGACCGCGCCGACTTGGCCTCGCCGTCGCCTAACCACTCCTCCCACGTGGTCGTCCCGACGGTTCGGTCCGGACACAGTGCCGCCCCCGATGCGACCGAACCGGGAATCGGAACGCGGACGATCGGCCGACGCAGACCTCTCACATCGCGGTACGCATCGGCCAGTTCACGGACGGTTCGCACTTCGGGGCCGCCGACGGCCGGGACGCGACCGGACGGGTTGGTCGTCGCGTGCTCGACGATCGCATCCGCGGCCTCGCGAACGTCGATCGGCTGGAGTCGAAATTCGGTCGGGAGCGGCCACACGGGGAGGCGTGAAACGGTATCGAGCAGTTCGCGGACGAACGGGTGAAACTGCGTCGCGCGGACGATCGTCGAGGGCACCGCACTGGCCTCGGCGGCCCGCTCGGCGGCGAGTTTGTGCTCGTAGTACGAAAGCGGGATCTCGTCGACGCCGACGATCGAGACGTACAGGACGTTGTCGACGCCGGCGTCGGCCGCCGCCGCGAGCAGTCGTTCGGTGCCGCGGACGTCGACCGCTTCGCTGTCACCCCGCGGTGGCCGCGTGGACGACGACGTCCGCGTCCTCGACGGCCGATCGGAGCCCCGTTCCATCGACGAGATCCAGTTCGACCCACTCGATATCGGCCGCGTCGCTCCCGGTCGGCGGCGATCGGCTCGCCGCGCGAACGTCGTGCCCCGCGTCCTGCAGACGGGGACGCAGCGCCCGTCCGAGCGTCCCGGTGGCGCCCGTGAGGAGCGTTCGGTTCGGCATCCCGATCGATCGTTCGTGCTCCAGTGTCAAATCGTCTAGGATACGGGTCGTGGACCTGCGCTTTCTGAATCTACCGCGACCACCGCGTTCGAGGAGCGATCGACGGAGATAGTAGATAAGATTAGAGGTGATGTTCGCCAATAGAGTCAATATTACGTGATACCCACCGACGAGTGACTGTGTACGACGAACATTAGTGATATCGAATGAGTGTATCAACGAAACTAGAGCAGGTCGGACAGGTTACGAGCAAATACTTCGTCGTCTGGGTGTTGATCGCCTCGGGAATCGCACTCTACACGCCCGGCGCGTTCACCCCGATCGCGGACTACATCACGCCGCTTCTGGGGATCATCATGCTCGGGATGGGATTAACGCTGACGCCGGCGGACTTCCGACGGATCGTCGAACGACCCCGAGACGTCCTGATCGGTGCGATGGCCCAGTGGCTCGTCATGCCGCTGCTCGCCTACGTGCTCGCCGCCGCGCTCGGACTCCCCTGGGAAATCGGCATCGGCCTGATCCTCGTCGGCGCGGCGCCGGGCGGCACCGCGTCGAACGTGATGACCTACCTCGGTCGGGGCGACGTCGCTCTGTCGGTGACGATCACGTCGCTGACGACGGTCGTCGCGCCGCTCCTGATGCCGGCGTGGGTCGTCCTGCTGGCGGGTGAATCGATCACCGTCACGTTCGGGGAGATGGCCAGTTCGATCGTCCAGATCGTCCTGGTACCCGTCGTCGCGGGCCTGGTCCTTCGCTACGTGCTCGACAGGAAGGCCCCGAGGGTCGCCGAACTCGGGCTGTCGATCTTCCCGGCGATCAGCGTGATCGCCATCGTCGCCATCGTCGCGGCGGTCGTGGGGCTCAACGTCGAGAACATCCGTACCGCGAGCGCGATCGTCTTCCTCGCCGTCGTCCTGCACAACGGACTCGGACTGGGCGCGGGATACGGGATCGGACAGCTCACGGGAATGCGCGAAGACCGGGCCCGGGCCTGCGCGTTCGAGGTCGGACTCCAGAACAGCGGGCTGGCCGTGGCGCTCGCGGTGGCGTTCTTCGAGCCGGCCGCCGCGTTGATTCCGGCGCTGTTCAGCGTCTGGCACAACGTGTCCGGACCGGCGCTCGCGACGTTTTTCACCCGGATCGACGGCGAACCCGTCACCGAGTACGAGCCGGCCGTGGCCTCGGACTGACGGCCTCGCCGCCCGGAGATCATCGCGGCTCTGTCAGCCCCTGTAGCTCCTTAGTTTCCTCTAGGTCTCCCGCAGATACGCTTTTGTACCGCGATAGTATGTTACGAGTTATCATGACTGACGTGACGTACGTCCAGAAAGCCTGCGCGTACATCACCCGCGCCCCGGGCGAACTCCTGGTGTTCGAGGGGCCGGGTCACGACGGGCTACAGATCCCAAAAGGGACCCTCGAACCCGGCGAGTCGCCGCGGGAGGCCCTGTTCCGGGAAGTGATGGAAGAAAGCGGCCTCGGAACCCTGAGCGGAACGCGGCACCTCGCGACGGACGTCTGGACCCGCCGTCGATCGCCACCCAGACGGTACGTCCGCCACTTCTTCCACGCGCGAGTTCACGAACCCCGCGATCGGTGGACCCACACCGTCACGGACGGCGGCGCGGAGCACGGGGCCGAGTTCGACCTGTACTGGGTCGATCCGGCGACCGCCCGCGAGTTCGCGCTCGATCTGGACGACTACGTCTCGCTCCTCCCGAGCGCCGATCGAGCGGGCGATGCGCCGCAGGCCGCGGACTGACCCGATGGGCCTTGTTGAACCCCTTCAATTGATAGGAATCGCGCACCGAGTACAGAGGACGAGTTCAGCGCGGTAGATTCGTTTGCTTCACGTAGAACGGAGCGATGCAGACGTTTTTCAGACCTGCGAACGTACTGTTGATCAATTTGTCAGTGCCGTCAGATATTCTCACCGCCGTGCGAGAAACAGCGACCCCCTCTGGCAAGTCGGAGCGGTGGTAGGTAGCCCTCGATCGATGACACGTGGTATTGATAACAATCGAAGGGGACAGGTGTTTCCTTGCTGGGATCTGCACACGATGTAATGACGGATCGAATCGACACTGAGCGGCTGCAGGCGTACAAGCGGCGGTTCGACGAACTAGACATGCGGATCGCCTCGGCGATGAAACAGTGGAGCATTCCGATACTTCGCGTCTCCCTTGCGGTCGTGTTCATCTGGTTTGGTGCGTTGAAAGTGTTCGAAATCAGTCCGGCGGCAGACCTTGTTGCGGCGACCGTATACGTTGTCTCTCCGGAGGTGTTTGTTCCCGTGCTTGGCGTTTGGGAAGTGCTCATCGGCATCTGTCTGTTGTACCGACCGCTGATTCGCGTCGGCATTTTCTTGTTGTTTCTTCAGCTCCCCGGCACCTTTCTCCCGCTCGTTCTCCTCCCAGAGGTTGTCTACACGACCGCTCCGTACGCCCTAACTGTCGAGGGACAGTACATCATCAAGAACCTCGTCATCATCGGCGCTGCACTCGTAATCGGCAGTACCGTTAGGAGCGAAGCGAATCGATAGCACGTTCCTACCCTGCGTCTACATTTTGTCCGGGCCTTCCACTGACAAAGTAACAGCTCACAGACCGGGGCGTTCCATCCCCTGTACTGAGCGATCGCTATCTTCGCAAATCGAGCCGAATCTCGTGCGACATTCACGCTGTGTATCTCGTACGCTTCGTTCGATCTATCCAGCAGCTAACTGAATGGGCGTGCAAGATACAGAGGGTTAGTGCAGTACGGTAACCCCGTTTGTTTCAAACCGATAACAGTGAACCATCCGCCCCCTACCCGTATGGATCCATTATAAGTGTATAGGACTTTTGATGAATCGGAGTGGACTCTCCGAGACGTTCCGAGCAACATCCCCACGGGTTGGAGGGCCGCTACAACAGTCGAGTCAATATAAAGAAACCCGAAAGATTTATAAAGCCCTTTATAAGGCCTGGGAACCTACTAGCAGTGAGAACTCGAACAGTGTACTGTTCCTTCTCAGGAAATACCATGACTAACTACGACGTATTGCGGGAGTTCGATGCGGGAATCACAAGGGAGCAGTTGGAGCAGGCGGTTGAAAGCTCGGGCGAAGCCATTGAAGAACTCCGAAGCGGGGGCGTGCCGATGTCGTATCTCGGTTCCCAAACGTTTCTCAAGGAGGATGGATCAATCGGGGCGACAATGTGTCGGTACGACGCAGACTCTGAAGCGACGCTCCGCGAACACAGTGAGCGGGCCGGTCTTGCTGTGAGCGATATCTTCGTGGTCGGCCCCCCGCATGCTGGGCTGGCCCCAAAGACTGTCGGCACGTCGAAATCGGCCTGAAGCGCCGGTTACAAGCGAAAGAACAAAACATTATTTGAGAAACTGGGCCATGGATACTTGTTCTGTACTGATCGAATCGGGCGATCCTTGAATCCGGTACTGGGACGTGCAACATTCGCGTTATCTATTCAGCAGAGGCTTTGTGAACTACCGAACTGCTGTCAAGAGATGTCTGCGAGATACAGAGGATGTCTTTTGCATGACAACTTTGTTTGTTTCACGCCGAAACTGGTGAACCATGCGTTCACTACACGTGCGAACTGTCGTCGGCACTTCTGTCAGGAGCTACTGATGTTCGTTGACTCGTATCGAGAGAAGAAGAGAAAAGTTATCGCTTGAAATGTGGCCAGTTCTCTTCAGTGACCAGTTCCGTTTCCCCGCAACAGCCACACTTCGCCGGTGGATCGTACTGGGGACCGCTATCGGTTCGTGCGGAGACCGTCCCGGCGTGCATCGTCTGACAGTTCGTGCAAACGTACTTTTCTGGGCGTTCTGGGACGTGAGACATGTATATCGATACTCATACCAGCAACATATAACCGGGGTGTGACCCTCACACAGAATAGCTGATAGAAACGACGACGCCGCGCTGAACTCATCATCTGTACTGAGCGATCACCACCGTCGCAAATCGAGTCGAATCTCGTGCGGCATTCGCGCTATGAGTTCAGCACGGCTCGATCGGCGTCAACCGGACCCGCCGGACTCTCCAGCGATCGCGTCCGAAGTAGATTGCATCGCGACTGCCGCGACTCGAAAGAGGTAGGAGGTGGCCGCGTGTCCTGCCGGCCATGGGAGAGATGGAAGATCTCCGGGTCACCGCCTGCACCCGGTGTCCGGACCTCGTCGACTGCCGGAGTCGGATCGTCAACGGCACCGGTCCCGACGACGCCGACGTCCTGTTCGTCGGCGAAGGGCCGGGTGCGAACGAGGACGAGCAGGGCGAACCGTTCGTCGGCCGGAGCGGTACCGTTCTGGACGACCAGTTGCGGGCCGTCGGCCTCGATCGAGAGACCGTTCGTATCACGAACTGCGTTCGGTGTCGGCCGCCCGAGAACCGCGACCCGACGACCGAGGAACTCGAGAACTGCCGGGAGTACCTGGATCGGGAGATCGACCTGCTCGATCCGGACGTGATCGTCACGCTGGGGAAGGTGCCCAGCGAACACCTGCTCGATCGATCGGTCGCGGTGACCAAGGAGGCCGGCGACGTCGTCGACGTCCGGATCGAGGGGACGCCGCGGCGCGTGTTGATCTGCGTCCACCCGGCGGCGACGCTGTACGATCGGAGCCAGGAGGAGACCTTCGGGACGACCCTCCAGCGGGCGGCGGAACTCGCTGGCGTCGACGGCAGCGACAACGGGAGCGGACAGACCCGACTCGACGGGTTTTGAGCGCGACGGGGACGCGAGCGGCCCGGATCTCGGCCCGATTCCCGGTTCGACCCGGAAACTATTGCCGATATGTATGACGCGACTGGAACGTCCGTCGAGCCAGCAGGACGGGGCGGTACCGCGTTTTCGGGAGCGAGACCGTCTCGACGGTGTCGTGACTGCTGGTCGTACTTACCGTGACCAAACCGGGAAAGTAGCCGTCGGCCCGAGTGAGGGTAGTGACTGACGACTCGATTTCTCTCTCACGACGGGGGTATCTCGCGGGAACGAGCGCTGTCGGAACGGCGGCCGTCGCCGGCTGCTTCGCCAGCCGATCGGACGAACTCACGGTCGCGCACATGCCGATCTTCCCCGATCTGCAATACTTTGTAATGGAGTCCGAAGGCTACCTTTCGGACCTCGACGCCGAGATCGACAGCAAGGAGTTCACCGACGGGCCGGCGATCGTCCAGGCGTTCGGCGGCGGCGAGATCGACGTCGCGATGTTCGGCATCGTGCCGGCGATGATCGTCATCGACCGCGGGATTCCCGCGCGGGTGACTGCGACGAACATCAAGGAGCCGATGGCGATCATGGCCCACGAGGAGTTCCGGGCGCTGTGGGACGACCACGGGGCCGACGCCTTCGAGGTCTGGGAGGACGAGCGCGGGGAGAAGTTCCGATTCGGCACGTTCCCACAGGGATCGGTCCCCGACGTTCTGCTTCGCTACTGGCTCCGCGAGGAGGCCGGCGTCGACCCCGACGAGGCCGTCGAGATTACCGAAATCGGGGGCGCGAACGCGGTGTTCCAGGCGATCGCGAACGACGAAATCGACGGCACCTCGATCATGGAACCGGTACCAACTCGCGCCGAAACGGAGGGGCTTCCGATCCAGACGTTCCGGACGTCCGCCGAAATCATGCCCGGACAGCCGGCCGCCGTCACGCTGATGACCGACGAGGTGCGCGACTCCGAGGTCGCCTCGCAGTTCCTCGATCAACACGTTCGCGCGACGGAGTTCGTCCACGAGAACCCGGCCGAGACGGCCGACATCGTCGAGGAGGGGATCGGGATGCCGGCCGAGCAGGCCCGGCAGGCCCTCGACGGGCCGCTCGCGAACTTCGTCACCGATCCCCGCGAGATCGAGAACGGGACGGAAATCTTCGCGTCGTTCGCACACGAGAACGGCCAGATCGACGAGGAACTGTCGATCGAGAGTATCTTCGACTACGGCCCCTACGACGATCGCTAACCATGACGACGGAGAGCTATGAGAACGGAGAGTGACGACCGATGGCAACCGACGTAACACAGGGAACCGACGTTTCGAACGAGGCCGAGGTTTCGCAGGACGCCGATCGGTCGAACGCGGAGCGCGGCCTCCCGTTCGTGGCGATCGACCGCCGACGACTCCTGTTCGGTGCGGGGGGAGTGGCCGCGTTCGTCGCGCTCTGGTGGCTCGGGTCGCTCGTTCAGCCGTCGTACGTCCTGCCGTCGCCGATCGCCGTCGCCGAGACGTTCGCCGCCGAGGCCGCGAGCGGTGACCTGACCGCCGCGCTGGGACAGAGCGTCCGCCACTGGCTCCCGGGTGCCGTCGTCGGGACGGGCCTCGGAATCGGCGTCGGCATCGCACTGGCGTGGAGTTCGGTCCTCGACGACGTCTCGTCGCCGGTCGTTCGCGTGCTCCGGCCGGTGCCGCCGCTCGCGCTGGTCGGCTTCGCGATCGCGTGGTTCGGCATCAACCACGCCGGCGCGGCGTTCATCATCGCCGTCGGTGCGTTCTGGATCAACTTCTACGCCGCCTACGGCGCCGTCGAGGGGGTGTCGGACGACCTGCTCGACGTCGCGCGGAGCCTCGGCGTCCAGGGCGACCTCGCGCTCGTCCGATCGGTGGTCGTGCCGGCCGCGTCGCCGGAGATCCTGACCGGCGTTCGGACCGGGATCGGCCGATCGTGGATGCTCGTCGTCGCCGCCGAACTCTTCGGCGTTCCCGGGATCGGCCGGGAAATCCTGCGCGCGTCGAACAACCTGCAGGTCGACGTAGTGATCACGTACATCCTCGTGTTGAGTCTCGTCTTCCTCGTCGTCGATACCGCGTTCCGCGCGGCCCAACGGAGGGTTCTTTCGTGGCGGTAGACGACATCGACGCGTCCCGCGTCCGGATCGACGATGTCGGGAAGCGGTACGAGAGCGAACAGGGACCGGTTCAGGCGCTGTCGGACGTCTCGTTCGAGGTCGAACCCGGGGAGTTCGTCTGTCTCGTCGGCCCCTCCGGTTCCGGCAAGACGACGCTGTTTCGCGTCGTCGCCGGCCTCGAGTCGCCGACGTCGGGAACCGTCTTCCTCGACGGGACGCCGGTCAGGGATCCGAACCCCGACATGGGGATCGTGTTCCAGGAGTACCACCTGTTCCCGTGGCGGACCGTCAGGGGGAACGTCGCCTTCGGACTCGAGCAGACGGACGTCTCGTCGGACGTACGGGACCGGCGCGTCCAGCATCTCGTCGACCTCGTCGGCCTGGACGGGTTCGAGGACAGTTACCCGAAGGCGCTCTCCGGCGGGATGAAACAACGCGTCGCGCTCGCGCGGGCGCTGGCCGTCGATCCCGCGCTCCTCCTGATGGACGAACCGTTCGGTGCCGTCGACGCACAGACGAAGGCGATGCTCCAGACCGAACTCCTCGATATCTGGACCCAGACAGGTAAAACCGTCCTGTTCGTCACCCACGACGTCGAAGAAGCCGTGAAACTCGCGGATCGGATCGTCGTGATGGCGGACGATCCGGGTCGCGTCCGCGAAATCGTCGAAGTCGATCTGCCCCGGCCCCGATCGCGCGCCGACGAGGCGTTCGGCGAGTACTACGAGCGCGTGCTCGATCTCATTCGCGCCTGAACGCTCTCGCACCGTAGCGCTCTCGCGCCCGAACGCTCCGCGCTCGTTCCGTTCGTCGCTCCGTCCGCAGCCGATTGCTCGAAAGGCAATACACTTCAACGCGCCACGCCGAGTACGGGTATGAGCTCCGTCTCGTCCGCACAGGAACAGTCGCTCGCCTCCGTGGTCGTCGTCGACTACGGCCTGGGCAACCTGCGCAGCGTCACCCGCGGACTGGAGCGTGCGGGGGCCGACGTCGAGATCACCGACGATCCCGAAGCCTTCCACGCGGCCGACGGCGTCGTTCTCCCCGGCGTCGGCGCGTTCCGCGAGGGCGTCGAGAACGCCGACCCGCTCCGCGAGGATCTCCTCGAGGTCGCCGAGGCCGGCACGCCGCTTTTCGGCATCTGTCTCGGGATGCAGATGCTCCTCACCACGAGCGAGGAAGGCGAGACCGACGGCGAGTCCGCAGTCCAGGGCCTCGACCTGATCCCCGGCACCAACGTCCGCTTCGCGGAGGGCCAGAAGGTCCCGCACATGGGCTGGAACGAACTCTCCGTCGAACGCGATCACCCCCTGGTCGAGGGCGTGGATGGCGAGTACGCCTACTTCGTCCACTCCTACTACGCGGTACCGGACGACGAAATCGCAACCGTCGCGACCACCGATTACGAGATCGAGTTCCCTTCGATCGTCGCCAGCGAGGACGGCACCGTCTTCGGGACGCAGTTCCACCCTGAAAAGAGCGGCGAGACGGGACTGCGGATTCTGCGGAACTTCGTCGAAATCTGCGCCGCCGAGTAGGTGCCGCGCGAGCGCTCGTTTTCTGTCGTCCGTCCCGTGTTCTGTGGCGATGTGACGGACCCGGATGCTCTCCGATCGACCACCGTTTCGAGTCGACACACGCCACCACACTTTTAGAGCGCCACCACGGGGTGTGTGACCTCCGATACGGCGGCACCCTGGGGTGGAAATCAACCGAACAATTTCCTATCGTACCGTTCTCGACCCGTGGCGATTCAAGGACCGATGGGGTCACGCCAGTATCCGCTCGTCTTCAGAGTAGTTCGCGCACGTCCGAGTACCACATGTCGTGGTAGTCGACGTAACCGACCCGTCGGGCGATCGCGACGGCGATCGCGTGCCAGCAGAGATCGGTCGGGTCTTCCGGATCGAGGTTGTACTCGCTGTCCTTGCAGGTACAGCCGCCGTCCTCGACGATGTACTCGTCCTCGTAACCGACGACGATCGTGAAATCGCGGTAGGCCTTCACCCGGTTTTCGCTCACGGCCTCGATGGCACGGGCTCCTCGATCGCCGTGCAGGTTCGTGATCCGCTCGACGATCGCCGGCGTCAACTCGCCCGCTTCCTCGAGGGCGGCTTGCCAGCGATCGACGGGTGTGGCCTCCGGCACGATCGGAACTGTGCGCCGAACTGTAAAATCGGTTCGGTTGTCGGGCCCGTCGCGACGGATACGGATTGCTGTACGTCAGGTCCGACGCAACCGCGCCCCGTCTGTGACTTCGCCGGACATCGGCACCGCAATCCGTATCAGCGAAGCGCGTCGACGAACCACTCGGTCGCCTCGGGAAGCGCCCGCGCCCACGCCGCCGCGTAGGCGTACTCTCCCATCGCGCCCACGGCGGTTCGATCCGGCTCGCGCTCTGCATACCTCTCGAGTCGCCGGTCGGCGTTCCGGACGCCCGACACCGCCAGCCCGAGGCTCGACCCGACGAGGTAGGGGTACGGCGTCTCCGCTCGAGTCGTTTCGATCGCGTCGACCGCGTCCCGTTTCGCCGCCTCGAGGTCGTCGACGTCGCCGGGGCGCTCGAGTTCGCCGTCGTCGACCGCCGATTGCAGCCGTCCGGTCACACGCCGGGCCGTCTCGACCGTGTGGAGCGACCGGAGCGCCTGTGCGAGTTGCCCGGACTCGAACGCGTCCTCGGCGCGGTCGTAGTTCGACCGAACCCGCCGGACGGCGTTCCACCCCGCTTCCTCTCGAGGCGTCCCCTCGACCGGTGCTTCGAACAGGTCCTGGGCCGGTTTCTCGCTCTCGAGTGGCACGTCCTCGAGGCGATTCTCGAGTTCCTCGAGAAGCATCGCCGCGATCGACTCGAACTCGTCGTCGAGCGGCCGGTCGCCTGCCTCTGCCTGTCGATCCATCAGGTACCGGGCCTGTTCGAGCGCGGCCGACGCCGTCTCGTACCGTTCGGCGAGTTGGCCGACGGCGTCGACCGTCGACGCGCCCGGCAGGCGGCGGCGGGCCTGTTCGATGGATCGTTCCGTGAGGTCGAGGCGGTCCTCGATGGCGTCGTAGACGACGACCGCGTGGTGGGGCTCGTCCGCGCTGCCGACCCGACGGAGTTCTCCCTCGGCAGTCGACAGCGCCTCCTCGAGCGCGTCGACGTCGTCGTGGACGTCCGATCGCTCCCGGTCCGCGGTCGCGGCGGCGTACGCACCCTCCGCTTCGCCCGCTCGGCGGCGTGCGGCCCGCAATCCCGTCAGCCGTTCGTAGTTCGTCGGGTCGGCCTCGAGTCCCCCGAGTCGTTCGCGGGCCTCGTCTCGCTCCTCGTCGACGTACGTCCGAACCGCTTCGTTAGGAATTTCCGCGGCGAGATCGTCAGGGATGGGCTCGAGTAGCGACTCGACGCGATCGACCCCTTCCTCGACGCGGCCGTCCTCGATCGACAGGGGAAGGTCTTCGACGTGGGAGGGACGATCCAGGTCGGCGACCGCCAGCAACTCGCTCTCGCCGGCGTCGACCGACGGCCGATCCGTCGACTCGCGCAACGAACACCCAGCGAGGGCGACCGTTCCGAGCGCGGCCCCGCCCTCGAGGAACCGGCGGCGAGTGGTGCGGCGGGTCATTCGCGCTCGCCCTCCGTGTACGCGGGATGGTTCGGCGGCAACCGACAGTTGCTACTGCTTCCCCTCGACAGCCCGGACGGACCCGTCTCGTAGGTGATCGGGACCTCGAGGACGGTGACCTGGACCTGTTCGTCGTCGAGCGAACACGCGACGTCGGGGTCGCGCGTCGTGCGGCAAAACTCGACGTCGACGCCGCTGGTCTCGTCGCCGGGCGTCCGGTGTGCGACGTACTGGACGGAGTGCCGATAGCAGGCAGAGACGCGCTCCTGGAGCACGAGACCGATCGCTTCCTGGTAGTCGATTTCGCGGAGAACCGCCAGTGGACTGCCTCCCGCGTCTCCGTCGACCGAGTCGTAGCGCACCTCGAGTCGGTCGACGGCGTCGCGCTCGAGGACGTAGGGCAGCCCTCGACGACGACCGTCGTCGTCGGATTCCCGTTCGACGACGACCTCGCGATCGTCCGTCTCGAACCGGAACGTGTGGACGTCGACGCCGTCGATAAGGTCGATCTCCTCTCTCGGTTCGGAGGTGGACTCGGAATCTTCGGTTCCGTTACAGCCGCTGAGGAGCGCGAGTACGCCGACGCCGACATGGAGGGCACCGCGGCGCGTACACGAGGGCAGGGACATACCGACTACTCTACAAACGTCGTGTAAGTATCTTTTCGTGATCGGTCGCCGTTCGGCCGAGACCACCGCGCTTTTCGCCATTCCCCGACGAACCGTCCCGTATGCGCGTCACCGAGGGCGGAGTCGAACTCGAGGTCCCCGGCGAGCAGACGGAGGGAGTCGAGGAGTCGGTCTTCTACAACCCCCGACAGGAACTCAACCGCGATCTGACGATCGCGACGCTGCGGGCCTACCGCGACCGCGAGGAGCGGGCCGAGACCTATCTCGACGCGATGACCGCGAGCGGGGTCCGCGGCGTTCGTGCCGCGGCCGACGGCTGGGACGTCACCTGCTGTGACGTCGACGAGGAGGCCGTCGAACTGGCCCGCGAGAACGTAGCGCGAAACGGCCTTCGGGAGGCGGCGTCCGTCGAGCGCCGGAACGTCAACGGCCTCATGCACGACGAGGTGTTCGACGTGATCGACCTCGACCCCTACGGAACGCCGATGCCGTTCGCCGACGCGGCGTTCGCGAACTGTCGCGACCTCGTCTGTGTCACCGCGACCGACACCGCGCCGCTGTGTGGCGCCCACTTCAACAGCGGCGTCCGCTCGTACGCCGCCGTTCCCCGCAACACCGACTACCACCCCGAGATGGGCGTCCGGGTCCTCCTCTCCGCGCTCGCCCGGAGCGCCGCCCGGTTCGACGTCGGCGTCGAGCCGATTCTGACCCACGCGACCAGCCACTACGTCCGGACCTACCTCGAACTCGACCACCGGGCCACGTCGGCCGACGCCGCGATCGACGAGCTAGGGTACATCTACCACTGCGAGGACTGTCTCTACCGCGAGCACGACCCCGGGCTGATCGCCGACCCGATCGAGACCTGTCCCCACTGCGGGGGCGAACGCCTGCTCGCGGCGGGGCCGATCTGGCTCGGTGTCGTGCACGATCCGGAGCTCGTCGAGCGCGTTCGCGGGGAACTCCCAGACGCGTTCGGCACCGCGGAGAAGGCCCGAGAGCTCTGCGAGACGCTCGCCGCCGAACTCGACACGCCGACCCACTACGACCAGCACAAACTCTGCCGGAACTGGGGGCTGCCAGCCAACGCGATGGACGACTTCCTCGCCGATCTGCGCGAGGCGGGCCACGCGGCCTCGCGGGCCCACTACGGCGGCACGACGTTCAAGACGGACGCGAGCGTCGGCGAGATCCGTGCGGCGACTGCGGACAATCTCGAGTGATCGGGCGCCGCTGCGTTGATTCGGGTGATGCCGTTGTGTCGACCGGCTGTCGGAGAATCCGTGACTCGCGATCGACTCCCTGATTCGCGGCCGTAAGTACCGGTTGCCTGCGAGTGATCCGGTACCCGGAGAGGGCAGCACACGGTATCCAGGGAGCGGAACGCTCGATAGACGGGAGGGAAACACTCGGTAGCCGGGAAGAAGAACGTTCGGTAGATCAAAACGCCGGGATGCGGCAAGCACGATCGCCGGAAACGGCCGATTATTTGGGAACTATATGCATACGTTATGCCGTTGCGTAGCGTACGGACGAGACGGTGAAATACGCCATGGAAAAGAACGTCGGCGGATACGACCGCAGAATTCGGTTCATCGTTGGTCCGGTACTGCTGATCGTCGGTATCGCCGCAGTTGCTGGGCTGTTCTCGATCGTTGCCGGGACCGTCGGCACGGTCCTCGCCGTGCTCGCGCTCGTCGTCGGTGCGGTGCTGACGACCACTGCATTCACGCAGACGTGTCCCATGAACTCGATGCTCGGCATCAACACCCACAGGGGTACGGACCGCTCCGAGTCGGAGACCGAGGACCTGCAGGCCGGTCGCCCCAGCTGAACCCCGATTTTTCGCGACGACGTCGTGCTACACGATCGCATATTTCCCTCCATCCCGCATAGAGGGACGTGTGATCGACTACAGACAGGGACTCGCGTTCACGCGTCGGGTCTTCGGCGTCGCGAAACGCGAGCAACTGACGCTACTCGCGGCCGGGGTCGCCTTCTACGGATTCATCTCGCTCGTCCCGCTCACGCTCCTGGCGGTCGCGCTCGCGGCCTCGGTCGGGGGCGAGGCGCTCGCGGCCCGACTCGCGGTCGCCGCCAGCGACGTGCTCACGCCGGCGGCACAGGAACTGCTCGCGGAGGCGATCGTCGACGAAACCGGTCGCACGGGGGCGACCGTCGTGGGGATCCTCGGCCTGCTCTGGGGTTCGAGTCGCGTCATGTGGGGACTCGATCGTGCCTTCTCGCTGGTGTACGGCACCGCGGGCACGAAATCGTTGCTGGACACGATCTGGGACGCGACGATCGTCTTCGCCGTGATCACTATCGGCCTCGCGCTCGTCGGCGCGCTCGAACTCGTCGTCCGACTGCTCCCGCTCGCCGCGATCTCCGTGCTCGGGCAACTGTTCGTTCTGCTGGGGCTGGTCGCGACGTTCCTGCCGCTGTACGTTGTGTTTCCGGACGTCGATATGGGGCTTCGCGAGGCCCTTCCCGGAACCGTCGTCGCCGCGATCGGCTGGTACGCCCTGAGCCGGACGTTCTCGCTGTACGCGCGTCTCGCCGGCGAGTACGCCGTCTACGGCGCACTCGGGGCGGTCTTTCTCGTCCTCGTCTGGCTGTACGCGGGGGCGATCGTCGTCGTGTTCGGGGCCGTCCTCAACGCGGTCCTCGCCACCCGTGAAGTGGATCGGCAGCTACAAAGTCCCCGCGCTCGACAGTTTCCTACAGAAGCGATGACCGACGACGCCACGGGTGCCGACGAGGGCGAGGGCGGCGACGACGAGAGCGCCGGGGCGGACGGCGAACCCGATCACGACGAACGCGCGGACCGCGAACCCGGCGACGAGCCCTCGGGCCGGCGATCGCGGATGACCGCACGGACGCGCGACCGGTCGGCCGACCCCGAAGCGCTCCGGGAGGAGATCGAACGGCTTCGCGATCGAGTCGACGAGTTTGAGACGAACGTCGAGGATCGGACCGTCAGGAAGGAGTCCCTCGAGAGCGAACTCAAGCGCTACGTGCGCCGCCGGGTTCGTCGCGGACACGCCCACGGCTGGGGGCCGTACATCGTGCTGTTGTACGGGACCGCGATGGCCATCGCCGCGTTCTACTTCCTCTCGGGGCCCTGGGCGATCCTCGCGATGTTCGTCGTCTGGACGTCCACCCTCGGCGTCTACGTGCTGATGGTGCTGTTCGGCTTCGGCCTCTCCGTGCTCGGGGCGCCCGGGCGACTGCGCGATCGGATCGGCGACTGGCGGTCCTGATCGGCGACTGGCGGTCCTGATCGGCGATCGACGGTCCCGGCTGGCGATCGACTTCTCTCGCGATCGGATCCACGGCTCCCGTGAGACGTCGGTCCCGGAAACGAAAACTATCACAAAACCGTGAGTCACGACCACCGTAAAAACGCGAGCCACAGCCGAAATAGAGTTCGATAAGACGTCGAGAGTTCGGCGAGACGCTGGTTAGAACGTCTCGAGGTACCGATCGAGTTCCCACTGGGAGACGTCGACGAGGTACTCCTCGAACTCCTTGCGCTTGGCTTCGACGAACTTGGGCGCGACGTGGTCGCCGAGCGCCTCGTAGATTGCCTCGTCCTCCTCGAGCGCGTCGACGGCCGCGCCGAGGTTCGACGGCAGCGTCTCGATGCCGTACTCCTCGCGCTTCTGCTCGTCGAACTCGTAGATGTTCTCGCGAACCGGATTGGGTGCCTCGAGTCCATGCTCGATGCCGTCGAGGCCGGCGTGGATCATGACGGCGATGGCGAGGTAGGGGTTACAGGACGGGTCGGGCGATCGGAGTTCGATCCGCGACGCGGCCGGGACGCGTGCCGCGGGCTTGCGGATCAGCGCCGAGCGGTTGCGATCGGACCAGGCGACGTAGACCGGCGCTTCGTATCCGGGGACGAGGCGCTTGTAGCTGTTGACCGTCGGGTTCGCGACCGCCGTGATCGCGGGCGCGTGTTCGAGCACGCCCGCGAGGAACGAGTGGGCGGTCTCGCTCAGGTTGAACTCGTCGTCCTCGTCGTGGAAGGCGTTCTCGCCGTCCTCGGTGAACAGCGAGATGTGTGTGTGCATGCCAGAGCCGTTGATCCGCGGGATCGGCTTGGGCATGAACGTCGCGTGGTAGTCGTGCTGGGCGGCGATCGCGCGGACGACCGTGCGGAAGGTACCGACGTTGTCGGCAGTCGTCAGCGCGTCGTCGTAGGTGAAGTTGATCTCGTGTTGGCCCTGGGCGACCTCGTGGTGGCTGGCCTCGACTTCGAAGCCCATGTCCTCCAGCCCGTAGATGATGTCGCGGCGGACGTCCGAGGCGAGGTCCTTCGGCGCGAGGTCGAAGTAGCCGCCGGCGTCGTTGGTCTCGGTCGTCGCGCGGCCCTCCTCGTCCTCCTCGAACAGGAAGAACTCCGGTTCGGGCGCGGCGTTGACGGTGTAGCCCATCTCGTGGGCGCGATCGAGCGCCTGCTTGAGCACGTAGCGGGGGTCGCCCTCGAAGGGGTCGCCCGTCGAGGTGTTGTAGACGTCACAGATCATCCGGGCCGAGGCCCCGTCCTCTTTCTGCCGCCACGGGAGAATCGCGAAGGTGTCCGGATCGGGGACGAGACGCATGTCCGATTCCTGAATGCGGACGAATCCCTCGATCGAAGAGCCGTCGAAGTAGATTCCCTCGGAGAAAGCCTTCTCGGCCTGGCGTGCCGGAACCGAGACGTTCTTGACCGTGCCCAGAATGTCGGTAAACTGCAGTCGGAGGAAACTGATATCGTTGTCCTCGATTTCGTCCAATACGGCCTGCTCGGCCTCCGTAATGTTTCCGCTTGTCATCTTTCTCGTCGGCGTATCCAAGTATCTCTGCTACTAAAACCCTACTGCTCCGAGCAATTCTTCGGTCTTTCGGGAGGAATTGGATATTCGTAAACTTCTAAAGGCTAGAGTGAGTGGGTAAGCGTGATGACGTACGAAAATCTCGACGCAAAGCTAGTGAATGCCCTCCTCGGAGACGGCCGGGCGAGCCTCCGCAGCCTCGCAGAGGAACTCGACGTGTCCGTGACGACGGTCTCGAACCACCTCTCGGATCTCGAGGAACAGGGCGTGATCGAAGGGTACACGCCGCGCGTGGACTACGACGCCGTCGGCTACGACGTGACCGCGGTCATCCAGCTTCAGGTCGAAGGGAACGCCCTGCCGGACATCACGGATACGCTCCGCGAACACCGCCAGATGACCAGCGTCTACGAGGTCACCGGCGACTACGACGTGATCGCGATCGGGAAGTTCAAGGACACCGACGGGATGAACGACCAGATCAAACAACTCCTCACGGATCCCGACATCAAAGCATCGAACACCAGCGTCGTCCTCAACGCGGTCAGCGAGAACGAACAGTTCGAACTCGACGTCAAGGACGCCTGAACGTCGCTACCACCAGCACGAACACCAGTCCTCGATTTTCGGTCAGTCGACCCCGTCGACGAGCGTCTCGGCCGTCGTCTGCCGATCGCCTGCCGGTATTCGCCACGACCGGCTGCCAGCGTTCGTCACGGTGTGCGAACCCGATTGCCGGTCCGTGCCCGCCACGGCCGTGGGCCACGGCGTCGGCGACCAGAACCGTCGTCTGCACCTCAACGAACGTATAGCAGCACCGCTCCGAGAGCGAGGAGCAAGAGCCCCCACCAGAGCGAATCGCCGGGGAGTACTTTCAGAACGAGCGTAACTACGCCGGAGGAAAACAGCGACCAGCCGATCGTCGTCTGGTAGGTCATACCGATCGTACCGGAGCGAGGGCAATAATTCGCCGGCCTGCCAGTCGCGAACACCGACCCGTCTCCTCCCGAGCAGTCGCTACTGGGTCGCGAAAAAATCGAGAATCGGGATCGATCGACGGTCGGTGCGAGCGGAACGGCGGGTCGGCAGTGAGTAGCGGTCAGGGGGCCGATTTCACATCATGCCGCCCATGCCGCCGCCCATACCGCCGCCCATGCCGCCGGGCGCGCCGCCTTCTTCGTCGTCGCCCTTGTCCGTCGACAGGTCGCCGGCGGAGATGATGTCGTCGATCTTGAGGACGAGGTTCGCGGCCTCGGCGGCGGAGGTGACCGCCTGCTCCTTGGCGTGGGCCGGTTCGACGACGCCGGCCTCGTAGGTGTCCTCGACGTCGCCCGAGAACACGTTCAGGCCGGCCGTCACGTCGTTCTCGTCGTGGGCCGCACGCAGGTCGACGAGCGTGTCGATCGAGTCGAGGCCGGCGTTCTCGGCGAGCACGCGCGGGACGAGTTCGAGCGAGTCGGCGAAGGCCTCGACGGCCAGCTGCTCGCGACCGGAGACGGAGTCGGCGTAGTCGCGCAGGCGCGAGGCGAGTTCGACCTCGATCGCGCCGCCGCCGGCCAGCACGCGGCCGTCGGAGACGGTCTGGGCGACGACGTCGAGGGCGTCGTTGACGCCGCGCTCGAGTTCGTCGACGACGTGGTCGGTCGAGCCCCGCAGCAGGAGCGTGACGCCGTGGGCGTCCTCGCCCTCGACGTAGAACAGTTCGTCCTCGTCGTCGCGCGTGATGTCACCGTGGCCGAGGTCGTCCTCGGTCGCGCTCTCTAAGTCGGAGACGATGTTCGCGCCGACGACCTCCTTGAGGAACTCGAGGTCGGACTTCTTGGCGCGGCGGACGGCGAGGATGCCCTCCTTGGCGAGGTAGTGCTGGGCGAGGTCGTCGATGCCCTTCTGGCAGAGGACGACGTCCGCGCCGAGGTCGGCGATCGCGTCGACCTTCTCGCGGAGCTGCTGTTCCTCGCGGTCGAGGAACTTCTGGAGCTGGTCCGGATCGGTGACGGAGACCTCAGTGTCGACGTCGGTCTCTTCGACCTCGATCGCGGAGTTCAGCAGGAGGATGTCAGCGTCTTCCGCCGAGCGGGGCATGTTGTCGTGGACGGGGTCCTTGTCCACGATGCCGCCCTCGAGGAGGTCGGACTCGCCGGCGCTACGGCCGGTCTGGGTCTCGATGTTGAGGTACTCGAGGTCGACGACGTTCTCGCCTTCGTCGTTCTCGACGGTGACCTGGCGGATGGCCTCGACGATGAGTTCCGCGAGGTACTCCTTGTTGACCTCGGTGCCCTTGCCGGTCATCGACGTTTCGGCGACCGAGCGCAGGAGGTCTTCGTCCTCGGTGTCGACGTCCTCGGCGATGTCGTCGATCTCCTCGCGGGCCTGCTCGCTCGCGAGGTGGAAGCCCTTGATGATCGCCGTCGGGTGGATATCCTGCTCTAAGAGATCCTCGGCGTTCTTGAGCAGTTCGCCGGCGATCGCGACGGCCGTCGTGGTGCCGTCACCGGCCTCGTCCTCCTGGGTCTCGGCGACCTCGATGATCATCTCGGCCGTCGGGTTGTCGATGTCCATCTCCTGGAGGATGGTGACGCCGTCGTTCGTGATGGTGACGGAGCCCATCGAGTCGACGAGCATCTTGTCCATCCCTTTCGGGCCGAGCGTAGAGCGAACGGCTTCAGCGACCGCACGCGCGGCGCTGATGTTGTAGTCCTGCGCGTCCTTGTCCTTGACGCGCTGGGAGTCCTCGCTCATTACGATCATCGGCTGTCCCTGCTGCATTCGCTGGCTCATAGTCGAGCGAGTGATTGTTTGTGGTTCCAAATAAGTTTTTCGTTACGCCGTTCGGGCCGTCCGATCGCGGCTCCGAATCCAGTCGTCGAAAACCGCCCCATTGCGGGATGATCGCCCTCGACCGATCCGGGACGTGACGCTCGTGGATCGTATCGTGTCGATCGTCCACACGGTGCTTTTATATGCCTCTAAGCTGGCTCGCGGATCGGCGAGGCCGGGTCGCTCCCCGCGCGCGACGTGACCATTCGTGGTCGTGAGCGCCCCCGTCACCGCTCCCGCCGATCGCCGATACTGTTCGTGTCCCCAGGCGAAAACCTCTCCGAGAGTGACCGACGACCCGCTTTCGGCGCGTTTTAGGTGGGCTTAAATATCTGGGCTCGTAGCGTTCGAGCATGTGCGGCGACCGGCGGTCCCCGATCGACGGCCAGCGATCGTCCCCGCGGAGTTGCGAGACCGGGTCGGCGTCGGACGGCGATGACGAACCCGAAACGCGGTCGAACGTGGCCGGAGACAGATCGTCGACCGACGGCTTCGCCGCGGCGCTGACGCGACGCCGGGTGACCTTCGCGGGCACCGTTCTCGTCCTCCTCGGGCTGGCGGTCGCGGCCCGGGAAATCGACGTCGGAACGATCGCCGCGGAGGTCACGACGGCCGACCCGCTCGTGCTGGCCGCTGCGGTCGCGGTCTACGTCGTCTCGTGGCCGATCCGGGGCCGTCGCTACGGGTCGATCCTCCGGTCGATCGGCCATCCGGTCGGGACGACGTTTCTCACGCTCGCCGTCTTCGTCAGCCAGACGGCCAACCTCGCGATCCCCGCGCGGGCCGGCGACGCGGTTCGCGCGTCCGTCGTCAATACCTACCGGGACGTCCCCTACGCGTCGGGATTCGCCTCGCTGACCGTCGAGCGCGTCTTCGATCTGGCGACGATCGCCGTCCTGGCCGGCGTCGCGATGGCCGGACTGGCGATCGGCGACGGGACCGGCCCGCTCGAAATCGTCGCGGCGACCGGCAGCGCGCGGACCGCGTTCGTCGCCGCGGGGATCGTGACCACCCTGACCCTCGGCGTGGGAGCCGTCGTCGTGACCTCGGCCCGATCGACCCACGGGCTCGGCGGATGGCTCCGATCGCGGATCGACGGCTCGCCGCGACTCCGGGGAGTGCTCGAGGCCGCCCTCCGGTTCGCGGCGGACGTGCAGACGGTCGCCCGCGAGCCGCGAGCGATGGTGGCGATCGGCGGGGCGAGCCTGGCCGTGTGGTCGCTGGACGTGCTCACCGCTGTACTCGTCCTCGCGGCGCTCGATAGCGGTCTGCCGACGGGAACCCTGCTCGCGGTCGGGACCCTCGCGGTCAGCGTCGGGAACCTCGCGAAGGTCCTGCCGCTCTCCCAGGGCGGGGTCGGCCTCTACGAGGCGGCCTTTACGGCGATCGTCGTCGGCCTCACGCCGGTCGGAGCGAGCACGGCGCTGGCGGCCGCGCTCGTCGACCACGCGCTGAAGAACGTCGTGACGCTGGTCGGCGGCACCGGCGCGGTCGCGTCGCTCGGCGTCTCCCTGTCGAACGCCGCCGAAGAGTCCCACTCGGCCCGATCGGCGGAGACCGGCAACTTTTTAGGCTCACCTAAAAAATAGGCGAGCAATGAGTCAGGATATCTGCGTTATCGTCCCGACGATACGGGAGTACGAGTGCATGCGCTCGTACTTCGAGAACGCCCGCGAGCACGGGTTCGATCTCTCGCGACTCCACGTCGTCCTCGTCACGGAGGACTTCTGCGAGACCGGGAAGATGGAAGCACTGCTCGAGGAAGCGGGTGTCTCCGGCGAGGTCTTCGACGGGACGCGCCGCGAGGAGTGGTACGCCGACCACGGCATCGCGGAGTACGGCCACGTCGTCCCGGCGGCGAGTCACGCCGAGACGAGTTTCGGGCTGCTCTACATGTGGGCCCACGACGAGTTCGAGTTCGGCTTCTTCATCGACGACGATACGCTCCCCCACGACGACGAGGACTTCTTCGGGACCCACATGGACAACCTCGCGTTCGGTGGCGAGATCGAGGCGGTCTCCTCCGACGAGAACTGGGTCAACGTCCTCTACCAGAACGCGGACGGTCACGGCCTCTACCCGCGCGGCTACCCCTACTCGGCGATGGACGAAACGATCGAGACCGGCACGACCGCGATCGAGTCCGGCGAGGTCGTCGCCTCGCAGGGGCTGTGGACCAACGTCCCGGACCTCGACGCCGTCCGCATTCTCATGGACGGCGACCTCCAGGGCCAGGCCCAGACCCGGACGAGTCGCGAGGACTTCGGCGCCGACTTCGTCGCCGCTCGCGGGAACTACCTCACCGTCTGCTCGATGAACCTCGCGTTCCGCCGGGAGGTGATCCCCGCGTTCTACCAGTTGCCGATGGACGACAACGAGTGGGACGTCGGGCGGTTCGACGACATCTGGAGCGGCGTCTTCCTCAAGCGCGCCTGCGACGTGCTGGGCAAGCGTATCTACAACGGCGCGCCGCTCTGCGAGCACAACAAGGCCCCGCGAAGCACGTTCGACGACCTCAACAACGAGGTGCCGGGCCTCGAACTCAACGAACACCTCTGGAGAGTAATCGACGACGTCGGAGCGGACGCCGACTCCTACGCCGCGGTCTTCGAGGCGATGGGGGCCGAACTCGCACACGGCGACTGGTCCGACTACACCAACGGCGCGTTCTTCAACCACGTCGGCGAGTACATGCTCGACTGGCTCGACTGCCTCCACGGGCTCGATCGATCGTCCTCCCGCACGGCAGAATCGACGGTTATAAGTTGATTTAGGTCAGCCTAAAAGATATGACTCGACACGACGGTTCGGCGGGCCGCCGGGCGTTCCTCGCCGGCTCGGCCGCACTCGGCACGGCAGGACTGGCCGGCTGTCTCGGCCTGATCGGCAGCGAGGACGACGACGACGGCGAGAACGTCTTCGGACAGATCGGCTCCGGGCGCGAGGGCCGGCCGGAACCCGGCGGCACCCCGATCGAAGAGCTCCCGGATCTGGAGGGCGAACTCACCGTCTACTCCGGCCGCAGCGAGTTCCTCGTCGGCGCGCTCATCACCGACCTGGAGGAGTACTACGACGACTTCTCGATCGACCCCCGCTACGGCGACTCGTCGGACCTCGTCAACCAGATCAGCCAGGAGGGGTCGGGGACGCCCGCGGACGTCTTCTACACGGTCGATGCGGCCGCGCTCGGTCAACTCGCCGACGACGGCCAGGCGAGATCGCTCTCGGACGACCTCCTCGAGATGGTCCGTTCGGAGTTCCGGACCGACCAGTGGATCGGAACCTCTGGCCGCGCGCGGACGATCCCGTACAACACGGACGCGCTCTCGGAGAGCGACATGCCCGACAGCATCGACGCCTACGCGACGGACTTCGACGGCGATCTCGGCTGGGCGCCCTCCTACGGCTCCTGCCAGTCGTTCGTCACCGCGATGCGCCTCCTCGAGGGCGAAGACGCCACCCGCGAGTGGCTCCAGGGCGTCGTCGACTCGGGAATCACCGAGTACGGCGGCGAGTTCGAGGTCTGTGACGCGGTCAACAACGGCGAGATCGACGCCGGCTTCACGAACCACTACTACATCCAGCGGGTCCGCGACGGGTCGGACGACCCGTCGATCGCCGCCGCCTTCACCGAGGGCGACGCGGGATCGGTCTTCGACGTCGCCGGTGCCGCCGTCACCGACGCGACGGACGACCCCGACCTCGCGGAGAATTTCGTCCGCCACCTGCTCTCCTCGCAGGCCCAGGAGTACTTCGCCACCTCGACGTTCGAGTACCCGCTGATCTCCGGCGTCGAGCCGGTCGGCGACCTGCCGACGATCGACGAACTGGACGTCCCGGACCTCGACCTGGCCCAGCTGTCGGACCGCCAGCCGGCGATCGACCTCATGCGTGAGGTCGGGATCAGCACCTGAGCACCTGGCGAGTCACACCGTCTGTCCCACTTCCACGTTCGTCACGCCGTGATACCCGATCCCCGCCGTCGACCCTCCTCGTCGTCCGTCCGTTCCCGTCTCGCCAGGATTCGCGACGTCACCGATCGCGAAGCGCTCGTTGCCCTCTGTATCGCCGCTCTCGCCGGGACGGCCGTATTCGCGATCGCGACGCAGCTGTTCCCGTATCACTCCAGCAACGACGACGAGGCCGTCTACCTCCTGCAGGCGGCCATGCTCCTCGAGGGGCAACTCGAACTCCACGCGGGTGACCTCGCCGGCGCGTTCCGACCGTGGTTCTTCGTCGCGGACGGCGGTCGACTCTACCCGAAGTACGCGCCCGTTCCGGCCGCGATGTACGCCGTCTCGATGGCGCTCTTCGACGAGCCGCGGGTGACGCTCGCGATCGTCGCGGCGGCGAACGCGGCGCTCGTCGCTGTCCTCGGGTCGATGGGCTTCGATCGACGGGTCGGCGTCGTCGCCGCGGCCCTCTTCGCCGCCTCGCCGATGGCCCTCCTCACGTCGTCCGTGTTCCTGCCCTACGCGCCGACGACGCTCCTGAACCTGCTCTTTGCCGTCGCGTACCTCCGCGGCGTTCGCGACGGTCGTCTCCGGCACGCGGGCGTTGCGGGCGCGGCGATCGGACTCGCGTTCTTCGCCCGCCCGTACACGGCCGTCCTCTTCGCCGCGCCGTTCATCTGTCACGCCTGCTGGACGATCCTGCGATCGGTGCGCGACGCGGATCGATCGCCGCGCCGATCGCTCCCGAATCCGGTCCGACGGAACGCGCTGACGGCGGCGATCGGACTGGCGTTCGTCGGCGTCACGCTCGCGTACAACGCCCGGCTCACCGGGTCGCCCCTGACGTTCCCCTACGAGGCGTTCGCACCGCGCGACGGCCCCGGCTTCGGGACCCGGCGGATCCTCGACCACTCGATCGCGTACACGCCGGCGGTGGCGCTCGAGGCCAACGGCTACGCCCTCTGGTACCTCGCGACGCGCTGGTTCACCGCGGGGCCGATCGGCTCGCTCGCCGCGCTCGCGGGACTCGGTCTCGCACTCCGGCGGTGGCGACCGGTCCCGTTCGATCGGCTCTCGACGAGTGCTTCGACCGATCGATCGTCGAACACGGAATCGGCGGGCGGCGGGCGGACGGACGACCGATCGACGGACGGCGAAGCGGCGGCCGTCGGCCGAACCGCGGGTCTTCTTCTCGCCGGCCTGCTGGTGACCGTGCCGCTGGGCAATCTCGCGTTCTGGGGCAACTTCAACGTGCTCGCGGGGATGGCCGACCCGACGACCGGACTGGTCTCCCAGTTCGGCCCCTTCTATCACTTCGATCTGCTCGTCCCCCTGTCGGTCTTCGCCGCGTTCGGCCTCGTCGCGGGCTGGCGGCGGCTCCGCGACGGGGCGATTCGCTATCGACTCGCTGCGTCGCGCTCGCCCCGCGCAGTCCGGAGCGTCCTCCTCGCCGCCCTGGTGACGAGCGTCCTCGTCGTGGGCGTCGCCAACGCCGCCCTCCTCGCGGCACCGATCGAGCGCAACGCGGCTCACACCGATCGGTTCGCGTCGGCCTACGAGCCGTTCGAGGAGCGCGACCTCGAGAACGCGGTCGTCTTCCAGCCGACGCCGTACGGCCAGTGGCAGAACCACCCATTCCAGTCGCTCCGGAACGATCCCGGCTTCGACGGGGAGGTCGTCTACGCGCTCGACGGGCCGCCCGAGCGGGACTTCGCGGTGCTCGACGCCTACCCCGATCGCGACGTCTATCGGTATACCTATCGGGGCGAGTGGTCGCCGTCTCCCGGCGGGCCGATCACCGCGGCGCTCGAACCGCTGTCGGTCCGCGAGGCGGAGTCCGTCGCGGGCGAGACCGTCGTCGGCGTCCCCGAGGGGGTCGATCGGGCGATCGTCCGCCTCGAGAACGAGAGCGGTGCGATGGCCACTCACCGGATCGACGACCCTGGTAGCTCGATCGCGGTCGAGTGGGGCCTCGAGTCGGGGGGCGTCGGTGACGACACCGGCGACGAAAGCGGCGCCAGGGCGCGGCTGGCGGCCGCCGAGAACGCGACGGTCCCGCTCGGTGCGACTGACGAGGTCGTCCTCGAAATCACGCTGGTCCAGTTCGACGGCGGGACGTTCACGTACCGGCAAGCGGTGACCGTCCGGACGACCGGCGACTCGATCGAGGTCGTCTGGCCGTCCGAACGACGGGGCTGTCTGCTCGTCACGGATTGTGGCACCGAAGGGACCTACCTGCCCGATCGATCTGATACCCACCGCGAGTGGGAGTCCTTCGAGACGCGACTCGCGGAACGGTAATCGGGTACCGGTGCGAGAGGGTAGCGAAACGGGAGCCCGATCGCCCCGGTCCGTCGGGCACAGTTCAGGCACTACCGTTAGGAATCGGCTTCCGGTACGGATCGTATGTCCGAGGAACGTTGCGGCCACGTCGCGAATATCAGCGGCATCGGCGACAAAGGATCGGTCTGTTGCTGGCGACCCACCTGGCAGGAGACCGATCGCTGCGTCTGGCACACCGATAGCACGGTGCCGGCGTCCGCCTACGAGCGGAACTGCCCGGAAGACGGCGAACGACTCGATGGCGCGGATTTCCGTCGAGCACCGCTGAGCGGAACCGATCTGCTCGCAGGGTGCTCGCTCGTGGACGCCAACTTCACGGAGGCGACGCTCGACCGCGCGGACCTCTCGCGGACCGACCTTCGTCGGGCGACGTTCCGGGACGTCGACGCCCACGAGACCTCATTCCGGGAGGCGAACCTCCACGACGCGGTGTTCGTCTTCGCCGACCTCCGGGGTGCGGACTTTTCCGGGGCGCGGCTCTACCGATCGGGGTTGACCGACGTCAGGATCAACCTCGACACCGCGTTCGACGAGCGGCCGATCTACGAGGCGGAACTCTCCGAGGCGACGAGCGCGAGCGGCGTCACCGAACGCGTGGAATCAGCACGGTGGGTCTATCGGGAACTTCAGCGCCTCTACGATGAGAACGCGTTCTCCGAACGCGTCACCGAGTACTACATCCGGGAGATGGATTTGCGGCGCCGCCAGGCGTGGCGCCTCGGGGACTACCTCCACGGGCTCAAACTCGCGGGCTCGCGGTGGGTTATGCGCTACGGGACGAGCCCCTGGCGGGTCGTAACGGCGTCGCTCGTCCTGATCCTCTTCTGTGCGACCCTCTACCCGCTCACCGGCGGCATTCAGGAGGTGGGTGCCGACACCGCCGTGACCTACCGGGTCGAGGATCCGACCGATACGCCCGGCGGCGTCCTCCTGCGGGCGTTCTTCAAGAGCCTCTACTTCAGCGTCATTACCTTCGCCACGCTCGGGTACGGTGACATCCAGCCGGTCGGAAGCTGGGCGCGGGCGATCGCCGGGGTCGAAACGATGCTCGGCTCCTTGCTGATGGCGTTGCTGGTGTTCGTCCTTACCCGTAGCGTGCGGTTCTAGGTCACTGGAACCGCTCTTCGAGACAGACCGTGACGATCGACTTCGCGATGGCGGCACCGCCCTGGATCGGGTCGAGTTTCGTCTCCCCGGCGCGCTCGCGGTACTCGATCGGGTGTTCGCGGACGTCGTAGCCCCGCATCAGCGGGCGAATGAGGAGTTCAGCCGAGAGGCCGGTGTTCTCGGTCCACTCGATCGACTCGACGACGTCCCGGCGGTACGCGCGCATCCCCGTCGTCGTGTCGTGGACGCGGGTCCCCATGAGGACGCTCGCGATCGCGGCGAAGGCGTGGTTGCCGAAGCGGTTGAACGCCGGCATCGCGTCGGCCCCGTGGTAGAGTCGATCGCCGCTGACGACGTCGTAGCCGTCGTTGATCAACTCGAGGAACTCGGGAAGTTGTTCCATCGGGTAGGTGTCGTCACAGTCGGTCGTCACGACGATCGGCCGGTCGGGTTCGAGGATCGCCGCGCGAACGGCGACGCCGTACCCCTGCGGGCGCTGGGTGACGACCGTCGCGCCGTGTTCGCGGGCGATCTCCGGCGTGCGGTCCGAAGAGCCGTCGACGCAGACGACCTCCGCCTTTCCGTCGGTGACCCGGTCGATGTCCGAGAGCACCGTGCCGATCGCCTCCTCCTCGTTATACGTTCCCATCACGACGCTGACGTCATCGAAGGTGTAGGCGTCGTCGTCGGCCCGATCGCCGGCCGTCGCGTGGCTCTCCGTCGTTTCGCTCTCGTCCGCGTCGTCCTCGACGCGCTCGGTGTGGCTCATTGGCGGTACTCTCTCCCCGCCGCACTTATATTTTTAGGTTCACCTAAAACAGTTGGAGGCGCGACTCAGATCGCGTCGAGAACGTGATCTGCCGCCTTCAGCGCGAGGGCGGCGATCGTCAGCGTCGGGTTCATCGCGCCGCCGGTCGGGAAGACGCTGCTGGAGGCGATCCAGCAGTTCTCGACGTCGTGGGTCCGCAGGTCGGGGCCGACGACGCTCTCGACCGGATCCGCACCCATCCGGGTCGTCCCCATGTGGTGGTACGCCGGCCCGGTGTCGTCGGGACCGACCTGCCAGGTGATCTCCGCGCCGAGTTCCTCGAGGATCCGTTCCTGGATCTCGTTCGCCCGCTCGATCGTCCGCAGGGCCCGATCGCCGACGGTCCAGTGGACGTCGGGGACGGGGTTGCCCCGGTCGTCAGTTCGATCGGGATCGAGCGCGACGTAACTGTCCTCGCGGGGGAGTTGCTCGACGAGCGCGCCCATCCCGATGTGCGTGCCGTACTCCGATCGGAGGCGTTCGAGCAGGGCGTCGCCCCAGTCGTCGCCCGAGAGGGCCATCTCCACGGGCGAGGGGCCGTCGTAATTGAAGAACTCGAGTTTGAACGGCGCGTACTCCGCGTCGGCGTCGTCGTAGAACTGGTGGGATTCGCTGGTGAGGAAGCCGACGTGGTTCTGCCGGGTGGGTTCGTCGAGCGTGCCGCCCATCCCCGCGAACAGGTGATCCATGAAGAAGCGGCCGACGAGGCCGCTGGAGTTGGCCAGTCCGTCCGGGTAGTGACTCGAGTCCGACAGCAACAGGAGCCGCGGGGTCTCGACGCCGCCGCAGGCGATCACGAAGGCGTCGGCCTCCTGTCGATGCTCCTCGTCGTCGGGGGTGGCGTAGACGGCCGCCTCGATCGCGTCGGGGCCGTGTTCGAGACGCTGGACGGGTGCGCGATCGATCACCGTCGCCCCGCGCTCCTCCGCACGCTCGACGTGGACGGTCGCGTCGTACTTCGCACCGGAGGGACAGACCGGCTGGCAGGTCCCGTAGCCGACGCAGGCGCTCCGGCCGTCGTAGGCCTCCGAGTTGCGCGCGTTCGGCACCGAGTGCATCGCGATCTCCAGTTCGTCGCAGGCCTCGGCGAACAGCGAGTCGCTGTAGGAGGGCGGAAAGGCGGGCATCGGATGGGGATCCTCGCGGGGCGGCGCGAAGGGGTTGTCGTCGGCCCCGGCGACGCCCAGTTCCCGTTCCGCCGCGGCGTAGTACGGCCGAAGCTCCTCGTAGTCGATCGGCCAGTCCGCCCCGACGCCGCGGACGCTCCGGGAGTCGAAATCGTCCTCGTGGAGGCGCATTACCATCCCCTGCCAGTGGAGCGTCGACCCGCCGATACCCTTGACGCGGGCGTGGTTCAGCGGGTAGAACCACTCGCCGCTGGCCGAGTGGGCGTCGCGTTCGGGATCGCCGTCCCAGACGGCCGGCCGATCGTAGGCGGGGCGGATCGCCCGCTCCTGTCGCGCGAGCCGGTCGTCGGGGTCGAACCGGGGCCCGGCCTCCAGGATTACCACCTCGCGTCCGGCCGCGGCCAGTCGATCGGCGACCAGTCCGCCGGCCGGCCCGGCGCCGACGACGCAGACGTCGGCACCCTCGACCGGCGTCCGATCGACGTCGTCGGCGTCGCTCTCCGCGTCCGCCGACCCCGCGCTCTCGGCGGGTGGCCGATCGGCGCTCACGGCTCCGGCCCCCGCTGGTAGGTGTCGATCCCGCCGGCGTGGCCCTGCGGGTTCTCGATGCCGACCAGTTCGCCGCCCGTCGGCGAGGCGTACAGCGCCAGCAGGAGTTCGTTGACGACGTAGTAGCGCACTCGCTCGGCGGTCGTCCCGTCGGGATCCTCGTCGGCGGTGTCCGACCCGACCTCGCGCAACAGCGAGTCGCGATCGGCCGCGGAGAGGTCGGCGACGCCGTCGCCGTACCACTCCTCCGAGAGGCGTTCGAGGTCGGCGACCGCCTCGCGCACTCCCGCGCCGTGGTCGGGGTCGTCCAGTCGCCCCTCGAGGAACGCCTCGACGAACGTCGCCGTCCCGGTTACCGCGTCGGGATAGACGACGTCGGCGACGGCGACCAGCGTCTCGCGAACCTGCGAATCGTCGACCGGCGGCTCGGCCGACGACTCACGGTGGCGCCGGAGGCCGACCGTCGCCGCGCCGCCGGCGCCGATCGCGGCCAGCGCGGCGACCGCGTCTCGCCTGGTCAACTCCATGCGCGAGGATTAGGTAAACCTAAACCTTATACCCGTTGGAACGAGACCGTCGACGTAGCGGCCGGGACCGGACCACCGGCACGTCGATCGCGGTCCCAGCGTCGGGACCGAACCGATCGACACTTCCCGGTCACGGACCGAGAGTCGATCACTCGAGATCTATGAAATCGCTCCCCTCGCTTCGGCGACTCGACGCGGCCGACGAGGTGCCGCTCGGGTTGGCGCTGCTGTCCGGCGCGATCGCCGCGAGCATGGTCGCCCCCCTGACGTGGCTGGTGTTCGAGGCTCGAACCGTCGACCCCGCTCGCGCCCGGGAGATGCTCGTCCGGCCAGAGACGGTGGACATCGTCACCAACAGCCTCCTCCTGATGACGTCGGTGACGGTTCTGTCGGTCCTGATCGGCGTCCCCCTGGCGTGGCTAACCGTCCAGACCGACCTCCCCTTTCGACGCTTCTGGTCGATCGTCGTCGCGTTGCCGCTCGTGGTCCCGAGCTACATCGGGGCGTTCGCGTTCGTCTCCGCGTTCGGTCCGCGGGGCGAGTTCCAGTCGATCCTCCAGCCGCTCGGGATCGAACGGTTGCCGGAGATCTACGGGCTCCCCGGCACGACGCTGGTGATCACGCTCTACACCTATCCGTACGTCTACCTGACGACCCGCGCGGCCCTGCTGTCGTTCGACACGACGCTGCTCGACGCCGCTCGCACGCTCAACCACGGCGAGTGGGACGCGTTCCGCCGGGTGACGCTCCCGCAGATCCGCCCGGCGATCGTCGCGGGTGCCCTGCTGGCGGCGCTGTACGGCGTTTCGGACTTCGGGACCCCGGCGATCATGCAGTTCCCGGTGTTCACACGCCAGATCTTCGTCGAGTACAACAACGGCGGCCTGGACTACGCGTCGTTGCTCTCCCTGCAACTGCTCGCGATCGTTCTCGTCGTGCTGGCCCTCGAGTGGTGGGTCCGGCCCGACCGGACGATCCGGGGCGACGGCTCGGAGGGCTCACGCGACCCCGTCGTCTCGCTGGGCGTCTGGCGCTGGCCGGCGGCGGCGTTCCCCGCGGCGATCATCACCCTGGCGCTCGCCGTCCCGATCTGGATCCTCGGGCTCTGGATGGTCACCGGCGATCCGTACGCGCGACAGACGCTGGCGTTCGAATTCAGCTACGCGCTGAACTCGGTGCTGGTCGCCACGGCGGCCGCGATCGTCGCCGTCCTCGCGGCGTTGCCGGTCGCGTACTTCGCGGCGAGATACGAGTCGCCGGTGGCGACGCTCTTCGAGCGAGCGACGTACGTCGGCTTCGCCGTGCCGGGGATCGTCCTGGGACTCGCGCTCGTCTACTTCGCGACGGCTTACGACTCGCTCGACCTCGCCGTCGCCCCCACGCTCTACCAGACGCTCCCGCTTCTCGTGTTCGCCTACGTCGTCCGCTTCATGCCCCAGGCCGTCGGCTCGATCCGGACCACCACGCTCCAGGTCGATCCGCAACTGGTCGAAGCCGCGCGAACCCTCGGCGAGACGCCGCTTCGGACCTTCCGGAAGATCACGCTCCCGCTCGTCGCCCCCGGCGTGACCGCCGGCGCCGCGCTCGTGTTCCTGACGACGATGAAGGAACTCCCGGTGACCCTGATCCTCCGCCCGAGCGGGTTCGATACCCTCGTGACGATCATCTGGCGTGCCCAGGAGGCCGCCTACTTCCAGTACACCGCGATCCCGGCGTTCCTCCTGCTCATCGTCTCCGGACTCTCGATGGTCGTCCTCCTCTCGCAGGGCGGCCGCGAAGGGCTGTAGTACCCGGCGATCGGGACCGCCAATTCACGGTCCGCTCGTTCGATCTCGATCGACGCCGGCCGCACGATCACTCGATCTCGATCGGGTCGAGTACCGACGGCTCGTCCACCGACGGATCGTTGACCGCCGTCGACACGGGATACGCCCGCATCTCGTCGGCCGGAAACGGTTCGAGGAGGTTCCGCGGATCGCTCGCCGTCAGCCACTCTCGCTCGCGATCGGGCGGGAGGATGGCTGCCATCCGGTGGTGCAGGTCTCCGACCAGGTCGTTCGGTTCGGTGGTGACGATCGTGAACGTCTCCAGCGGCCCGTCGTCGCTCGTGTCGTCGACCCCACCGCCGAACGCGTCGAGTCCGGTCTGGGCCGTCTCCGGTTCCCAGCGCTCCCACAGCCCCGCCATCGCGAACGGCCGATCGTCCTCGAAAGCGACCCGGTAGGGCTGGGTCCCCGATTCCGTCTCGACCCACTCGTAGAAGCCGTCCGCCGGGACCAGACACCTGCGGCGCTCGTAGGCGTCCCGAAAACTCGGCTTCTCGTCGATCGTCTCCGCCCGCGCGTTGATCAGGCCGCCGCGATCGTCGTCGGCCCACGACGGGACGAGCCCCCACTCCATGCGCTGGCAGACGTCGGGTTCGTCGCCCGTGATCACCGGTACCTCCTGCCCGGGCGCCACGTTGTACCGCGGTCGAAACGATCCCCTAACCGCGACGTCGAACCGCTCTTCGAGTTCGTCCCGCTCGATGACCAGCGTGTACCGGCCGCACATAGCGGTCCAGACGCGCCGTCGATACTAATCACTGTTCGTCCGACTCCCGATCGCCTCCTCACTCCCCGCAGAACCCAGTATGGGGCGTTTACCCCCCGTTCTGCGGCCGGTAAGGCCCCCGTTACGATACCCGATCGGGGTGGAGTCCTCGTCGGGGTCACGAACCAGCATGACCGATCGCTACGAACTCGTGGTGTGTCAGGACGGGTTGCTCGAGATCCGGGACCCGGACGATCCCGATCGGTGGCTCAAGACCGATACCCCCGCCGAGATCGTACAGTAGGTACTCGATCGTCGGCAGCCGATCTCTATCGATCGCTGATCTGACTGGTGTCAGGACGTCCTCCGTTCCGCACGTGGCCGCCGGCGCTAGCGCAGTTCGCAGCGTCTTTCACTGCCGTTTCGAAATCGAAAAACACCGCTCTTGTCGGCGTGAAAAACCGAAAAACGCCAGGACTGGGATTTGAACCCAGAATCCCGAAAGGGAACACGCTTTCCAGGCGTGCGCCTTACCGTTCGGCCATCCTGGCTCACCTCATCCTAACCACGTCCGTCGTTTAACTGTTACGAGACGGCCTCACTCCTCGGCCCGATCGGCGGCCCGCCTCGCGATCGAATCCTCGAGCAGGTAGGCCCCGATCGCGGCCCCGAACCCGACCAGGGCGGCGATCGCGACGCCCTGGACGATCGTCACGAGCGGGTCGACGACCAGCGCGTACCCCTGGAGGAGCACGAGGAAGGTGAGCGCGCCGACGGCACCCCACAAGAGGGCGGATTTCCGCCGGGCCGCGGCCGTCGGTTCGGGTGGAGAGCGATCGGCACTCACGCGCGTTCACTCGACCGATGCGATGGCCTCGATTTCGACGCCGACGCCCTTCGGGAGGTTCGCTACCTCGACGGCGCTCCGGGCCGGCGGTTCGTCGTCGAAGTAGGAGGCGTAGGCCTCGTTCATCGCGTCGAAGTCGTCGATGTCGTCGAGGAAGACGGTCACCTTGAGGATGTCCGCCGACGTCGCGCCGGCCTCGTCGAGGATCGCGTCGAGGTTGTAGAGGGCCTGTTCGGTCTGGGCCGCGATCGGTTCGTCGTCGAGCAGTTCGCCGTCGGCGGTCATGGGGATCTGGCCGGCGGTGAACAGCAGCGAGTCGTCGGTCGTCGCCTGACTGTACGCGCCGACCGCGGCGGGTGCGTCGTCGGTGTCGATGATTCGTTTCACGTCCCGGTTCTCGGCGCGGCAGGGCTTAAAAGCAGGCGAAGCGTTCGAGGGTGATCAGACGAGGACGTCGACCTCGTAGCCAGCCTCGCGCATGTCCGCAAGGAACCGATCGACGTGATCGGGGCCGCGCATCTCGAGTTCGATCTCGACCTCGGTGTCGCTCATCTCGACGTCCCGGGAGGTCCGATCGTGGTGGATCGCGTAGATGTTCGCCCGGTGGGCGGTGAAGATCTCGAGCAGGTCCTCGAGCGCGCCCGGCTGGTCTTTCAGCACGGTGCGGATCTTGAGGTAGCGGCCCGTCTCGACCAGCCCGCGGACGATGACGTTCGTGAGCGTGTTGAGGTCGATGTTGCCGCCACAGAGGGCGGGGACGATCGTCTCGCCCGCTTCGTAGTCGAATTTCTCGAAGAGGAGGGCGGCCAGCGGAACTGCGCCCGCACCCTCGACGAGGGTCTTCGATCGCTCGAGCAGGTAGACCGTCGCGACCGCGATCTCCGGATCGGAGACGGTGACGACCTCGTCGACCCGCTCCTGTATGATCGGGAAGGTTTGTTCGCCGACGCTCCGGGTCGCGATCCCGTCGGCGATCGTGTCGACGCCGTCGAGCGCGACGCGTTCGCCCTTCTCGAGCGACGTGGCGACGCTCGAGGCGCCCTCGGCCTGGACGCCGATCACGCGGGTGTCGGGGTTTTTCGCTTTCACCGCGGTCGCGATCCCGCTGATGAGTCCGCCGCCGCCGATCGGTACGACGACGGTGTCGACCTCGGGACAATCGTCGACGATCTCGAGGCCGATCGTGCCCTGGCCGGCCATGACGTACTCGTCGTCGAACGCGTGGACGTACGTTCGATCCTCCTCGCGTTCGATCTCGTGGGCCCGCTGGGCGGCCTCGTTGTAGTCCGAACCGTCGAGGACGACCTCCGCGCCGTAGTTGCGCGTCGCCTTGACCTTCGAGATCGGCGCGTATTCGGGCATGACGATCTTCGAGTCGACGCCCGCGCGCGACGCCGCGAGCGCGACCCCCTGGGCGTGGTTGCCCGCGCTGGCGGTGACGACGCCGGCCGCTTTCTCCGCCTCGGAGAGGGTCGCGATCCGGTTCGTCGCGCCGCGAATCTTGAACGCGCCGGTCCGCTGGAAGTTCTCCAGTTTCAGGTGCACGTCGGCGTCGGTCATCGCGGAGTAGGTGTGAGAGTATTCGAGCGGCGTATGCCGCGAGGTTTCGCGGACGCGATCGCGTGCCTCGAGAATATCCGAGAGTTCGAGCATACGCCCGTCTACTCGGCGCGTGTTGTAAGGGTTACTGTCAGGGTACGGCGGGTCGGCGGGTGGGCCGTCGCCCCGACAGGGACGTGCTGCCGGTCGCAGCACGACAGGGAATACAGGGAATGCACGGCGTGTGACGTGCGAGTGTAGACGGGGGCCGGGACTACATAAATGTCATGGAGGCGGGCCGAAAGTAAAATCGTACGAGGGAAGCGGGGGAACTCGTTCGTCTGACGCTGGACAGACGATCGTCATTCGTCACTTTCTACCACGATTCCTGTCGCCGAGATATACTGTTCGACCCGGCGCGCGAACGCCCCATCGCCGGGCCACTCGCGGTCGACGCTCAGTCGCTCGGGATCGCCGACGTACGTCCAGACGGTATCCGGTTCGTCGCTTTCCGGATCGGCCCGCGGGACGGCCACGCGGACGTACAGGCCGCGATCGACGCCCTCGTACCGATCGAGTCGACCGAGTCCGGCCTCGTCGACGGCGAGCAGTCGTCCCTCGACGGTCCCGCCGGGGACCAGCGTGGGGTACCGACCATCGACGCGGTGGAGGCCGTCGAGGGTCGCCGCTCCCGTGAACTCCCACGTCGGTTCGTCCCCGATACCGTCACCGGACCCGAGAACGTGCTCGGCCTGCGCCGGATCCGTCAGCGTTCCGTACACGAAGACGTACATGGTGGATACCCGTACTCGAACGGTGCGACTCACGCGCTCGCGCGATCGTCGCCCGCGGCCGTGGTCTCGAACGTGTTTTCGTCCCGACCACACAAAACACTTATACAATTACTTCGGTGTAGCTGACATGAAACGGGAGTCCGCCCTGCTCGTCGCCGCGCTCGTGGTCGCCGTCGCGGCTCTGACGAGTCTCGCCCTCTCCGGTGCGGTCAGCGATCCCGGCGCCCCCGACACGGGCGCTGCGATCGACCGCGCCGGAACCGCATCGCTGCTCGAAGTGACGATCGCCGCCGACGACGTGTCCGGCGAGACGGCCACGCTGGCGGTCGACACGCACCTCCAACACGAGGGTCGCCCCGTCGAGAACGTCACGGTAGTCCACCGGACGATGGACGCCGACGACAGCCTCGTGGTCGACGTCACCGAACGCGAGGTCGGGACGCTCGAGAGCGAATCCGAGGAAGTCGTACCGGGGACCGTCGACGTCCCTCGCGAGGGGGCCCACCGGATCGAGACGATCGTCTACACCGACGGGACGCGAACCGAAACGGTGACCCACCGCGTCTCCGGCCTCGATTCGCTGACGCCCGCCTACGCCGACACCGGCCTCGAGTTCCACAGTTACGCCGGTGCGCTCGTCGACGTCCCCGCGATCGAGTACGAGGTCGAGTCGACGACCGACGGCCGGGCCACACTCGAGGTCAAGAGTTACCTCACGAACGCGGGCGACGAGACGGCGGACGATCTCGAACTCGAACTGAAGGCGCGTCAGGCCGACTCGAACATCGTCGCCGACTCGGCTACCGTCGACCTCTCGGGCGTCGAACCCGGCGACACGATCAACCCGACGGCCGAACTCGAGGTCCCCGACGAGTACGCCTACCACCTCGACGGCATCCTCTGGCTCGACGGCACCATCGTCGCGACCGATCGGGCCGGGGCCGACCTCCGTCCCAACGCGACGGACGGCGACGCCCTCGATACGGGCGAGTTCGACGACGACGCGGACGAGAACGGGTTCGAGGCCAGCGAGACGGACGCCGAATCGCACGACGAGGCGGCCGACGGCGCGGACGATGCGCACGACGAACGGGACGACGCGAGCCCCGACGGTACTCCCGGTTTCGGCGCTACCGTCGCCGCAGTGGCACTGCTTGCAACTATCGCACTCGCACGGAGGTCCTCGAATGAGTAACCCGACACCCGACTCGACGATCGAATCCGACGACGAATCGCCCGCCGAACACGCACACCCCGACTCCGGTGCCGATCGCCCACAATCCGGGACCGAAGACCACTCCGCCGCCGATCAGGGGCCGATCGAATCGGACGCCGGCGCGATCGGAGCCGACGCCGGCGTCGATCTCCAGTCGGCCGCGGTCCGGCGCTACCTCGCGTGGGGCGCACTCGGGGTCTGTTCGGTGGTCGCGCTGTTCGCGCTCGTCCAGTTCTACGGCAGCGTGGCCGACGCGATCGATCTCTGGATCGAACCCAGACACCAGCCGCTGATGCGCGCCGCGTTCAACCTCGTCGTCCTGCTCGCCTCGCTGACCGGCGTCTCGCTGGTCGTCCGGGAACTCAGCTGACGGCGCACACGACACGGCCGGCGCGATGCCACGTGACGGTCGATCGCCGATCGATGGCGTGATCACTCGCCCCGTGAGACGCGCAAAAACGAGACCGAGGCCGCGTCAGTCGCGACTTATCGGTCCTCGAGCGGGACGAACTCCTGGTTCGTGGGACCGGTGTACCGTGCACGCGGGCGGATCAGGCGGTTCTCCGCCTGGTACTCGAGGACGTGGCCGACCCAGCCGCCGACGCGGCTCATCGCGAAGATGGGCGTGTACATGTCGATCGGGATGCCAAGCTGGTAGTAGACCGATCCGGAGTAGAAGTCGACGTTCGGGGCGATCCCCTTCTCGACGAGGCCCTGCTCTTCGGTGAGGAACTGTTCGATGGTCGTGGTGTAGTTGTACCACTTCTCCTCGCCGTTTTTGGCGAGTTCCTCGCTTCGCTCTTGGAGGATCTTCGCGCGCGGGTCCTTGACGTTGTAGACGCGGTGACCGAAGCCGGGGATCCGCCGGCCTTCCTCGTTGGCCTGCTCGACCCACTCGCGGTGGTCGAGGTCGCTCTCGTCGATCTCGAAGAGGACCTCCATGACGTCCTGGTTCGCGCCGCCGTGGAGCGGCCCGGAGAGCGCGGCGACGCCGCCGGTGACGGCGCTGTAGATGTCGGCCATCGTCGAGCCGATGACCATCGAGGTGAACGTCGAGGCGTTCAGGCCGTGGTCGGCGTGCAGGATGAGCGCCTGATCGAACGTCTCCGCGGCGACGTCGTCCGGCACCTCGCCGGTCAGCATGTAGAGGAAGTTCGCCGCGAGTCCGAGGTCGGGGTGCGGATCGATCGGGTCTTCGTCCAGTCGATACCGCTCGAAGGCCGCGAGCGCGGTCGGGATCTTGGCGGTGATGCGTCGTCCCTTCCGCAGTGTCGCCCCCAGGTCGTCGGGTTCGGCGTCGTCCTCGGGTTCGTACGCCGAGAACATCGAGACCGCAGTCCGGAGGGCGGCCATCGGCCGCTCGTCGGCCTCGGCGAGACGTTCCATCGTCGCGAGGACGTCCTCGTGGACCTCGCGCTCCTCGTTGATCGCCTCGGTGAATTCCGCGAGCTCCGCCTCGTCCGGGAGGTGTCCGTGCCAGAGCAGGTACACGACCTCCTCGTAGCTCGCCCCACGAGCGAGTTCCTCGATCGTGTATCCGCGGTAAATCAGCCGACCTTCGTCGCCGTCGATCGAGCTGAGTTCCGACTCTGCGACCAGGACACCCTCCAGCCCTTTCTTGAGGTCGTCAGCCATAGTGGGAGTTTCGCATCCCGATGGAAAAGTATTGTCGTTTGTCCGCTGTCACGGCCGAATGCGTACGATGTCTTCGTTTACTTCCGTTCACGCGGGTGACTGATGGGTGGGTCTCGGTTCGGAGGTGAACGTACGTCAACCGGATTGCGTCCCTGATGATTATTTTTCCAAGATTGCGTCCAGCAGCTTCGTCTGGGCGGCGGCCAGATGTTCGGTGAACGTCGACCTCGCGACGCCGAGTTCCTCGGCGACGTCGGTCGCGTTCGCCCCTTTCGGATACGCGAAGTACCCCATTTCGTGGGCCGTCTCGACGATCTCGCGCTGGCGTTCCGTGAGCCGGTCCCGATCGACGACGACCGGGTCGGCCGTCGACTCCTCGTGATCCTGGCTGAGTTCCTCGACCACCACGCCGTCGAAGTACTCCCGGAGGTCGTCGACGATCGTCGCGATCGTCTCGAGTTCGAGCGTCCGGAAGGTAAGCAACAGCGCGCCGTCCTGGGCCCGGACCGACGAGACCGGCGTTCCCGAACGCTCGACGCGTTCACACGCACAGTCGGCCGCACTCTCCCGTTCGAAGCGGTAGACTTCTTCCCGGTCGTTCGACTGGACGGGCGTCAGGTCCGTGTCGCTCTCGTCCGCGACCGACGTCCCGGCGGTGACGCTGAACTCCTCGACGACCGTTCCATCGGTAGCCGTCCGTGATCGCGTCACCGAGTCGATCAGTTCGTCCGCACACTCCGACGCGCTGGCGACCGGACACCCCGCGGGATCGTCGATGACGACTGTTGCTCGAAACCCGGACATACCCGTCGTTTGGCGTCCCACTATGATAACCCGGGGTCGTAATTCCCGCGCGGTGAAAACACCTCTCACGGACCGTCGTGACGGCCGATCGGTAACGGGGGTACGGACGACGTCGAGCGACGTGAGTCGATCGGAGAGCGCGTGAGTCGCGCTTAGAAGTTCTGGCCCAGTTTCTCGCGGCTGATACGGACGCCGGTCGGCGTGATGATGATCTGGTCGTCACCCTTCCGGACGATGTCGCCGTCGACCTCGTGGGCGACCTGCCGGAGTTCGTCGACGATGTGTTCGACGGTCTTGTCCTCGGTGCGAAGGCGGGTGATGTCCGCGACGACCAGATCGCCGTCGTAGACGGCGTCTTTGATGTCGATGGCGTCGGCCTGGTTGTCTACCTCGGCGATGTGGACGTGCATCGTCGCCTCCGCCGACTCCGCGGGTACGTCGTCGAGGTCCAGTTCGACGTAATCCTCGGCGGTCCGCGACTGGTTGCCGCCGAGAATTTTGCTCATGAGTCCCATTGCCGATATCCACCGGGGCCGCGAGTATAGTTCTTACGTCAGACGGAGTGTCACGCGAACCGAAACGGCGTCGTCCGCGGATGACCCCGTCACGTCCGATCCGGTCCACTCGGCGGTCACCGCCACGAAAGCTAGCGCCATCGACGAGACGCAGTGCTGCTGCGCCGACGTGTGACGTCCGCTCGTCGCCCAGAAGTCCGAAATTCACCGGCGGCCATCCTCATTAGTACTCGGCGATTGTTCGGTGAACGTATACCGATTCTACAACTGATTAATGAACATAATAACATTAATATATTATAATGTAAACTGAGAAATCAGGTGCATGGCACGTCCACGCACGCCACGCCGTTGACACACGCGATTCGACGACAGTGTGTCCCGGCGCGGGCGTGACCGGCGTGTCGACTCGATGGCGGGGGAAGGTTGCTAGGTCCGTCGTCGAGGGGGCATCGATCGGCCGACGGCGGCCGACGTGCCAGGATCGGGACGCTTCAGGGACGCCGTGCACCCCCACAATCCATGTCAGACAAACACGTCACTCGCCGCCGCCTGCTCCGAAACACCGCTGCAGGCGTGACGGCAACGGGAATGGCAGGCACAGCAGTCGCACAGCAGTCACCCGAGCGAAAGATCGTCGGACTCACCGCCGACGCTCCCTTCGGACTCGCGCGGAAGGCGGCGAGCGAAGTCACGCACGAACTGGACTTCGATCGGGTCGGGAAGGTCGTATCCGGCAGGTTCCCGGCCGAGGCGATCGAGGCGCTCGAGAAGAACCCGAACGTGCGCTACGTCGAAGACGAGGGCACGATGGAGGCGCTGGCCCAGACGCTGCCGTGGGGTATCGACCGCGTCGACGCCGACGTCGTCCACGACGACGGCGAGACCGGCAGCGGTGCCGACATCGCCATCATCGACACCGGCATCGACGAGGACCACCCGGACCTGGAGGCCAACCTGGGGGCCGGCGAGGACTTCACCGGCACGGGGTCGTGGGACGACGACAACGGCCACGGCACCCACTGCGCCGGCATCGCCGACGCCGTCGACAACAGCGAGGGCGTCGTCGGCGTCTCCACCGAGGCGACGTTACACGCGGTGAAGGTACTCGACAGTCAGGGCAGCGGGTCGTTCTCCGACATCGCCGCCGGCATCGAATGGGTCGCCGACCAGGGCTACGACGTCGGGTCGCTGTCGCTCGGCGGTTCCTCGGGGAGTTCGGCGCTCCAGGACGCCGTCCAGTACGCCCAGAACAACGGCGTGTTGCTCGTGGCCGCGGCCGGCAACTCCGGGCCGTGTTCCGACTGCGTCGGCTATCCCGCGGCCTACGACGAGGTCATGGCGGTCTCCTCGACGAACGACAGCGACGACCTCTCGTCGTTCTCCAGCACCGGGCCGGAGATCGAGATCGCCGCACCCGGGAGCGACATCTACTCGACGTACAACGACGGCGGCTACGACACCCTCTCGGGCACCTCGATGGCGTGTCCGCACGTCTCCGGCGCGGCCGGCCAGTTGATGGCCAACGGCTACACGAACTCGGAAGCGCGCCAGCTACTGAAAGACACGGCCGAGGACATCGGCCTCGCGGACAACGAGCAGGGCAGCGGCCTGCTCGACGTCGAGGCGGCGGTGCTCGGCGGCGGCGACCCCGAACCCGAACTCACCGTCTACACCGATTCGGCCACCGGCGTCGGCGAGACGTCCGCGACGCTGAACGGCACGCTGGACGACCTCGGCGAGGCCAGCAGCGCGGACGTCTACTTCGAGTGGGGCGAGGCCGGCAGCGGCCTTCCGAACACGACGGCCACCCAGACGCTCACGTCGACGGGATCGTTCAGCGACGACATCTCCGAGCTGAGCTCCGGGACGGACTACGAGTTCCGCGCGGTCGCAAACGGGAGCGACGGCAGTTCCGACACCGGAACCACGCAGTCGTTCACGACCGACAGCGGCGACGGCGGCTGTTTCATCACGACGGCGACCGCCGGCGAGGGTCACACGCTCAACTCGCTGCGGCGGTTCCGCGACGAGTCCATGGCGGCGACCCCGGTCGGGCGCGGCCTGGTTGGGCTCTACTACCGGATCAGCCCGCCCATCGCCGAGACGCTGGAGCGCAACCCCGAGAGCCTGACGGCCCGGACCACCCGGAAGATCGTGGAGCTGTGTGCCTCGCTCTCGGACAGGCAGGACGCGACCGACTCGTCCGTCGAGAGCGCCTCGCTCGGCGTCGCGCTCACGATGCTGTACGTCGTCGGCATCCTGGTGGGCGCCGGCGGCCACGCCGGAATCCGCACGCGGGAGCTACTCGACTGATCGCACCAGCACGGTAGCGAACCGAATCGAACGACACGTCCGAAGTCGCGGGATCGTGATCTCGGTCTCGCCCTCGGCCCACACTGGAACGCGGCCGACTTCGTTATCGATTCGTCTTCGTGTGACGTTCGCCGTCCACGAGAAACACGGAAGGGCCGGCACCGATTTCGGCGCCGCGACTCCCCTCGACGACGTCTAACCGCGCCGCCCGTTCGTCCACGAGAACGACCTCTCCCTGGTGAACGTCGATCGTCTGTTCGACGGAGATTCGCCGACGTTCCGGGCACGCGGAGGCTCTCCGTATTTTGGATCTATTACGCGTTATTCCAAAGTTCCCGATGAGTATGATAAAATTCTATTATATATAAATTATTCCCCGCCAGATTTATATTTCAATGGCTAACACTGTTCGTGTGGTTTGAGTTACCATGGAAGATGAACAAATCTCACGGCGAACGGTTCTTCAGGGAGTAGGTGCCAGCGTCGGTACGGTCGCACTGGCGGGACAGGTATCCGCGGACGGCGCAAGTGAGGGGCACATCGTCGGCGTCGACGCCGACAGCGGCCTCGGCGACGTTCGCGCGGCGGCGGGATCGGTGCGTCGCGAGTTCGACTTCGGATCCATCGGGAAAGCGCTCTCGGGTCGGTTCCCCGAGGAGGCGCTCGAGGCACTCGAGAAGAACCCGAACGTGCGCTACGTCGAGGAGAACGGCACGATGGAGGCACTGGCGCAGTCGACGCCCTACGGCATCGAGACCGTCAGGGCCGACGTCGCACACGACGACGGCTACACCGGCGACGGCGTGGACGTCGCCGTCATCGACACCGGGATCGACGAGGACCACCCGGACCTGGAGGCCAACCTCGGCGCAGGCGAGGACTTCACGGGCACCGGCTCGTGGGACGACGACAACGGCCACGGCACCCACTGCGCGGGGACCGTTGCCGCCGTCGACAACGACGAGGGCGTCATCGGCGTCGCCCCGGACGCGACGCTGCACGCCGCGAAGGTGCTCGACAGTCAGGGCAGCGGGTCGTACGACGACATCGCCGCCGGCATCGAGTGGGCGGCCGACCAGGGCTACGACGTCGCCAGCATGAGCCTCGGCGGCGACGCCTCCTCGACCGTCGAGGACGCGGTGCAGTACGCCGACGAGCAGGGCGTCCTGCTGGTCGCGGCGGCCGGCAACGACGGCGAGTGTACCGACTGCGTGAGCCACCCGGCGGCCTACGAGGAGGTCATCGCCGTCAGCGCGACGAACGAGGACGACGAACTCGCGTCGTTCTCCTCGACCGGTCCCGAGGTCGAGATCGCCGCGCCCGGCGAGGGCGTCGAATCGACGTACAACGACGGCGGCTACGACACCCTCGACGGCACGTCGATGGCCTGCCCGCACGTCGCGGGCGGCGGGGCAGTGCTGATGGCCAACGGCGCCTCCGCCAGCGAGGCCCGCCAGCAGCTTGCCGACGGCGCGGACGACATCTGCCTGTGTGAGGAAGACCAGGGCGAGGGCCGGCTCAACGTCGCGGCCTCGCTCGGCCTCGAAGATCCCGCCGAGTGCGACGAGGACTCACGCGACTGCCAGAACGACGACGGCGGCGGTGGCTGTTACATCACGACGGCCACGGCCGGCGAGAGCGACACGCTGGACTCGCTGCGGAGGTTCCGCGACGAGTCGATGTCGGCGACGCCGATCGGCCGCGCGCTCGTCCGGCTGTACTACCGGATCAGCCCGCCGATCGCCGACACGCTCGCGGCCCACCCCGACGGCCTGACGACTCGCGCGACCCGCGGGATCGTCGAGTTCTGTGCGGGCCTGTCGGACCGCCAGGAAGCGACCGACTCGCGTGTCGCCAGCGCGTCGCTGGGCGTCACGCTGACCGCGCTGTACCTGCTCAGCATCACCGTGGGGGCGACCGGCCACGCCGGCATCAGCCTGCGCGAGCGCATCGAGGACGCGTAAGCAGTCCGGACCCGTCGCGTCGCTCCGCCGATATCGTGGGTGCGCGATCCCGGTTCGGAACCACACCGGTCGACGATAGCGACTTTTTTGCCGGTTCGATACGTGTAGCCGGCCGTGACCTTCAGTATCTGCGTTCGCGAGGAGTACGAAGACGAGAACGGCGACGACCAGCGACGGTTCGGCGTCGCCGTCACGACCCGCCTGCCGGGCGTCGGGACGCTCTGCCCGTTCGTCAGCGAGAACTGCGCCGTCGCGACCCAGAGCCTGGTCAACGTCGAACTCGGCCGGCGGGGGATCGCCTACGTCGACGACGGACTCGCCGTCGAAGACGCGCTTGAGGCCCTGCTCAACGCCGACGAGGGCGCGCCCCAGCGACAGCTTCACGGGGTCGACGCCGACGGCACGTTCGCGTTCTCCGGCGCGGAGTGTGGCGACTGGTTCGGTCATCGGGAGGGCGATCACTTCACGGTCGCCGGGAACCTCCTGACCGGCGAGTCCGTCCTCGACGCGACCGCGGCGGCCTACGAGGCGGTCGACGACACGAGCGGCAGTCCGCGAGACGGCGAGGGCCCCGACCCGCTCGCGAAGCGACTGATCGACGCGCTCGCGGCGGGTGACCTGGAGGGCGGTGACAAGCGCGAGGGCCTGTCCGTCCAGAGCGCCGCGGTCGCCGTCGAGACCACCGAGGAGTACGACGTGACGCCGCCGTACAACGACCTCCGGGTGGACGCGACGGAGACGCCGATCGCCGACCTGCGGGAGACGTACGACCTCGCGGTAATCGGCTACGAGGATACGCTCGAACGGTACGAGGGGGCGTACGAGGCGGATTCGCTGGACGAAACGGACGAGTGAGCCCTCGCGATCGCCGGTCGCCGGTCCCGAACGACGCCGCTACCCGGAGAACTCGTACAGTTCGTCGCCGACGTGATGCAGCGAGTCGACGACCTTCCCCTCGTCGCCGACCATGTCCGAGCCCTCGACGCGGGCGCGGCCGACGGCCAGCACCTTTCCGTGGGATTCCTCGGCGATCACGACCAGATCGTCCGGCGAGATGTCGTCGGTCGCCTCGACGATGCCGGGTCGCATCACGTCGGCTCCGTCGCTGACGAAGGAGATCGCGCCGGCGTCGACGGTCACGAGACGCCGATCGGGATCGTAGGCGTTCGCGCCGCGGACCGTCAGGAACGGTTCCTCGTCGAAGTACGCGACCTGTGGGTCGCCGTCGATGAGAATCACCTCCCAGTCGGTCTCTTCGAATTCGACGCGCTCGTAGGCGTCGCCGTCGGGTACGACGCCGAGTTGCTCGTCCAGAGTCTCCTCGAGATCGGAGACGGCGTCGCTGCGGAGGTGGTGTCGCGATTTGACCTGCATACCCGGGACCACGCCCGTTCTCGGTATAAAACGCCCGTTTCCGAAACCGATCGCGAACGACGAGACTCACCGCGGCCGAAACGTGTGGTAATTGCTAAGTAATAGCGTGGTGTCGGTCGATTCATGTGGCCCTCCCGGAACCGGACTGAGACGGTCACGTGTCTCGCCTGCGGCGCCGAGGTCGCCCGTTCGAACGCCCGCGAGTACGACAAGTACGGCGATCGCTGGGACCGGGAGAACAAGACGTTCGAGCACCTCTGCAAGTCCTGCCACGCCGACCTCTGTCATCACCCGCGCGACGAACTCGAGGCGCTACTGGTCGAACTCGACGCTGGCGAGGAGACCCAGGCGGCGTTTCTCGCGGGCTATCTGGCGACCGTCGAGGAGCGCTACGGCCGGCTCGAGGAGGAGTCCTGATACGGATTGCTGTACCGATGTACCGGCGCAACCGCCGCCCGGATCGCGGTTGCGCCGGAAATGACTTACAGTAAACCGTATGAGTCCGATCGCCGGTCATCCCGATCCCGACACGACTTTCACCCTTACGGCCATACCACTCCGTATGAGCGACGACGCACAGGCCGAAGCCGGGACGGCCGAAGGGCAGGGCCCCGTCGAAATCTCCGAGGACCTCGCGCGCCACCTCGAGAACAAGCGCGAGGAACTGTTCGAGAAGTTCGAGATCCGCGACGAGTTCCCCGCCGAGGTCATGCGAGAGGCCGAGGAACGCACCGAGGGCGTCCAGTCCGAGATCGCCGACGAGATCGACGAGCGCCGGGACCTCCGCGATCTGACAACCTGGACGACCGACCCGATCGACGCCCAGGACTTCGACGACGCGCTCTCGATCGAGGAGCGCGAGGACGAGTACGTCCTCTGGGTCCACATCGCCGACGTGACCCACTACGTCAACCCCGACACGGCGATGTGGGACGAGGCGGTCGAACGCGGGAACACGGTCTACCTGCCGGGCTATACGATCCACATGCTCCCGCCGGTGCTGGCCGAGACGGTCTGCTCGCTCGTCCCGAACGAGGATCGCCTGGCCCACACCGTCGAGATGCACCTCGACAAGGAGAACCTCGGCTACGAGTCGATCGACATCTACAAGTCGGTCATCGAGTCCGACGAACGGCTCACCTATACGCAGGCCGAGAACCGACTCGAGGATCCCGACGCGCCGCTCCACGAGGAGAACGTGCTGGTCCACGAACTCGCCGATCGGATGCACGAGCAGCGCAAGGAGGACGGCTCGCTCGTGCTCAACCCGAGTCGCGATCGCGCCCACACGATCATCGAGGAGTGTATGCTGAAGGCCAACAAGGCCGTCACGCACACGCTGATGTGGGACCGGGGCGTCGAGGCGATGTACCGGGTCCACCCCCAGCCCAGCCCCGACGAGTGGTCCAAGGCCCTCCGGGAGATCCAGGATCTCGACGGCGTCTCGATCCCCGGCGACACGTGGGACGACCCACGGAAAGCCGTCAACGCCACGCTCGAGGACGCCCCGGGCCGCCAGTTGGACAAGATCCAGTGGGCCGTGATGAAGGTGATGCCCCGGGCGCGCTACATGAACGACCCCTTCGGCGGCCACCACGCGCTGAACTTCGAGATCTACGGTCACTTCACCAGTCCGATCCGCAGGCTGAGCGACCTGATCAACCACTGGATCGTCTACAAGAACGACGTCCCCGAGAACCTCGTGGAACTGTGCGATCGGGCCAGCGACAAGGGGAAAGCCGCCGAGCAGTGCGAACGCGAGTACAAGAACTTCCTCCAGGAGGTCGGTCTCGACCCGATGGCGGTCAACAACCGCGGGATCGAGGTCGTCGAGGAGAGCGAGGCTGAGCGAACGCTGTGAGGGACGCCTCGCAAGCGACAACCGAGAAGACGCTGGAGGCCGTCTCTCGCCCCGCACGACCTCAGAGCGCCTTCTCGTAGATGTACTCCTCGAGGTCCGCACCGAGGTCGCTGTCGTAGGTGCCGACGCGATCGAACCCCCTGGATTCGTAGAACGAGACGCCCACCTCGTTGTCCGCGAGGACGGCCAGCCGGAGCCGATCGAAGACCTCCTCGAACTCGGCTTCGAGAGACTCGAGTAGCGCCGTTCCGATTCCCTCGTCCCACAGGTCGGGCCGAACGTAGATCCGGACGAGGTAGGCGACCCGGGCGTCCTCCGGCCACGGAACCACGTGCGCGAAGCCGTGACACCGCTCATCGGCTTCGATCGCCCCGGCGTCAGTCTCCGCGCCCGAATCGACGACGAGAAACGTCGCGTCGTCGCGCCCTGTCGTGTCGGCGATCGACGCCTCGATCTCGCCGATCGCGTACCACTCGTCGACGATCTCGTCGACTCGATCGGGGCCGAGCAGATCGTCGTAGGCGGCGTGCCAGCTCTCGCGGGCCGTCTCGTGGACGCCCCAGACGTCGTCGGCCGTCGCCTCCCGGATGTCTCGCGTCACGTCAGGTCCTATCATGCCAGCCGACAAAAATGACCATGGCTGATTTCGCCGGGTTGCGGCCGTGCGAGCCGATCGGCGACGATGATTTCGATCGTTTCTGACCTATCTGTAATTCGACACGAAGTGACGATTCTCGCGTGAGTCGAGAGTCTCGACGTCCGACCGGATCGTCAGTCGCCTGGCAGGACCACCGCGGCGACAGCGAAACGTCCGATCGATGACCCCCTTCGTTTTGACCGATTTGTCATTACGGTTAATCCGTTCACTACCGTACCGATCGGATGCGGACGACTACACCACAGTTCCGTCCGCCACCCATACGTTCCCCTACTTCTGCGACGATCGATGCGATCGTCAGTCGATCGGGTGTTCGGACGACCGCCAGTCGATCGGATCCGATCGCCCGGAAAAGAGCGCGACGGAACGCAGGCGGCAGAAATCGAGCGGCGTTACGCGTGGACGCGACCGGCCACGGCGAGCAAGAGGGCGGCGAGCGCGACGATCCCACCGAACCCGGGCAGGCCGTCGCTGTCTTCGCCGTCCGCGTCGCCGCCCTGGACGACCACCTCTCGTTCCGAGAAGTGGTCGACGGCGATCAGGACGTCGGCGGTAGCCGACGCGTCGCTCGACTGGGTTACCATGTACCGGGGGTCCTCGCCGATGCCGCCCTCGAGTTCGCTGAACGAAGCGGCTTCGGCGGCGGCCTCGCCGTCGATCGTCACCGTAAGGTCCTCGGCGGTGCTGGCATCCGCGAGCGCGGCCTCGGAGACGCTCGCGATAACGACGGTGCCCTCGCCGTGAGCGCGTTCGACGGTCATCTCGAGGCGCTCCGCGCTCTCGCTCGCGGTGTCGACGGTGAGGTCCTGGCCGTAGGTCGCGACGTCGACGACGCGCTCGCCGTCGGCCTCGTCGGCGTACACCTCGGCGGTCGCCGTCCCCTCGGTGATCATGCGCTCCTGTTGCTCGGCGGCGTCGTCGCGTTCGCCGTCGGCGTACGATCGGAACACGAGCGTCGAGTCGCGCTCGAGGTCGGCCACGACGTCGTTCTCGTCGGTGACCGTCACCTCGCCCTCGCCGACCACGACGAACGCGCCGGTGCGCTCGTCGGTTTCGACGACGACGCGGTTCTCGCTCTCCTGGGTCGCCTCGGCGTTGCTCTCCGCGGCGAGATCCACCTCGACGTACTGGGCTTCCTCACCGGCGTCGACGGTCAGGATGCCCCGATCGCTGTCGTGGGCGGTCAGCGACGCGGACCCGTCGGTGGCGATCTCGGCTCGGGTTTCGCTCCGGACCTCGAGGTCGAGGCCGACGCCCGTGAGGTTCACGACGGCATCGAGGCCGACGTCGGTGTCGACGCCAGCGTCGCTGTGATGGTCCGACTGGGACCGGACCGACACGTTCTCGAACACCTGTTCGCCGTCGACGCGATAATCGAGCACGGCGTTGCTCGACGTCTCGAACGCGACGTGCGTCCCGGCGTAGGCGTCGGACTGGCTCTCGATGGCCGGGGCTGTCGATGCGCTGGAGGACTGTGTTGCGCTCGCGCCCGCGCCCACGACGGCGACCGACAGGGTCGCAAGCGTGACCGCGGCTGCGAGTACAACGGACGTGATTCGGTTCATCGCACCCGCTGGATTTCCCCGGGGGTGTAAAGTCCGTTCTGACAGGACCGTCCAATCGTGGTAACGGTTCGCTAGCCATAGTAACCGGCCGAACGCGATTCAGAGACCAAATGCGTACCCGTGTGGACGGCGGCCGGGACCGCGGTCCTCGAGGGTACAAACCGCCTCACCGGTGCGGAGATCGTCTCACTCGAATCCCGCCAACGGGACCTGCGATCCCAGGAGCGTCCCGGCGCTGACCACCGACCCGGAGAGGATCGCGAGGAGAGAGACGATCGCGCCGAAACTCGACGTCGCCGAGCCGATGCCGCCGGCGTCCTCGTCGTCGACCGCGTCCGTTTCGCTTTCCTCGTTGGAATCGGCGTCCGATCCCTCCGCCCCCTCGCTTTCCAGGTCGGCGTCGGCGCTCAGCGGTTCGATCTCGTCGACGTCCTCGACGTTCTCGAGTTCCGCGTTGGTCCGGCCGAGTCGATCGTTCGCCGCCGCGACGACCGCGTTGGTCGCCTCGATTTTCGCGGCCGGGTCGTCGGCGGTCTCCAGTTCCGCCGCCGCGTCGTACAGGGTTCCGTGGTGCTCCTCGACCCAGTCCGCGGCGCTGTAGAGCGAGTCGGCCGCCTCCTGGGCGTCCTCGTTGACCGGCACGTAGGTCTCCTCGATGTGCTGGGCCTCCTCGCGGGCCTCGTCGGGTGTCTCGACCGGCTCGGCGATCTCCATGCCGGCCCGTTCCCGCGCCTGCGCGTTGATTTCCGCGACGACCTGGGCGAAGACGTCGGCCTGGAGCCGATCGGCCTCGTCGCGGAGGTAGTCGGCCGCGTTCGCCGCGTCGAATTCGCCGTCGCCGCTCGCCTCGTCCGCGGTCTCCCTTTCGTCGTCGTCCGCCTCGCTTCCGTCGTCGCCGGGGGCGAGGTCCGGATCCTCGTCGTACTCACCCGGGGCCTGTTCGCCGGATCCAGCCGTCGGCTCGAGTTCGACGTTCGTCGTCGTCGTCGTGCCGCCCGGATCGATCGAGACGGCTCGCGTCGCGGACTCGTGGTCGGGCGCGTCGACCGAGAGGGACCGATCGCCCGGCGACACCGTGAGTTCGTACGCGCCCGCGTCGTCGGTCGTCGTCTCGGTGCCGTCGATAGCGACCGTCGCGTCCGCGATCGGCACGCCGTCCCCGTCGGTCACGGTCCCGGTGACGGTGCCGGGTTCGGGGTCGAGTGCCACGTCGACCGTCTCGGCGGCGCCTGCCGTGACCGACACGCTCGCGGTCGATTCCAGGTGATTCGAGGCGTTCACCGACAGCGTGTAGTCGCCGGCCCGGAGTTCGAGTTCGTATGCGCCCGCACCGTCGGTCGTCGCCGTCGCCTCGCCTGCGTCGACCGTCGCGCCTGCGATCGGTTCGCCGTCCCCGTCGGTCACGGTTCCCTCGATCGTCCCCAGGGGCGTCGCGCTCACCGTGCCGTCGGCCCAGGCGGTCGTCACGTCCTCCGTGGGATCGAGCGTCCCGAGGGTGAGTTCCGGCTCGATCGTCGAGGCCTCCCCGTCGAACGCCAGGGCAGTCTCGTCGCCGGGGTCGCCGACGAGCCTGAACCCCAGCCCGAACGCGTGGAACGGGGCTGCGGTGTCGTCGAACGTCGCCGCGTCCTCGTTCGGTACGACGGTCACGTTGCCCGCCTCGGGGTCTTCGGACGCGATTTCGGGGTCGACCCACTCGCCGTCGGTGACGCCCTCCAGTTCGACGACGGCCGGGTCGTACTCGACGACGACCTCGTAGTCGCTGACGTTCTCGGTGGCCGCGATCGGCTCGACGTCGACCGCGGAGACGACCGTCTCTCCCGCGTCGGCCTCCGCGGGGAGCGCGACGGTCCGGTAGTCGTAGTTCTCGTCGGCCTCGAGGGTGAGATCGACCGTCGTCTCACGATCGTCGACCACCTCGACGGTCTCTTTGCCGTCGACGTAGCCGGCGGTCGACCCGCGCAGCGTGTATTCGTCTCCGATCAGTTCGAACTCGTAGCTCCCGCTCCGATCGGTCGTCACCTCCTCGCCGGCGATCGAGACCGTGACGCCCGCGATCGGGTCGCCGCTCTCGTCGGTGACGGTCCCCTCGACGGTCCCCGTCGGCGGTTCGGCCGTGATCTCGAGCAGGTCGGTCGACGCCCGCGAGAGGTCCCGCTGGAACTCCTCGACGAAATCCGCGGCATCTCGGAGCGCCTGTGCCGCTCGCTCCGCGTCCTCACCGGGATAGTTCGACTCGATCCGATCGGCCTCGTCGCGCGCGTCCTGCGGCGTCCGGATCGCGTCGGGGTCCGTCATCTCGAACCCCGCTTGCTCGTTGATCTCTTTCGGTACCTGCGTCAGGGTGTCGTCCTGGAGCCGATCGGCGTCGTCGCTCAGTCGGTTCGCTTCCGCTTTCCCTTCCTCGCGAGTCTCGGCCGCTAGCGGGTCGATCTTCCCAATCGGCTCGACGTTCTCCAGTCGATCGTTGATCCCCGCGACGCGATCGTTCGTCTCCGCGATCGGTTCCTCGTTGATCTCCGCAACGACCCTGACGACCTCCTCGTCCCGGTCGTCGCTTGCCGTTGCACCCGTGCCGGTCGCCCCCGCGACCCCCATCGACGCGGTCGACGCGATCAGCGCGACCGCGAACACGAGGGTGAGAAATTCTCGCATGCTACGTGATGCTATCCCGACAGTTCATCATATACGTTCTAACAAAACCGTCAAATAATACCACTACCCATCTCGTAACATCAACTACAGAAACTACATCAATATAACTACATTGAATTTGTGAGCGGTTTGTAGGGCCGAGCAGTCGCCGCGCCGCTCTGCAGGCGGCCGATCGGTCCGAAACGCGAAAACAGTCGTCGTGTTCGACGCGGACGCTTATCGATCGACCCGTGCGAGCAGGCCGGCGATCGACAGGGCGATCACGGCGACGCCGGCGCCGAAGCCGGGCAGTCCGTCGCTGGCACCGCCGTCGCTCGCGTCGCTATCGTCGGCCTCTGCGTCGGACGCTGTCTCGCCGTCGTCGCCGTCATCGCTCGTATCGCTATCGGCATCGTCGGAACCGGTTCCGTCTGCACCGTCGCCGTCACTGTCACCGTCATCGCTGATCGTCGCCGTTCGCTCCGAGAAGTGGGTGATCGCGACGTAGACGGTCGCCTCGCCCTCGGCCGCCGCGTCCTGGGCGACCACGTAGCGGGCCGTGTCGCCGCCCTCGATCGCGCTCTCGAGTTCGCTCTCGGATTCGGCTTCGACGGCCGCCTCGCCGTCGACGGTCACCGAGAGATTCTCGAGGCTCCCGACGGCTTCCTCGGAGACGGTGGTCAGCAGGATGGTCCCGTCGTGGACGGTTCGATCGACGGTCACCTCGACCTCGTTCCGGGCCTCGTTCGAGACCTCGGCGCTGGTCTCCTCGCCGTAGGTGACGGCGCTCTCGGCCGTCTCACCGTCGCGTTCCTCGACGTACACCTCGGCGGCGGCCGATCCCTCGGCGATCAGTGACTCCTCGTCCCTCGCGCTCTCGTCGCGGTCGCCGTCCTGGTAGGAGCGGAACGCAAGGGTCGCGTTCTCCTCGAGGGCCGCCGAGACGTCGCCCTCCTCGTTGACGGTCACCTCGCCGTCCCCGACGACCAGGAAGACGCCCTCGCGATCCTCGGTTTCGACGCGGACGCGATCGCCCTCCTCGCTCGCCTCGGCGTTCGAACTGAGTTCCGCCTGCACGTACTGGCTCTCGCCGCCGCTCTCGACGACGAGCGTCCCGCGTTCGTTGTCGTGGGCCGACAGCGTCGCTCCGCTTTCGGCCTGGACCTCGGCGCTGGCTGACGCCCGCGTCTCGAGCGTGAGACTCGCGCCCGCGAGGTCGGTCAACGCCTCGAGCGTGACGTCGGCACCGAGATCGGCGTCGGCGGCGGCCTCGCTCTGGGACTGGACGGCGACCGAGGAGAACGCCTCGTCGCCGCCCACCTCGTACCCGGTGACGGCGTCCCTGTCCACGTCGAAGGCGACGTGGGTCCCCGCGTACGCCTCGGCGGTCGTGTCCGTCGAACTCGATTCGGTGTCGGTCGTCGATGTCGTCGCACCGGCCGCAGCGGCCATCCCGACCACGCTCGTGGTCAGCAGGACCGCCAGACCGATCGCCAGCGCTCGTTTCATGTCATCGATGACTGTCTCCGGTGGCAAAAAGTGGGTTGTGGCAAATCCGTCAAAACGTCCGGTGCGCGCATCTCGATTCGATCGCCGAGGCCCCGAACTCCCTGCGGGCGGCCGCGATCAGGGCCGGGCTAGCAGCCCCGGTCCGAACGCGGACCAGAAACTGATCACGACGCCGGCGACGGTCGAGAGCACGGCGACGATCGCACCGACGCCGGCGAGACCCGACGCGAGCGGTCCGCCGGACTCGTCGTCGGAACGGTCACCGTCACCGCTGTCGTCGGTGACCGTCTCGTTCGACTCCTCGGTGCTCGGCGTTTCCTCCTTGCTCAGTTCGTCGATACCCTCGACGTCCTCGACGTTCTCCATGCGATCGTTGCCCTCGGCGAGGCGCTCGTTCGTGTCCGCGATCGCGCCCTGGTTGATCTCGGCGATCGCGTCCTCGAGTTCGTCCTCGTCGGCGGCCTCGAGCCTGTCGGCGGCGTCGTTCAGGTCCGCCTGGAACCGCTCGACGAAGTCGGCGGCGTCCCGGAGCGAGTCGGCCGCCTCCTGGGCGTCCTCGTTGACCGGTACGTAGGTCTCCTCGATGTGCTGGGCCTCCTCGCGGGCCTCCGCGGGCGTCTCCACCGGCTCGGCGATCTCCATGCCGGCCCGTTCCCGCGCCTGCGCGTTGATCTCCCGGACGACCGCGTCGAGGTAGGCGGCCTGGAGCCGATCGGCGTCGGATCGGAGCCACTCGGCCGCCGCCTCCTGGTCGAACTCCTCGCCCGAGTCGAACTCCTCGCTGCCGTTCTCGGCCTCCCGTTCGTCGCCGTCGTCTTCGTTCGGCCCCGACTCGGTGTCGTTCCCGTCACCGTCGTCCGAGCCATCGTCGCCGCCCGTGGATTCGTTCTCTTCGCCCTCGTCCGGTTTCTCGTCGTCCGGCGACTCGTCGCCTCCGTCGTCCGGGTCCGTCTCCTCGTCCGCCTCGACCGTCGCCAGCGCGTCGTCGTAGACGATTTCGGGGCTCCCGGTCAGGCCGAACCAGTCGCCGCCGTCGCCGTCGACCGTCGACGCCTCCTCGTCGAACGCGACCGTCGTCTGCGCGCCGGGGTCGGCCGCGAGTTCGAACTCGGCGACGAAGGCCGTGAGCGGCGTCTCCTGACCGCCGATCGAGAGGGTTCCGGTGTCGCCCGACACCGTCACGGTGCCACTGTCTGCCTCGCTGTCGTCGACGCTGACGTCCTGCCAGTCGGCCTCGGAGACGCCCTCGAGGGCGACCGCGTCGGGATCGAACTCGAGTACCAGTTCGAACTCGTCGACCTCGCCGGCGTCCTCGCTCAGCGGTTCGATCACGACGGCCGACTCGTCCGTGTCGCCGGCGTCGCCCTCGAGGGGCATCGCCGCGACCCGGTAGTCGACGCCGCTCTCGGCCTGGAGGGTCGCCTCGTCGCTCACCGTCTCGCCGGCTACGACTTCGACGGTCGTGCTCGTCCCCTCGTAGCCGGCGGCATCGATCGTCAGGTCGTGTTCGCCCTCGCGAATCGTCATCTCGAACGAGCCGTCGGCGTCGGTCGCGACCTGTTCGTCGTCGACGGTCACCGTCGCGCTCCCGATCGGGTCACCGTCCTCGTCGACCACGGTTCCCTCGACGGTCCCCGTTCGAGGCTCCGCGTCGGCGGCCTCCAGGAGCGCGTCCGCGTCGGCGTTCATCCACGCCTGGAAGTCCTCGACGAAGTCGGCGGTGTTCCGGAGCATCTCCGCGGCTTCCCGTGCGGCGTCGGAGACCCCGCCGTACTCCTCTTCGATCCGATCGGCCTCCGCTCTCGCCTCGGCGGGCGTGGACGTCGAGGGATCCACGAAGTCGCCGTCGTAGCCGTGCTCTTCGCGCGCCTGCTCGTTGATCTCCGCGACGACCTTGGTGAACGTCTCGTCCTGCAATCGATTCGCCTCGTCCCGCAGCCAGGCCGCTTCCTGCTCGCCCTCTTCGGGCGTCTCCGCGTCGACCTCGTCGATCGGCTGGATCGGCTCGGTGTACGTGAAGTGTTCCTCGTAGCCCGCGATCTCCTCGTTTATCGGCGCAATCGTCTCGGCGTTGATCTCCTCGACCGTCCGTTCGACCGATCCCTCTTCCGACGAGCTTCCGGCCGCCCCGGCGACGATCCCGGGCCCCGCCGTCGCCGTCACCAGCAGTACCGCGACGAAGACGGCACCAGTGTTCGAGTGCATGTCGGCCTCGGCTTCCAGACGGTGCCTAAAGCCGCTTCCCACGATCCCGGGCAGTTGCGATCGTGCAACGACTGCTACCGTGACGGTAGCCGAGTTGGCCGTGCGAAACTGTCGCTCGTCACCGTTGTCGCGTGCAAAACAGTTCCCGGAATCGGTGCCTCGTCTCGCGATTCGAGCGACCGGCGTCCCGCACGGCGGCCGGTGGCCGATCGATCCGCGCCTACCGGGAGATGTCGGTTTCGTTCTCCTTGACGACGGCCTCGACCTCCGCTTCCGTGATGAGGGCGACGTCGCCGGGGATGGTCCGCTTGAGCGCGGCCGCGGCGGCGGCGTACTCGAGGGCGGTCGGGACGTCGTCGCCGTCGAGTCGGCGGGCGATGAAGGCCCCCGTGAAGGCGTCGCCGGTGCCGATCGCGTCGACGGTGTCGGTCTCGTAGGCCGGCTGGTCGTGGACGACGCTGTCGTGCCAGCCCACCGCGCCCTCCGATCCGCGGGTCACGACGACGGTCGTGAAGTCGTACTGCGAGCCGAGTTTGTGTGCGAGCTGGCGCGGGTCTCCCTCGAAGCCGAGCACGGTCCGGGCGTCGCGGGCGGCGATCACGAGCACGTCGATGCCCGGGAAGAACCGGGTCAGCGTCTCCCGTGCCTCGTCGGGCGACCAGAGCTTGCGCCGATAGTTGAAGTCGAAGGCGGTCGTCGTCCCGCCTTGCCTGGCCGCCTTGAGCATGTTCGCCGTCGTCTCCCGCAGCGTCGACGAGAGCGCCGGCGTGATCCCGCTCGTGAAGAATACTTTCGCGTCCTGGACCACGTCGATGTCGAACTCGCGGGCCTCGGCCGTCGTGACGGCGGCGTTCTCCCGATCGTAGACGACGTTCGTTCCCCGCGGTTTGCCGGCGTGTTCGAGGTAGTAGGTCCCCTGTCGACCCCGGTGACTCCAGACGACGTCCGTCTCGATGCCGTGCCCGCGGAGTTCGCTCACGACCCGGCGTCCGAGCGGCGTCTCCGGAACCTTCGAGAGCCAGGTTGACGGCGTCCCCAGGCGCTGGGCGGCGATCGCGACGTTGCTCTCCGCCCCCGCGGCGCGAACCTCGAACTCGTCGGCGGCCTCGATTCGTTCGTGGTCCGGCGGCGAGAGGCGGAGCATCGTCTCGCCGAATGTGACGAGCTCGCTCACGGCTCGGCCCTCCACACCGGTCGATCGGTGGTGCGTAACTCGGTCATACCGGATACACGAACGGGTGTGGTATAAGTTGTTGCGTTGTCGATTCGTTGGCACGACTCGATCGACGGCGGGGCCCACGCTCGCGGCCCGCACCCCCTGCTATCCCTCTATCGACGATTCGATCGAGACGATCGTCGTCTCCCCGTCGTCCTCGAGGTTTGGCTCGAGCCCGAACGATCGGAGCAGGTCGCAACTCGTTTCGACGTGATCGGTTACCGCCGGCACGCGCACGCGACCGCCGGCGACGGCGAGCAACACCAGTAGCTGGTCGGCCATGTGCCGATCGACCGGTGCGGTACCGCCGAGCCACCGATTCGCCGCGTCGGCGGCGTCCTCACCGACTCGTTCGGCCGGTTTTCCTCGTTCGCCGAGCGCGGAGAACCCGGCCAGCCCGGCCCCGTGATCGACCCGGATCACGATCGCCGACCCTGGACACCGACTCTCCGCCGTCGTCTCGCACCGCTCGCCGATCGCGTCGGGGTCGCCGTCCGACTCCGATCGATCGGCCTCCCCGTCGCGGCCCAGTCGTTCGAGCGCGCCCTCGGCCTGCCGATGGGCCACGTCCCGGTCCGCGAGCGACGCGGCCTCGGTCGAGTAGAGCCGCACGTCCTCGATCGGGCCCCGCTCGGTGAGGTCGATCGGGTCGAGCGTCGAGGGGGCGAGTCGGAGGGTCGCGCGGCCGCCGCCTTCGGGATAGAACCCGCGGCGATCGACCTCGCAGGCGGCGACGATCCCGTACCGCCCCACCAGCGGGAGTTTGACGTGTCGGACGTAGTCGATCGGCGGCGACCACTTCACGTCCGTTCCGCCGGTGGCGGTGACCGACAGCGGCGCGTCGAGTATCGTCGCCAGCGGCAGGAGAGCCTCGAACAGTAGCGTCACGCTTCCTGCGGTCCCGATGTCCGCGGCGTAGGTTCCGCCGGGGAGTCGCCCGCGATCGAGATCGTCACTCGCGGATCCCTCCAGCGCCGGATCGAACTCGATCGTCTCCGACCCGAGTTCCGCGCCCGCGACCTCGGCGTCGCAGATCGCGACCATCGTCTCGAGGACCGCGAGGTGCTGGTGGCGGAGGCCGGGGGTCGGTCGATCGCCCCGGACGTTCTCGATTCGGATCGGTTCGTTCCGGAGGACCGACAGGGCGAGCGCCGAGCGGACGAACTGGCCGCCGGCGATCGAGCCGTCGAGTTCGCGCATGCGGTGCGATACGGGGTCGATCCCCCTCTCGTTGTCGGTAGCCGGCGGACCGAGCGCGCCGCACCGATGGCGTCGGCGCGTCGGAATCCGGCTCACCTTTCCGCTTGTGCAACGTTTTCAACCCTCCGGGAGCGATCCGCCACGAATGCGACTCTGGCGCGATCCGCTCCGACGACGGTGGCTCCTGTGGGCGATTCTGGCTGTCATCTTTCTGGTCGTTAACGTCAACCGGCTCTCCTCCGCGGTGCTCGCCGAGGATCTCATGATCGCGTTCGAGACGACGGGCGCGCAACTGGGCACGCTCCACGCGATGTTCTTCTGGGTGTACGCCGTCATGCAGATTCCGACCGGCATTCTGGCCGATCGCGTCGGCCCACGGCGGACGGCGACGGCGGGCGGAATCGTGATGAATCTCGGGGCGATCTGGTTCGCGCTCGCGGACAGCTACCTCGCGGCGATGGCCGCCCGGGGCCTCGTCGGGCTGGGCGGGAGCGTGATCTTCGTCTGTCTCCTCCGGTTCAGCGCGAGCTGGTACCGGGCCGACGAGTTCGCGACGATGAGCGGCCTGGGCTTTGCCGCCTCCGGGTTCGGGGGCATGCTCGCGACGACCCCGCTGGCGCTCGCCGTCGACGCCGTCGGCTGGCGAGCCGCGATCGGCGGTCTCGGCGTCTGCGGCCTGCTCTTCTCGATCGTCGTCTACCTGTTCGTCCGCGACACGCCGACCGACGCGGGGTTCGACCCGATCGAGGGCGTTCCCGGACAGCCCTCGCTGACCAACGCCGAACTCCGGCGGAACCTGTCGGCCGTCCTCCGCGACCCCTACATCTGGGTCGTCAGCGTCCTGCTGTTCTGTTCGACCGGCGTGAACCTCACTCTATTCGGCCTCTGGGGGGTCCCGTACGTCGTCCAGACCTACGACGTCTCGGTCGCGTACGCCTCGGTGTTCACGCTGCTCGGCGGGATCGGGACCACCGTCGGCCCGCCGACGATCGGCTGGCTCTCCGATCGGCTCGGACGGCGCGTCGAACTCGTCCTCGCGGGGGCCGTCGCGTTCGTCTGCGCGCTGGGCGTGATCGCCGCGACCGGCGATCCGCCGCTGTGGGTCGTCGGCTCGTCGTTCTTCCTCGCGGGGGTGTTGCTCGGCACCTTCGTCCTCACCTACACGATCGTCAAGGAGCGCCACCCGAGCAGCGCCAGCGGCGTCTCGACCGGGACGATCAACGGCGCGGGCTTCTTCGGCGCCGCGATGCTCCCCACCGTGATGGGGTGGGCGCTCGACGCCTACTGGACGGGCGACCTCGTCGGCGGCGTCCGCGTCTACACCGAGACGGGCTACCGGGTCGCGTTCGGGATCGCGACCGTCGCCGGCGCGGTCGCGCTCGCCTGTGCGATCTGGCTCTACCGTCACGAACGGGCGAGCAATAGTAGCAACTGAAACGATTTACACACTGATCGCACAGCCGTCCTGCGATCAGGTGTGCATTGACTTTCAGTTGCTACTATAGCCCGTCGAATCCGGCACCGCGATCGCCGGGATTCGATTGCAGGCTTCGTCGTTATTCGCTTCGACGACCGAGGACCGCCCATGAGTGAATTGACCGATCGACTGGCGATTCTCGTCGTCGCGGCCACCGGCTTGCTCGTGCTGATCGCCGGTTGGGCGGGCGGACTCGTCGAAGCTGTACTGGGAGGGCTGTCCGAGAACCTCGCTCTCGGCGGGCTCTTCGCGATCCTCGCGCTCGTTCTCGGCGGAATCTGGTGGGAGTTCAACCACACCGAAACGGAGTAGCGGAAGCTAACGGTGGGTCGCGGTATCGGAGCGGCTGCCGTGACCAGGGAGCCGCGGGTCAGCCGCCGTGGCCGGGATAGTCCCGCTCGAAGCGCTCCTCGATCTCCGTCTCGTCGATCTCGACGATCACCGGTCGACCGTGCGGACAGGCGTAGGGGTTCTCGCAGTCGTCGAGCGCCTCGAGCAAGTCGACCACCGACCCCTCCGTCAGCGACGTGTTCCCCGTCACCGACGGGTAACACGCGAGGTCGCCGAGGAACTCGTCGGCCAGCGCGTCGATCGTCTCGGCGCCCGACTCGCGATCGCCCTGAACGAACGACGCGAGGACGTCCCGGAGGCCGTCCGGATCGAGTGTCTCGGCGAACACCGCGGGGACCGTCGTCACCGCGACCGTCCGATCGTCGACCCGATCGGCGTAGAAGCCGAGTCGCTCGAGCGCTTCGGTGTAGCTCTCGAACGCCTCCGCCTCGATGGCGGTCAGTTCGAGTTCGACGGGGGAGGCGAGCGCTTGCGCGGCGGGATCGTCCGCGAAAGCGTCCCGGAGCCGTTCGTAGTTGACCCGCTCGTCGGCGGCGTGCTGGTCGATCAGCGCGAGTCCGTCGGGCAGTTCGCAGACGAGGTAGGTGTCGTGGACCTGGCCGAGCACCCGGAGCGGCGGCAAGGTATCGAACGCCGGTTCCGCGCCCGTCGCCGTCTCGCCCGCGAGCGTTCGCTGTTCGGTCGGCCCGTCGAACTTCCGCCCGTGTGCGCGATCGACGGCGTGCGTGCGGTCCGATTCTAGTGCGTGCGACGGCTCCGACCTGGAGTCGGCCTCGTCGTCGACTCCCGTCGAGGAATCGGGGCCAGGGGCCGGGTCCGCCGACTCCACCGGGGATGCGGACGCTGTCTCGTTCGGGCCGGAGGAAGCAGTCGGCTCGCGCGTCGATCGGGACCGTCCCTTGTCCGTCGTCTCCGGTTCCGTCTCGGCCATCGGGTCCGTCTCGTTCGTCCTATCCGCTCCGTGTATCCTGTCCGCCTCGTCCGATACCGGATTCTCGGCCGCGTCCGCCGGCGGGGACGCCCCCGTCTCGCCCGCGGACGATCGCGTCGGTCCGCGATCGATCGCCGGATCGGCGGCTTCGCGATCGGTCGGCGTCTCGGCCGTCCCGCCCGCTCGAGCGGACGATTCGGGGTCGGTCGATCGACTCGCCGTGTCCTCCAGCGTCCCGGGTTCGAGGCGAGCCTCGCCGGGGGCCGATCGGCCGCGCGGGGCCCCCGATCGCAGGAGGCCGTGGTCCAGCAGTGCGCGTTCGACCGCGGCGTCGGCCTGCCGGCGGACGGCGTCGTCGTCGTCGAACCGGACCTCGCGCTTGCGCGGGTGGACGTTCACGTCGACGGCGTCGCCGGGGACCTCGAGGAAGCAGACGACGAACGGGTAGCGATCGCTCCCCAGTTGCGTGCCGTACGCGCCCATGATCCCCTCGCGGATCGCGTCCGAGGTCACGGCGCGGCCGTTGACGTAGGTCGCGACGTACTCCCGACTCGATCGGTTCGTCTCGGGATGCGAGACGAGCCCGGAGACCGACTCGAGCGGCCCCGGCGGGAGGTCGTCGCCGTCGGCCTCGACGGGGATCATGGACGACGCGACCTCGCGGCCGTAGACGGACAGGAGCGCGGCCTGCAGGTCGCCCTGGCCGGTCGTGGCGAACACCTCGCGGCCGTCGTGGGTCAGCGAGACCGCGACGTCGGGGTTGGCCAGCGCGTAGCGCGTGACGACCCGGTTGACGTGGGCGAACTCCGTCGCCGTCGTCTTGAGGAACTTCCGGCGTGCGGGGGTGTTGTAAAAGAGGTCCTCGACGTCGACGATCGTCCCTTCGGGACAGCCGGTCGGCTCGACCAAGACGACGTCGCCGCCCTCGAAGACGAGTTCCGTTCCCGCGTCGTCCCCGTCCCGCGGTCGCGATCGGATCGTCAGGCGGGAGACCGACCCGATCGTGTGCAGGGCCTCGCCGCGAAAGCCAAGCGTCCCGACGCCGGACTCGAGGTCCTCGAGGCCGTCGATCTTGCTGGTCGTGTGCTGGCGGACGGCCGCGCGGACGTCCGCCTCGGTCATCCCGCGGCCGTCGTCGGCGACCCGGATCAGTTCCGTGCCGCCCTCCTCGACGGTGACGTCGACGCTATCGGCACCCGCGTCGAGGCTGTTCTCGACGAGTTCCTTCACCGCGCTGGCTGGTCGCTCGACGACCTCGCCGGCGGCGATCCGGGCGACGGTGTCCTCGTCTAGCTGGTGAATCTCGGTTTCGTCCGCTGGTACGCTGGTATCCTCGCTCATGAGTGGTACTGGGGCGTGATCGGGGATCGGGCGCGCCGATCGCGCGGATCGGTTCGTTACTCCATAGCCAAAGCGGCTGGTTAGGTCTTACGCGTGTTTGCCGACGCGGTTGCGACATAGAACGAAAAACCGGCTCGACCAGTGGCCGGAGGGAAAACCAGGGCTGTCCGAGCAGAACCTATTCGAGGCCGAGATCGACGTTGAACGAGTTTCCCGGCCGCGGAACGCCTTTCGCGGTCACCGTCTCGCCGTTCATGAACGAGGCGGCGGGACTGAGGAGGAACTGGACGATATCGGCGATCTCCTCGCTGTGGCCGATCCGCCGATCGGTCTCGTCCCGATCGGGCATCTGCTCGCTCCGGATGCCCAGCGTCTCAGCGACGCCGGGGGTCTGGATCAGGCCGGGGGCGACGCAGTTGACGCGGATGCCGTCGTCGGCCCACTCGACGGCCAGCGTCTCGGTCAGGCGGATGATCGCCGCTTTGGACGCGCCGTAGTGGCTCTCGTTCGGGGCCGGGTGCTGGCCGTTGACGCTCGAGAGGTTGACGATCGCGCCGCCGTCGCCCTCGCGCATCACCTCGCCCGCGAGTTGCGTGCAGTGGACCGTGCTGTTCAGATTGAGGTCGACGATCGAGTTCCAGCCGTTCTCCGAGATGTCCTCGAACGGCGCGACGAACTCCCCGCCGGCGTTGTTCACGAGCGCGTCGACGTCGCCGAACTCCTCGACGGTGCGATCGACGAGGGTCTGGACCTGGTCGCGCTCGCGGACGTTGCACTCGACGGCGAGCGCCTCGCCCGCGTTCTCGGCGTCGTTGATCTCCTCTGCGACCGGGCCGACCCGGTCGATCGATCGCGAACAGATCGCGACGTTCGCGCCGCTCGCCGCGAGCGTCTCGGCAATCGTGCGTCCGATACCCTGGCTCGCACCCGTGACGATCGCGGTCTGGCCTTCCACGCCGAAGTCCGGTTCGTGCATGGTGGGGACTGGCGTGCTATGACGCCATAGAATTTCCGGTGGAAGCTAAAAACTGTCGTACTCCGTACGCCGTTCGAGAACAAAGCGATTCAGGTGAACGATTCACACTAATCCGTGGGGGTGTCGCGTCGATCGGACGGTTCGTTCACTCCGCGAGCGTCACGGCCATTTCGTTCCGGCGCATGAACGGCGGCGTCCACGGATCGTTGTACTGGAGCAGGACGGGGTCATCCCGAGGTTCGAGCCCTCGATCGTCGAGTTCCGCGAGTAGCGCGGCGCGCGCTCGTTCGACCCGATCGGCCGTCGCGTACCAGGAGAACCGGTAGGCGGCGACCGTCCGCGAGGGTTCGAGGACGAGGTGCACGTCGGGGTCGATCGGCCTGGGTGCGGATTCGAGCGTGTACTCCGGCGGGAGGAAGAACCCCATCGTCACCGCCTCGTCCGTTCGCTCGGTCCGGACGGGTGCGATCATCGCGACCGACTCGCCGTCGCGACGGTTCGACTGGCCCGGCGCGGGCGGCGAGCGGGTGCGGCCGCTCGTAGTCACGGGTACCGTCATGGATATCTCGTCGTTCGCACCGTTGTCGCCGCAGATGTACCGGAAGAGTCGTCGAAACGCCGTCCGCTCGTCCGGTGCCGTCGTCTCGATCAGGACCGTCGCCGGATACCGTCGGCGTTCGAACGCCCCGTCGCGATCGAGCGTCTCGGACGGGACGCGTTCGGTCGTCGTGATCACGTACAGCCCCCAGCCGATCCAGGCCGCGAGGAGTCCGCCGACGACCGATGCGAGCGCAGTCACTCGTTTGCGCATACGTCGTCTACGATCCCGAGCGGCAAAAGCACGACAGGCGTCCGCGTTCGCGAACCCGATCGTACTCCGGGCAGATCGCGGTGCCGGTGTCGGCGACCGGCAGTCCCCTTATTCCTCCAGGTTGTCCTGCCACTCCTGGACTTTCGCGATCAGTTCGATCGGCGGCGTCGTATTCACGTCGATCGATTCGATCTCCTCGAGCACCCGCTCGGTCTCGGGGTCGATCGCGTCCCCGGATTCGTCGGCGGGACGCTCGCTTCCGGAAGACCGTCGGGCTTCCGAGGATCGCCTCGTTTCACTCGGCTCACCGCCGTCGGCGTTGGCCGGGCCCCGGAACTGGCCGCTCGAGACGTCGAACACCGTCTGGACGGGTTCGTTCGAGCCGCCGCCTTTGGCCTCGATCGCCTTCTCCTCGCGCAGTCGATCGAGCACGTCCTGGGCCCGATCGACGACGGGGTCGGGGACGCCCGCGAGGTCGGCGACGTGGATCCCGTAGGAGCGATCGGTGGGGCCGTCGCGGACGGTCCGCAGGAAGGTGACGTCGCCGTCGCGTTCGTCCGCCGCGACGTGGACGTTCGCGACGCGGGGGAGGTTCTCTGCCAGCCCGGTCAGTTCGTGGTAGTGGGTTGCAAAGAGCGTCTTCGCCTGCACCTCGTTGTGCAGGTACTCCGTCGCGGCCCAGGCGATCGAGATGCCGTCGTAGGTCGCGGTCCCGCGGCCGACTTCGTCGAGGATCACCAGCGAGTCCTCGGTCGCCGTGTGGAGGATGTTCGAGAGTTCGCTCATCTCGACCATGAACGTCGATCGGCCCTGCGCGAGTTCGTCAAGCGCGCCGACGCGGGTGAAGATGCCGTCGACGAGACCGATCTCGGCGTCTTTCGCGGGGACGAAACTGCCGATCTGGGCCAGCAGGACGATCGCAGCGACCTGTCGCATGTAGGTCGACTTCCCGGACATGTTGGGCCCCGTCACGACCAGGAAGCCCCGGTCCTGGTCTGCGCGCCCGCTGGCGCGTTCTCGGCCGCCGGCCGTAGCCGCCGGCCCCAGGCGCACGTCGTTCGGGACGAACTCCGTCGTCTGCTCAACGACCGGGTGGCGCCCCTGCTCGATGTCGAGTCGATCGCCCCGGTGCAGGTCGGGTTCGACCCAGTGGTTCTCGGCCGCGTGTGTCGCGAGGCTCGCGAGCACGTCGATCGTCGCGAGCGTCCGCCCGACGTCCTGCAGGAGTTCGGCGCGATCGGCGACCGTCTCACGGAGGTCCTCGAAGAGGTCGTACTCGAGGTCGCCGCGGCGCTCCTCCAGGCGGAGGATCTCCCGCTCTTTGTCCTCGAGTTCGTCGGTCGTGAACCGCTTCGAGTTCTTCAGCGTCTTGATCTCCTCGTAGTGGTCCGGGACGCCGTCGGCGGCGGACTTGCCCACCTGGATGTAGTAGCCGTCGGTCTTGTTCCGATCGACGGTCACGTGCGAGAGGCCGTACTGGCACTTCTCGCGCTCGGCGAGGGTGTCGAGCCACTCCCTGAGTTCCTCGTGGCGCTCGATCACCCCGTCGAGTTCCTCGTCGTAGCCCCGTCTGAAGAGTTCGCCCTGGGTCACCGTCGACGGCGGGTCCTCGGCGATCGCGTCCGTGAGCGTCGCCCGTACCTCGTCGGCGGCCTCGCGATCGGGCCGATCGACGATCCCCGAGAGCGGCGAGTCGGCCAGTTCCGGCGTCGACGCGACGATCTCGGCGATCGCGGGGAGCACGGCCAGCGTCTCGCCGACCGACTGCAGGTCCCGCGCGTCGGCGCTCCCGTGGGTGGCCTTCGAGGCCAGGCGTTCGAGGTCGGCGGCCTCGCCGAGGGTCTCCTGCAGTTCGTCTCGGGCCAGCGCCGCCGACGAGAGCGCGGCGACCGACTCCTGGCGCCGTTCGAGGGTCTCGAGCGAGCGGCGGGGCCGACAGAGCCACTCCTTCAGGAGTCGCCGGCCCGCGCTCGTCTCGGTGTGGTCGATCGTCGCGAACAGCGAGCCCTCGCTGTCGCCCTGCATGGTCTCGGTCAGTTCGAGGTTGCGCTGGGTCGTCGCGTCCAGCGTCACGTGATCGTCGCCGTGGTGGGCCTGGATGCGCGTCATCGAGGCCAGCACCCCCGCGCCGGTCTCCTCGACGTACGACAGGATCGCGCCGGCGGCCGCGATCGTCGCCTCGCCGACCGGGAGTCGATCGACGGTCTCGCGGCCGAACTGCTCGCGGGTCGCGTGGGCGGCCCGCTTGGGTGCGAAGGCCTCCGTCTCGTGGAGCGTCAGCGTCGCGTCCCCCCGTTCGCGGATCTCGGTGAGGAGGTCGTCGGCCGATCGGACCGCGGGACCCGGCAGCACTTCGACGGGGTCGAACCGGTACAGTTCCGTCAGCGCCTCGTCGGCGTCGGCAGCGTCGGCGACGAGAAAGCGGCCGGTGGTGATGTCCGCGAACGCAAGTCCGTAGCCGGCGTCGTCGGCGTCCACGGCGCTCCCGTCGACGACGGCCGCGAGGTACTGAGCGTCGGTGTCGGTCGTCTCGAGTAGCGTCCCGGGCGTGACGACGCGGACGATCTCGCGTGCGTGACCCGAGTCGGTTTCGTACTGGTCGGCGACGGCCACTCGGTAGCCGCGCTCGACGAGCGCCTTGAGGTAGGGCGTGAGGTCGTCGACCGGAACGCCGGCCATCGGGTACGACGACCCGTGGGACGATTTCTGCGAGACTTTCAGGTCCAGTTCGTCGGCGACGATTTCGGCGTCCTCCGCGAAGAACTCGTAGAAGTCACCACACTGCATCGTCAGCACGTCGGCGTCGGTCTCCTCCTTGAGCGAGAGAAACTCCCCGACGATGCCCGTCGCCTCGGTCATGTGCGGTGACTGGCGGGCCACGACAAAAACCCTGCGGGATCCGCGGTGAAAGTGATCGCGCCGGGACGGTGTTCGTCTATGTGGCATCGGCTGTGACACTCTTCGAGGCGGTCGTACGGGGTTCTATTACCCTCGCCGTCGTACCTCCTTCGACCCGCCTACAATGGCTCGCCCCCGTGACCACCGTGTGCTCGTCCCGATCGACGTCCTGGGCGGCGAAAGCGTATCCCAGACGGTCATCGACGCGTTCGCGTCGGTTCCGGTCGTCCTGCTCGGCTACCGAGAGATTCCCGACCAGACCGGGACGGACCAGGCACGCGAGCAGTACGAGGACCGTGCCCGCGCCGAACTCGAGGAACTCGAACGCGTGTTCGAGGAGGCCGGCTGTCTCGACGTCACGTCCAGACTCGTCTTCACGCACGATCGGCTCAAGACGTTCGAACGCGTCGCCGTCGAGGCCGAGTGCGACGCGGTCTTGCTGCTCAATCCCGCACCGGTTCTCGAATCGGTGCTCGTCGCCGTCCGCGGCGACGTTAACCTCGAGTACATCGCCCGGTTCCTCGGGGCACTGGTGGACGGCACCGACCTCACGGTGACGTACTTCCACGTCGTCTCCGACGAAGCCGATCGGGACCGTGGCACCGATCTCCTCGACGATGCGGTCGACGCGCTTGCCGATACCGGCGTCGATCGCGGCCGAATCGACACCTCGCTCGTCGTCGACGGCTCGCCGACCGGGGAGATCCTCGACGCCGCGAGCGAGCACGACATGCTCGTCGTCGGCGAGAGCCGCCCCTCTGTCCGTCGGTTCATCTTCCGCGATCGGGCGGAGACGCTCGCCCGCGATACGGTCGATCCGGTGCTCGTGATTCGGGGGGAGTACCTCGAACAGGACGACGAAGCTGACGGCGGGTGATCGGCACCCCGAGGTCCATCACGTCTCGTCGTCGCGTGCCGACCGATCGGGTGCGTCGTCGGTCGACCGATCGGCGGCCCCCTCAGCGTCGTCCTCCTGCCGTCGAACGACGAGTACCGGCCCGACGGAGCCGGCGGCGACGCGGTCGGCTTCCTCGCCGAAGACGAGCGATCGGAGCGACGGGGCCCGTTCGCCCATCACGACGGCGTCGTGGTCGGCCGCGGCGTCGATGAGCGCCTCGAACGGCGGTTCGTCGGTCGCGAGTTCGGTCCGGACGTCGATCCCGCCTTCGGCGAGTGACGCGGCGGCGACCTCGAGCAGTTCCCGGCCGCTCTCCTCGTCGTCGGTCGCGAGGAAGAGCGTCGCCCCGATCTCTCGGTCACCGATCAGGTCGGCGACGAACGAGACGATCCGCTCGACGGCGACGTCCCCCGTCAGCGCCACGAGGAGGCGATCGACGGGGCCGGTCGCGCCCGTGATCGCGTAGCCGTCCGCTCCCGTCTCCGCGGCGACCCGATCGATCGTCTGTTCCTGATCGTGGGTGAACACCAGCCGGTAGTCGGCGGTCCCCTCTGCCGCCCCGACCTCCGTCGCGAGGTCCTCGAGCGCGTCGATGGCGCGCGCTTCGTACTGTACCCGGGCCTGGTCCGGTGGCGTCTGCTCGGGCACCACGTGATAGCCCAGCACGGTCACGTTCATCGGCTCGAGCAGCGACGCTAGCCCGGCCGAGATCGATTCACCCTCCAGTATCGCCAGTGGAACGAGTATTCGTGTCATAGTGCCCCCTTCAGGTCGATGTCCCGAGCGTAGTAGGCGTACCACCCGGCGGTCGCGACGACGATTCCGGCGCCGACGTACCGCGACGCCGGCTGCATGAACGCGATCAGCGCGAAGCTGGCGAGCGCGCCGAGGGCCGGCACGAGGGGGTAGCCGGGCACCCGAAAGTCGGGATCGTACCACTCCGGCTCGTCCCGGCGCAGCGCGATCAACGCGACGCAGATCAGCCCGTACATGAGCAGGTGCAGGAACGAGGCGACCTCCGCGAGCAACTCGACGCGACCGGTCGCGGTCAGCACGAGGATCGGGCCCCCGGCCATCCCGAGCGCGACGTGCGGGGTGCCGTAGCGGAGGTTGATCCGACTCGCGTCCCGCGGCAACAGGGCGTCCCGCGAGACGGCGTAGATGGCGCGCGACGTGCTGAGGACCGACGCGTTGGCGCTCGACATCGTCGCGAGCAACCCGCCGAAGACGATCGCGAACGCTCCGATCGAACCGAGGTAGTGGCGGCCGACCTCGACCATCGCCGTCTCGCCGAACTCGGCGAGCGTCTCGCTCCCGAACGCGCTCGTCGCGACGAATATCGTGACCACGTAGAGGACGCCGACAACGAGTACGGAACCGACCATCGCCAGCGGCAGGTTCCGGCCGGGCTCTTTCATCTCCCCCGCGACGGTCGCCACCTGCGCGAAGCCGAGGTACGAGGTGAACACGAGCGCGGCCGTCGTGACCACGGGCAGCGCACCGAAGGGGGCGAACTGCTCCGGCGCCGCCGGCTCACCGACCAGCCCGATCGCGTCGAGTCCGCCGTACCCGAGGAACGCGATCAGGATCGACAGCAACAGCGCGACGATCCCGTTCTGGAGTTTCGCCGCGTTCTCCGTCCCCGTGACGTTCAGGACGGTAAACCCCGCGCCGAACAGGACCGCGATCGGGATGACCAGTCGATCGCCGACCGTGATCCCGAGTTCGGCGAGCGTGTCGACGGCGTAGTAGCCGAAGCCGACGAGGTAGAAGGCCGTCGCGAACACCAGTCCGAACCACAGCGAGAGGCCGACGACGGTCCCGGCGAGCGTCCCCAGGCCCCGGGAGATGTAGTAGTAGCCGCCCCCGCTTCTCGGCATCGCCGTCGCGAGTTCGGAGGTCGGCAACGCGACCAGCAGGGCGACGACCGCGCCGATCGCGAACGAACCGGCCGCGGCCGGACCCGCGTTGCCCGCCGCCAGCCCGGGAAAGACGAAGATCCCCGCGCCGATCATCGTTCCGATTCCGATCGCGAGGCCGCCCGTGAGGCCGAGCGTCCGCTCCAGTTCGGACTCGTCGGTGATCGTCGCTTCGTCCGTCTCGACGGTCGATTCGACGAGAGGCGATTCGCCGTCGACGTTCGTCCCGTCGTTTCGAACTGCCGACTCGCCGCTCATAGGTGGACTCTCTCGTACCGCCAGTTAGGTCTACCGCGTCTTTCCACGCGCATCGATCGGCCGTCGATCCGGGTACCGGTCGATCGGCATCCGCGTCGGCCGGAGCGTCGATCGATCCCGGACCGCGATCGCCACCGGGGCCGGTCTCGCGGTCAGGAACAGTCGATCGTTTCCGCGATCTCGATGACGGGTTCGGCGACGTCCGGACTCGAGACCTCGTAACTCAGACCGCCGCAGTTCCAGAAGACGCTCTCGATCCGGCCGTCACGATAGAACCCCTCGTGCCCGTTGACCTCGACGGGGTCGAGGACGTCCTCGTTGAACCGCGGTTCGTCGCGGACGCTCACGTAGAGTTCCCGTTCGGTCCACTCGGGATCGAGGTACCACAGGGTCGTGGTCGTGCGCGCCTCCGTCTCGACTACCGTGACCCGATCGAGTTCGTACGGCTCCGGGATGTCGGGGTCGGGGAGGTCGTACGGGGCGACGGCTTCGGCGGCCGACGGCGAGTCGTAGATCCCCTCCGGGACGAGTCCATCCACGGTCACGTCGGCGTCGGCCGGCGGCTCGTACGCGAACGTGTCGTCGTCGAGGTCGCCGTCGATCGTCACCTCCTCGAAGGCGGCGGTCAGGCTGTGGAGTTCGGTCTCCCCGGTCGTGACCACGTTCCGTTCCTTGATCGGGTACCGCGCCTCGTCGGCGATGTAGATCGTCCGGATCACCTCGGCGTCCTCGAGTTCCTCCGGTGGAACGTCTTTCACCGGGATGACGTACTCCGTATCCCCGACGAGGATGTCGATCGAGACGTCGACGTCTGCGTCCGCGGGCGGTGCGACTTCGATCACGCGGGTCTCCCGTCCGGCGACGGTTTCGGTCCCCTCGTACGTGAGACAGCACTCCTCGAGGAAGTTCTCGAGGACGAGCCGAACACTATCGGTGAACACCCGGTGCGGGTGGTGTTGCTTCTCGGCCTCGTTCGCCTCCGGATCGTACTGCCACGTGAGCGGTCGGGTCGTCACCGAGACGTCTCCCGGCGATACCGTGGCGTTCGTCGCGTCGAGAACTTCGATCCGCTGTTTCGCCGGCGGCCGCTCGTAGATGCGTTCGGTTCGCTCCATCCCGCCGCCGTCTGACTCGGGAGTGACGGCGGTGATGGTTCGACGCCCCGCGATCGAGTCGATGTCCTTGCGCGTCTCGATCGCGTCGCGAATCAGGGCCTCGGGGTCGGGCTCAGAATCGACGCTGCGCTCGACCGTGGTCGAACAGCCGGCGAGCGAAACGGCCGCACCGATCGCGAGTAGCCGACGGCGGTTCATGACGGGTGATATTCACGATGTCTTATAAGTTAGTTGTTTTTACAACCGGCAGCGGTGCAGGCTAAACGGGATACGACCGGGTCGATCGGGGCGTTCAGAACAGGAGGCCACCGAGCGGTACGTCCGCCTCGGGTTCGACGAGGACCGGATACGCGTCTTCGTCGGGGACGCCGACGGTCAGCGCCTCGGATTCGAAGCCGGCGATCCGGACCGAGCCGAGGTTCGTCGCGCACAGCACCTGCCGGCCCTCGAGGTCCGCGGGGTCGTAGTGGTGATCTAGCTGGGCGGCGGACTGGATCTCGCCGTGTTCGTCGCCCAGGTCGATCCAGAGCTTCGTCATCTTCGGCTTGTTCGCCTCCGGGAACGACTCGGCCTCGAGCACTTCGCCCACGCGGATCTCGACGTCGAACGGATTCTCGACCATGTTCCTCGGTATCGATTGCGGCGGGAAAGATCGTTCGGGTGGCGGCGAGTTAGTCGAGCAGACCGTCGGCCAGCAGCGACAGGCTCTCGTCACCCTCGGCCGCCGCGTCGGGGATCGCGAGCATGAACGTCTCGATCCCGACGTCGACGTACTCGCCGAGCCGATCGCGCACTTCCGTCGGCGTCCCCGTCGGCGCCGACTCGACGTAGCCCGAGAGGAAGAATTCGCGGGGGTCGCTCGGTTCGTCGGGCAGGTACTCGGCCCTGAACCGCTCCCGTTTCTCCGCGGCCGCGTCGGTCGTCTCGCCGACGAAGACGAACAGTTCCGCGGACTTGTCGATCGCTTCGAACCGCTTCGCGTCGCAGTAGCCGCTCAACACGTCGAGTTTCTCCGCGAATCCCTCGGGGTCGAGGGTGCCGTAGTTCCAGCCGTCGGCCAGTTCGGCGGTGTACCGGAGGGTGAACTCCTCCCCGCCGCCGCCCACCCAGATCGGCGGGTGCGGATCCTGCACCGGTCCGGGCTCGCAAAACGCGTCCACGAGGTCGACGTCGAGGTACTCGCCGTCGTGGCTGTACGTCTCGTTCGTCCACAGTCCCCGCAGGATTTCGATCGTCTCGGCGAGGCGCCGGATGCGCTTCGCCGGGGGGTCCCGGAACTCGTACCCGAAGCGCTCGTACTCGTCGGCGTACCACCCCGCGCCGAGGCCGAGGTCGAGTCGCCCGTCGCTGACGCGATCGACCGTCGTCGCCATCTTGGCCAGCAGCGCCGGCTGTCGGTACGACTGGCTGGTGACCAGCGTGCCGACGCGGACCCGATCGGTCGCCTCGGCGATCGCGGCGAGGGTCGTCCAGCACTCGTGTGCGCCGCGACGTGGGTCGCCGATCCACGACTGGAAGTGGTCCTCGAGCCACACCGCGTCGTAGCCGAGCGCCTCCGCCTCGATCGCGACGTCGCGGACCGTTCCGATATCGGTGCCGTACTGGGGGAGAATAACGCCGACGTCGGCGTCGATCCCGCTCATTCGTCTGCCGCCTCCGTCACGGAGTGGTTGACCGCGCCGGGGCCCCGGCCGACGTCGTAGTGGTGCTCGATTGCCCACGCGAGGAAGTCGGTCGCCCCCTCGACGGCGGCCTCGAGGTCCTCCCCGCGGGCCAGTCGGGACGCGATCGCGGCCGCGAGCGTACACCCGGAGCCGTGGGTCGCGTCGGTGTCGACGCGCTCGTGTTCGAACGTCGTCGCGCCGTCGGCCGTCACGAGCACGTCTCGGACGGTGTCGCCGGGGACGTGCCCGCCCTTGACGAGCGCGGCGTCGGCACCCGTCTCGCGGAGCCTCTCTCCCGCCTCGCGCGCGCTCGATCGGTCCTCGACCGCGACGTCGGTCAGGACCGCGGCCTCGTCGGCGTTTGGGGTGACGACCGCCGCCTCGGCGAACAGGTCCTCGTAGGCCCGTTCGGCGTCCGGTTCGAGGAGTCGATCGCCCGACGTCGCGACCATCACGGGGTCCACCACCAGCGGGAAGTCGAAGTCGGCCGCGTAGTCGGCCACCGTTTCGACGATTTCGGTCGTCGCGAGCATCCCGGTCTTGGCCGCGCCGACGGCGAAGTCGTCGGTGACCGCATCGATCTGCGCTGCGACCTCCTCGACCGGCAGCACGAACGAGGACTCGACGCCGCGCGTGTGCTGGGCGGTGACGGCGGTGATCGCCGACGTACCGAAGACCTCGTGGGTCGCCATCGTCGCGAGGTCGGCCTGGATCCCGGCCCCGCCGCCGGAGTCGCTGCCGGCGATCGTCAGCGCCACGGGACGCGATTCGGGTACTGGCGTCTTCATGGGTAGACGTATTCATGCGTTATACAAAGCGGTGGTGGTCCGGTCGCGGACCGACGCTGTGCGCTCGGACGGGATCGCGACTGCGTCGATCGCCGCAGTAGGTTCAAGTCGTCGTAGTGCGATCGTCTCCCCGTGACCGATCGCGACCCCGACGTCGAACCCGTTCCAGGGACCGACGACATCTACCGCGTCGACGGCCGGATGTTCCACCAGGCCGGCCAGCTCGCCGTCTACGTGCTCGACACGCCGAAGCCGGCGGTGATCGACACCGGGACGGCGGACACCACGCCGGCCGAAGTGCTCGCCGCGCTGGACGAACTCGGCATCGATCGCGAGGACGTCGCGCACCTCGTCCCGACGCACGTCCACCTCGATCACGCGGGCGGAACGGGCGAACTGGCGGCCGCGTGTCCGAACGCGACGGTCCACTGCCACGAGCGCGGGGTCGACTTTCTCACCGACCCGGATCTGCTCGAGAAGCTGAAACGCGGCGTCGAGAAGGCCATCGGCATGCCTGAACCCTACGGCGACCCAGATCTCGTCCCCGTCGATCGGGCGCGGGCGATCGCCGACGGCGACGCGATCGACCTCGGCGATCGATCGCTCTCGGTCCACGACGCACCGGGCCACGCCCCCCACCAGGCCGCGTTCTTCGACGGGACGACGGGCGTACTGTTCACCGCCGACGCGGCGGGCATGCTGTTCGACGGGGAGCTCTACCCGACGACGCAACCGCCCAGTTTCGACCTCGAGGACGCCGTGGCGACCGTCGAGCGACTACAGAGCCTCGACCCCGCGGTCAACTGCTACCCGCATTTCGGGGTCGCCACCGACGCGATGGCTCGCCTCGAGACCTACGAGCGCATGCTCCCGGAGTGGGTCGCGGCCGTCGAGGGGGCCGCAGCCGTCGTCGACGATCCGGACGATCCGATCGCGATCGCCAACGAACTCCGATCGGAGTGGGCCAGTGTGGGACTCGAGGGCGACGTCGCTGGCGTGCTGAAGTACCTGAAAGAGTCGTAGCGAAGGCGCACCCGTTGCGGAGACCGTTAGTCGTCCGCGAGTTCGGCGTAGGCCGCCCACGACGGATCGACGCTCGGGTGTTCGAGCGGGTCGCCGTCGACGAGCACCTCGCCGTCGGCGTCCGCGTCTCGATCGGCGCGCCCGATCTCGGCGGCGACCGTCCCTCGTTCCTCAAGCGCGGCGAGGACGTCGTCCACGCCGCCGGGATCGACCGCGATCAGGAGCGATCCGCAACTGGTCGCCGCCCAGGGGTCCATCTCGAGGTGGTCGCACACCTCGCGGACGCCGGGGCGCATCGGCACCGCCTCGCGATCGATCGCGAACCGGGCCCCGGCACCGTCGGCCATCTCGTTGAGCGCGCCGGCGAGGCCGCCCTCGGTGACGTCGTGCATGGCCGTCACGGGACCGGCCGCCGCCGCGGTGAGGGCGTCGCGGACGGCGTACACCTCGTCCAGCCGGTCCTGGGCGGCCGCGAGGACGTCCGCGGGAAGGTCGATCTGGTCGGGAAAGAGCGTACTCAGGAGGCCCACGGCCTCGACGGCTGGGCCGGTCGTCAGCACGAGTCGATCGCCATCGCGGGCCCCGTCGGGGCGGACGATCGCGTCGTGGTCGCCCACGCCCATCGCGGTCGCTGCGCCGACCCACGGGTACGACGGGTCCGAGTAGCGGGCGGTGTGGCCCGTGACGATCGCCACGCCGAGGTCGGTACACTCGGCGTCGATCGTCTCCCAGACCGTCGCGAACTCCGCGTCGGTCATCGTCTCGGGGAGGGTAAAACAGATCGAGAGGTGCGAGGGGGCCACGCCGCTGACGGCCACGTCCGCGAGGATGAGGTCCAGCGCGAACCGCGCCGCCCGCTCGAATCCCAACTGGGGCAGGATCGATACCGGATCGGTCGCGGTCACCAGCGCCCGCCCGCCGACGTCGAGGACGCCGAAGTCGACGCCGTGGCTGGGACCGAGGGAGACGTCGTTGCGATCCGCGCCGAGGTTCGGCGCGACGTGGCGATCGAAGAAGGCCCGATCGATCTTGCCGAGGTCGCTCACGGGTGAGGGTTCCGAGCGGACGGGCTTAGCCGTGCTGATGTTCACCGACGGCGATGGGTCGCCGAGCGGCCTTGGGACCCCGTCACCCCGGCGAGCGCCTCGCTCACAGTTCGCGCGTGTAGATCACGGTCGGGTACGCTTCGCCCGCGATTTCGAAGTCGGCCGATCCAGTCCGTTCGAATCCGCGAGCGCGGTAGAACCGGTGGCCGACGTCGTTCCCGTCCAGCATCTCGAGTTTTACGCGTTCGATGGTCTCGGGAAGCCGATCGAGGCCGCGCTCGAGGAGTGCCGTCCCGAGTCCCTCGCCCCAGTAGGCGGGTTCGACGTAAATCTCCTTGAGTCCGGCCTCGTTCTCGCCGACGAACGGTTTGGTCTCCGTCCATCGAAAATAGCTGTATCCGCGGACCTCTCCGTCGGTTTCTGCCACGAAGATGCCGTCCCGATCGGCGCGCAGCGCCGCGGCCAGTTCCCGAACCCGTTCTTTTGTCGGGTCGGGATCCCGGTGTGCGAGCACCTCGTCGGGGAGCAAGTCCTCGTAGGCCTCTCGCCACGCCAGCACGTTGACTCGGCTGATCGCGCGTGCATCCTGTTCCCCGTCGAAGGGGCGGAGTTCCATACCCGCACGTCATGGCAATCGACCAATAGCTTTCCGGTGGTGTGACACGCGTTCGAACGATGATCGATCGCGAACGACGCCGACCGGGTCAAACGCGTCGGCCTGGAATCGGACGGCCCTTTACGATCGCCCGTCGTACCGTCGGCCATGCACGGAACTGGAGTGCCGATCGCCACGCCGTTCGACGAGTCGGGATCGATCGACGACGCCGCGCTGACCGACCTGGTCGGCTGGCTCGAGGACGCCGGGATCGACTTCCTCGTCCCCTGTGGCTCGACGGGCGAAGCGCCGCTGCTGACGCCCGACGAGCGCGTGCGGATCGTCGAAACCGTCGCCGCGGCGACCGAACTCCCGGTGGTCGCGGGGACGGGTCACGAGGGGTTCGAACCGACGCTCGAGACGACCGAGCGCGCCGCGGATGCGGGGGCCGACGCGGCGCTCGTCGTCACGCCGTCGTACTACGGCTCGGACGACGAGGATCTGGGCGCCTACTACCGCGATCTGGCCGACGCCTCGCCGATCCCGATCTACCTCTACAGCGTCCCCAAGTTCACCGATCACGCCCTCTCGCCGGACGCGGCGGCGGCGCTCGCGTCCCACGACAACGTCGCTGGCATCAAGGACTCCAGCGGGAGCCTCGAATCGCTACAGCGACTCGTCCGCCTGACCCGGGGCGAGGAGTTCTCGGTCCTGGTCGGGAGCGGCAGCGCCTACGCGGCCGGCCTCGCGGCCGGTGCCGACGGCGGCGTGCTCGCCGTGGCGAACGTCGCACCCGAAGTCGCGAGTTCGATTTACCGCGCCCATCGCGACGATCGGTCCGCGGCGGCGCGAGCGCACAACGCCGACCTGGTCGAACTCAACCGGGCCGTCACGTCCCGCTACGGCGTGCCCGGCGTGAAGGCCGCGCTCGCGATCCGCGATCGGCCCGTCGGTTCCCCGCGGCGGCCGCTTCGCCCGCTCGACGATGACGCCGTTGCCGACCTCGAATCGCTCCTCGCGGAGACGATCGACCGGTAGCCGGTCGCCAGCCCCTGAATCCTTCTCGCGGAGGCGATCGCCCGATTGCCAGCCGCGGTCCCGAATCGATCGCTCGATCCGCTCTCGATCGCCCTTGTAACCGATTCTGGTTGTTTCCATAGAAAACGAAATCGATATCCGTTTCTGAAAACGGTAAAGGGTGCTCCGCCCATAGCGGTGGACAGATGGCCTACTCGTCCCGTCTGGCGTCCGGTACCGAGTTCGAATTCTCGACGTCGGAACTGACGGGTGCGCTAGGTGATTCGGTTACGGTTCTCCCCCTGCTGGTGGCGCTCGCCGCGACGACGTCCGTCTCGCTCCCGCACGTCCTCGTCGGTTTCGGCGTCTTCCAGATCGTCTGGGGGCTCTACTACGGACTGCCGCTCTCCGTCGAGCCCATGAAGGCGCTGGTCGGGCTGGCGATCGTCGGCTCGCTCTCCTATCCCGAACTGGCCGCCGCGGGCCTGCTGGCGGGCGGCGTCCTGCTCGCGAGCGGCCGCCTCGGCCTCGTCGATCGGCTCCAGCGGATCGTCGGCGAACCCGTGGTCCGCGGCGTTCAGTTCGCCGTCGCCTTGCTGTTGCTCGAGGCGGCGATCGGGCTCTCGCTGGGGAACGTGCCGGTCGCGGCGGCGGGACTGGCGATCGTCGCGGTGCTCGCGGTCGCGGGCTACCGGCAGTCGAGCGTGCTGGTCGTCCTCGGATTCGGGGGCGTCGCCGCGGTCGCGACGGCCGGCGTTCCGACGCCGACCCTTCCGCAGGCGACGCTCTTCCCCGCGGGGACGCCGACGTTCAGCGGGGCCGCGGTCGAGGGCACCGTCGCCCAACTCGGGATGACGATCGGCAACGCCGCGATCGCGACGGCGCTGCTCTGTGGCGACCTCTACGGCCGGGACGTCTCGGCCGACGACCTCTCGACGAGCATGGGCGTCACCTGCCTCGCCGCGGTCCCGATCGGGGGTATCCCGATGTGCCACGGGAGCGGCGGCCTCGCGGGCAAGTACGCCTTCGGCGCGCGAACCGGCGGCGCGAACGTCCTGCTCGGCGCGGGCTACCTCGCGCTCGCGCTCATCGCGGGCGGAGCGCTCCTCGCGGCGTTCCCGCTCGCGCTGCTCGGGGTCCTGCTCGTCGTCGTCGCGCTCGAACTCGGTCGCGCGGCCCTCGATCCCGTCAGCGGCGTGCGATCGCTGGCGATCGTGGCCGGCGTCGGCCTCGTCGGCGTCGCCGTCAACGTCGGCGTCGCGTTCGTGCTCGGCGCCGCGGCGTTCCGGCTGCTCGATCGATAGGCGGCTCAATTACGAGAACGAAGCGAGACGTGCGTTCTTTTCACCCTGCAGGTCCAATCGCCACCGATGACCGCGAGCTGGAGCGACCTGTTCGATCGGAGCCGCGAGTACGACGTGGACCTCGATGCCGTCCGCGAGACGTACGCCGACCAGGAGGCCGAAAGCGATGACTGAGGGACCGAACCCAGCCCGCGTCGTCGCCGGTGCGGACGTGCTGGCGGCCGACCTGCTCGTCGGGGGTGCGGCCCGCGAGGCGCTCGATCACGTTCGCCGCCACTCCTGGATCGACCTCGTCGCGAGCGATCCGCTCCTCGATCGGACCGAACGCCTCGTCGCGTCGCTGGCCGATCCGGACCTCGCGGCCGATCACCGGGACCGACTCGCGGCCGATCGGGTCGCGGTCGAGCATCCACCGGAGGACCACCCCGCGCTGGCGTCGGCCTACCAGGGCCGGGCCGCACACCTGCTCTCCTACGACGAGCGCCTCGGGTCGGCGAAGGCCGGCCTGACCCTCCAGCCCCGCGTCTCCGTCAGCGTTCGGCCGCCGGACGCGTTCGCCCGACTGTTCGATCCCGAGAGCCTCTACGAGGCCGTCGAGGGCGGCGCGTATCCGGGACCCGATCGGGACCCGCGGGCCTGACCGGCACCGTTACTCGCCCGGTTTTCGCGCTTCGATCCGCGCGGAGACGATCGGCAGGTCGTCGGTCCACTCGCCCTCGACGGTGAGCGAGACGTCGACGAAGCCCGCGTTGTCGAGCCAGCGTTTCATCTCGTCGGCGGTCGCCGCGCCGCCCACGCAAGCGGTGACGGCCTCGGTGTCCTCCCTGATCTCGACCGGGAGCGGTTCGGACGCGACGAGATCCGAGATCGCGAGCGTGCCGCCGGGTCGAAGCACCCGGAACGCCTCCGCGAGCACCCGCGGCTTCTCGGGCGAGAGGTTGACGACGCAGTTCGAGATGATCGCGTCGACCGCCTCGTCCGCGACCGGGAGGTGTTCGATCTCGCCGAGGCGGAACTCGACGTTCTCGAGGTCGCTCTCGCGGGCGTTCGCCCGGGCCGTCTCGATCATCTCCGGTGTCATGTCGACGCCGATCGCCCGTCCCTCGGGACCGACCTCCCGGGCCGCGAGGAAGCAGTCGAACCCGCCGCCGGAGCCGAGATCGAGCACCGTCTCGCCGGCCTCGAGGTTCGAGATCGCGACGGGGTTTCCACAGCCCAGTCCGAGGTTCGCGTCGTCGGGTGCGTCCGCGAGGTCGGCCGCGTCGTAGCCGATCGAGCGGGCCCGATCGGCGGCCGTCCCGTCGGCCTCGGTGCCGATTTCGTCCGTGCCACAGCAGTCGTCACCCGTGGCGCAGCAGTCGCCGTCGGTGTTCGCGATCGATCCGTACTCCTCGCGGACGGTCGATCGGCGGGTCGTCGGGTCGGTCTCGGTCGGGTCGTGGTCTGTCAGTGTGTCGTCTGTCATCGTGGTGGTGTCCGTGTGCCGTTCGTCGCCGGTACAGGGTCGCCGTCAGCCGTCGTCCGGGACGTCGACGGCCGCGCCGACGTCGAGCAGTTCGAAGACCGCGGTGTCGGCGATCCGGTAGTACGTCCATCGCCCCTTCTTTCGGCTCTTGACCAGGCCGGCGTCGCGGAGCGTCCGGAGGTGCGTCGCCACCGTCGACTGCGGCGCGTCGAGGACGACCTGCAACTCGCAGACGCAGCGCTCGCCGTCGCGGAGTGCTTCGAGGATTTGGACCCGGTGATCGTTCGCCAGCGCGCCGAACACTGCCGTTTGCGTTTCGACTCGCTCCGCGTCCGATCGCAACCCTTCGAGATCCGCGACGGGATCCTCGACCTCGTCGCGCAGTTGCTCGACCGTGCAACAGGCGTCCGCGAGGTAGTCATCGTCCGACGCCATATCGATCATTCCCGATCTGGGGTTTCGTCGCTGCGCAGCTGTTCGCCATCTTATGGCCTCACGAACCATATCGTGTTACTTCGATATAAGTCCAGGGTTGAGTATCACGTACTCGCTACGGGCCACCCAGCGGCTAGTATCGGTAGGATTCTGCAGTAGGTATATCGATGAAACCCGATATCACTCGTGACGATCGGCGTACCACTCTACGAACTCGGCCAGCGCCCGACCCCGGTGTGAGATCGCGTTCTTCTCCTCGGTGCTCATCTCGGCCATCGTCTGCCCGTTGTACTCGAAAATCGGATCGTAGCCGAACCCGCCCTCGCCGCGTGGCGGGACGAGCGTGCCGGCGACTGATCCCGTGAAGGTCTCGACGCCGACGGCTGGCGAGTCGCTCGCCGCGTCGCCCGAGGCTCGTGGCACCTCGCTCCCGGCGTACGCCAGCACCGTTCGGAATCGCGCGCGACGGTTCTCTTCCCCTTCCGCCAGTCGCCAGAGCCGATCGACCCCGACCGTCTCCTCGACGTAGGCCGAGTACGGCCCCGGAAAGCCCCCGAGCGCGTCGACGAACAGGCCCGCGTCGTCGACGAGGACCGGTTCCTCGCCGCCGAGAGCCTCGAACGCCTCGCGCGCGCCGTGGGCCGCGATGTCCGCGAGCGAGTCGCTCTGGATCTCGGTGTAGTCGAACTCGACCTGTTCGACGTCGTCGATCCCGTCGAGGTACTCGCGCGCTTCCCTGACCTTGCCCTCGTTCCCCGTGACGAATCGGATGGTCATGTAGGAGTGGCCGGCCGGCGGTGGCAAAATCCCGTCGGTTGTCCCCGTACGCTTCCGACACCGATCGTGAGGCGACGAGCGCAAGTTCGTGCCCCGCCAACCCTGGGTCAGGATGCCCGCTCACGATCGGATCCACGCGAGACGACCCACCCACGACGTCGAGCGGTGGTCGATCGGCACGATCGAACGGGTCGACGAGCGGGACGGCCACTGCGTGGTCGCCGTCCGGACCGAGACCGGTGAGACGATCGACCTCGTCGTCACGCTCGCGGTCCGGGATCTGGTCCTGCGCCGGCTGGACATCGACCCGGACGAGTCCCCGATCGGCGAGCGGGTCTGGTACCGCAAACACGGCGGCCGGGCGTAGGGCCGGCGATCGGACGCACGGACAGCGGTCGAACGGAGACGACGATCGGACGACTCGACTGCTGTCGGCCCGATCCCGACTCGCGTTCACAACTCGAGCAGCCGAGGCCGCGAACGACGCGGAGGGCCTCGCGCTGGCGGGCGGTCAGCGCCCCGGCGACGGCGTCGCCACCGTCGTACTCGCCGACTCCGTGGACGATCGGTTCGATTCCGTCGGAGATCTGCGCCAACGCCCGTTTGAGATCGGCGGCCTCGCCGACGACGGGAACGGGGACCGACGGGTCGATCGGTAGTCCCCGACCGATCGGCGAGGTCTCGATCGTCGACGGTGCGCGGGAGTCGCCGTCACGCATACTTCTTTCACCGATGGGAGATATTTACTCGATATATGAGTAATGCAGACGATCGCGTTCGGTTGGGCGTCGTCGGACTCGGGTTCATGGGACAGACACACGCCGCCAACGCCGAGGCGTTCGGCCACGACGTCGTCGCGGGTGTCGACCTCGTCGCCGAGACGCGCACGGAGTTCGCGGAGACGTACGACGCGCGGACCTACGAGGAGTTCGCGGAGATGTACGACGGCGAAAACCTGGACGCGGTCGCAGTCTCGACCCCGAACACCTACCACGAGGAGGCGGTCGTGGCGGCGCTCGATCGCGGCTACGACGTCCTCTGCGAGAAACCCCTCGCGGACGACCTCGCGAGCGCCGAGCGGATCGCCGACGCGGCCGCCGAGGCCGAGGGCTTCTGCGCGGTGAACTTCCACAACCGCGTGGCGACGGCCCCGGCGGTGTTCACCGACTACCGGGCCGACGACTACTTCGGCGAGATCACCCACGTCGACGCGAACTACGTCCGCCGTCGGGGCATCCCCGGCGTCGGGTCGTGGTTCACCAGCGAGGACCTGGCCGGCGGCGGTGCCGTCGTCGACATCGGCGTCCACGCGATCGACTTCGCGCTCTATCTCATGGGCTATCCCGACGTGAAAGAGGTCTTCGCCGTCACTCGGACCGAATTCGGTCGGCGCGAGGACTACGTCGATCCCGGGGACTGGTACGACGAGACCGAGGACGCGGTGTTCGACGTCGAGGACTCGGCGACGGCGATGATCCGCTGTGCGGACGATCGGACGATCTCGCTCGAGGTCACCTGGGCCGCAAACCAGGCCGAGACGACCGACTTCGTCGTCCGCGGCACCGAGGCCGGCGCCGAACTGGAACTCGGCGGCGAGGCGCTCACCCTGTATCGAAGCGGCACGCAGGGGACGGACCACAACCTCGACGCGACGCTGACCGAGGGATCGATCGACCACACCGGCTGGGAGGGTAGCGACGGGCAGTTCCTCGAGGCCGTCGCCGCAGGGTCTCCCCACGGACTCGGCACCGTCGAGCAGGCGCTGACCGTCCAGCGCGTGATGGACGCCATCTATCGCTCCGCCGAGCGAGGGACGTCCGTCTCGATCGACTGATCGGCGTCCGTCGAGCAGAGTGGGTGGCCCCAACCGGCTAGCTTTTACTCGCCGCCGGTCCAGCATCCGATAGATGAGCGACGGCCCCCACATCCTGCTGACCAACGACGACGGCATCGACGCGCCCGGCCTCCGCGCGCTGGCCGACGAACTCTCGTCGATCGGCTCGATCCGGGTGCTCGCACCCGCGGACAACCGGAGTGCGGTCGGCCGCTCGCTCACGTACGGTCGAACGGCGGGCGAGGACGACGAGCCAACGATCGGGTTCGCGGACGCGCAGTTCTCGAGTCCGGTCCCCCACGCCGACCACGACCTCGGCTACGCGATCGACGGGACGCCCTGTGACTGCGTCGTCGTGGGGCTTGGCGCGCTCGACCCCGAACCCGACGTGGTGGTCGCCGGCTGTAACCCCGGCGCGAACCTCGGGGCGTACGTCCTCTCGCGGTCGGGCACGGTCAGCGCCGCGATGGAGGCCGCCTTTCTCGATACCCCGTCGATCGCCGTCTCGATGAACACGCTCGACCACGACGGGGACCTCACGCCCGACTCGTTCGCGGAACCGGCGACGCTGACGGCCGACCTCGTCGAATACGCGCTCGCGAACGACGTCTTCGAGCGCGTCGACTACTTCAACGTCAACACGCCGGGCCCCCACCAGGAGACGCGGGCCGTCGAACTCACGCGCCCGTCCACGGTCTACGAGATGGACGGCAGCGTCGAGGACGGCCAGTTCCGGCTCCACAACCGACTCTGGGAGCAGATGGCCGACGGATCGATCCCCGACGACCCCGGCACCGACCGCCGGGCGATCCTCGCCGATCGAACCAGCATCTCGCCGCTGTCCGTGCCGTACCGATCGGTCGATCACGAGGCGCTCGATCGGTTCGTGGCGGACTACAGCGTCTGATCGGGCACCGATCGACCCGTCGCTGGACGTCTCTCGGGGTCACCATTGTCAGAAAACGCGATCGCCGAGACTCAGTCGCCGCTCTCGTCGTCGACGATGACCTCGACCGGTTCGTCGTCGGTGTCGTCGGGGCTCTCGCCCGCGCCCTGTTCCTGTTGCCAGAGGAGCGCGCCGGCGACGAGGACGACGATCCACGACCGCCAGTTGGCGAGGTTCAGCGTGTAGCCGACGCCGAAGGGTTTCTCGACGAGCATCCCTTCGCCGGGCCGCCAGTACGACGAGAGCATGCGCCCGATGCTCGGTCGTTCGAAGTTGTACGGTACCCCGAGAATCTCACCGGAGGTGGGCTTGTCTGCCATAGGCGAACGTACGGCCTCCCCCGATAAGAGTATTGTGTGCCCGTCTCGATCCCGGAAATTGTTCAGTCCCGATCCCTGATCACTCTTCGGGGTTCGCACCGGGCACTGCGTCGGCACTGGCGTCCGGGTCCTCCAGTTTACGGAGTGCCGTCTCGAGGCCCGTGACGATCCCGGTTTGCATCGTCTCGATCGCCATACTCGGCTCGCCCTCGTCCCGTGCGGCTGCTTGCGCGTGCGAGAACGGGACGTGGACGAACCCCGCCCGGAAGTCGCGGGCCGTCGTCTCGGCGAGGTGTCGCGCCGCGTACAGCAGGTTGTTACAGAGGTGGGTCCCCGCGTCCGTCGAGAGCCGCGTCGGGACGCCCGCGTCTCGCATCGCGTCTTTCATCTCCCGCACCGGGAGCGTCGCGAAGTACGCGTCCGGACCGTCGTCGACGACGGGGTCGTCGACGACCGTTCGATCGGCGTTGTCCGGAACCCCGGCCGTGTCCCGGAGGTTGATCCCGACCCGTTCGATCGTCAGCGCGTTACGGCCGCCGGCCAGTCCGAGGCCACAGACGATCGCGGGATCGTGTTCCTCCACGGCGGTCTCGAGTTGCGGTGCCGCCCGATCGAACGCGACGGGGAGTTCCCGGCCGACGATCGACCCGGTGCCGACCTCGGTGCCGTCGAGCCGCGTCGCGAGCCGGAGTGCGGGATTCCGCTCGAACTCGCCGAACGGTTCGTACCCCGTAAGCAGAACGTCACTCATCGATCGGATCTGGACCAGTCCGGACAAGAGCCTCCCGATTTCCGATCGCCGGCCGTCGATCTCCCGCCGCCGGCTCACCGGGCAAAACGGTCGTTCCCCCGTCGAGCGGTTCCGAGATAGCTATTTAGGCGAGGATTTCGTACGTGTATCGATGGGTTCCGAGCTTACGTGTCCGGACTGTGAGACGACGATCGAATCGAAAGCGCAACTCGTCGAGGGCCACGAGGTGACCGAAGTCGAGTTCGACGGGAACGACATCAGCCTCTACGGGAACCGCAATCTGTTCCTCTGCAAGAACTGTAAACGACCGCTGGGCATCCCGAAATAATTTCCGGGGTCTGCTCTCATCACGGGACTGCGGCGGGAACTGGCTGCTCGGGATCGATCGACCGGGGAGTCCTGTCCGCTCGAGTGACTACGAATCAGCGTCGTCGATGTACCGCCCGCGTCCTTCGATCTCCCGGAGCCGATCGAGAACCCGCTCCTCCCCGGCCTCGCGATACCCCTCGCGGACGGCCTCCCGAAGGGGGTCGGGATCGGCCGCGGTGCCGACGAGGCTCTGGTCGAAGACGTGGAGATCCATCGCGTAGTCCTCGACGTGATCGGTGTGGTAGCCGAGGCCGAAGTCGATGAGGGACGTCCGCGCGGGGCTCGTGCGCACGTTTCGCGTCGTCGGATCGCCGTGAACGAACCCGGCCCGGTGCAACAGCGCGAGGTGCCGGCCGACGTCACGGACTCGATCGGCGGCGTCATCGTCGCCTGCCCGGACGATCGCCCGGAGGTCCCGATCGCCGACGTACTCGAGTTCCAGTCGCGACTCGTGGGGATCGACGTCCGAGAGCACCGGCGTCGGCACGCCTTCACGCCGGGCGAGACTCGTCAGCCGGGCCTCGATTCGGGTTCGTTCCCGGCGGAGCCGATCGTCCAGTTCCGGATGGCGGTAGGTCTTGGCCTCGCGGCGTTTCGTCACCCGGCCGGCCCCGGGATCCAGGTCGACGATCGCTTCGGCGCCCTGCAGCGGGCCGTCGCCGTGACCGGGGGCGAGGTCCGGTTCGTCGGTCCGCCAGGTAACCGGCACCTGGTCGGGCCGGAAGTCCGGATCGACGCGGGAGTCCTCGATCGCGAGGGTGTCGCCCGCGTCGTACATCTTCGCCCCCAGGACGGCGATCATCCCTGCGTTGTCCCGCAGGAATCGCGGCTCGGGCGCGTGGAACTCGGCTCCGCGCTGCGTGCACATCTCACCGAGCATCTCGCGGAGACGCGCGTTCTGTCCGACGCCCCCGCCGAGGACGAGTTCGTCGCTGCCGGTCAGCGAGAGCGCCCGTTCAGAGACCTCGGTGAGCATTCCGAAGATCGTCTCCTGGAGCGAGTAACAGACGTCCTCGACCGGTACCCCGTCGTCGTAGGCCTGCTTGGCGGCGCTCATGATCCCCGAGAAGGAGAAGTCCATCCCCTTGACGACGTAGGGCAGGTCGACGTACTCGCCGTCCTCGGCCGCCCCCTCGACTTTCGGTCCGCCCGGATGGGTCCAGCCGACGTGGCGGGTGAACTTGTCGATCGCGTTGCCGACGCCGGTGTCCATCGTCTCTCCGAGGACGCGATAGCGGCCGTTGCGGTAGGCCAGCAGGTGCGCGTTCGCGCCGCTCGCGTTCAGACAGACCGGCGAGTCGAAGCCGGACGTGTGGCGGCCGATTTCGAGGTGGGCGACCATGTGGTTCACCCCGACCAGCGGTACCTCGAGGGTCTGGCTCAGCGATCGGGCGGCCGTCCCGACCACGCGCAGACAGGGGCCGAGTCCGGGACCGCGGGAGAAGGCGACGACGTCGATCGGGGACTCGGCGTCGGGCCGATCGCTCGTCTCGCGAGCGTGATCCAGTGCCGTCTCGACGATGCGCGGGATCGCGTCGTGCATGTGTTCGGCGGCCTCGCGCGGGTGAATGCCGCCGCTCTCGGGCTGGTAGGCGTCGCTCTCGATGAACACCTCGTCAGTCCCGGAATCGTAGACGGCCCCGCTGGCCGCCCAGGCGGTGCCCTCGATCCCGAGCACTCGAATGCCAGTGCTCACGACTCGGTGGGAGTGACGGCGTTATTCCCACTCGGTGTACCCACACTTGCCGCAGTGGGTCCGATCGCCGTGGTCGGCGAGGAACGCGTCGCCACAGCGAGGGCACTGCTCGCGGTCCGTGCTGCCGTCCTCGTCGTAGAGTTCGTAGCGCGCCATCTATGCTTCCTCCGCTTCGGCGTCCGCCTCGGTTTCCTCTTCGACGCCGATCTTGTTGCGCTCGAGCATGTGGTCCTGCTCGACTTCGCGGGCGTAGTCGGCCGTGTCGTAGACCTTCGCCCGGCCGACCGTCTTGCGCATCCCGAACTTGGTGTCGAGTTTGCGGATGACGACCTCGTCGGCGTCCTTGTTCAGCTTCGCGGCGAGGCTGTCCCGGACCTGCAGCCGTTCGGGCGTCGCGTCCTCGTGTGACAGTTCGAAGGTCACGTCCGTTCGATGCAACATGGGGTTCTCCTCCTCGGAGATGATGTCGACGTCCATGATATCACTCAGTTACCCTACTATCCCCGTGTAGCGCCTAAAAGGATTTCGAAGCCGGGGGGCTATCGCCGCTCCGGCCGACGGACGTCCTGCCCCGATCTTCGAGCGAGCAGGCTCTCACAGCCGGAACCGATCGAAAACCGGTCATCTGGACGGACATACAGGCGCACGGCGTCATTCCTTTACGTCCGTTCGGATCGTCCGTGCTAGCATGGACACAGAAACGATCGTCTTCGGCGGCCTGCTCGGCGTCCAGGTCGTCGGCTCGCTGGTACTCGTCCTCGGGTTCTTCCTGCAGGGCGTGGGTCCGCTCGTGGCCGTCGGTGGCCTGCTAATCCTCGCGAGCGTCGTCGGCCTGGCGTTCACCGCGACGCTCGTCGACGAGGACGACCACACGGTCCACGTCCCCGATCGGCGCGGCGGTCTCATTCCGGGGCTCGGCCGCGACTCGGACCGGTAACGACTCCGACTGAACGGCCGGGATGGGAGTCTTCCCTTCGATTTTTTGGAATTAACGGGCCGATCGATCGCCGTTCGGGACCGTGCGGATCAGCCTCGTTATGGTCCCCACTCACGCCGCCGCGATCGTCGCGGTCCTCGATCGGCAGGCCGACCTGGCGTGAGTCACGCCGACAGCACGACCAGTCCCCGCGGCGTCAGCGTCTCGAGGTCGTCGGTCCAGTCGATCGGGACGCGCTCCCATCGATCGCCGAAGTCCCGAGTCACGAACAGCCCGCGGTTAGTCACCCCGTAGACGACCCCGTTCTCGCCGGTCGTTTCGAAGACGGCTCTGACGACCCCTTCGCCCGTCGGCAGTCCGCGGTCGTCGAGGCGCTCCCAGTCGGCGTCGGCACCGTCGCGCCGGTAGACGTGCGAGTCGGCCCGATCGGGCGTGTGGGCCGTCCGCGCGCCGGCCGCGCTCGAGACCAGGACTCGATCGGGGTCGGCGGGATCGGGAACGACGCTCCAGCAGTAGCGGTGGTCCAGTCCCGCCTGCGGCTGGTGCCAGCGTTCGCCGCCGTCGTCGCTCTCGGCGTAGCCGTCGCCCGCGGCGGCGTAGACGCGCCCCTCCCGATCGGGGTGGGCGGCGAGACTGTGGTTGTCCCGACGGGAGCCGGGGGGCCGCTCGGTCCACGTCTCGCCGCCGTCGGTGCTGTAGACGAACGCGCCGGCCTCGACGCCGAGCCAGAGCCGATCGGGGTCGAACGGGTCCACCTCGAGCCATCGGACGTGGTGGGTGTAGGGGCGGGGCGGGAAGTACCACTCCGAGGCGGACGGCAGGTCGGTCAGGCCGTCGAGGTGGGTCCAGGAGTCCCCGCCGTCGATCGATCGGTAGACCCGACTCGGTTCGGTGCCCGCGTAGACGACGTCGGGATCGTGGGGACTGATCGCCAGCGACATCACGGCGACGTCCTCGCTCGTATCGTCTCCATCGGATGCGGACTCCCGCTCGTCGAACCCGGCGTCGACTCGATCGAACGAGTCCCCGCCGTCGGTACTCCGGCGGAGTCCGCTCCCGAAGGTCCCGACGAAGACCCGGTTCGGCCGCTCCGGGGTGGCCGCGACACACTCGAGGTCGTAGCCCCGGAGCGCCGTCGCCGTCTCCCACTCGCCGGCCGCGGTTCCCTCGCAGACCAGGAGTCGATCCCGCATCGCGACGTAGCCGATCGTCATAGCTAGCGCTACGAGGTCTGCGGTGAGAAACGTTGTCCCGATCGATCGGGACACGGGAACGCCGTACGATCGTGTGGGGTACGGGCCTCGAAGTGGCCCGTTGCAGTGGGCGGACACCCTACCGTCGGGATTCGATCGCCCACTCTCCCGAATAGTGGCTCCGGCTCCCGGAGCGCAGATCAGTCGTCGTCCGAGGTCGTGATATCGGCCGAGAGGCCCTGTGCCATCTCGATCTCCTTCGAGTTGTTCATCGTCCAGGCGGTGCGCTCGGTGACCGCTTCGATCGCTTCGCGGGCGCTCGGGTAGCCGTTGCCGGACTTCTTGACGCCGCCGAAGGGCAACTGGACCTCGGCGCCGATACAGGGCAGGTTCGCGTACGCCAGGCCGAGGTCGGCGTGGTCGCGGAAGTAGTTGATCTGGCGGTAGTCCTCCGAGATGATCGCGCCGGCCAGCCCGTAGGGGGTGTCGTTGTGGATCTCGACGGCGTCCTCGATGTCACCCGAGTACTTCAGGAGGGCGACGTGCGGGCCGAAACACTCCTCTTTGAGACAGCGCAGGTCCGTGTCGTAGTCGATCTCGTAGACGAACGGGCCGACCCAGTGGCCCTCGCTGTGGCCGTCGGGAATCTCCGCATCGTCGAGTTCCGCTCGATCGACGAGCACCTCGGCGCCCTCGTCCCGCGCCAGCTGGTTGTGGCGATGGATCTTCTCGACGTGGTCGGCCTCGATCGCGGGCCCCATGAACGTGTCCTCCTCGAGGGGATTGCCGACCGCGACCTTCTCGGCGACGTCGACGTACCGTTCCTTGAACTCGTCGTAGACGTCCTCGTGGACGATCAGCCGTTCGGAGGAGACGCAGCGCTGGCCGGTCGTCTTGAAACTCGACATCACCGCGGAGTGGACCGCGATGTCGAGGTCCGCTTCTTCGGTGATGACGATGCCGTTCTTGCCGCCCATCTCGCAGGCCGCGAGTTTGCCGGGTTCGCCGCCGACCTTGCTCGCGATCTCGTGGCCCACTTCGGCGGATCCGGTGAAGAGGACCGTATCCACGCGCCCGTCGTCGGTGATGGCCGCGCCGGCGTCGCCGAAGCCCTGGACCATGTTGAACACGCCGTCGGGGATGCCGGCGTCCTCGAACATCTCGGCGATGATCTGGCCGCACCACGGCGTCTGTTCGGCGGGTTTCCAGACGACCGTGTTCCCCTCGACCAGCGCGATCGCCATGTGCCAGAACGGAATCGCGACCGGGAAGTTCCACGGCGTAATACAGCCGATGACGCCGCGAGGTTTCCGGCGCATGTAGGCGTCTTTGCTCCCGATCTCGCTGGGGACCACGTCGCCGTGGGGGTGGCGCGCGTTGCCCGCCGCCCACTCGACCATGTGGTAGGCCTCGATGACGTCCGCGCGGCCCTCGCTGATCTCCTTGCCACACTCCTTCGTGACGATTTCGGCGAGTTCCTCGGTGCGTTCGCGCAGTTCGTGATAGATGTCCCAGAGGTACTCCGCTCGATCGATGTTGGAGAGTTCACGCCACTCCTCGAAGGCGTCTTCCGCGGCCGCGAGCGCCGCGTCGACGTCCGATTCGGTGCCCTGCTGGAACCGCGCGAGTTCCTCCCCCGTCGCCGGGTTCTCGCTCGCGAACGTCTCGGTTCCGTCGCCCTCGACCCACTCGCCGTCGATGTGGTGTCCGTACACCTGCTGTTGCTGACTCATGGACGGCGGTTCGACCGACGGGATAGAATAACGCGACCCGCCCATGGGAGGGTGGTGATTCGTGAAACGAGACCTTCTTGATTCGTCACTGACTGACAGTGAACGTGAGCCGACCACTTCAGGGAACGCGGCTGACACTCGAGCTGTGGCACCCGAACTGCTGGGCGATCGAATCGACCGACCGCGTCGGCGGGGGTATTCTCGCACACGCGATTTACAACGCACCGACGGCGGAGGAACAGCCGGTCAACGGCCTGTTCACCGCGTTCGGCGAGACGACCGCCGAGGTCGAGGCCTTGCTCGACGAGATTCGCGAGTCGCCGCTGGCGGGCGAGGTACTCGAACTCCAGGAACGGTTCGGACGGCGGCAATCGTCCTCGCTTCCGGGGAACGTCGTCACCGAGTTCTTCCTCGAGTACGATCCCCAGGACATGATCTGTCCGACGCTCCTCGAGCACGGGTTCATCCACAGTGCGCCCGTTCGAATCGAGGCGGGACAGGAGTACTGGGAGGTCTGTTTCGCCGGCGATCGAGACGAGATCGAGACCGCTATCGACGGCGTCTGCGAGTCCGGCGGCGCGGAGGTTTCGATCGAGACCATCACGAGCAGGCCGGCGGGGGACTCCGAGCGCAAACGACGGATGGACGCGCTCACCAGTACACAACGAGAAGTCTTCGAACTCGCGCGCGATCGGGGCTACTACCAGTGGCCCCGCGGCGTCTCGACCCGCGAACTCGCCGCAGAACTCGACATCTCGAAGACGACCTTGCTCGATCACCTGCGCAAGGCCGAATCGAAACTCCTCGATCCCGACGATCCGTTCGAGTGACCGGACGACCGGTTGTAGTAGCAACTGAACGTCACTGCGCACCTGATCGCAGGACGGCTGTGCGATCAGTGTGTAAATCGTTTCAGTTGCTAGCTAACGATCGCTCGAAGGGCGAACAGCGCGTTCTCCTTGCGTTCGCGGACGCGCCGATAGAAGTACGACAGCCACTTGTCCCCGTAGGGAACGTACTGGTAGACGTCGTACTCCGCGGCGAGGTCGTGCTGGGCGTCCTCGCGGACCCCCATGAGCATCTGGAACTCGAAGGACGTGTCGTGTTCCGCGGCGAGGCTTTCGACGTACTCGATCACGTCCGGGTCGTGACTGCCGACCGCGATCCCGTCGTCGAACGTCTCGAAGGCGAACGCGAGCAGGTCACGATACGCTTCGTTCACCTGCGCTTTCTTCTTGTAGGAGACGTCGGCCGGTTCGTCGTACGCGCCCTTGACGAACCGCACCTTGCCGGGGACGTCGGCGAGTCGCTCGACGTCGTCGCGGGTCCGTTTCAGGTTCGCCTGGATACAGACGCCGACGTTCCCGTCGGTTTCCCGTGCGTGGTGTTCGAACGCGTCGAGCGTGACGTCGGTCGTCGTGTAGTCTTCCATGTCGATCCAGACGAAGACGTCGTGTTCGACGCCCGCGTCGACGATTCGGTCGAGATTGGTCCGGAAGACGTCGTCCCCGATATCGAGGCCGATCTGCGACGGTTTCACCGAGACGCAGCAATCGAGTCCGGCGCGGTCGATCGCCTCGACGAGTTCGACGTAGGCGTCGGCGTCCGCGGCCGCTTCCGCCGGATCGTCGTAGTGCTCGCCGAGTAAGTTCAGGATGCCCGCGATACCGTCCTCGTCGAGATCGTCGACGTGTGCCAGCGCCCCCGACTGGGATTCGGCGGCGACGAAATTGTTCGCAACTGGGAGAAGCATTGTCGGACGATCGAACTGGGACGGGGTAAACGGCCACCCGACCATAGACGCCCGATCGGGGTGGGGGAGCGTGCCCGCCGTACTCGTTCGCCCGCGACGAACCACTGCGAGCGGCCTTCGTGATGCCGGTCGCCGGTCGACGCGGGGTCGGGTCTCGTCCGGCAATCCGGTGGCCATCGACCGCGTTGACCATGGTCGGTGGTGCTATTAATGAGGGGTACTCACAACTCAGAGCGTAGCTATGTCGGATGATGGCACATCACTACAGAATCGGAGAGACGTTCTGACGTACGGCAGTGCCCTGGGGGTGGCGGCACTGGCCGGCTGCGTCGGGACGACGGACGAAGAGGGGGACGAAAACGGGGACGGGGATTCGGACGCGTACACGATCGGGATGGTCGACTCGCTGACCGGTTCTCTGGCGGACTTCGGCGAACGGAACCAGCGCGCCGTCGACCTCGCGCTCGAGCACGTCAACGATGTCGGCGTGAAGGGACAGGAACTCGATATTACCGTCGAAGACTCCGAGAGCGAAGCCCAACCGGGCGTCTCCGCGGCACAGAAACTGGTCAACCAGGACAACGTCCCGTTCCTCATCGGGGCGGTCGGCTCGGGGGTGTCGATGTCCATCTACGAGAGCGTCGTCCAGGGAACGGACGTCGTCCAGTTGAGCCAGAACTCGACCGGACTCGGCCTGACCGACCAGCCGGGACTCCTCCGGATGTCCCCGAGCGGACGGACGCAGTCGGTCGCACTGGCGGACATCATCAGCGAGGACGGGTACGACGAGGTCGCCGTGACCTACATCAACGACGAGTTCGGTGAGAGCCTGTACGAGGCCTTCGAAGAGGCCTACGACGGCGACGTCGTCTACGAAAGCTCCCACGACGGCGAGGGCGCGTCCTACACCAGCCTGGTCTCGGAGATGGACAGCTCCGGGGCGGAGGCGTGGCTCTGTATCACCTACCAGCAGGAGTTCGCGACGATGGTCACGGACATGTACGAGAACGGGTACGAGGCCCAGCTGTACGGGGCCGACTCCAACCGGGGGGACACCGTGATCGAGAACACGCCCGAAGGCAGCATGGACGGGATGAAACTCGTCGAACCGGCGGCTCCCGAAAACCAGGACAACTACCAGGAGTTCGCGACCGCCTTCGAGGAGGAACACGACGAGGCCCCGACGGCCTGGTCCGCGTTCGCCTACGACTGCGTGATCACCGCCGCCCTCTCTATCCAGGCCGCAGACGAGTTCACCGGCGAGGCGCTCGGGGAGGTCGTCCGCGACGTCACTCGACCCGACGGCGAGGAAGTGTTCTCCTACGAGGACGGCCACGCGATTCTCGACGACGGTGGCTCGGCGTCGGACATCGACTACCAGGGCGTCAGCGGCCCGATCGACTTCGACGAGAACGGGGATCCGCGGGGCAGCCTCGTCGTGATGGAGGTCCAGGACCACGACTACGAAGCGATCGAGTTCCGGGAATCGTAACCGGTCTCTCACAATGTCCCTTATCGAATACGCTGCCAACGGACTGGTATACAGCAGTATCATCGTCCTCGGGAGCATCGGTCTCTCGCTGATCTACAGCATCGCCGGCTTCGCGAACTTCGCTCACGGCGATACGATGACCGTCGGCGCGTACGCGACACTCGTCGCGTTCGGCGTCGTCGGGAGCGTCGGGTTCAGCGTCCTCGGACTGCCGATCGGCTTCTTCATCGCGTTGCTGGTCGGACTCGCGGTCGCGGCGGCGGTCGCGATCGTCACCGAAAAGCTCGTCTACGAACCGCTCGACATCGGCTCGATCGGCCTGCTGATCACGTCGATCGGGGTCGCGTTCGTGTACCGCGCGCTGATCCAACTCGGATTCGGCGCGGACTCGATCCGGTACGACGTCGGGTTCGTCCAGCCGATCGAGGCGCTGTTACCGTACGGGATTCGGATGACCCAGCACGACGTCGCGATCGTCATCTCGGCGGCCGTCCTCGTGGCCGGCCTTCACACCCTGTTGCAACACACGGATCTCGGACGGAAGATGCGCGCGACGGCCGACAACCCGGACCTCGCGCGGGCCAGCGGCATCCGGACCGGCCGCGTCAAACGCTGGTCGTGGATCATCGGCGCCGGACTGGCGGGTGCCGGCGGCGCCTTTCTCGGCCTGTTCAACGTCCTCGAGCCCCGGATGGGGTTCAGCGTCCTGCTGGTCATCTTCGCCGCGGTGATCCTCGGCGGGATCGGCTCCGTCTACGGCGCGATGCTCGGCGGGTTCGTCATCGGCATGGTCGTCGAGATGATGCCGCTACTGACCGACGTCGGAATCCCGATCGGGATCAAGTACGCGAACGCGGTCGCGTTCGTCATCATGGTCGCCGTGTTGCTCGTCCGGCCGACCGGGATCGCCGGACAGGCTATCGGCGGGGAGGGGGTCTAGCGTGGGCGCGCTCGCCGACCCCCGCGGCTACTGGGAGGACCTGACGGCCACGGAGCAGTGGGTCACGGCCGCGATCGGACTGATCGTGCTCGGACTCGTTCTCCTCCTGCTCATCGGGATCCTCAGCCCGTCGTACTTCCTCTTCCTGTTCGGTCTGGCGGGGATGTACGCGCTCCTCTCGTTCGGGCTGAACGCCCAGTGGGGCTTTACCGGCCTCATCAACTTCAGCGTCGCCGCCTTCTTCGGGCTCGGTGCCTACGGCGCGGCCCTGATGACCGGGAGCAACTCGCCGATCGCCGGGGGCTACGACCCCATCTTCGGCGTGGTCGTCGCGCTCGTCCTCGCGGCTGTCGTCGCGGTGGCCATCGGGATCCCGACGCTTCGACTGCGGACGGACTACCTCGCGATCGCGACGCTCGGACTGGCGGAAGTCGTCCGGCTGATCGTCAACCACGAAAGCCAGTGGACCAACGGGAGCGCCGGAATCCGCGGCATCCCGACGTTCTTCGAGTCGTGGCCGGTGCTCGGTACCTTCCCCGACGTGATGCCGGGGCTCGAGATCGAACTCGTCCCCGGGTCGCCGATCGTCCTCGGCTACTCGTTCTGGCAACAGTCGCTCAACGTCGCGTTGTTGCTCGTGTTCCTCGGCGGCGCGTTCGCCGTGCTCCGACGGGCGCAGCGATCACCGTGGGGACGACTGCTCCGGACGATCCGATCGGACGAGGACCTCGCTAAGGCGCTGGGAAAGAACACCTACTCGTACAAGATGCAGGCGTTCGTCCTCGGCAGCCTGATCATGGCGCTCGCGGGCGTCTTCTACGCCCACCTGAACCTCTTCGTCGACCCCGGCCGACTCGACCCGATCACGACGTTCTACGTCTGGGTCGCGGTGATCCTCGGGGGCAGCGGTTCGAACCGTGGCGCCCTGCTCGGCGGCTTCGTCGTCGTCGCCATCCGGGAGGGGTCCCGGGCCCTCAACGACGTCTCGTGGCTCCCGATCGAGGGGGCCCCGATCAGGCTGCTCGCGATCGGACTCCTGATCATTCTGGTCATGCGGTTCCGGCCGCAGGGAATCCTGCCGCCACAGCGGGAACTGATCTGGCCGAGCGCGGTCGACAATGCCGCACCGTCCAGGCCCGATCGTGGCGTCCGCGAGGCGAAGGGAGGTGGTTCCGATGACTGAACTGCTCGAAGAGACGCAATCGACCGACGATGCGGACGCGAGTACGGCCCGGACGAACGCCGACATGTCGAAAGACGACGTCGTGCTCCGGGTCGAGGACCTCCAGAAGTCCTTCGGCGCGCTCGTCGCGACCGATCACGCGACGTTCGAGGTCGAACGCGGCACGATCACCGGGCTCATCGGCCCCAACGGGGCCGGCAAGTCGACGCTGTTCAATCTCGTCTCCGGCTTCTACGAGCCGGACGGCGGCACCGTTACGGTCAACGGAACCGACGTGACGGGGGCCGAGCCCTACGAGGTGGCAGACCACGGCCTCATCCGGACGTTCCAGACCCCGCGCAAACTCGAGGGGATGACCGTCCGGGAGGCGATGCTCGTCGGCCCGCAGGACCAGCCCGGCGAGTCGTTCCTCACGCTGTTTACCTCGCCCGACACCGTCGCCGAGGCCGAGCAGCGCAACCTCGAAGACGTCGAACGGATCCTGGCGGAGTTCGAGATCGACCACCTCGCGACCCAGCCGGCGACCGACCTCTCGGGCGGTCAGATGAAGCTGGTCGAACTGGCCCGCGCGATGCTGGCCGAGCCGGAAATTCTCCTGCTCGACGAACCCGTCGCGGGGGTCAACCCTACGCTGCGGAACAAACTCGCCGAGCAGATTCGCCGGCTCAACGAGGAGGGGACGACCTTCCTGTTGATCGAACACGACATGGAGTTCGTCATGAGCCTCGCCGATCCGATCGTCGTCCTCGACCGGGGAAGCGTGCTCACGGAAGGACCGCCGGCGGCGATCCAGTCCGACGACCAGGTTATCGACGCTTACCTCGGGGGTGGTGGCGCGTGAGCGCTCCCGTCCTCGAACTCGACGGCGTCGACAGCGGGTACGGCGAGGTGCAGGTGTTGGACGACTGTACGTTGCACCTCGATCCGGGCGAAATCGTCTGCCTGATCGGACCCAACGGGGCCGGCAAGTCGACCGTCCTCAAGACGGCGTTCGGCATGCTGTCGCCGTGGACCGGGAGCGTGCGCTATCACGATCGGGAGATCGGTGGAATGGCCCCCGAGGACATCGTCCGCGAGGGGATCGGCTTCGTTCCCCAGACCGAGAACGTCTTCGGCTCGCTCACGATCGAGGAGAACCTTCGTATGGGCGGCGTCGCCCGCGACGACGACCTCGAACCGGTCCTCGAGACGCTGTACGATCGGTTCCCGCTGTTAGACGAGAAGCGATCGGCGAAAGCGCGGAACCTCTCGGGCGGCCAGCGGCAGGTGCTCGCGCTCGCCCGCGCGCTCGTCATGGAACCCGACGTGCTCCTGATCGACGAACCTTCCGCCGGCCTCGCGCCGAACACCGCCGACGACGTCTTCGCGGACGTCCTGGAGGTCAACGCGATGGACACGGCGATCCTGATGGTCGAGCAGAACGCCAAGAAGGGACTGGGTATCTCCGATCGGGGTTACGTCCTCGATCAGGGGACGGTCCGGTTCGAGGACGAGGCCGACGCCCTGCTGGACAACGAGGAAGTGTCGAAACTGTACCTCGGCGGCTGACGGCGGTCACAGAGGTCCTGCTTCGGCGGTCAGCGGCTCCGGTCGTTCGGGTGGTCAGCGGTCTCGATCGGCCGTTTCGCGGACGTGTCTGATCGACTGTTTTCGAACGAATGTGTCGAACGAATCGCACTGGGGAGCGCTCCCACAGTCGCGACTCGAACTGTGAAAACGAACCTCGACGAAATCGCCGAGGATGCTATGGGACGTCGCGATCGCTCCGATCGCGAGTCAGTCCGCCCCCGCACACTCACCCCAGCCACAGGCGGGACAGGTGAGGCGGTCGCCGGAGGCGGTCATGGTCGTTCCACACTTCAGACAGCCGGTCGCGTCGAGTGATGCGTTCCGATCGGTCATTGGGATGGCCACCCCGGTTCGATCCGGGCGGCGCTACTGGGTGGCAGTCGTCCGACGGGGATAAGCACGGTCCCCACCATGGACGGTCCTGGAGTCGATCGTTCACGCCGGCAACTGAGGTGGAGACGGGAGGGCTCATACGGACTGCTGTAGTCAATTACCGCCGATCGCCGACCCGTTCCGGAGATCGGCGGTACATAGTTACAGCAATCCGTATCAGTCGTCGTCCATCGGGGCCGTCACGGATTCGACGCGCTCGCCGCGTGGGCCCTCGAGATCGACTTTTGGGAGCAGATCACGGAGGTAGCGACCGGTGTGAGACTCGTCGAGTCGCGCGACCTCCTCCGGCGTGCCGGTGGCGACGATCTCGCCGCCGTTCTCGCCGCCCTCGGGACCGAGGTCGATGACGTGGTCGGCGTTCTTCACGAGATCGAGTTCGTGCTCGATGACGGCGACGGTGTTGCCGTTTTCCGTGAGGCGGTGGAGGACGTCGATCAGCTTGCGCTCGTCCTCGCTGTGGAGCCCGGTCGTCGGCTCGTCGAGCAGGTACAGCGTCTCGCCGGAGTCTTTCTTCCCCAGTTCCTCGGCGAGTTTGATCCGCTGGGCCTCGCCGCCCGAGAGCGTCGTCGAGGGCTGGCCGAGGCGCATGTAGTCGAGGCCGACGTCTTTCAGCAGTTTGAGCCGGCGACGGATCTGGCTCGAGGACTCGAAGAACTCGTAGGCCTCCTCGACGCTCATGCCGAGCACGTCCGCGATCGTCTTCCCCTTGTACGTGACGTCGAGCGTGGCGTCGTTGTACCGGGCGCCGTCACACTCCTCGCAGGGGACGTACACGTCCGAGAGGAAGTTCATCTCGATCTTGACGGTACCCTGGCCGCCACACTCCTCGCAGCGGCCGCCCTTGACGTTGAACGAGAACCGCCCCTTCTCGTAGCCGCGCTGTTTGGCGAGTTTCGTCTGGGCGAACAGTTCCCGGATGTAGTCGAAGACGTTGGTGTACGTGGCCGGATTGGAGCGGGGCGTGCGGCCGATCGGCGACTGGTCGATCAGCCGGACGGTCTCGATTTCGTCCAGCCCCTCGAGGCCGTCGTGGTCGCCGGGGATCACCGAGGTGTTGTCGTTCATCCGGCGGGCGAGGCCCTTGTACAGCACCTCGTGCATGAGCGTCGACTTGCCGGACCCCGAGACGCCCGTGACCGCCGTAAAGCACCCCAGCGGAATGTCCACGTCGAGGTCCTTCAGGTTGTGCTGTCGGGCCCCGAGAATCGTCAGCGCACCGTCGGGATCGCGGCGCTCGTCGGGGACGGGGATCTGCCGGCGACCGGAGAGGTAGTCGCCGGTGATCGACTCCTCGGACGCCTTGAGTTCGTCGACGGGGCCGTTGACGACCACTTCGCCGCCGCGCTTGCCGGGACCGGGACCCATGTCGATGACGTTGTCCGCCCGGCGCATCGTCTCCTCGTCGTGTTCGACGACGAGCAGGGTGTTCCCGAGGTCCCGAAGCTCCTCCAGGGTATCGAGCAGCCGATCGTTGTCCCGCTGGTGGAGCCCGATCGAGGGCTCGTCCAGCACGTAGAGCACGCCGACGAGGCCGGATCCGATCTGGGTGGCGAGGCGGATGCGCTGGCTTTCGCCGCCGGAGAGCGTCGATGCCTCCCGATCGAGGGTGAGGTACTCCAGTCCCACCTCGCACATGAATCCGAGACGGGCGCGAATCTCTTTGAGAATCTCCTCGGCGATCACCTTCTCGCGCTCGGTGAGGTCGGCCTCCATCGACTCGAAGTGCTCGAGCGCGTCGCCGATGCTCATCGCGTTGATCTCTGTAATGGAGGTGCCGTCGACCAGCACCGCGCGGGAGGCGGGCTTGAGGCGGGTGCCGTCGCAGGCCGGACACTCCGTGACCGACATGTAGTCCTCGATGTGTTCGCGGGTCGAGTCCGAGTCGGTCTCGACGTACCGGCGGTCCAGATTCGGGATGACGCCCTCGAAGCGCTTGCGCTTCCGGCGGGTTCCGTTCTTCGTATGCCGCTTGAACAGCACCTGCTCGCTGGTGCCGTAGAGGAACGCCTGCTGGACGTCCTCGTCCAGATCCTCGAACGGCGTCGACAGCGAGACGTCGAAGTGCTCGGCGACGGCGTCCAGCCGGGTCTGGTAGTACGATCGGTTGTAGCTCCATGGTTCGAAGACGTGCTTGAGCGGCTTCGACTCGTCCTGCAGGACGAGGTCCTCGTCGACCTCCTTGGTCTCGCCCAGCCCTTCACACTCCGGACAGGCGCCGTGGGGGGAGTTGAACGAGAACGATCGGGTCTCGATCTCCGGGACGTCGATACCGCAGTGGGTACAGGCGAGATCCTTCGAGAACTCGACGACGAACCGATCGTCCGAATCGGTTTCGTCGCCGAGCGCGCCCGTCCGGCGGGCTTCTTCGCCGAGGTCCGCGGCGGCCTCCTCGGGCGGGTCCGGGAGGATGACCTTCAGGACGCCCTCGGCCTCGTCGAGCGCCGTCTCGACGCTGTCGATGATCCGCGGCCGGTCCTCTGCGGAAACCTTCACGCGGTCGACGATGACGTCGATCGTGTGATCGAAGTTCTCGTCCAGGTCGGGGTCGTCGACCGTGAGGTCGTGTTCCTCGCCGTCGACCTCGACGCGGGCGTACCCCTCGGAGACGAGTTCCTCGAACAGATCCTCGAAGGCTCCCTTCTGGTCGCGGACGACCGGTGCGGCGAGTTTGGCCTTCGTTCCTTCCGGGAGTTCGAGGATGCGTTCGACCATGTTCTGTGCCGACTGCTCGCCGACCTCGCGACCACACTCGGGACAGTGCGGGGTGCCGACGCGGGCGTAGAGAAGACGGAGATAGTCGTGGAGTTCCGTCACCGTCCCGACGGTCGATCGCGGGTTGTTCGCCGCGTTCTTCTGGTCGATCGAGATCGCGGGCGAGAGCCCTTCGACGGTCTCGACCTGCGGCTTGTCCATCTGGCCGAGGAAGTTCCGAGCGTAGGCGGAGAGGCTCTCGATGTACCGGCGCTGGCCCTCGGCGTAGACGGTCTCGAAGGCGAGCGAGGACTTCCCCGACCCCGAGAGGCCGGTGACGACGGTGAACTCCTCCCGGGGGATCTGCACGTCGAGGTCCTTGAGGTTGTGCTCCTCCGCCCCGCGTACCTCGATGAACTCCTTGCTCATGGTCTGCTCGCGGAACCGATCTGTCTGGGTGGTCGATTCGGTGCTCGATCCATCGTGATTGCGTCAGTGGCCGAACGGACTTAACGGGTCTGAAAGGACAATACCATGTCGTGCGCTAACGTGCCTCTCGGCCGTGCGGGGACGATCGATCCGAAGTGCTCGTCGATCGCTGTCGACGGCACTGCCGCTCGTCGCGGCTGGCACCGTTGCCGGTCCCAACTGTCTTCGGGGTCCAGCCCCAACTCGTCGGTATGACCACCGATCGGGGGGACTCGCTGACCGTCGCGGAGTTCGTCGAGTACTGCCGGACGCAGGCTGGCCTCCTCTCGGGCCACGTCGAACGAATGGGCGAGGAGGCCCGGGAGTTGCTCGACGAGATCGACGCGGAGATGGCCGAGATCCGATCGCGACTCGAGGGCGGAGCCGCCGACGTCGGGGGCACTGCGGGGCCGTCGACGGCGACCCGGCCGAACGAGCAGGGGGTCGACCTCGAATCGATCGAGGAACTGGAGCGCGACCTCTCCGAGAAGCAGATCCTCGTCGACGCCAAACAGGCCCGGATGCAAGCGTTTCAGGACCTCGCAGCCGGCTACACCGACCTCGGCGAACGCCTCCAGGACGAGGTCGAGGACGGGCAAGAGGCGTTGACCCGCGTCATCGAGTTCGAAGCGGACCACGACGCGCCGGCCTACTTCGACGAGCGCCAGACGCTGTGTGAAGCCGCGATCGAGGCGGAGTCGTCGGACTCGGAGTGACGATCGGTGCCCCTGACAGCGCGGGGGACCGCTTATTTTCCTGCGCCGAGAGCTAGCCGGTATGTCGCTGACGACCCACAGGTGCACCTGTGGTGCAACCCTCCAGTTCCGCCAGGACATCCGGAAAGAGGAGACCGGCGTCTACCCGACCTGGAAGTGCAAGGACTGTGGCACGCCGGTCCCCGGCAAGACTGCCGAGAAGTTGCGACACCAGCATCCGTCGTGACGCTCTCGGTCGGTCGTGGTTCTCTCCCGATCGGTCGGACGGGGAATTCGCCCGCGGAGACGAGGCCAGGACGGCGAGAAACGGTCTCAGTCGCTACTAGCGTCCTCGTCCGCTGCCCGGACCGTCAGCACCGGCACCGTCGCCGTCCGCAGGACCCGTTCGGTCACGCTCCCGAGGAGGAGTCGATCGATCCCGCTGCGGCCGTGCGTCCCCATCACGAGCAGGGCCGCATCCCGCTCGGCCGCGTAGTTCCGGATCGTCCGGTCGGTCGATCCGTACCGGATCGCGGTCTCCGGATCGATGCCCGCCGACTCGGCCGTCGCGACGCCGTCGTCGATGATCCGCTGTGCGGCGTTCTCGAGTCGATCGAGCCTGAGATCGGTCCGCTCGTCGATTCCGGCCGGGGTCACGTCGACGACCGAGAGGAGGTGGACGGTCGCGTCGTGGTGGCGAGCGATCGACAGCGCCCGCTCGATGGCGGCGTCGGCGTGGGCGCTGCCGTCGATCGGGACCACGATCGTTTCGAACGGATACTGCCGCTCGACCTCGGCGGCACCCCGGACGACGAGGACGGGGACCTCGGCGTCGCGGACGACCGCTTCCGTCACGCTCCCGAGCAGGAGGCGGCCGACCCCGCTCCGCCCCCGCGTTCCCATGACGATCGCGTCGACGTCGCGGGTCGCGGCGTACTCGAGGATCGCGTCCTGTGGTTCGCCGGTGTGGATCTCGTCGATGACGGGCGCTCCAGCGTCGCCGGCCCACTCGCGACTGCTCTCGAGCGGTGTTTCCACCTCCGCCGGATCGGCGTCCGGATCGATCACGTGTAACACGTGGACGGTCACGTCCTCCGCGGCTGCGATCTCGCCGGCGTACTCGAGCGCGGCGTTTGCCGGGCCGCTCCCGTCGGTCGGAACGAGAATTCGGTCGAACATACGTTCCGTTCGTCGCACATCGACTTACAGGTATGCGACAGTTCCCGATCGGTGGGAGGACTCGCTCGCGGATCCGATCGGACGAGGTCGAGCGCGCGGTCAGGCTGCTCGCAACGCCTCGAGCACGGCGTCGACGTCCGCCTCCGTGTTGACCGCGTGGAGTGAGACGCGAACGGCCGCCGGATCGGGTAACGATCGGACGGCGATTCCCTCGTCCGCGAGCCGATCGACGGTCGCCTCGGGGTCGTCGACGGCGACCGTCACGAGGCCGCTCTCTGGCGATCGCGGGCTCAGTAACTGGTCCTCGGGGAGTCCGTCCGCGAGGCGGTCTGTGAGCGCGTCGATCCGGTCTGCGATGGTCTCGACGCCGATCTCCTCGTGGATGGCGATCGCTTCCGCCAGCCCCGCGTGAGCGACGGGCGTCGCCGTCCCCACCTCGAATCGTCGGCCACCCGGCAGGTATCGGTAGTCGGTCGCGCTCGGGTCGTCGACGCTCCGGTAGCCGATCGCGGCGGGCACGAGGTCGGCCGCGACGCCTTCGTCGACGTAGAGGAAGCCGGAGCCGAAGGGCGCGAGCAGCCACTTGTGGCCCGACGCGGCGACGAAGTCCGCGCCCCACGCGTCGACGTCGACGGGGACCTGGCCGGGCTCCTGGACGGCGTCGACCAGCACCGTCGCGCCGGCGTCGTGTGCGATGTCGACGATCTCGGCGATCGGCAGGCGGGTGCCGTGGGTCCAGGTGAGCGAACTCACGCAGACGAGCGTCGCGTCGGCGACCGCGTCGATCCCGTCGTCGATAGCGACGGTTCCGCGATCGGTCTCGAGCACGCGTACCTCGACCCCGTGTTCGCGTTCGAGCCGTCGCCACGGCAGGACGCCGGCGGGGTGTTCGAGGTCCGTCCGGACGACGACGTCGTCCTCGTCCCAGTCGAAGGCCCCGGCGACGCGGTTGATGCCGTCGGTCGTGCTCTCGGTCAGCGCGATTTCGTCCGGGGCGGCACCGAGCAAGCCCGCGACGGCGCCCCGCGCGTCGTCGTAGGCGTCGAACGCGGCGGGATACATGCCCGTCTCCATCGGCGACTCGTACTCGTGGCGTTCGAGCGCCGCTTGCGCCGCTTCGACGACGCGGCGCGGGCTGGGACCGCCGGCGCCCCAGTTGCAGTAGGTGCCGTCCTCGAGAGCAGGGATCGTCTCGCGAAGTTCCGTCGGATCCATCGCTCATCCCTTCGAGCCGCCCCGACATCGGTCTGGCGATCGTTCCTGGCCGTCGAGACCGAACCAGGCGAATCCGCGGCAGCCTACATCGGATTGATCGGGTGCTTCTTTGGCGGCCACGACGCCTCGCGTTTGGGCCCGTCCCGATCGAGCGCGCGTCGCAGTCGATCGCGGGTGTCCCGGGGATCGATTACGGCGTCGATACCGATCGCTTCGACGGCGCGGACGGGGCCGGTACGATCGACGAACTCGTCGATGAGTTCCTGGCGCTTCGCCTCTGGATCGTCGGCCGCCTCGTAGGCCTCGCGGTAGGCGATGTCGACGGCCCCCTCGATCCCCATGGCGGCGATCTCGGCCGTCGGCCAGACGACGGTGAGTTCGTTGTCGGTCGATCGGCCGCCGCCCATCGCGACGTAGCCGTAGCCGTACCCCCGTCGGAGGACGACGTTCAGCGTCGGTACCGTCGCGCGGTTGAGTTCGAACGGAAGTTTCGCGGAGTGGCGGGCGATCCCCTCGCGCTCGGAGTTCGGCCCCGGCATGACCCCCGGCACGTCGGTCAGCAGGACGATCGGGAGGCCGAAGGCGTCACAGATGCTGGCGAAGTGGGAGGCCTTGTCCGACGCGTCGGCGTCGATCGTCCCCGCCCTGATCCGGGGATTGTTCGCGATCACGCCGATCGATCGGCCGTCGAGGCGCGCGAAACCGGTGACGATATTCTGCGCGAACCGTGGTTTGAGTTCGAAGAACGACTCTCGATCGACGATCCCCTCGACGATCGCGTCGACGTCGTACCCCTTCTTTGGGTCGGCGGGCATCGCATCGACGAGTCGCTCGCTGGCGTCGTCGGTGGGAGGCCTCGGATCGTCGTCGATCGGGGCGTCTGTCTGTGCGTTCCGGGGCAGATAGGAGAGGTACTCCCCGATCGCGTCGAGACAGGCCTCGTCGTCGTCGACGGCGAGCGAGGCCATCCCCGTCTCGGCGGTCTGGAACCGCGCGCCGCCGAGTTCCTGCTTGCTGAGGTCGGTGCCCAGCGCGGCCTCGACGAGCGAGGGTCCGGCGACGCCCATCGTACTCGTCCCCTCGACCATCACCACGAAGTCCGACATCGCGGCCCAGTTCGTCGCGGCGGCGAACCCCGGCCCCATCATCGCCGACACGGTCGGGACCCAGCCCGAGAGCTTCGTCTGGAGCGTCGTCAGGCCTGCGTCGCCCTGTGCGAACGGCCGGGCGTCTAACCCCTCCTGGATTCGGTGGCCGCCCCCGTCGTGGAGCAGGACGACGGGGTACCCCTGTTCGAGGGCGAGGTCCAGCACGCGCTTGAGTTTGGTTCCGCCGGTGTGGCCGATCGAGCCCCCCTTGACGGTGAAGTCGGTCGCGGCGACCGCCGCCGGGCGACCGTCGATCTCGCCGATCCCGGTGACGATGCCGTCGGCCGGGGCGTCCTCGCGGCCCCAGTCGGCGGTCTCCGGCGTCGTCGGCGCTGGCGCGGCGAGTTTTCCGATTTCGTCGAAGGAGTCACACAGGTAGTCGATCCGCTCGCGGGCCGTGCGTTTCCCGCGCTCGTGCTGGGCGGCGACGGCGGCCTCGCGTCCCTCGTCGTCGACCGCGCGCTTCTCGCGCTCGACGCGATCGATCAGGTCCTCGACGGACGCGTCGTGTCGATCGGTCATCGCCGCTCACCCGCTCCGTGACCGATCGTCACCTCGGTGCCCTGGCTCGGCTCCGCCCCGATCGTCCGTGTCCGCGACCACTGTTTCATGCCACCACGTAACAAACATTGGATAATAAAACCACGGCTCGACTGAACGTTGGAAGCCACAGTAGGGTTCTGGCAAACAGTGGCAATTCCGGGCGTCTGTGTCCGGCCGTTTCGCTGTCGTGGTCGGTGACGTGTGCTCCCGGACCGACGGCCCGTCGTTCGGAACCGATCGCCGCGTCCGATTCGGCGGTCGTCAGATGGTGCCGCGCAGAACGACCTCTTCACCCACCGTGTCGAGCATGTCCTCCGTGACGACGTAATCCTCGTCGTCTTCGCCTTCCACGCCGAGTTTCGCGAGCAGGTGCTCCGCGACGCTGGGGTTCGGATCGACCGCGGCCCGGTTCCGGTCGACGCTCGCGACGATGCCGAGTTCTTTGCCCATCGCGTCGACGACCGTCTTGCCGACCGCATCGTCGGTGAGTGTGGCTGTCATGTGTTCGTGCTACGACGACGGTCGGGGTAACTGGGCGGCTTTCCCGTGCTTGCTCGGGTGACTGCACACGCGCCCCGGGGGTATTTGACCCGTGACGGCGACAGTACCGTCGACGGCGGCCGACAGTCACAGCACCATGACCCACACCATCGAAATCAGCGACGACCTCAGGGAGCGCATCGACAGCCACATCGAGGAGGACGAATCGTACGAGGAGTTCATCGAGGAACTGGTGTCGATCTACGAGACCGAAGGGGCGTTCCTCCAGGAGGGCTACTCCGAGTGACGTCCGGGGCGGGCCGGTCCTCGAGCGGGGACCCGTCGTCTCGAGCCCAGCCGCGCAGTTCGTGACGCCGGGCCACATCGGGCGGTACACTGGAGTATCGTCCCCTCGTAAAATCGGCTATGCACCTGCTGGTCGCCCTCGACGACTCGGCCCCGGCGTGGGCGGCACTCGAGTTCGCGTGCGAGGAACACGCCGACGACGAGATCACGGTGGTTCACGTCGTCGACCTCGCCGAGAGCGGGTACGGCGAGTTCGCCCACGTCGGGGCCGAGGGGATGGTCGAGCAACGGGAGGACGAGGCTGCGGCGCTGTTAGAGACGGCCCGCGATCGCGCGGCGGGCTACGACTGCACGATCGACACGGCCGTCATCCACGGTCGACCCGCGGACGTCGTCGTCGACTACGCGTCCGAGCACGAGGTCGATCGGATCGTCGTCGGCAGTCACGGCCGCACGGGCGTCTCCCGGATCCTGCTGGGAAGCGTCGCCGAGCAAATCGTTCGCCGAGCACCCGTTCCCGTGACGATCGCTCGCTGACGGTGCGCCAGAACCGCTACGACGATTCATATATCAGAGAAATGGTACGCGATCGCGACTGAATAAACTAATTAAGGACCGAGACAGTCCCGTTCCTATGAACAACCGCTACGATGTGGTCATCGCCGGTGCGGGCCCCGCCGGTGCCCAGTGCGCCCGGGACCTCGCCGCACGCGGGTACGACGTCGTCGTCCTGGAGACCGAATCGGAGGACGAGTTCCCGCGCCAGAGCAACAAGTCGACCGCGGGGACGTTCCCGTCGATGATGGCCGCGTTCGGGATTCCCGACGACGTGGTGATGCAGTACACCGACTCGGTCGTCCTCGAGTCGCCGACCGACCACTTCGTCCGTGAACAGCCCGGTGCCGTCCTCGAGTTCGCGGATTTCAAGCGCTACCTCGTCGCCGACGGCCGCGACGACGGGGCCGAGTACCGCTTCGACGCGCGGGTCACCGCCCCGATCATGGAGAACGGCGAGATCGTCGGCGTCACCTACAACGGCGACCAGGAGGTCTACGGCGAGATCGTCATCGACGCGACGGGGCCGGCCGCGCCGCTCGCGAAGCAACTCGGCGTCGTCGACCTCAAGCACGAGAACCACGCGATCGGCATCGAGTACGAGTTCGAGGGGATCGACATCGATCGGCCCGGCTTCGCGGACCTTCACGACGCGATGATGCTCCGACTGGACCACGAACTCGCGCCCGGCGGCTACTCGTGGATCTTCCACACCGGCGAGGACACGGCCAAGGTGGGCCTCTGTTACATCCGGAACGAACAGTACCACCAGTACGGCCGGGAAAGCTACAGCATCGACGACTACCTGGACCACTGGATCGACACCGACCCGCGACTCCAGGACGCCACGCGTCTCGAGGGGAAGATGCACCGCGGCTCCGCGCACATCCAGATGCCCGGCCAGCTCTACACCGATCGGTTCATGGCGATCGGCGACACCGTCCCGACGGTCGATCCGCTCTGGGGCGAGGGGATCCACAAGTGCATGAAGTCCGGGCGCGCCGCGGCCGCGACGGTCGACAGTTGTCTCAAACACGGCGACCTCGAACCGACGGCCGAGAACCTCGAGGTCTACGAGACCCTCTGGCACCGGGACGTCGCGCCGAACGTCCGGACCCGCCTGCTGATGACGAAACTCCTCTATCTCGCGCCCGACGAGCGCTACGATCGCCTGATGGCCGACCTGAACCGCCTCGACGACGACACCCTGGCCAAGGCAAACAAGGGCGACACCGCCGCGATCGCGAAACTCCTCCACGCCGGCGATCTGCCGTTGCTCGCCCGGTTCACGAAACAGGAACTCACGCTCGGCGACCTGCTGTGAGGACGCCGTCTCGGTCGATCCGCTCCGGCGGGCAGTAGCGTTTTCGGTGCTGGCGATCGAACTGCCGGCAATGTTCGATACGATCCTCGTTCCGACCGACGGGAGCGTCCACGCCGCGGCCGCCGTCGCGGACGGCTTCGAACTCGCTGCCGTCCACGACGCGACGGTCCACGTGCTCAGCGTCGCCGACGTCGGTCCGCTCGGCGGGCTTCGCCTGCCGGGCGACGCGACGAGTGCCGAGGAGGCGATCCGCCAGCAAGCCCAGGAGACGGTCGACGACGCGCTCGATCGCGCACCGGCCGATATCGACGTGACCGGGGCGGTTCGCGAGGGGCCGCCGGAATCCGAAATCCTCGACTACGTACGGGAGATCGACGCCGATCTCGTGGTGATGGGCTCCCGCGGCCGCGGCGGAGTACACCGGATGGCGGTCGGGAGCGTGACGGATCACGTCGTTCGGTTCGGCGACGTTCCGGTCTACGTCACGACTGCCGGCGAGGAGTCGCTCTAGCGGTCGCGATCGAGCGACGACTGTTCTGCGATCGACGGGGCCCCGGTCAGTCGCCCGCGTCGGCGGCGATCCGGTTTATCGCCGCGGTGCGCTGTCCGATCGTCCAGCCGAGCAACGCGAGGCCGGCGTACGCTCCGATTCCCGGGAGGACGTACGCCGCGGCGATCAGTTCCGGCGTGAATCCGAACGAGTCCAGCGCGAGGGCGAACAGCACGGAGAGCAAAAAGAGCGCGAGGCCGATGTCGCCGATCCGCATGTTCGGCATCGTCACGGGGCCGGCCCGCAGTCGTCCGGCCGCGTAGAACACGACCGCGAACGTCGTCCAGCCGGCCAGCAGGGTCAGCCCGGTCGTGAACGGGTCCTCGGGATAGTACCGCGGCAGGATCGAGAGGTGAAGTACCAGCGTAACGAGCGCCGCACTGGCGAGGAGGACGACGAGGGCCAGCGAGTGTCGGTCTGACGCCATCGTCGATCGTGACGGACGCGACGACCGTTAACCTGCTGGAACGGTTCTCGGCGTCGATCGAACACGGGCGACCCGATCGTCCGCGCCGTTCGTTTCGCCTGCGTTCCCGTCCGCTCGTTCTGTTCGCGTTCGATCGTCGCGTCCGCACCCGCCCTCGCTCACGTTTCGAGGAGGTCGGCCGTCCGCACCACCGTCGCGAACTCGCCGTCGAGGTGAGCGAGGGCGGTCCGGTGGACCGTCTCCGCGTCGAACGTCTCGCCGTCGAACGTCCGATCGAAGGTCGCCGTCGCGTCCGCGACGAGGGAGACGTCGAAGCCGCGATTCTCGGCCATCCGGGTCGTCGTCGACACGCAGTGGTCCGTCGTCAGGCCAGCGACGACGAGCGTCCCGTAGCCGCGGTCGCGGAGCCACGACTCCAGGTCGGTGTCGACGAACGCCCCGTTGACCGACTTCTCGAACGTCGGTTCGTCCGCGAGCGGTTCGGTCTCGGGTTTGAAGGCGTATCCCGGCCGATCGGGCCGCAGCGGCGAGTCCGGTTCGGTCGAGGCGTGGCGGACGTGGACGACGGGCCGATCGGTCTCGCGCCACCGGGCAAGGAGTGCAGCGGCGCGGTCCTCGGCGTCGGGGTTGTTCCGGGTCCCCCACGCGTCGGCGTCGAACCCCTGCTGGAAGTCGATCAGGAGGAGGACGGCGTCGTCCGGAACCGCCGGCGCGCCGTCCCTCGATCGCGCCGACGAGTGGTCGCCATCGTCGCCCGTCATGGCAGTCGTGCCGCCGGTTTCGGGTGATCCCGCGTGACCGTGATCGGACACTCCGCGGGGGCCTGCGCGTCGTCCTCCGAGAGCATGTACTGGGGCCACTCGCGGTCGCCCTCGACGCCCCAGTCGCCGAGGTCGGCGTGGGGACAGACGCCGTCGTACCCCTCGAGGCGGTCCTGGATGACGTTCCGGGCCCGCTGGCCCGCCTCGGTGTCGGCCGTCACGTCCATGCGCTCGAACAGTTCCCGGGGCTGGAACGTGATCTCGAGGCCGATCGGACAGTAGCGGCTCTTTCGCTCCTCGTAGAACGGCGCGCGACAGGTCGGGAACATCGGTTCGCCGCCGAGACAGAACTCCCAGTAGGAATCGTCGGGGTCCGTCGGGATGTCCTCGGGCCAGGGCTCCGGATCGTGGAGGTGCAGGGTCTGGAGAACGTGCCACAGCGCGTCGTGGTACTCCCGCTCGGAGAGGGGCTCTTCGGGCGGCCTGAAGAAGGTGACCAGCGACGCGCGCTCGGAGTGGTCCTCGTACACCTCGAGGTACTCGAGGATCCGATCGCGAAGCGTCAACAGCGCGTCGGCGTCCGACATCGACGGGACCGCGGTGTAGAGCGGATCCCCGTTCTGGACGGACTCGACGCCGAAGAAACACGGGAACGGGGTGTCGTTTCGCTCGCCGAGCAGTCCGTCACGGAACGACTCCCAGTGGGCGGCGACCCACTCCGGCGTCTCGCCCGATCGAACCCGCCGATCGAGCGTCTCCTGGTCCATCAGCGACTGGATTCCCGGCTCGTTCATCGAGCGGGGGTTAGGACTCGACCCCAAGGACGTTTTCGGTTCTGGACCGGTGCTACGCGCCCTCAGGAGCCGATTCGGATTCGACGATCGAACCACCAGCCGTTCGAGTTGCCGTCGGGATCAAACGTTTCCCGCCTGCCTCCCTATCCCGGCTATGACGCTCCGAACTGACGTCCTCGTCGTCGGCGGCGGGGCCACGGGCGCCGGGATCGCACGCGACCTCGCGCTGCGCGGCGTCGACGTGGCCCTCGTCGATCGCGGCGGCCTCGCGGGCGGCACCTCGAGTCGCTCGCACGGCCTGCTCCACAGCGGCGCGCGGTACGCGCCGGACGATCGCGCCGGCGCCGAGGAGTGCATCCGGGAACGACGGATCCTGGGGTCGATCGCCGGCGCGTGCGTACGCGACACGGGCGGCCTATTCGTCGAACTCGAGGACGACGACCCCGACTACCTGCGGGCCAAACACGACGCCTGCGTCGACATCGGCATCCCGGCGACGCTCCTGACCGCCGCGGAGGCCCGCGATCGGGCGCCCGATCTCTCCCCCGACGTGCGCCGGGCGATGGCGGTCCCCGACGCCGTGGTCTATCCCTCGCGACTCGTCGCCGCGAACGCCGAGGACGCTCGTGACCACGGTGCACGGATCCTCACGCACGCGCCCGTCGAGGGGATGCGCGTCGCGGGCGAGCGGATCGCCGGCGTTCGCGTCGGCGGCCGGGTCGACGACACGATCGATGCGAAATTCGTCGTCAACGCCGCCGGCGCGTGGGCGGGTCGAATCGCCGCCATGGCCGACGTCGACGTCGAGATGCACCCCAACCGGGGCGTGATGATCGCCGTCGACTACGCCGACCTCGACCCGGTGCTCAACCGGAGTCGCGATCCCGGCGACGGCGACATCGTCGTCCCCCACGCGGACGAGGTCGTTCTCGGGACGACGAGCGTCGACGTCGACGACCCCGACGACTTCGAGACCGCCGACTGGGAACTCGATCGGGTCCGCGAGGAGTGCGCGGCGATGCTCCCGCCCGTCGCCGAGGCCGCGACGATCCGAACGTGGTGGGGCGTCCGCCCGCTCTACGCGCCCGACGAGGCGGCCCGCGACGGCCGCGGCATCTCGCGGGGGTTCTTCCTGCTCGATCACGAGGTCGACGGGGTCGCGAACCTCGCGTCGGTCGTCGGCGGAAAACTCACCACGTACCGGGCGATGGCCGAGGCGACGGCCGATCTGGTCGCGGACCGACTCGGCGTCGACGCCCCCTCCGTCACGGCCGATCGCCGCCTGCCGGGGGCGGACGATCCGGCGCGTCTCGACGCGCTCGTCGCGGCGTTCGACGCGGGCGGGCCGTCGGACGCCGGCGTGAGAACGGCGGCCGATCGGGAGGAGCCGTAAGCCGCCCCGCGGTTCGAGTACGCCGCTCCGCTACACGTCTTCGGGCAACCAGCCGCCGTCAACCTCCACGTTCTCCCCGCTGATGTAGTCGCTGTCCGGATCGAGGAAGAAGTACAGCGGCTGGACCAGGTCCGCGAAGGAGGCGGGCCGACCGCGGGGCAGGTCGTCGGGGAACTCGTCGGAGTTCTCGACGACGTACGGCGAGATGGCGTTGACGGTGATCCCGTCGTCCTGCGTGTCCGCCGCGAGCATTCGGGTGAACATCAGGACGCCCGCTTTCGCCACGAAGTACGGGAAGTTCGTCGGGTCGACCAGCCCTTTCTCGCTCGAAGCGTAACCGACGTTCACGATTCGACCGTAGCCGGCCTCGCGCATGCCGGGGAGCGCCCGCTTCGAACAGAGGTAAGTCCCGTCGAGGTTCGTCTCGAGTACCCGGGTCCAGGTCTCGTACTCGAGATTCGCCCAGTGGGCGGGTGCGAAGTCGCCCACGTTGTTCACGAGGACGTCGACGGAGCCGAGTTCCGACTCGACGGCCGCGAAGAGGTCGTCGACGCTCTCGGGATCGGTGACGTCGCCCTGAACCGTCATCGCCTCGTCCGCGCCCCGTTCGCGCGCCCGTTCGGCCACGTCGCGGGCGGCGTCGGCGCTCGTGTGGTAGTGGACGGCCGTCCGCGCGCCGCAGTCGGCCGTCGACAGCAGCAGTTCGCGTCCGACGCCTTTCGCACTGCCCGTAACGAGTGCCGTCCGTCCGTCGAGATCGGGTCCGTCCATACCTCGTCGACGATGACTGTGTGGAAAAATCACCCGGAATCCGTCACGATTTCACGTATTCGTCCACTGACCCACCGTTTAGATTTCAAAAGTCCGGAACTTAAGTACGTCGCGCATCATTGTCGGGGTATGACGCTGGAAACTGTCCTGCTCGCCGTGGGACCGGGCGACGCCGATCGGATCGACGAACTGGCCGAAGCCGTCATCGAGGTCGCGAAACCGGCCGACGCGACCGTCGCGCTCGCCCACGTCTTCACGAGCAGCGAGTACGACGAGGTCGTGACGCGACTCGAGTTCGACGCCGACCACGACGAGATCGATCCCGACGAGGTCGCGATGCGACACTCGACGATCCGTGATCTGCAGTCGCTCCTGGACGAACACGACGTCGACTACGACGTTCGCGGTGCCGTCGGCGAACACGGCCCGACGATCGTCGACCTCGCGACCGACGTCGACGCCGATCGCGTCGTGGTCGGCGGCCGTCGCCGCTCGCCGACCGGGAAAGCGGTCTTCGGATCGACGGCCCAGGAGGTCCTGCTGTCGGCCCCGTGTCCGGTGACGTTCGTCCGGAGTGGGGAGTAAGCTCGCCTGTCGGTTCGACCCCGCGATCACTGAAAACGAGCGTAATACTGCGAGGACGGGAATACTTAAGCGGGTGGCAACGGCAACGTAGGGTTATGGCGATCGACACTGTTCTGCTCGCAGTCGGGCCCATGGATACCGTTCGTGCCGAGGAACTCGCGGAAACCGTTCTCGAGGTCGCGGAACCGCTCGGTGCGTCCGTCGTGATCGGGCACGCCTTCACGGAAGACGAGTACGAGCAGTTCCGGGAGGACCTCGGCTTCGAGGAACGCGTCGAGAACGTCGATCCCGACGCGGTCGCCGCCCGCCGGCCGCCGGTCGGCGAACTCGAGGACCTGTTCGCGGAAGCGGGCGTCGAGACCGAGGTTCGCGGCGCGCTCGGCGAGATCAGCGGGGCAGTCGTCGACATGGCGATCGACGTCGACGCCGATCGGATGGTCGTCGGCGGCCGTCGCCGATCGCCGGCGGAGAAGGCGGTGCTCGGCTCGGTCTCCCAGGAGATCATCCTGCAGGCGCCCTGTCCGGTGACGTACTTCCGGGACCTGGACGTCATGGAGTAGTCCGCGGACACGTCCGGACCGTTCTCCTCGTGCCCCGATACGGGAGTCGGTGTCCGTCAGTAGCCGATCGATCGGGCGACGGCTGTGCGATCGATCACCCTCGATCGCCCCGGTCCTTCCAGTCGCGTTCCTGCCGTCGTTCGCGGACGTGGCGCTCGCCGTCGGCGAGGTCACGGCGGACGCGGCGCTCGAGCCTCGTCGTTTCGGCCAGCAGGGTCTCCTGGAAGTCCTCGAGGACGTCGTAGGACCACCGATCCTCGTCGACGACGCCGTGGGGGAGGAGGTCGGTCCGGATCGCGTCGGCGAGTTCGTCGTGGTCGCTGTCCCTGAGCAGATCCTCCGCCTCGGCGAGGTGGTCCATCCCGTGTCCCGTCGCGTGATGGAACTCGATGAGACTACCCTGGGCGCGCTGGACCCACTCGAGGGCCAGTTCGACCTCGTGGAGCGCCTCCAGTTCCGTCTCGGTGATCGCCGGGCCCGGTTCGGCCCCGGACTCCGTGGATGAATCGTCGATGGCCATACGCTGAACTATGTCACACAGTGCCATACGACTGTCGCACGTCCCCACGATTCCCACCGCGTCACGACCGTCGGCCGACAGTGTACTCGCTGGCGAGTCAGGATCTGTTTAGTTAAGTACGGCGACGGCCGTCTCTCTGATAGCATGGTCTACTATGCGGGCGTCGACCTCGGCGCGACGAACGTGCGGGCGCTCGTCGCCGAGGCCGACGGGACGCCGATCGGTGTAAGTCGTCGGGCGACGCCGCGCGGTCCCACCGGCATCGACGTGACGGAGGGCGTCCTCCGGACGGTTCGCGAGGCGTGTGGGGATGCCGGCATCGCACCCGAATCGATCGCGGCCGCGGGCATCGGCTCGATCGGCCCGTTCGACCTCGCGGAGGGCGCGGTGATCGATCCCGCCAACCTGCCCGACTCGATCGATCGCATCCCCCTGACCGGCCCGATCGAACAGTTGATCGACAGCGACGAGGTCTACCTCCACAACGACACCACGGCCGGCGTCATCGGCGAGCGGTTCCACTCCGCGCGCAACCCCGACGACATGGTCTACGTCACGATCTCCTCGGGGATCGGGGCCGGCGTCTGCTGTGACGGCAACATCGTGAGCGGCTGGGACGGCAACGCCGGCGAGGTCGGCCACTACGTCGTCGACCCGCACGGCCGTCTCACCTGCGGCTGCGGCCACGACGGCCACTGGGAAGCCTACTGTTCGGGCAACGCGATCCCCGACTACGCGCGACTGCTCGCCGAGGACGATCCAACCATCTCGACCGAGCTGCCGCTCGACGGGCCCGACTTCACCGCGAGGGACGTCTTCGAGTTCGCGGGCGAGGACGAACTGGCCGACTACACGATCGAGCAACTCGCCCACTGGAACGCGATCGGCATCGCGAACGTCGTCCACGCGTTCGCGCCGATCGTCGTCTCCTTCGGCGGCGCGGTCGCGCTCAACAACGAGGACCTGGTCGTCGACCCGATCCGCGAACGGGTCTCGGAGATGGTGATGTCCAACGTCCCCGAGATCACCGTCACCGACCACGGCGACGACGTCGTCCTCGAGGGCGCGCTCGCGAGCGCCCTGACGGAGGGGACGGGCGATCGAGGTCGACTCGACCACTGATACGGATTGCTGTAACTATGTATCGCCGATCACCAGAACGGGGTCGGCGATCGGCGGTAATCGACTACAGCAGTCCGTACGAGTCGGTGTCGACGCGGGCGCGCGTACTGGTCGTACGGATCGCGCGTTCCGGTCGGTGACACACCGGAGCCCACATCGAGGACCCCTGTGTGTACATTGCAACGTTTATCACGATCGGGCATGTGTCGTGTATCTGTGTATCGACGAGCCCTCCTCCGGTCCGGCGCGATCGCCGGGGCGTCGCTGTCGGGTCTGCAGGCGGCTGCCGGCCCGTCGACTGCCGCAGTGGTCCAGGACGCCGACGCGTTCGAACCCCGTGGCCGCGTGTCCGTCGAGGGCGCGGCCGAAACGATCGTCGGCGACGACGGCGACGTCGCGTATCTCGCGGCCACGAACGGGTTCGTGACCGTGGACGTGAGCGATCCCGCCGACCCGACGATCCTCGCGGAGGAACGCCGGATCGAGGTCGACGGCCGCCGACTGACGGAGGTTCTCGACGTCGCGGTCGACGGCGATCGGCTGATCGTTCCCGGTCCGGCGAACCAGAACGGCGAGTTCTTCAACGGCGTTCTCGTGTACGACGTCGGCGATCCCGCCGATCCCGTCCGCGTCGCCGAGTACGAGACGGGCTATCACATCCACAACTGCTATCTCGACGGCGACGTCCTCTACGTCGTCGCCAACGGATCCGAAGAGGACGCCGACACGCCGGACGGAAACCGACTCGATGTCTACGACGTGAGCGACGACGAGGTGGAAGCGATCGGCGACTGGTCCTTGCTGGACCACGACCCGGAGTGGAGCGACGTCTTCTGGCTCGCCCGCTACCTCCACGACGCGTACGTCTCCGACGACGTCGCCTACCTCCCGTTCTGGAACGCCGGCACCTACCTCGTAGACGTCAGCGACCCGGCCGATCCCGAGTACATCTCTCACGTCCGGAGCACGGAACTCGAGGACCAACGGGCGATCGAGGACGGCCGAGAGGCCCAGCAGGCCCTGCCGGGCAACGACCACTACGCGGCGGTCGACGATTCGGGAGCGCTCATGGCGGTCGGCCGGGAGGCCTGGGCCACCGACGACAACGACACGGGCGGGCCGGGCGGGATCGACCTCTACGACGTGTCCGATCCGGAAGCGCCAGCGCGCGTGGCGTCGATCGATCCCCCGGAGACCGATGACGCGACGTACCGCGGCGGGGAGTGGACGACGTCTCACAACTTCGAACTTCGCGATGGCTACCTCTACTCGTCGTGGTACCTGGGCGGCGTGAAGATCCACGACGTCTCCGATCCGGCCGATCCCGTCGAGGTGGTCTCGTGGGAGGATCGCGAGACCGCGGGCTTCTGGACGGCACGCGTCGCCGCTCCCGGGGAGACGCTCGTCGCGAGCAGCACCGAGTTGATTCCAGGTGCCGGAACCGAGGGTGCACTCTACACGTTCCCGATCGACTCCGGCGAGGAGGAGGCCGACGACGCGACCGGCACGATTCCCGGATTCGCCGGGGTGGCCGGTCTCGCGGGTCTCGCCGGCGGGGTGGCCGGACTGGAGTGGGCTCGCCGCCGTCACGGCGGCGAATGACGAACCGGTGGCTTCCGCCTGGTCCCGATTCCTCGTGATCGTTCCTGATGGTCTGTTACCATGGATCAGACCTATTAGCGTCGGGTCCCTAGCCCCGCTGATGACTGACTCCGACGACGGGACGCCGCTCAAAGAGCGGGTCGAGAAGTGGCTCGCCCGCGAGATGCCGATCATCCAGATGCACGGCGGAACCAGCGCCGTCCGCAAGGCCGATCCCGAGACCGGCGAGGTCGTCGTCGAACTCGGCGGCGGTTGCAAGGGCTGTTCGGTCAGCGACGTCACGACGGGCAACATCGAGGCCGAACTCATCCAGTGGCCGGAGATCGACGACGTGACCATCCGGGTCCCGGACGCCCGCGAGAGCCTGGGCGGCCCCGATCAGGCCGAGTCCATCATGGGGATCGATCGGACCGAGGGCGGCCGCGGCGACTGGGGATCGTCGAACCCGGGCAAGGACCACCTCTAACAACTGGCGGCGTCCGCACGGTCGATCCGCGCCGATCGAATCGGGCCCTACAGCCGTTTGCCGCTCGTTGACAGGGTCGGATAGTTTTGGGAAGTCCTATATCCTTTTACGCGCCCATTACGGAGTCGTATACCATGACGACGTGTGGACGCCCGCAAGCGGGAGGTGTCGGCGATGGATAACGCCGCCGACGCCGGGGACGAACCGGACGGGGACGCCGAGACCGACGGCGGTGTTCGCGCCTACACCGTCCGACTCGAACTCGTCGACGAACCCGGCGAGTTGCTTCGCGCGCTCAAACCGATCTCCGACAACGGCGGGAATCTCCTGAGCATCCACCACGAACGCGGCAACATCACACCTCGCGGGCACATCCCCGTCGAGGTCGACATGGAGTGTCCGCCCGATCGGTTCGACGACATCGTCGGGGGACTGCGCGACGCCGGCGTCAACGTCATCCAGGCCGGTGCCGAGCGCTACGGCGAGGAGATCAGCGTCGTACTCGTCGGCCACCTCGTCGCGAACGACCTCTCGGGGACGCTCTCGCGGATCGAAGACGAAGCCAGCGCCGTCGTCCTCAATCTCTCGCTGACCGCGCCGGAAGGGACCGAAGGCCTCGCCAGCGCCCGGGTTCGCCTCGCGATCGACTCCGGCCAGACGACCGAGGCCCTCGAGTCGATCCGGGCGATCGGTTCGGCGAAGGACCTCACCGTCGTCGAACCACTGCTCGGAGGTGATGCCTGATGCGACTCGCCGTCCTCGGTGCCGGGGACGTCGGACGATCCGTCGCCGACCTCGCCGGCGAGTACGGCCACGAGGTCGTCGCGATCGCCGACTCGACCGGCGCCGCGATCGACCCCGACGGGATCGACGTCGAACAGACCCTCGAACGCAAGGTCGGCGGCGAGGCCGTCGGCACGGGCGACCCCGAGGCCGTCTTCGAGACCGACTACGACGCGCTCGTCGAGGCTACCCCGACGACGCTGGGCGACGCCGATCCCGGCTTCACGCACGCGAAACGTGCACTCGAAGCCGATCGGCACGTCGTCTTGGCGAACAAGGGCCCGGTCGCCGAACGCTACGAGGACCTGCGGGCGATCGAAGCCGAGAGCGCGGGGTCGATCCGGTTCGAGGCGACCGTCGGCGGGGCCATTCCGGTGCTGTCGACGATCGAGGACTCGACGCCACAGGCCGTGACCGCGGTCCGGGGCGTGCTCAACGGAACGGCAAACTTCATCCTTACGCGGATGGCCGCCGAGGGACTCGACTACGAACACGTCCTCGCGGAGGCCCAGGATCTGGGCGTCGCGGAGGCCGATCCGACCTTCGACGTCGACGGCACCGACGCCGCGCTGAAGTTCGTCATCCTCGCGAACGTGCTGGCCGACGGCGGCTTCGCGCTCGACGACGCCGACGTCACGGGGATCCAGGACGTCCCCGGCAGCGCCCTCGACCTCGCGGCCGAGGACGGCCGGACTATCCGCCTGATCGGCGAGGCGACCCGCGACGGCGTCCGCGTCGGCCCGCGACTCGTCCCGGAGAACGGCGCGCTCGCGGTCACGGGGACGCGCAACATCGTCCAGATCGAGACCAAACACGCCGGCAGTCTTCACAACAGCGGCCGCGGTGCGGGCGGCCCGGAGACGGCCACGGCCGTCCTGTCGGACGTCGGCCGACTCCCGGACCTGTAACCGGGACGTGCCGCTCCCCGGAACCGGAAACCGGTACGTGGCACCTCGTCGGATTGCTGCGGCTCTCGTTTCGCATCCACGATCTTGCGTCCGGTTCGTCTCACGTCTCCGATCCTGCCGCGATTCAGGGTCGACTCCGCTCGACTCCACGACGCCGTTCCCCGATCGTCCGCTCTGCGGTGGCGCCGGTCCCGACGAGCGAGGCCGAGTCAGGGCCAGGACTCCATGGCTGTCGGTGTCTCGTCGTGCCGGACTCGATCGAGATCGATCGACGTTACGGATTGCTGTACCGATTTACCGGCGCAACCGCGATCCAGGCGGTGGTTGCGCCGAAAATGACTTACAACAAACCGTAGTGAGCGCGGTCGCCGAAACCATGTGTACGAGACACAAACCGCCAGAGGGCGCCGGGTTCGTCCGAATACGCTTTCGAAATGGTTTTAACCGCAACGAGCAAAAGAGACCGATATAAGCGCCTCTGCGCGTGAGCTACAACAATGAGCGAACAACACCAGAACCTGGCCATCATCGGCCACGTTGACCACGGGAAGAGTACGCTCGTGGGACGCCTCCTCTACGAGACGGGGAGCGTACCAGAGCACGTCATCGAACAGCACCGCGAGGAAGCCGAGGAGAAGGGCAAGGGCGGCTTCGAGTTCGCCTACGTCATGGACAACCTCGCCGAAGAGCGCGAACGCGGTGTCACCATCGACATCGCCCACCAGGAGTTCTCGACCGACGAGTACGACTTCACCATCGTCGACTGTCCTGGTCACCGCGACTTCGTCAAGAACATGATCACGGGCGCGTCCCAGGCGGACAACGCCGTCCTCGTCGTCGCCGCTGACGACGGCGTCGCGCCCCAGACACAGGAGCACGTCTTCCTGGCCCGCACACTCGGGATCGACGAACTCATCGTCGGCATCAACAAGATGGACATCGTCGACTACGAGGAGTCGACCTACGACGAGGTCGTCGAAGAGGTCACCCAGCTGCTCAAGCAGGTCCAGTTCAACACGGAAGACGCCTCGTTCATCCCGATCTCGGCGTTCGAGGGCGACAACATCGCCGAGGAGTCCGACAACACGCCGTGGTACGACGGCGAAATCCTGCTCGAGGCCCTGAACGACCTGCCGGTGCCGGAGCCGCCGACGGACGCGCCGCTTCGACTCCCGATCCAGGACGTCTACACGATCTCGGGTATCGGTACCGTCCCCGTCGGACGGATCGAGACCGGTGTCATGAACACCGGCGACGACGTCGTTTTCCAGCCCAGCGACGTGGGCGGCGAAGTGAAGACGATCGAGATGCACCACGAAGAGGTGCCCAAGGCCGAGCCCGGTGACAACGTCGGATTCAACGTCCGCGGCATCGGCAAGGACGACATCCGCCGCGGTGACGTCTGTGGCCCCGCCGACGACCCGCCGAGCGTCGCCGAGACGTTCCAGGCCCAGATCGTCGTCATGCAGCACCCCTCGGTCATCACGGCCGGCTACACCCCGGTCTTCCACGCCCACACGGCCCAGGTCGCCTGTACGATCGAGTCCATCGACAAGAAGATGGACCCCTCGAGCGGCGAGGTCGCCGAGGAGAACCCCGACTTCATCCAGTCGGGCGACGCTGCTGTGGTCACTATCCGACCGCAGAAGCCCCTCAGCATCGAGCCGTCCAGTGAGATCCCCGAACTCGGGAGCTTCGCCATCCGCGACATGGGTCAGACCATCGCAGCCGGCAAGGTCCTGAGCGTCGACGAGAAATAAATGCAGCAGGCACGCGTTCGACTCGCGGGCACGAGCCCGGACGACCTGGACGACATCTGCGACGACGTCCGCGAGATTGCGAACAACACCGGCGTCAACCTGAGCGGTCCGATCCCGCTGCCGACGAAGACCCTCGAGGTGCCGACCCGGAAGTCGCCTGACGGCGAGGGCACCGCGACGTGGGAGCACTGGGAGATGCGCGTCCACAAGCGCCTGATCGATCTGGACGCCGACGAGCGCGCGCTCCGTCAGCTCATGCGCATCCAGGTGCCGAACGACGTCTCGATCGAGATCGTCCTCGAAGACTGACGATCGCGATCGGAACCGCCGAGCGAGTTTTCGCTTTCTTTGGGTCCGAGCCGTAGCTGTGCGGTCGTCGATATCGTGACTGCGGGAGCCGACCGGGTACCGCCACCGCGAACGTCCGCCATCGCGCCGACGCCTCCCTCGTGGGCCCGACAGACCGCTCCAGTCGACGCGGTATCCGGCCGCTGCTCGTCGTAAGCCGCGCAGACTTTTGTGGCTCGCCGCCCCACTGCCGGCTATGGCAGACCGATCGTCCCCGCGGTCGGGGCCGAAACTCGCGGGGCGACCCGACGGATCAGCCCCATCCTCCGGGACCGGACCGAGCCCCATCCTCGAACTGCTCGCGATCTTCGTCGTCGTCTTCGTCGTCCAGGCGCTCACGGCGTTCGCCGGCGCGATGACCGGCCTGTTCGTCCTCGCACCGCCGCTGGTCGACGATCCGTGGACGATCGTCACGAGCGTCTACGCCCACAAGACGGTCGGGCACCTCCTCTCGAACAGCGTCGCGCTGATCGTCTTCGGCTGGCCCGTCGCGCGGGCGACCACTCGGGTCCGGTTCCACACGTTTTTCCTCGTCACGGGCGCACTGGCCGGGGTGTCCCAGATCCTCGTCACGGGCGCGCTCGCTTCGATACCGATCGTTCCGGCATCGCCGACGGCCGGCGTGCTCGGCGCAAGCGGTGCGGTTTTCGCCGTACTCGGCTACCTCATCGCCTCGAACCGGCTCTCGGACGCGTTCGCGTCGGTGATCGACGTTCCGCGCTGGGCTACCCTCCTGGTCTTTTTCGTGCTCGCGGCGATCGTCACGCTGGCGACCGCCCAGCCAGGGATCGCGCTGGTCGCACACTTCACCGGCTTCCTGCTCGGGCTGCTGACCGGTCGAATCCGGGTGTTGAATCCGTAGTCGAGCCGATCCGGTGCGTCGAGGGGTCTCGCGGACGGACGAAGCCACGACAGTCGCCGATGTCGGCGGTGCTGTCGTTCAGTAGGTTTTTTGCTCGCTCGTTGTGATTCGGTAGCCAACAGGTCACCGACGATGAACGACTATCGGCTCCGGCTTTCGCTACTGATCCGCATGTGCGCGGCCGTTGGCGTGCTCGCGACGCTGTCGGTCGTCGTCGCACTCGTCGTCGCCCTTCTCGGCGGAGCGCTGGGGATCGTCGCCTGGGAGTGGATCGGGACCGGCCTCGAACTCGTCGGGCGGTTCCCGGGAATCAGCGACGCGACGGCCGTCTCACCCCCGGCCGCAACCCTCGTCGCCGCGGTCGGCCTGATCGCCGTGGTGAACTGGTGGCCGCTGATAACGCGCTACACGCCCGTCGAGTACCTATTTCGGCCGACCCCGTCCTCCCTGGCCGTTACGGGCTGGGTGCTCGGCTGTCTGTACCTCCTCGTGGTCGAGGGAAGCGCGGCGACGACGTGGGCGATCGCCGAGGCGCTCTCGCCGATCGAGAGGCTCCTGCTCGGGTTCGGGCTGAGCGGACTCCTCGTCACGGTCCTGCTGGTCGTCGAATCGCGTCGGGAGATCCGTCGTCTTCAGGACCAGCTCGTCGCGGACAGCGTCCCCGCCGCGGCGGCCAACCCGGGGCTCGAAGCGACTGTCCGGCGGCTCGCGAAACTCGCAAGCGTTCCGGAACCGGACGTCTACGTTACCGAGTCGGACCGTCCCGAGTCGTTCACCGTCGGGAGCGGCACGTCGGCCGTCGTGGTGGTGTCGGCGGGGCTGTGCGAACGGCTCTCCGGAAACGAACTGGAGGCCGTGCTCGCCCACGAGGTCAGCCACCTGGCGAACGTGGACAGCCGGCTCATGTCCGCCGCGATCGTCCCGGTGGTGATCGCCGACGACTGGATCGAGCGGGACTCGCGGGACGTGGGCGACCGGCTCTGGAACCTGTTTTTCGGGGCCCTGAAACGCTACGGCCAGTTCGGCGTCGCCGTCCTCTCGCGGGGGCGGGAGTACCATGCGGACGCCGGTGCGGCCGCGCTGGTCGGTTCGCCCGCGCCGCTGGCCAGCGCGCTCGCGACGCTGGACGGCGCCAGGCACAGGCCGGCGACGGACCTCCGGGCGTGGGAGCAGTCGATCGTCGCCCTGGATATCCTCCCGCCCGCGCTCGAGGACCGCGTCTCGGGGCCGTTTCGAACCCATCCCCCGACCGAGGACCGGATCCGGCGGTTGGAGCGTTTGGCGGCGGCCGCCGGAGAGTGATCCACAGCGGCGTGGTCCGGGACCGACCGTCGCCGGCGATCGAGCCGTGCGTGCGGTTCACGTTCCGGTGTCGAAACACAAGGTACAAATACAAACCCGAGTTAGAAACGGGCGAGGGCTCGTAGATCAGTGGCAGATCGCTTCCTTCGCAAGGAAGAGGCCCCGGGTTCAAATCCCGGCGAGTCCACTCCGATTCTGCAACGTTTCGAATTGTTCCGATAGTCGTAGCTGTAGCTCCTGAGGAGCAATTCTGCAGTCGTACGTCGAGCGTACAAACCCCCTCTCAAAATCGAGTGAGTGAGGGTGCGGGATTCGCATCCGCGCTGTCCTGCGATTTTATCGAAGGAATTCGGGGGTGGTCGGCGTGACGATCGCGACTCGGTTGTCAGTCGATCGGTCGACGTGCCTCCACTGCGGGGCCCACGTCACCGATCGGTTCCGTCGCGTCTTCGGTGACGATCGCGATCGGGCCCATCGCTGTGGCGAGTGTGACACCTATGCGCGACTGAGCCGCGGGTCCGCAGCTGGCGCGGACGTCGAGATACCCGATCCGGAGACGTCGCCGGGACGTCACGGAGGGGAGGCAAATGCGTGATGGGGCGTTCGTCCCGGCGAATCGGCTGTACGATGTCGAAACCGGGACGCCCATAGCCCACCCAGCGACGCAAGCGACGGACGAGCAAGTTCGTCGTGCGATCGAAAGCCGAGGTGAGTCGGCGTGAGCCGCCTCGTCGAATCCGACGAGTGCGAGCGTTGTGGCGATCGCGTCGATGCACTTCGCCGACTGTGTGCTGACTGTACGCGCGACGTCCGCGATGCGCGGGAGGGTCCGCTATGAGTTCGCGGACGTCGGAACTCGAGAGTCCGACGGCCAGCGGGGACGATCGCGACCTCGAGGCGGAACTCGCGAGCGCGAGTGCGGGCCACGTCGGTATCCCCGTTGATGCGATTTGCGTGGGCTGTGGGCGGACTCGCGTCAAACGCGCCGATCTCGAGGAGATGGGACAGCACCCGCAGGTCGATCTAACGACGATCGAAGTCGCGAACCTCGAGTCGTTCAAGCACGTCTGCCACCCGTGTCAGGGGGCAACGTGGTGGAATCCGGTGGCGGTGTTGACCGGTCTCCTCGAGAGTGAGCGGGGTGAGTAGCGGTGGTCCAAGTCGAGACGACACCGCACGAGATCGAGGGCCGCTGGAAGTGGCCCGACTGGGACCGTGGTCCGTACGACGCGCTCTCGTCGGTGATGCTGGGGCCGCCATTCGAGGGCTACCTCGAACTGAGTACCGAAGTCGACGGCGAACCGTGGTGGCTCGAGGTGAGATACAGCAAGTCGGGGTTCGCGCCGCGGTTATCGGACGGGATCAACGCCGAACGGCTGTACGAGTGGGACATCGTGGGCCGCGGGCAGGACGAAAAGAAAGCGTCGTTCAACATCTCCCCGAGGTTTCCGAACATGCGCCACTGGGAGACCGGCGAACCAGTGCAGCTCCCGTGGGAGAATCAGGTCGGCGAGACCGAAGGCGTCGACGTCGAGTACCACACGAGCAACATCGAAGCCGAGCGCGGCCTCGAGTTGCTGCCGGAGTTCTTCGCCGCAATCTTCGAGGAGGCGGAGGAACGGGTTCACCCGGAGTACTTTCGGGCCGATCCGCACCCGGCGAGCACGATGTGGGCGTACGAGCGGTACGTCCGAATCCGGCGCGAATGGGCGCGAAAGCTCTCGTCGGCGGGAGTTCTCCAGAAAGTCGCGCTGTATCTGTCCGACCTGGAGGGCGTCAAGGCCGAACTGCACATCGACAACACGGAGGTGATGAACCACCAGAACCGGCTGTTCCTCGAGCCGTCGTCAGTATCTGAATTGCTGCCGGGCCACACCTACGGCCGCAAGTTCGAGATCTACCAGCTGAAGGATCCAGACGCGGTATCAAAGGATCACCCGTCGTACCATCCGAAGGTCGAGGTGCTAGTCAACAAGAAAATGAACGGTGGTCAGGCGTGGGCGTGGGCCGATCGCCACGAGGTGACCGAGGAGATCGACGAGACGCTGCTGAACGCGCTGCACTGGGAAGACATCCCGCTGGCCCCGGACGGAAACGGCGTGTACGTCGCGGACGATCACTTCGACGCAGTGGCCCGTGACGATCTCGTCGAACTGTACGAGGATCCGACGCCGCGCCTCGAGGCGAAGACGGACCACCTGTTGATGACGACGCTGCGGGACATGGGCGAGACGGCTCGCGACGTCACCGAGACGGTCGCGACCGACGGCGGTGCGACCGTCGACGACCTCGCCGACCAGCTGGGGAAACACCCCGCGACAATCTACCGGGCGATCAATGATCTCGGCGAGATCCTCGAACTCGACCAGGGGAACGTCTCGTTCCGGGCCCGGAAGTATCGCGAAGAGCTGCGGGCGCTCGTCGAGAGCGCCGAGTACGCGATCGAGAGCTTCGCCGATCGCATCCAGCACGTGATGGGCCTTGCCGATCACGTCGCCGAACTTTCTCCGTTCCAGGAGTGGCTCGCCGAGAACGGCGCCGAAATCGAGTTCGACCAGAACGGTGACCCGGAGCGAGTCAGGGTCGACACGATCCTCTCGGAACTGAAAGCAAGTAGCTTCGAGAACGTCGCGACGATCGCCACCGAAGCCCTCGAGAAGTGGTCGAAGTCAGGGAACGACCCGGCAGTCCTTAGCGGCACGCGGATGACCTGGAAGACTCCCGGCGGCGGTACCGAGGAAGGATTCGTCGGCGCGATCGCCGATCGCTGAAGCGGCCTCGATAGTGGCAACACTATTCTGGCACCTTGTTTCGGCAAGTCTGATTGTCCTATAGCGGTGACTGTCCAATTCTGGTTGTAGTTCTCGCCTCGAGGACAGGGTCGGCGGCGCGATCGCGCCGCGAGCCGGCGGGGTCGTTTCGCGCTTCGCGCGAAAGCCCCCTTGGCGGGTGTCGCCAAGGCGACAGCGCCAAAAAATTACAGTATCTTACCCACACTTCCACACCGCAGTTGTTCCAAGGGATGCACTCGAAACGGCCCTCAATCGCAATGAATATTTAGATTTGCAGATAAAACGATTAAGCATGTTAGTAGAAGTGGAGGAGGTCGCCAACTGGTTTATTGGGGGCATTGCAGCGCTCTTACTATGGTCCGTATTATCATCTCTAATCAACACACAAAGGCCGGAATCACAAAAACGAATTATCACCGGAATCGCTATAACCAATGGGTTTCTATTTGAACTTAGTGTCTCCCCAATTAGTACTTTTGCTGCTGAGTTAGTATCTCTGACTCCGTTACTTTCCATCGGTTACTCGAATTTCGTACAGAGTCTGATTTTGTTAGGAACTACATTTGATCTACTATACGGTCTATCGAAAATGTGGGAAGGGAGTGGTTGGTTAGGAGTTTTGGCATTTTGTGTTGGTTTTTTGGGAGGAATGTTACTATTATATTCACCCCTAATTGCTATTCTACTTATTTTCTTTACTATTCCTTCATTAGAGATTGCCCCGGCAGAACAGTGGGTTCGAAGATAGTCTGCTAAGCCCTTGAGAGCAAGCTATTAATCGTTTATATCCATGGATCATTCACTGTAAAAAGTGTGGAAATCATCCATAAATATCATTTCGTATCTCCTGAGAAAGCTCAATTGCTTCACTCATTGATGTCAGCCACACCATTGTTTCTTTGCGATCTGAATATTCGAGTGGAATATCATCATCATCATCCATTTTCTCCACAATACGCTTTACATATTCGTCATCTTCGCCGACGATCAAATCACAAAGTTCCTTAACTTCAATTTGTACAGAAAGATGACGTGTTTTTTTGCATATCTTAGAAGAGTATAACATCCCTAAGATGCACGCGATTATCACTCTCTCTTTATCCACGTCAGAGCACATTTATCGGCTTGAAATTCTTGGTCGCGGGTATTAAACCCATTGTTGCAACAGTGCAAAGGGGAGATGAATCAGTGCAATTTTGTAGGTGGTGGTAGTAGTAGTCACCATGAGCCCGAGTAGTGACTCAACCGAGATTAACGGCTACGCGGATACTTCCACGTTTGTCCGTCTTCTCGCGACTAAAGGGCGTGTCCGGATACTGGATGTGTTATTGAGAAGACCAGCATCAAAATTAACAGCGCAACAGATCTCAGAAGCCGCTGGCATTGATCCTGGTACGTTTAGCCGTAACAAAGACGTGTTGATAGAATTCGACATAGTTGAAACTCATAAGATAGATAATAAAACGCATTACAAAATAAATCTAGAAAATCCGGTCGTGAAAATCCTTGGCAAAGCTCATAACGAGTTGATGGAATATGCTCCAGAGTATGTTGCAAACACTAAGGTAAAAAAGAATGACTATATTGGGAGAGTGATGTCTATCGAATATAGTGGATCCGAAGATTTCCAGATTGCGAACGGCAAAGACTCGCCTGAAGAAGAAGAAGAGAGCGAATGGGATCCGACTGATGAATTGACAGTAAATAGGTGACTGGAAATATGGAACGAGATATTGATCGTGGGTTTCATCGTCCGTACTATCTGGTGAATTTCATAGATACAACTGATGATGAAATAATTGCTGAGTTAACAGAACGACATGATTTCCCAATCCCAGAAAAAGGAGCAAATGTCACCCTGACATCAGTCTATTACGAAGGTCCGATTGAAAGTGACACTCGAAAAGAAGAGACCGTCGGAAGGTATACTGTAGAAGATATTTCCTATGAATATAGTATTGTGAGCCCTCCAACTAACTCTGATGAACAAGAGGAGAAGGAAGCATCTGATGAGAATGAACAAGAGGAGAAGGAGGAACGGCCAGATGTAATGTTTGTCCGAGCTGATGTTGAAGTCACACCAATTCAGGAGTGATTATACTTTTTCTTCACCTGGACCTCTCTCACAGGCCCCAGGGGTCGGATGTCGTGACGATCGGTTTCCCGAATATGAACACGAGACGAGTACCGACCGTGTTCATATCGGGCCATGCCCATCGCGATCGCCCCGGCCACCGCGCCGCTCGAGGCGAGCCCCGACACCCTCTTTATAACATGGACCGGTTCGAGTGGACCGAAAAAACTAGGAATAGCGGATCGTGTTCACGGCTATGTCTCACAACGAGACTCCGGGTTCAGTCCGAATCCGAACCGACGACGGGAACGAATGGCGGTTCGACGCCATCCAGAAGGCCGCGAAATTCTACGACTGTAACCGATCGAACGCGATCGCGTTCGCGTGCAACGACGTCGACGAACTCGTGGCCGCGGCTCGACGCGTCCTGGAGCGCGACGATCTGACGACCAAGCAGCGACGGGAGATCGCGGAGACACTGAGCACGAGAGCTGTCAGTTTTGATGTTGAGACCGAGGTCGCCATTCAGACGAAAGGAGAAATGTAATGCACAGACCTGGATCGTTACTCGCGATAAGGATCTGTGGAGTACATCAAAGGTGAAAGCACCCAACAAATATGCCGGAACACTAATGTAACTTGACTATTATGTGGGCGATATGCAACGCCGAAAGCTATTGCTGTTGACCAGTGCATCGATTTCTGCTGTGCTTGCAGGCTGTGCAGGTAACGAAGATGATGTTGATGGCGATTCAAATGAGGATGGAAGCAATAGCGACACATCCGATGATGAAGATAGTGACGAAGATGCTGAGGAGTCTGATAATAGTAGTTCCGAGTCAGATGGCAGCAGCAATGATGATAGCGGCAAACCTTCGTTCGAGGTCAAATCACTTGATATGCCTGACGAGGTGGAAATGGGTGAAGAATTCAGTTGGTCGATTACCATCGAGAATACTGGTGATTCTGACGGCACATTTGAAACAGCTGTTTACGCGAAATTGGCCGATACTGATTTTGAGCACATTGGCGACCTTTCACTCGAAATCGCCGCAGGAAAGACAGCCACACATGAATCAGATACAGGTAGTGTCGACTACCTCACGCGTGCAACCTACAGATTCGAAGAACTCGATCTTGAACATGAAATCAGCGTCGTCTCTCGTTCATTGACGTTCGGGGAATCGTATGAAAACCCGGAAAATATTAAGACGACTGCATACGGGATCGATTTACGCGATCGCTATAATTACGAAGGGTATAACGGTGATACCGAAACCGAAGAAGCCAGTTCCGGTAACCAGTGGGCTTTCGTGGATTTTGAAGCTGTAAATGAATCCGGATCAAGCGGGTATGCCCCGCTCGAAATGGATATCAGCCTAATCGCTGAGGACGGCCAATTCGATTCGGAGTACATCAGCAAGGAGGAGGGTAAATATGAAGGAGGAGAGATCAATGATGGTATTACTCGTCAAGGATGGATCGCTTATGAGATTCCAGCCGACCTGACAGTTGCTGATCTTGAGGTGGCGTATAGCGATTCGGATTTCAATGGTGAATGGTCGGTCCGCTGGCGGTCTCAATAACATTCGAGATTTGTTCCTTTATTAATCACAACGCCATCATTGCGGGACCGTTAAGGGCGTGAATCCTCCCGTGTATTACGGCTACTGAGTTCGTTAAAACACATCTGTAATAGCGATTTTCGCCTGCTCGGTCCCACGGTGATCGCCACCTCCATGCCACCGAAGCAGCGGGAGATCGACCGATCGGAACATCTTATCTCGTAGAATCGTCAGCCCGCTACGCCCATGCGGGCGATACACCACGAAGCAGTACCAGCCGCCGTGCCGCCGCAGTTTCTCGTGATACTTCCGATAGATCTTGAAGTTCCCCGGTTGGCCGTTGGCGTGCTCGTGCATCGTCGATTTGATCTCGACTGGCGTGCCGTTGCCGAACTTGGCATCGTGCCAGCTGCACCGCGCAAGCTCGAACTGGCGCTTCTTGGCCATCCGTTTCTCGACGATCGTGCCGAAGTGGTTGGCGCGCTTCGATCGCGACCGACTCACACGAACCACGCGCTCCGCGCGCCGATATATATACTCCTCCGCTGGCCACGAGATCGCGCGCCCATTGCGATCGCCTCGTTCCCGCCAGGGAGCGAGCGCAGTGGGCTGTGGGCTACAGTGTAGGGGGCTCGCTTACGCTTTACAGCTTGACACCCCGACGCTCTCATGCGATCACCTGCTCGACGGTGTCAACCCAGTCTCGCTTCTCGCCGCCTTCGTCGATCTCCTTCCACCAGTTCGAGACGGTAGCGTGGCTGTAGGGGACGAACTCGGCGGTTTCGCGTGCCGACATTCCTTGCTTTCGACACTCCTCCATCGTCCAGGCCGCGACCTGCTTCACGTCCTGTTCGTCGATCGGGTCGTCGTCATCGTCGCCTCCAGGAGCGTTCCAGTTCCAGTCGGCCTCGTCGTTCGTGTGCGGCTCGAAGTCCGCGGGCGGGATGCCGGTCAGCGGCCGCGGATCGACGTCCTGAAGCTTCCCGCCGGAGATGCGCTCGGCGACGATCGCCTTGCCCTTGCTGTTCCGATCGGGTTTCTTGATGATCGTGCCGACGCGCCAGAGCAGCGGGTGGATCGAACTCTCGTCGTGGCCGATGTAGATGAGCGCGCCGTTGTACTTGCGGATCTTGAACACCAGCGGCCCCATCAGTTTCCGCACCTTCTGCCCGTCCGCACCGGTCCCCGAGGCGTTCGTCGAGAACTCGTCGCCGATGAAGAGCTTCGGCTGTTGGGGGTTCTCGACCGGGTCGCCGTCCTGCTCGACCCACTCCTCGAGGAGCGGGTAGTGCGGAATCCAGCCATCCTCGACGCTCCCGTCGTCGCGTACCCAGTCGTCGTTCCGATCGAGCGTGCGGATGTTCGATCCCACGAGGAGGTCGCCGTCGGTCCACCGGTCGCGCAGTTGGGCGAGCAGACAAGCGAGGTTCGTCTTCCCCGCGCCCATCTCACCCAGCACGACGATCACCGGTGCGGGTCCGGCGACGATCTCCTGGAGGCGCGTAATCGCCTTGATGCCAGCGAGGTCGGCCTCTTGCGCGGGATCGCCGATGTAGTGTTTCAGCGTGAGCGTGTCGCCGTTCTCGAGAGCGTTGCGGGCGGTATGGCTGCCCTCGCCGCGGAGGATGTTGCGGTTCTTACCGACGTCCATGTACGTCGCCGCGGCCTTGGTGTTCCACCGATCGGGGTCGTGATGGAGCGCCCGTACGGTCAGCTGCCGATCAACCTTCTCGTCGCGGACGAATCCTGAATGCGGGAGTACCTCGTCAGGATCACGTTCGAGGTTGTTGTTCTGGTACTCGCGGAAGCCACCGACCGTGTAGTTGTCCTGTTCGTCGCTCATCGGTCGGTCCCTCCGTCGGTCGCTGCCTGTTCTGCAGCCTGTGCGCGCGTCTGAGGTGGCCCGCTGGCCGTCTGGATCCCGTGTTCGTCCGCGTAGTCCTGGACGTGCGCGGTGACGTCTTTGATCTCGTCGATGTCGCGGTCTTCGGCGTCCTTTTTCGCCGATTCGAAGCGCTTCTTCACGGCCGTTCGCGGGTTCATCAGTCCGCGCTCGTCGGCTTCTGCTTCCTCGTTGATGACGTCGCTCTGGATTTGGAGGCCCATCTTGCTGATCCGACCACGAAGGCGATTATACTCGAGGAACGCCTCGACGAGATCGCCGTGGACGTCCTCGAGCATGGCCTTGGTCGTGACGAGTTTCGAGTCGGCCATCTGGCTGAAGTAACAGCCGGTGACGATCAGCGTCCCGGTCTCGCCCTGGTCCGGGTGCCAGTCGAACTCGCGAACCTCGAACGCCTCGTCGTCGTTCACCCGGTACGGACTCGGGCCTTCGACGACTTTCTCGTCCCAGAGCCCCGGCTCGACGTAGTACTTTTCGCGGGTGTCGGTCACGCCGTTGATGTGGTACACCTCGACCATGTTCCGACTGCGGAGCTTCCGTGCGCCCGTGATGAATAGACCGAGCAGCGGCGGGCCGAGCAGCATGATCGAGGCGATCCAGCCGTGCACGATAGGTGGGATGCCCGGCAATTCCGGCCGGAGCCAGATCAACGCGATCGCGATCGACATCACGACGCCTGCGACGAGCAACTGGGCTTCGGCGACGACGTAGGTCACTCGATCGCTCCAGGAGCCGAACGTGGCGCTGGTCTCGCTCATGCCTCGAGCACCCCGCTGTTTTCGGATCGGACGACGTAAGCGGCCGAGACGGCCGCGATCGTGACTGTCAATACCACACCCGAGAACAGCCCGGACTCACCGCCGAAGTGCCGGAACGGGTTTTGCTCGATCTGGCCGATCGAGACGAACACACCGCTCCCCTGCGAGAGTGACCGGCGCGTCGCGATCGCGACTCCCGCGCCGGGCCGATCGGTGACCGGCATGGTGACCGTGTTCGATCCCTCGTCTAACGAGACTTCCTGATAGTTGAAGCTCCCCGTTCCCTCTTCAAAGTCGCCGGCTTCGGTCATGCTCACTTCGGTTTCGCGATCGGCCTCGATTTCGATCGTGAACATACCGGGCCGGTAACTCCAGTCCGTGATTCGGGTCTCGCTGTCGATTTCTCTCAGATACTCGCCGTCGGTTTCGGCGACCGTCTCGTTCTGGTCGGTCTCGTTCGCCGGCTCGTCCTGGTCGCCGTCACGATCGTCGGGAGAGTTCGGACCTTGGTCGCCGGGGTACACTTCGTCGGTCTCGTTGGTATCGTTGGTCGCGTTCTCCTGCGCCGCGACGCCCATACTGCCCATGCCCATCGCGAGCGCGAATACCAGTGCTACTGCCGCTGTAAGTCTGAAAATCCTCTGCATGGTTAGTTACCCAGTCCTGGAATGAGGTCGGTCGCGACGCCGACCATCCACATAATGATCAGCGCGATAATTCCGAGACCCAGCAGGTCGCCGTTCGACCAGTCGCCGAATCCCGACAGGAAGCCCCAGCCGTCGTCGCCGTCGTCCGTCGTCTCCTCCTCGTCAGCCTCCAGTTGCTCCAGATACGACTCCAGTGTGTTCAGATAGTCGGCGAACTGCTGGCTGTCATATGTGTCATACTCGGGTCGCTGGTAATCCGTCTCCGTGACCGTCACGTCAGCGCCGTCGCCTTCGCCGCCGATCGTCGCGTCAGCCCCGTAGTGGTCCAGAATCTCCTCAACATGGACGATATACTTGATGTCGTCCACCGAATCAAACTGGTCCATGTCCGATACCACCGAGTCAATCGAGTCCGGCGTTGCGTCCAGCGCCTCGATGTCGGCGATCGTCTCGTCGCTGACGTGCTCGATCGTCGCGCCTCCGGCGTCCCACATATCCGTTACGTCGATGACTCCGCTGGTGAACGAGAGTTCCTTGTTGTTTTCCTCGTCGTGCATCAGCGCGTCATGAAGGATACCGTCCACCGGACCCGGATCGTGGATCGCGATAAATTCGGGATCAGCGCCGGTGTTCCAACTCTCGATTACGGAGCCGTCCTCGGCGTCCAGTATCCAGCCGTTTTCTTCACCAGACAGCGCCACAACGCGATTTCCGTCCGGCGTGAAGTGTGCAGAGTAATAATCGAAGGACCCTTCGGAATGTGTCCAAACCTCCGTATCATCGTCAATATCGTACATGATGAGCGACGGCGAATCGCCACCACACAACACAGCGCGACCGTCTCGAACGTCAGTAACTTGGCCGAATCCTCCGCTTTTGAGGTCACTTTCGGACGATTGAGTACTCTGGATTTCGGAGCCGTCCGACGTGTCGACGACATAGATCATCCCGTTTTCGTTGTAGTACAGGACCCGATCGCCGTCGTCATCGAACCCGATACCCATTACGTTCGCATCGGTATCGTAGTGCTCGTGAAGCACGTCACCGGTTTCCGCATCGAGAATGTGCAGACCGTTCGAGTAGTCGCCAGTGGCGACTAACTCGTCGTTCGGGCCAACAGCCGCTCGCGTATCGCCGTCAGTGAGAGAGTGAGACCACAGTTCTGACCCGTCCTCGATGTCGAACCGTCTAATCGTCTCATTCGCATCGTCAACGCCGACCAACACGTCGCCAGACTGCGAGACACGGACCAGATCGGACGTGGTGGATACCGACCACAGTTCTGTCTCAGGGTCCGAAGCATCAACAGCACGGGTGTTGCCACCGGCACAATACAGCGTCGACCCGTCCGGCGAGATCGCCATTCCAGGTGCCGACAGGTCCCCGTACTCCGGCCTCGAACTGCCATCAGACAGGTTTCGGCGCGTCACGTTACCGCTTTGGTCCATCTCGAAGAACAGCGGATCTACCAGATACGTCCGACCCGTTTCAGGACTGACAGTCGACGAGTCGTCTTTGAACAGCACGCCGGTATACTGCTCGTCAGATACGTAGTCGCCAGGGTAGACGTGCCGATCGCTCAGGTCCGGGTCAGTATCCACGTTGCGGCCTGTCGCGCCGGAATACGTCACGTCCATGCCACTGACGAGACTGAAATCCGGCTGTTCCATGCCGAACGTTTGGAGCATCGAGATCCGCCAGCGCGCGTTTGTTGGGTCGTCTGTCCCCGACAGATAGCGAACCATCCCGTCCGGTCCCCTCACCTGCTCCGGCGTGATGTTTCCGGCGTCCAGCTCCGCATAGATGTCCTCGACGAACTCGACCGAATAGTTACCCACCACGTCGTCGCTTTTCGCCTGGATGTCCGACAGCAGAGTGAAAAACTCCACCCCGTCGAACACACGTTCGGACTGCAAGTCTTCGCTTTCGCTCGGGATCGTGAAGCGCAGGTCCGTTTCGTAGGTGCCGTTCGCTAGATCGTAGGTCACGACCTCGTTGGACGAGTCCCACGAATCAACCACGTCCTGCGTCAGGATCGGACTGGTATCGTCCGGCTCGCCGTCGTAGGTATCAGCGTCACTCTCCGGCCAGAACTCCACGACCGGCACCTCCAACTCCGCGCTTTCATACTCGTCCCCGAGTACGGCGTCTTGCTCCGCATCGGACGGGTTTACGTTGCTGATCGCGGTCCCGTTGTGAAGGTTGATCGTAACCGTCTCACGTTGGGCCGAGATACGCATCTGATGGAATGCGTCACCGTCGGCTGTGTCGTCGGCGCTCCCCACGATGTCGAACGTCGGATCGGTCGAAGTACCAGAACCAGCGATGTAGCTGTGTTGAAGTAGCGATTTGTTCGTAACGTGGTAATGGTTAAACTCCAGAAGTTCGTAATACTGCCGTATAAGGTCCAGCGCGTCGTTATACGCCTCACTGGAGCTTTTGTTTTCTTCCCACGCCGTCGCGATCCCGTGCCGCGCCTCCAGGTTCGCGATCGGTCGCGTATCCTCCAGGTGGTTTCCGAAATCGACCTCGTGAGTCGTCAGCGACTCCATTTCTGAGGTAGCCAACTGGTGAAGGATCGACCGATCAGCCGAGGGACTCTCGTTCAGTGACTCCCGCAGTTTTCGATACGCGATCACGCCGGTCATCCCGCCGAGAGGATGGGCCGCGATCGCGTATTCCGCGCCGTCGATCGAGGCCGCGCGATCGACAGCCGACCGAACGCCATCAACCAGATCAGCCCGCGCGGTCCTGGTTCCGAATGCTGTTACCCCCGTAACTGTGGAACCTGCCGCCAGCGCGCCGGTCTTGATCGCGTCACGTCGCGAAATTTTGTGGGCCGTGGGCTGTGGGCCGGTCTCCCGATCGGGAGCCGGCTCGGTATCAGTTGACATCAGGACCCACCCCGGAAGCGAGCGACGCCGGCCGCGACCGCGATCGCCGCGACCGCGATGGTCGCGCCGAATCCTGGCTGCGAATCGTCCCCGTCGAAGAACCCACCGCCAATCGTGGCATCGTCAGGCGAGACGTACCCGCTGGCAATGTGGTTCTCGTCGCCGGCTTCGACGAAGACGCGATACGTTTCGTTGGCCGCGAATTCGGTTTCGTTCAGCGTGTAGTGAACGTTCACCGTGTCAGATGGGCCGCCGGTCACCGTGTCCGAGACGACGGTATCTGCGGTGAGTGTGAGCGACAGCACCGTGTCGTCGTCTGTCAGCGAATCTTCCGTGTGATCCGCTAGGTCAACCGTCCCGTCAGACGCGACGTCGCTCCCGTTGAACTCCACCGTCGTCCCCGATGAATCCAACTCCGCGGAATACGTCGCCGGCGTGTGGACCGTGTCGTCAATCGTCAGGACCGTCCCGTTAAGGGTCTCGCTGTAGTTCCCAACCTCTTCACCGTCGTCTTGCCAGGCCGACTCGTTGTACGCATTGAATTCGACGGTCTCCTCGGACGTGTCGTTGAACGAATCGGCGAACTGTACGTCTAGTTCGACGTATTCGGTCTCGTTCGTGGTCTCGATCGTACTGTTCTCGATCGTGTCCAGGTCGGAAGACTGAGCCGCGGCCATGCCGACCAGCCCGACGCCGATCGCCGCGATCGCGGCCAGAACCAGGAGCGTGACTGTCGTCGATCGACTGAAAGAATTGCTCATGTTCGGTCACCTCAGTAGTACGCGATCAGGTAGTAGCCGGCTCCGTTGATCGCGATCAGCAGGAAGCCCGCGTACCAGTACGTCGTCAGCGCGCTGTTCACCGCGGGAACGATCGCCGAGAACAGGTTCAGTAAGACCATCCCACCGACGACGGCCGCCTGTTCCTGGCTGAAGTCGTCCCAGTCGCGCGCCTCGTTCGAGAGCCAGGCGATCGCGATCGCCCCCATCGTGAAGATGAACGCCCAGGTGATCTCGGTCCCGGACGACGAGTACAGCGCGTCGCTCAGGTAGAACGTGACGGGGTTGTCGATGCCGATCGTGCCGATCCCGCTCATCGCGAGCGTCGCCGCGACGAACAGCGGGGCCAGCACGGCGTCGATGAGGTCGACGCCCTCGTGATTCTTGATCGAACCGAAGGTTCTCGTTGCCATAGTGCAACGCCGGCAGATCTACCCACCTCGTTGAAAGCGTCAGGAAAACCGCCGGAATCCCTCGGGAGTCCCGATACTCACCAACTTTTATGAGTTGGGGGGTTGCCCGCCGGATATGGCGCTGAACAAACTCCGGCAACTGGACCAGGATTCAGTCGGGATCACGCTCCCGAAAGACGACGTCCGCGTGGAGGGGCTCCTCGACGAGAACGGGCGGCTCGAAGGCGAGCACCACGTCCACATTCGGCACGTCGACGAGGGCGAATGGACACTCGAACTGGTCGAAGAGATCGGAACGTAGGAAGTCAGTTTTCGGGTTCTGACCGTGTTCGGTATCGTGGCTGCAGTCGAAGTGAACGAGCGGCGTCGGCCGAGATCGTCACCATTCGATCGCCGGACGTGACGCGCTCACCGGCGACGTCCTCGATGAGCGCGGCCAGCTCGTCGCGGTACGATTTGGGCCGCTGTTCCTGTATCTGGACCGTATCCTTGTCTCGATGGTGAAGCGCGCGGTTCGCGAGGTACGCGAGCACGAACGTTTCTCGGGTCTCGTCCGGTGCATCGTCGAGATACTCCGGTAGAGAGATGTCGTCGACCTCGGTCTTGGGGCCGATCGGAGCCCCCAGGACGGTGAGCACTCGCCCGAGTACCGTTCCGTGTTCGGTTGGCCGAACCTCGGTCGCACGATCGTCACTGTCGTCGTGGACGAACTGATAGTCGACACCCGTCGCCTCGAGCGCGTCGACGACGTGCGAATGTCGTCCGTTTTCGTTGAGCGCGAACGACGGACTGTAGTTCTCCGCCGCAATCGAGCCGCCGGAGAACACGTTCGCGACGAGTGCGTTCAGTCCGGTGAACGACTTGTTGTCGTAGCCCACGTCCAGCCAGCCGTGCTCGCGAGCGGTTTCGATCGCTCGGACCGGATCAGGATAGCCGCCGTCGTCGATCCAGGTACGAAGCCGTCCCCGTGGAAGATCGAGTGCACTTGCGGTCGCGGTCGAGCCACAATCGTTGCGCGTGGCGTACGCGATCGCGCGTCGATACTGCGCTACCGCTTCCCAGGCGTCGGTGTAGTAGCCCCCATCGAACGTGCGCGCGAGTCGACGTTCGTCGACGAGCGAAACCCCATCTCCCATACGTGTCCGTCTGATTCCGTGGCCATAATCGTTGTTGCCCCGCCTTCGGCTGAACGAAATCGCCAGACAGAACGGTTTCAAGAGGGTGTTGTACGAATTCTGCGACCCGCTGATTATCACAATTGAAACCGTTGTCAGACAGGGATACACTCACGATCCCATAAATATATGAACCCCCGACCGACTGGTCACTATCAGCACCGGAAACGGAGACGGCAGGAAGGTGGGCGCTGGGATGGTGTGCTTACCCCCAATCCCCGAGCGCACGTCGGGGTACCAGATACCCCGGCATAAGCCTTCTCACCGTTCACGTGGGTGCTGTGTGGTAAACAATGCTCGAAAACATCGGAACAAAGCTCGTCGGAGACGACGAGGAACGTGCAGTAAGTCCAGTTATCGGCGTCATTCTCATGGTCGCGATAACCGTTATTCTCGCGGCCGTGATCGCGGCGTTCGTCCTAGACTTAGGTGGCAGCGTAAGTCAAGAAGCAAATGCTGCCGTCGAAACTAATGTGGACAATGATGCGGGTGATGGGGAGATTGAGTTTTCCGTGACATCCATGGGTAACTCCGAAGAGATTGTTCTACGTGGAGATGAAACTGATTTCGACGGCGCCTCAGATGGCAGTGATTTAGGAGATGGTGATGATTTGAAAGAAGCTGGTGATAAAGTCACACTGGAGGCTGTAAGCGCCGCTGAAGATGGTGAAGTTGCAGTTGTCGCAATTACCGAAGATGATGAGGAAACCGTAATCACGACGGTTGAGTACGACTTTGCCTAATCAACAATGATCCTTTCATCCAAATTGGTTGGTGAGAAGGACGAACGGGCTGTGAGCCCAGTTATCGGCGTTATCCTTATGGTTGCGATAACTGTCATTTTGGCAGCAGTGATCGCCGCGTTCGTTCTGGACCTCGGTGGTAGTGTGGATAATGAAGCGAATGCAGGGACAGATATCGAGATTGATGATCGTGCTGGAACAGTAGAAGTTTCAGTAACCTCGATGGGGAACTCTGAAGAACTCGAGATCCGTGGTGAGGGTATTAACAGTCCTGGTTCTCCACTAACGGAAGCAGGTGAACACCGAGTCCTTGACGTTGATGAGGGGGATATAGAGGCAGACGGTACTGTATCTATAGTCGGCATTACTGACAGCGGTAGTGAAACGACAATTTCAAGTGAGGACTTTGGGTTCGAACCAACTGTTGACTTCAGCACCGGTGATGAAGAGATTGAAGTAACTGCAACAACTCTTGCGGATACTTCAAGTATTGAATTTGAAGTCTCCAGTAGTGGTGACTCAGATGGAGATACCATCTCATTCTCTGATCCTGATACTGATACATTCGATCTTGATGCTGGTGAGTCCGGTACTGTGACAGCAAAAGATGCTGACGGTACGGAAATCGATAGTATCGAGTTCGACTTCTAATAGCATCTCTCACTAATCCAACTCCTATTATATTAGAATAGTTGTGAAAGTCTATATCAGCTTTCACGAAGTACGTCCAATGTAAGCCGCTATTCACTTAGTTATTTGAATCAGTTTTTAAGTCGTTTGCATCGAGTTGGCCTTTGAGATAGGCTTGTCCACGGTTAGTGATCCGGTACAGACCCCGGTCTTCGTCGTAGTACTCGACAAGTCCGCCATCCTGCAACGCCCGGAGTCGACGACGAACGTGTGATATTTTGTAATCGATATTCGCCTCGACGGTGGACGGGTTCGCGACGATCGGCTCGTTCCCCTCGTTCAATAGGAACTCGAGGATCGCGTCATCGGCTCGCGTCATCCAGTCCACCCGTGGTCGTCGCATTCGCTTTCTAAGACACAGAACTCCATGTTAGAATGCTCGGTACGATGGTATTTGAACGCTATTCGACTCCTTGTAGTGCATTGTTCAATGCATTAGTTTGAAGTGCTACCCGTTCCTGGGTGAGTGCAACGGAAGCCAGACGGACCCGCCGCTGCCCGGTCGGGTCCTTGTGAGAACGCGGACCCGGTGTTAGGGGCACCGGCCCGCTGGCCTCCGTAAGTGAGTACGGAAGCATGCTATCGGAGAACGCACCGGGGGAAAAGTCCCCCGATCGACCGCATCGATCGACCCGCGGCCCACAGCCCACGCCCGACTCGGACAGTTATCGGAACGGTATCGGAAATCACCGAGAGTTCCAAAATCGCATTCGAGAAGCAGTCAATCACCGATTCCTGAGTATCAGAAATATCGGAAACCACCCTCGAGAAACTAAGAGGGTACCGTGCAGTCGTTACGAACCACCGACGGACAGTGACCGCGCGCGCCGACCAGTCCTACGTAGCAGCGCGCGCGGTGAGTCCGCGGTCCCACAAGTGTGAGACCATGACACACCAGACACGCCACGACGGTAAGCGTACCGGATACTGTAACCAGCACGATACTCCCGAGGTGGGGCGATGAGTGCCGCCGATCGCGACGTCCCACGCTGCGACGGATGCGGGCTGACCGCGGGCCGAGTCCGTGAAGTCGAGGTCCAGGACCCTGACGGACGAGTCACCGTCTGCGACAGCTGCGAAGACAGCCTTCGAGCGACGATCGTCGCGGAGGTGCGGGTCTATGTCTGAGACCGATCGCGATCGGCGAGTCGACGCGATGGAACGCCAGGCCGAGGCGCTCGAGGCGATCGCGACGGAACTGCGCTACCAGAACGCGGCGCTCGTCGAGACGATCGACGCGATCGACGACTTGGCCGCACGCGTCGACGAGTACCACGTACCGGATACCCGGCCGCGGGATCGATCCGGAACCGCGCTCCAGACGGCGATCGCCGATCGGCTGTTCGAACGCGACGATCTCGAAGACAGCCCGATGAGCGCGCTCGCGCGCGCCGAGAATTGGCAGGAGCGTGATCGGTAGTGAGCGACGATTTGGAACCGCTCGCACCCGAGGAAGGTGTGGATATGTTCCTCGAACATCGGAGCCCGAGTATTCGGGAATCATCGATGCAGAACGCCAGGCACCGCCTGTCGGTGTTCCTCGAGTGGTGCGAAGAGAAGGAGATTAACAACCTGAACGACCTGACCGGTCGTGACCTCTCGCTGTTCGTCAGCTGGCGGCAGGGCGATGTCGCACCGATCACGCTGCAAAAGCAGTTGAGTAGCGTCCGGATGGCCCTGCGCTGGTGGGCCGACATCGAGGCAGTCGAAGATGGGCTCGCAGAGAAACTGCATGCCCCGGAATTGCCGGATGGTGCTGAGTCCCGCGAGGTCTTCCTCGAGGCTGATCGCGCGAAGCAGGCGCTCCGGTACTTCGACCGGCACCACTACGCTAGCCGAGACCACGCGCTGATCGCCTTGATCTGGCGAACCGGAATGCGACGCGGTGCGGTCCGTGGGCTCGACGTCGACGATCTCGACGAGGATGACCAGGCGATCCGTGTAGAACACCGTCCTGACACGGGGACACCGCTGAAGAACGGTGACGACGGGAGCCGCTGGGTCTACCTGGGACCGCGCTGGTACCGGATTCTCGGCGACTATGTGGATAACCCCGATCGGGAAGACGTCGTCGACGAGTACGGCCGCCGGCCACTGTTCACTACCCGACAGGGAACCCGGCCCAGCGGCCACTCGATCTACAAATGGGTGATCCGGGCGTTGCACCCGTGCACGTACGCGGAGTGTCCCCACGATCGAACGCCAGCCGAGTGCGAAGCCCGAAGCCGTGATTCGGTACCGTCGAAGTGCCCGTCGGCGCGATCACCCCACGCGATCCGTCGCGGTGCGATCACGAATCACCTGAACGAGGAAACGGCTCCAGAGACCGTGAGCGAACGGATGGACGTCTCACTCGACGTACTGTACGAACACTACGACGCGAGAACTGAGCGCGAGAAGATGGCGGTCCGTCGTCAAAACATTCCAGACTGAACCATGATTTGCAAAACCACCCGACTCGTCGGGGTTTCACCATCCCGGCGAGTCCATGATTCTCGCGTTGCGAGCAAATTCGCGAGCGACGCGAATGGTATTGTAGCCACTGAAAGTCACTGCACACCTGATCGCAGGGCAGCGTTGCGATCAGTGTGTAACTCGTTTCAGTGGCTACTATAGACCGCCGGTGCGATCGGTCCCGTTTACGATCGTACTCGGCCAGACGGTAAACAGTTAGGCAGAATCGACATGACTGTATCTGCACAACTCAGGGTCAGGCTGGAGTGGTAGGTGGGACTAGTGGTGGTCTCTCTCCAGCCCGATTTTGGATTTTCCAACGTTGGTCTTCAATCTCACGTTATTAGTTGACGGACACCAGTGGATCGAAATGGAGTGCGCCTAGCGATCGAACGGCCACGATTTTCGCCTATTCGGCCCCTGAGGTGTCCCACAGCAACTCCGGTTCCCGGCTAGCACGCGCCATGTTCGTGGATCACCGATTCGACCGAATTTCCGAAAGCGGACGTGGGTCGCCCGCGAGACGTCAGTCCCGAACCGCAGCCAGCGTATCCAGGTACCCGTGGCCGTAGTACTTCCGATCGTATTCGGCCGGCACCTCCGCCGTCCGAGTCAACGCGTTCGCCACCTGGTTCGCGTTGTACCCCGGATTCGCACTCGCAACCAACGCAGCGGCCCCGGCGACCTGCGGCGCGGCCATCGAGGTCCCCGCGAACCAGGCGTGGCCGTAGTCGGCACCGAGATACGTACCGTCGTCGTCGAACTTCGGGAGCGCGATCGCGTTCAGCACGTTATCGTGCGTGAACTCGCCGCCCGTGCCGCCGGGAGCGGCGAGATCGATCGCACCGACGCCGTGGGTCGTGTACGTCGAGGGCGAGTAAGGTGGCTCGTCGTACGCTCCAGTCTCCGGATCGAACCCGACGGGGCCCGTGGCGCTGGTGGTGAGTCCGCCGGCCGTCTCCGAGGAGTCGGTCTCGTCCCGGTTGAACTGGAGGCTCTCGCCCCAGTTGCCCGAGGCGTGGGTGTGGACCATGCCCTGGCGTCGGACGTAGCGACCCACGCGCTGGTGGACCGTGCCCCAGAATTTACCCCAGCCGTCCATCCGCATCTCCCAGGTCCAGCCGAGGCTGAGGTTCGCGACGTCGCAGCCGATCTCGGCGGCGTAGACGAGCGCCGCCATGACGTCGCCCATGTACGTCTCCCGCCAGTACGCGGGCGGCAGATCCCCGCGATCGCGGCTCTCGAGCGCCGCCCCGAAGACGCGCAGGTCGACGAGTTCGGCGCCCGGGGCGGAGCCGACGACCCCGCTCCCGTCGTCGGTCGCGGCGACGATCCCCGCGACGTGGGTCCCGTGGGCTCCGCCGTACGGTTCGCCGACGCCGTACTCGTCCGGGGCGAAGCTCCGGGACAGGTCGAGGTCGACCTGCCCTGTTAGGTCGGGGTGGCCGGCCGCGATCCCGGAGTCGATGATCGCGACGCGCGTTCCCTCGCCCCTGGTGATCTCGTGGACCTCGGGAACGCCCTGGTCGCGTTTGTCCCACTGGAAGTCGGTCAGGTCTCGTGCCGGTGCGGACGACTCCACACCGGCGACGGCCGTCGGCCGGTATCGATCGACCGCCAGTTGCCGGTCGGGGGCGTACGCGGCCCCCGATCGATCGAGTCGGTCCGCCGTCGCCCGGACGACGAGCAGATCGACCGGATCCAGTTCGTGGACGATTTCGAGATCCGACTCGGTCCGGAGGCGTGTGCGATCGACGACGAAGCGGCCGGTCGAATCGGCCGTCGCGGCCGTCGATCCGAGAGTGAGTGCCCCGAGCGATGCGCTACCCGCCGTGATGAAGGTTCTTCGATCCATGGTATGAGGGTGGAGAGGTACCGGCCCCGTCGCCGGGTCCGGCTGACACCGCGATCGTCTCTCACGCCCGGAATACTGTCGAAAACGAAGTTATATTTGTGTTGGATTATCAGAAACTGTGATTGAAACCAACGTTTATGATTCGGACCGGTTCCGGGAGCAGGGCGGTAATGGCGGACGGCTGGTCGGGGAGTACAGCCAAGGTCCCGGCGTGCCAACGTCCGAGTATGCCTGCGGATTCCAACCGCGCCGACGACCCCGACCCGATCGAGGAGGAGCCGACGGACACGCTCGACCTCGCACACCCCGACGAGGTCCAGATCGGCGTCACCCGCGGCGAGGCCGACCTCGAGATCGGGCCGCCGCGGGACTACCCCGATCGGGCGGACGTCTCGGTCCGACCGGCGGACGATCGGGTGGTCCTGAGCGTCGATGCGATGGCCGGCGACCACGGGACGGGTCACGCTGACGCGACGCTGACCCCGGTGGAGGCGCGCCAGTTGTCCGAGCGCCTCGCCGAGACGGCGCGCTGGATGACCGAAGACGAGCCACCGGACGAGGAGGAGTGATCGACCTACGGCGTTCGACTCGGGACGATTACCGATCGGGCGACGGGGTAGAAACCCGCGAGAGGTACGCCGCCAAGTCCGAGGTCGTGACCATTCCGATGACGCCCTCCTCGTCGTCGACGACCGGCAGGTGGTGGAACGAGTGTTCGACCATGACGTCGGCCGCGTCGACGATACTGTCCTGCGCCGAGGCGGTGATGACGTCGGTGGTCATGTACCGCGAGACCGTCGTCTCGGCTTTCGGGTGGCTCTCGGCGACGATGTTGACGAAGTCGGTCGTCGTCAGGATCCCCTCGAGCTGGTTGTCGTCGTCCACCACGACGACCGAACCGATGCCGTTCTCGAGCATAACGTCTCCCGCCTCCTCGACGAGCGTGTCCGGCGTCACGGTGTGGAGTGACGTGGACATTACTCGTGCGACGAAAATGTCGTCCATAGACGATCATGATCCTATATCAGTATAAGGGTTGGCCAACCGGTTCGATTCGTCGGGACCGCGGTCGGGCGTCAACCGCCCGCTGGCGGTGACGATCCGGCGGTCGCAACCGTCCCCGCGACTCGCTCGTCGCTGTCGGGGCCGACTCCGGACCTCGCTCACGGGCTCCCTAACAAAGCCCCTGGGGGCACGACTGCAACGTATGGCGGACGACGACGCGGTCGACGATCGCGAGGGATCGTCTTCGCTGGCGTTCGACGGCGGCCCTGACGCCGGTAGCTCAGGTCCGGATGTCGTTCCCTCGCCCGCGGACACGAGCGGCTACGGACTCTCCCTGACGCTCGTCGGGGCCGTCCTGCTCGCGCTGGCGTACTACGGGGTGGTCGCGACCCGGGGCCCGCGAGAACTCGGGCAGGCGATCCCCGAACCGTTCTACGGGCTGGTCGTCGCCTTCCTGTTCGTCGCCGAGTTGCTCCAGCGGGGCCGCCTCGACGCCATCACGCTCGGCCGCGCGATCGCGCTCGCCGTCGTCTACGGCGGCCTATTCGTCTTCGCCGTCGAGGGCGCGGCGTACCTCTGGGAACGGCCGGAGGTCGCCCTCACCGGCTACGTCGGGGTTACGGTGTTCGCGGCCGCGCTCGTGGTCGCGGCCCTGCTGTACGTGGGCTACCTGACGATCGTCGGGACCGATCGTACCGGGTCGTAAGCGAGGGTCTTCGGAATCGCACCGGGTCGTAAGCGAGGGCGCTCGAAACCGCGCCGGATCGGGCCGGGGCGTGATGGTGGGCTTTATTCGCGATCGGACGAACACCTCGGTATGATCGAGGCGACGCTGTGCTTTCCGCTCCAGGAGCGCGGGTCCGCCGACCGAGCGGGCGGTGACGTTTGCGACGCCGCACGTGACGAAGTGCTCCTGATCGAGAAGCGCCGCGGACTCGGAGAGGGGTGGTACAACGGCCCCGGCGGCAAACTCGAGGACGGCGAGACGCCCCGGGAGTGTGCCGTCCGCGAGACGCGCGAAGAGGTCGGACTCGCGGTCCGGGACCTCGAGAAGGCAGGCGAACTCACGTTTACGCTCGACGGTGATCCGCACACGTTCTGTCACGTCTATCGGACGCGATCGTTCGACGGCGAGCCGACCCCCTCCGACGAGGCCCGCCCGGAGTGGGTCCCGATCGACGAGGTGCCGTACGATCGCATGTGGGAGGACGATCGGCTCTGGCTCCCGACCGTCCTCGAGGGCGACACCGTGGCCGGCGAGTTCCGGTTCGAGGGCGGCGAACCGCTCGACGAAGCCGACTTCGTTGATCACGACCTCGAACGAGACGTCTCGTTCGAGGATCGATCGTAGTCGATCGCGACGCGAATCTGTCACCGCCCTGAATCGACGTTCGCGGCCAGTGAGAGGGTCGAGAACTCTCTTCACCGGAGTCGTGGTAGCCCCGAGTTCGCATGGTCGACCAGTCTCGACGCCGATCAGTCCTCGTGGCGGCCGCTGGGGCGGTGACGACCGCGCTCGCGGGCTGTCTGGGCGACGACGGAGGCGACGACGAGTGTGCCGACTGCGAGAACGAGATCAGGGACGTCGGTGGGGAACGATCCGCCACCGGCTACTCGGGGACGGCGGTCACGATCGACGATGATACGGACGAGAGCGTCACGGTGGACGGTCCCGTCGAGGTCCGCGCCGGGGTCGCGGTCGGCGGCGACGTCAGCGGCGTGTCGGTGACGATCGGCGAAGACGCCGCCGTGGACGGGAGCGTCTCCGGCACCGCGGTGACGATCCGTCCGGGCGCGATCGTCGCGGGTGACGTGATCGCCGAGTCGATCGAGGTCAGCGACGACGCCGAGGTCAGCGGGACGGTCGAGGCGGCTGAAGAGGATGCCGACGGAGGTGGCGATGAGGACGAAGACGAGGAGCGCGAAGATGACGGTAATGAGGGCGACGACGAGGACGGCGATGACGCTGACGAGGAACGGGACGACGACGAGGGGGGCGATGATGAAGGGGAGAACGAGGAGGATGATGACGGAGGCGAGGACGAAGACGACGAGGAGGACGATGACGGAGGAGAGGACGAAGACGACGGGGACGATGATGACGAAGATGGGGACCAGGCTGACGAAGACGAGAGCAACGGTGACGGCGAAGACGAGGACGGGGACGATTGAGGCGGCGACGAACACCGATGGTCACCCAGTAGCCGATCGGGCGTCTCGACCGGGAACGCGATCGGTTCGGCTCCGTTTCATACGGATTGCTGTAACGATGTACCGGCGCAACCGCGATCCGGGCGGCGGTTGCGCCGGAACTGACTTACAGTAAACCGTATCAGGGCGTCAGGACGACTTTACCGGAACTCTTGCGGTCTTCGATGTACTGATGGGCCTCGGCGGCGTCCTCGAGCGCGAACTCCTCGCCGAGGATCACCTCGAGGTCGCCGCTCGTGAGTCCTTGCGTGAGATCGGGAACGGCCTTCATGATCTTGTTCGGATCGTGGTAGGCTGCCTGCCCGAGGTGGAACCCTTTGACGGTCTTGTTCTCGAAGAGGAGCCGCTGGTTCTCGGCGCTCGCGGGGACGCCGCTCGCGACGCCGTAGGTGACCATCCGGCCGAAGTGGGCCATCGCGTCGAGGCTGCGATCGAAGACGTCGTCGCCGACGCTCTCCAGGACGAGGTCGACGCCATCGCCGTCGGTCTCCTCGTCGACGACGTCGCGAAAGTCCGTCTCGGTGTAGTTGATCGGGTGGTCACAGCCCAGGTCGGCGGCGAGGTCGAGTTTCTCCTGCGTGCTCGCGGTGCCGAACACCTCCGCGCCGTGGTTCGAGGCCAGCTGGACGGCGGCCGTCCCGACGCCGCCCGCGGTGGCCTGGATCAGGACCGTCTCGTCTTCCTCGAGTCCGCCCCACTCGAACAGACAGGAGTGAGCGGTGAGGAATTGGACTGGAAAACCCGCGGCCTCCTCGAAACTCATGCCCTCCGGGATGGGAAAGAGCATCTGCGCGTCGGCCGTGACGTACTCGGCGTAGCCGCCGCCGTTGAGCATCGCGACGACCCGATCGCCCTCGTCGAGGCCGACGCCCTCGCCGGTCGCGTCGATCGTTCCGGCGGCTTCCATGCCGGGGATGTAGGGCGCGTCCGGCCCGCCCGGGTAGTGCCCCCGGCGCTGCATGATGTCCGCGAAGTTGATGCCGGCGGCCTCGACGTCGATCCGGACCTCGCCCGCGTCCGGCTCCGGTCTCTCTCGGTCGACGACCGCGAGCTGTTCGCTGTCTCCGTACTCTGTTACCTCGATCGCTTTCATAAACTTACATTCGTAATCGAAGACCATAAAAATTCGACAACTGGAAAGAACGCACGGGACGTTGCGGCGGTTCGGTGTGCGCCTCTCGGGTCGGCACGATCCGTCGCCGGGGCGATCGGCGGGGGATCACGGTTCCGTCGAACCTTCGCATGGTTTAAGCCCGCCGTGGCAGTGAGTCGATGTATGAGCGACGAGAGTCAGGAACTCGGGATCACCGAGTCGAAATCGCACAAACCCGGCGAGTGGTACGCCGAGGTCGTCCAGAAGGCGGGACTGGCGGACTACGCGCCGATGGGCGGGTTCATTGTCACGAAGCCCCGCGGCTACGCGCTGTGGGAGTCGATCCAGGACGCGCTGGACGGCTGGTTCAAGGAGACCGGCGTCCAGAACACCTACTTCCCGATGTTCATCCCGGAGAGCTACCTCGAGCGCGAGAAGGACATCGTCGAAGGGTTCGACCCCGAGGTGGCCTGGGTGACTCAGGGCGGCCACGAGGAACTCGAGGAGCGCCTCGCCGTCCGCCCGACCAGCGAGTCGATCATCGCGCCGTTCATGGCCGAGTGGGTCCGGAGCCACCGCGACCTGCCGCTACGACTGAACCAGTGGTGCTCGGTCGTCCGCTGGGAGGCCACCGAGACCAAGCCGTTCTTCCGGACGAAGGAGTTCCTCTGGCAGGAAGGCCACACCGCCCACGCGACCGACGCGGGGGCCTGGGAGGAGGTCTGGACGCGGCTAGGCCAGTACGAACGCGTCTACGAGGAGGTGCTCGCCATCCCGGTGCTTCGCGGCAAGAAGCCCGAACACGACAAGTTCCCCGGCGCGGACACGACCACGACGGTCGAGGCGCTGATGCCCGACGGCAAGTCCGTCCAGGGCGGCACCAGCCACCACCTCGGTCAGAGCTTCGCCGAGGCGTTCGACATCACGTTCGTCGACGAGGACGAGAACGAGCAGACCGCCTACACCACCTCGTGGGGACTCTCCTGGCGCGCGCTCGGCGCGCTCATCATGACCCACTCGGACGATCAGGGACTCGTTCTCCCGCCGACGATCGCACCCACTCAGGTCGCGATCGTCCCCATCTGGCAGGCCGACACCAAGGAGAAGGTGCTCGACTACGCCGAAGAGATCGCCGACGAACTCGAGGCCGCGGGCCTGCGCGTCGAACTCGACGATCGAGACGAGCGCAATCCCGGCTTCAAGTTCAACGAACACGAACTCAACGGCGTCCCGCTCCGGATCGAGATCGGCCCCAACGAGGTCGACGACGAGGAGGTCACGCTCGTCCACCGGCCGGACACCGAGAACGTCGTCGCCGATCGCGAGGGACTCGTCGAGACCGTCGAGGAGAACCTCGACGCGATCTACGACAAACTCTACGAGGCCGCCGAGGAGACCCTCGAGGAGAACGTCCGGGAAGCCCACAGCCCCGAGGAGATCCTCGGGACGATCGGCAAACACGGCGGCTACGTGAAGACGCCGTGGTGTGGCGACCAGGCCTGCGAGGAAGCCATCAAGGAAAAGATCGCCGCCGAGATCGTCATGCAGCCGCTGGCGGAGGAAGGCGGCGCGAGCGCGGGCGAACCCGTCCGTCCCGACGACGACGCGACGTGCGGCGTCTGCGGTGACGACGCCGACGAGATCGCGTACTTCGCGAAGTCGTATTAGGGACGGTTCGGGGCCGTCTCGGAGAAGTGAGAGGGCCGTCCGTCGCGTCATTACGTTTCGGTTTCTCGAGCACGGAGTGATCCTTCACTGAGAGAGTACTTTTGGCCGACCCCATTTTCGAAATGCGTAACCGCACTCCGTGAACGGGACCCGAGGGCGGACGTGGGATCGTTGAAGACCGATTCGCAGCCGCTCCGTGCCGATCTGTTAGCGACTGTTTACTTTTCTACTGGGAGACTATCCAGCGCACTAGAATGCAACGGAGAGATCTTATTCGGTTGCTGGCAACTGGGGGGCTGACGCTCCCGCTCGCAGGCTGTACCAGCGGTGATGAGAGCAGTAGCGGGACTGGGGAAGGTGGTGCTGACGGGAACGACGGTACTGGCGAGAGCGGTAACGAGGGCACTGGCACTGGAGACGATGATCGTGACGACGAGAGTACCGGTGGTTCCGATGGGCCGGAACTCCTCGACCACGAGTTCTACGAGGAGGAACTCCAGGCGGGTGTCGACGGGAGCGTACGCAACGATACTGGTGACGAACTGGATCACGTCGCGGTCACGGTCCGGTTCTACGATACGGACGATCGCCAGATACACGAGGGGGTCGATAGCACGGAGGGCCTCGACAGCGGGGCGGAATGGGCGTTCGACGTCCCCCTTCTCGGTGCGCGCGCGGAGGAAATTGGTGACTACGAAATCGAAGTCTCCGAGAGCCCCGTTTAGCGATTCCAGACTCAGCTATCGCTTCGCTTCGATCTTTGCGACGTCGTACTGCTCAGTCGCACGCGAACGGTGCCGTTCTGACCGATGGGGTTTTCTGCCAGCGTTGTTCGGTACTACCCACCTGACGACCGCCGCCAGGCGGTGTCACGGAGCGCAGTGCGTGCGACGACGTAACTAGTCGAACGACGATCGACGTCACTCTACTCGAATATCGGCCACACAGACCCTGAGGGGGCGGTCTGTGGGAGTGATGCACATGGCCGTGACCGTAGTACCAATCGAGTGAACCTAATCGTTTACCCAAATAGGGCTTCCCACTGGAGAACGAACCACGGGTGTGGTGTTCACTCTGGTGGGTGAGCACTACATGCCTCTGACACTTCTGTTCCTTCGTCCGGTCATTTATCGTCCGGCCGTCGCCAGTTCGGACCGGTGACCGACGATCCAGAGACCGCGTCGATTTCGTGCCCGAGATCGATCGTCGGTGCGGGGACGATCGAACGCCGCGATCGGCGTTCGATTTCGAGCGTTTTATACCTTATATTCGATTATATGTGATTATAATACATTTAGCCATTATGGAGTAGCCTCTTATGTACGGTCGCGCGAGTGAGGGGTATGCCACAGCCACACTCATCCACCGAGCGTTCGCAGGGTCTCGCCGATCCGGCGGACGAGCGGTCGAACTGCGGGGTCGGCGTCGTGATGGACCTCGACGGTGAGGGGGGACACGACGTCGTCACCGACGGTCTCGAACTGCTCGTCAATCTCGAACACCGCGGGACCACGGGCGCCGAGAAAGACACCGGCGACGGGGCAGGCATCATGCTCCAGCTTCCGGATACGTTCTTCGAGGGCGTTCTCGACGCCCCGCTTCCGGATCCCTACGCCGCCGGCTCTATCTTCTTTCCGCAGGACGAGGCCGCACGCGACGAACTGATCGCGATCGCCGAGGACGTCTTCGATCGGTACGATCTCTCTGTCGTCGAGTGGCGCGACGTGCCGACGGACAACGGGGACCTCGGGGCGACGGCCGTCGACTCCGAACCCGACGTCTGGCAGGTGTTCATCACGCCCGAGGACGACGTCACGGGCGCGGACTTCGATCGACGGCTCTACGTCGCGCGACGCGCGCTCGAAAACGAAATTGAAACGCGTGACGTCGAGGGCGCGGATCGCTTCTACGTCTGCTCGCTCGACTCGAAGACGATCGTCTACAAGGGCCTGCTCAAGGGCGAGCAGGTGCCCGCCTACTACCCCGATCTCACGGACGAACGGATGACGTCGACGTTCGCCATGGTTCACGAGCGGTTCTCGACGAACACGCTCGGCGCGTGGCACCTCGCCCACCCCTATCGGAACATCGTCCACAACGGCGAGTTCAACACCATCCAGGGCAACATCAACTGGATGCGCGCCCGCGAGACGGACATCGAGAGCGACGTTCTCGACGATCTCGAGGCCGTCAAGCCGATCATCGACGACCCCGACCAGTCCGACACCGCGAGCGTTGACAACGCGCTCGAACTACTCATGCAGGACGGACGCGACCTCGCACACGCCCTGCGGATGCTCATCCCCGAGGCCTGGCGCGGCGACGACGCCATGGATCAGGATCGCAAGGACTGGTACGACTTCCACGCCTCGCTCGTCGAACCGTGGGACGGCCCCGCGCTCGTCGCGGCGACCGACGGCGAACGCGTCGGTGCGGTGCTCGATCGCAACGGCCTCCGGCCGTGCCGGTACGACGTCACGACTGACAACCGACTCGTCATGGCCAGCGAGGCCGGGGCGCTCGACACCGATCCCAGCGAAATCGAGGAGCGCAGCCGCCTCCAGCCCGGCCAACTGTTCCTCGCCGACCCGAACGAGGGACGCGTCATTCCCGACGAGGAGGTCTTCGACGACCTCACCGACGATCGGTACGGCGAGTGGATCGAGGAGGAACAGGTTCACCTCGACGACGTCCACACCACGGCCGACAGCACCCCGCGAGAGGCGGTCGACGGCCTCCGCGACTACCAGGCCGCGTTCGGCTACACGCGGGACGAACTCGACAACATGATCGCGCCGATGGTCCAGCAGGGGAAAGACCCAGTCGGTTCGATGGGCGACGACACGCCGCTGTCGGTACTCACGGAATTCAACCGTCCGCTCTTTTCGTACTTCAAGCAGCTGTTCGCGCAGGTCACCAACCCGCCGCTGGACTACATCCGCGAGGAACTGGTCACCTCGATGGAAAGTCGGCTGGGCTTCCAGCGCAACCTGCTTTCCGAATCGCCCGCACACGCGCGCCAGCTGGTGCTCGACTCGCCGATCCTTACCGACGCCGAACTCGCGTCGATCCGCGACTGTGACGCCAACGGGATCACCGCGGCGACGGTCGACATGACCTACGAACCGACGAGCGACGAGCCCGGAACCGACCTGGAGGCGGCGATCGAACGGGTTCGCGAGGAGAGCGTCGCGGCGATCGAGGCCGGTCACGACGTCCTGATCCTCTCCGATCGCAACGTCGACGAGGATCGTGCGGCGATCCCGAGCCTACTCGCGACGGGCGCCGTCCACCACCACCTCGTCCGCAACGGCCTGCGTAACCACGTCGGCCTCGTCGTCGAGTCCGCCGACCCGCGGACGGTCCACCACTTCGCGACGCTCGTCGGCTACGGTGCCGGTGCGGTCAACCCGTACCTCGCTTACCAGACGATCGCGGACATCACGGCCGGCGAGGACGGCGCGGATACCGGCGTCGCGATCGACGCCTACGTCGGCGCGGTCGAGGACGGCCTGCTGAAGATCATGGCCAAGATGGGCATCTCGACCGTCGAGAGCTACCAGGGCGCCCAGATCTTCGAGGCCGTCGGCCTCGATTCGGACCTGGTCGAGGAGTACTTCGAGGGAACCGAGAACCGGACCGAAGGGATCGGCCTCGCCGAGATCGAAGCGGACGTCCGCGAGCGCCACGAGACCGCCTTCGGCGGCGACGACGCGGATCTCCCCCGCTCGGGCGAGTTCGAGCACCGATCGACCGGCATCCACCACCAGTGGAATCCCGACACGGTCGGCACGCTCCAGCAGGCCGTGCGATCGAACGACTACGAACGGTACGGGGACTTCGCCGAACAGATCAACGACCAGCAACAGACCCTCCAGACCCTGCGCGGCCTGCTCGAGTTCGAGAGCGATCGGGATCCGGTCCCGATCGAGGAGGTCGAACCGATCAAAGACATCGTCCAGCGGTTCTCGACCGCCGCGATGAGTCTCGGGAGCCTCTCGCCGGAGGCCCACGAGAACAACTCGATCGCGATGAATCGCCTGGGCGCCAAGAGCAATTCGGGCGAGGGCGGCGAACCGCCGGAACGGTTCGGTACCGAAAAGGAGTGCAACGTCAAGCAGGTCGCGTCGGGGCGCTTCGGCGTCACGAGCACCTACCTCTCCTCGGCCGACGAACTCCAGATCAAGATGGCCCAGGGATCGAAACCCGGCGAGGGCGGGCACCTTCCCGGCGAGAAGGTCAACGAGATGATCGCCCACGTTCGCAAGTCCACGCCCGGCGTGGGTCTCATCTCCCCGCCGCCGCTACACGACATCTACTCGATCGAGGACCTGAAACAGCTGATCTTCGACCTCAAAGCCGCGAACGAGGAGGCGGACATCAACGTCAAACTCGTCTCCGAGGCGGGGATCGGCACGATCGCGGCCGGCGTCGCGAAGGCCAACGCCGACGTGGTCCACATCTCGGGTCACTCCGGCGGGACGGGTGCCTCGCCGCGCACCTCGATCAAGAGTGCGGGGCTCCCCTGGGAACTCGGCCTCGCCGAAGCGAACCAGATGCTCTGTGCGACCGGTCTGCGCGATCGGATCCGCGTCTCCGCCGACGGCGGGATGAAGACCGGGCGCGACGTCGCCGTCGCCGCCCTGCTCGGTGCCGAGGAGTACGTCTTCGGAACCGCCTCGCTCGTCACCAGCGGCTGTGTCATGGCCCGGCAGTGTCACGAGAACACCTGCCCGGTCGGCGTCGCCACCCAGCGCGAGGACCTGCGCAAGCGGTTCCCCGGTGAACCCGAACACGTCGTCAACTACATGACCTTCATCGCGCAGGAACTGCGCGAGATCATGGCCGACCTCGGCTTCCGCACGGTCGACGAGATGATCGGACAGGTCGACGTCCTCACCCAGCGCGACGACGTCGATCACCCGAAGGCCCGCAACGTCGACCTCTCGGACGTGCTTGCCGACCCCGAGGGCGATATCCGGCGCAAGATCCGCGAGCAGGACCACGAACTCGAGGATCAGCTCGATCGGGACATCATCTCGGCGGCGGCCAACGCCATCGAAGACGAAGAACCCGTGTCGCTCGCGACCGAGGTTACCAACGTCGATCGGACCGTCGGTGCGATGCTCTCGAACCGCATCACGAGCCGCTACGGTGAGCCCGGGCTCCCCGAGGACACGATCTCGATCGATCTCGAGGGGACGGCCGGCCAGAGCTTCGGCGCGTTCCTCGCCAGCGGCGTCTCGCTCCACCTCGACGGCAGCGCCAACGACTACGTCGGCAAGGGGCTCTCGGGCGGCAAGATCACGGTTCGGACGCCGGAGACGGCCGCCTACGATCCGACGGAGAACATCGCCATCGGCAACGTCGCGCTGTACGGCGCGACGGGCGGGCAACTGTACGTCAACGGCGTCGCGGGTGAGCGCTTCGCCGTCCGCAACTCCGGCGCGAAGGCCGTCGTCGAGGGTGTCGGCGACCACGGCTGTGAGTACATGACCGGCGGCGTCGTCGCCGTGCTCGGCGAGACGGGCACGAACTTCGCGGCCGGGATGTCCGGCGGCGTCGCCTACGTCTACGATCCGGACCGGGAATTCGAGGCGAAGGCCAACACCGGAATGGTCTCGCTCCACGAGGATCTCGAGGAGAAAGACGAGGCGATGCTCCGCCGTCTCGTCGAGAACCACGTCGCCTACACCGGCTCCGATCGAGGTGACCTCCTGCTCGAGAACTGGGAGCGTGCGCTCGACGCCTTCGTGAAGGTCATGCCCGAGGCCTACCACCAGGCGATCACCGAGCAAGGGAGCGACGACGTGCGCAACGAACTGCCGGGCGCGCCCGACGCGGAGGCCGTCGCCGAGTCCGCGAGTTTCGCCGCGAGCGACGACTGACCTGCGCCAGTCCCCGCTCGCCCCGATGGGGTTCGAACGCCACCATCAGCGCGCGGAATACGGCGGCCGAGGTCGGCATGACTGCGGAGTCCAAACCGCCCGATTTCTCGTCAGTGCCGTAGCTGTGCCTACTGAACGCTCGCCTCGCTTCGAGACTGACCGGGGAGCACCGTCGACGGACGGGTCACTCCGGTCGTCCGTCGACGGCGACGAACGTCGTTCCGCCGCAGGAGCAGGCCCGCCGACCGATCGGTTGCAGACCGCCGTTCCTCGGCTTTCGGCCGACGTGTACGTTTCCGCACCGTTTGCAACTCACCATTAGCAGGCTCAACCGCGGCGACATTTCGACACCGACGTGTTGGAAGTGTGGTCGATCAAAATTCGTTGCCTCGTTTCGTTCCGCTCGCAGTTATCCTCGAGTGACCAGCCGTTTGATCCGGGCGACCAGTCCTTCGTTCGGTGCATCCGTGTCCTGTGCGTCCTGATCTGTGTCTGATTCGGACATCGATGGCAATTCCCACCACCTTTATTTAAAACCAAACGGCCGTTCTGAATACGTCATTCAGAACGTCTGACATCCGTTAGACGGCCGATCTGGAATATTTTCCGGGGCACTCTCGACTGACCGGGGATTGAACGGTGATGAACGGACGCCACATATTTAACGGGGGCCTTTCGAGTAGAATTAATCGTGCAAACCGATAACTGTGGCGCGAACGACGAAGCGGAGCGCTGTGACGACCGTCCGACACGATCCGTCGAGCAAGTCGCTCGTTCGAGAGCGGGTACTCCGTTCGGTCGCGACTCACCGTGTGGGGGGGACGGTGTTTCTCGCGACGGGACGGCGAGTCTCTGGGACGATCCCGACCGACCGTTCGCGGAACCCTTCCGCCGCTAACAGTGGTATGGAGAACCAGAACAGTCGCGTACGGGCCTCGAGAACCGCCGAGAAGTCGTTCGACCGATCGGTCGAAGACGTCCTCGACGAACTGCTCGAGGCCCTCAGATCGGACCAGGGGGGTGCGCGAACGGAGGCACTCCGGCGGGCACTCGAACAGGAGTCCAGCCCCCAGCGGATAGACAACGAGCGGCTCGCGGACCTCGAGTCGAAGGTAGCGCAACTGTCGGACGAGGTCGATACGGACTCGGACGACGATCACGGGGCAACCCTCGAGGACGTTCGATCCGAACTCGACGGGACCGCCGACGAACTGGCGACGCTCCGAACGGTGATCGACGAGAGAGAGGCGACGGACGCGGCCCTCGAGGCGCGAATCGACGACCTCGAAGCCGCAGTCACCGAACTCGCCGATCGCTTCGCGAGCGTCGAGGCGGCGACGCGGCGCGATCGGTCGGAACTCTCCGCTGACCGCGACTCCCTCGACGTCGACGCCGCCGGGAGCGGGGAGCAGGTCGAGGACGACGTCGCCCGGAGGGTCACGCACGTCGAGAAGAATCTAAACGCACGAACCACCGCCCTGGCGTCCCGAATCCGGGATATCGAACAGCTGGAGGCGCGGATCGACGACCTCGAGGAGCGAATCGACGAACGAACGGCCGCCCTCGAAACCGGAATCGACGACGTCAACTCCACGATGCAGGATGCGATCACGCTGCTCCGAGAGGGAACGAAATCGGAGCTTTCGGCCGTCAAGACGGACATCGAGGACCTCGACGGTGAGCTTCGGTCGTCGATCGAATCCCTGGAGAAGGACGTCGACGCGCTCGAAGCCCACGCGGCCGACATGACCCTGTGGCGGAACTCGATAGAGGGTGTGCCCGAGGGCCTGGGAGACGGTCGCGACGACGAGCCCCAGTGATCGGTCTCCGCGTCGACACGTTTCGAGCGGACGACGGTTCCCGACGACACCCGACGCACCCGCCTCGCGACGATCGGCCAGCGTGACTGGGGGCGTTTCTCGCGGTCGACCGGATCGCGATTCGGAGGTGTTCCGAACGCACACGCGGGAGCGCCGGTGGCGTCCCGTCTCCGCGGTCGGCCCGCCGCCTCGTCCGGTATCGGCTGCGACGCTTCGGTGTCGGTCCCGCAAGACTGCACCGTGTCGGGCAAGACGGTGTCGAAGTTGCGGACGGCGTCGAGTTCCAGCCGTTACGCCTGAATCAGGCGGTGATCACGGTTTCACTTCCGACCGATCGTGTGGAACTCGTCGTTCGGGCGCATATCGGCGAACATCGCCAGTCGGTTGCTCAGGTTGTAGAACGCCGCGACGGACGCGATGTCCCAGAGCGCTTCCTCGCTAAACCCCGCCTCCCGGAGCGCTTCCAGGTCGTCTTCCTCCACCTCGGTCGGACGTTCGGTGAGTTTCACGGCGACGTCCAACATCGTCCGGTGGGCGTCGTTGACGTCCGCCGTTCGGTAGTTCGCCACGAGTTGATCGGCGAGTTTCGGGTCGTCCGCGTAGATCCGAACGAGCGCGCCGTGAGCGACGTTGCAGTAGTAACAGTGGTTGACTCCCGAGACCGCGACGACGATCATCTCGATCTCCTCGCGCTCCAGGGCGGTGTCCCCGACGAGCGCGTCGTGATAGTCGAAGAACGCCCGGAAGTGTGACGGCTTGTACGCCATCGCCGAGAACACGTTCGGCGTGAATCCCGCCCGATCGGTCTCCTCGACGATGCGGTCCTGGAGATCGTCGGGAAGGTCCTCGAAGTCGGGGACGGGGAACCGATGCATGGCGTCGTCGTCGAGTTCCGGTTGCGATTCGGCCTCGGCGTCCTGGTCTGGTTCGGCCATGACTACAGGTTCACAGTCGATCGTCATAATTCGCGGTGTCGGATCGGCGGCCACTCGTTCCCACGCGCGAGACGTCGATCGGCGGCGTCACTGGTCCGCGGGCCTGCCGCCTTCGGCCGTCGCCGCCTCGCGGACGGCATCGGCGTCGGGCGCGGCGAGCAAATGGGCCGGGCAGTCACAGTCCGAGGCCCCGAATCCCGTGATCCGATCGCCCGGCAGTAGATCGGCTAGCTCGCACTCCCGATCGGCGTCGGGGAACGTGATCGCGGTCTCGAGTCGCGTCTCGGGGTGACCGAGCAGGTAATCGACGTGCCAGTGGCGGGTGTCGCGCTCGCCGCGAGCGAGTTCGCGGTGCCGATCGACGCGGGCGAAGCCGCCAGGGCCGAACGCGGTTCCCACGTAGGCGTACGCGCCCGCCCCGAATTCGCGGGTGTTCAGCGCCCCGACGTCGATCTCGATCGGTTCCGGAACGTCGATCACGAGCACGTACGTGCCGCCCATATCGGACCCTGGGCACGAGACGAACAAAAACGGGCGTGGTTTCGGGACGCGATCGGGGTGTGGATCGATCGGCGTGGCCCCTCACTCGGACTCGTACCGATCGTCTCCGCTCTCGTCGGTCGGATCCCGCTCGTGGACGTGCCGGCGGTTGCTCTCGTCCTCGTCAGTCCCTGCGTCGCGTTCTCGTCGCTGATCCCGGTCCCGTTCGTCGATCGATCGATCCGCGGTCCAGCTGCCGGATTCGTCGCGCGGTCGATCGGGTTCGTACTCGAGACCGCCGCCGGTCCGATCCGCCGCTCCTCGCGAGCCCCGCGACGTCTCGCCGGTTCCACGACCGGGTTCGTCCCGACCGCGAACGTCGCGCCGCGGTTCGCCCTGGCCGCGGTCGCTGTGCTGGGATTCGACGTGACTGCGGTCCTCCTGCCGGGACTCGCGTCGACGTTCCTGTCCGGTCCGACGCTGTGGGTGCTCCCCACGGGACCCCTGGCTCCGCTGGTGTCGCCCTCCCTGGGGCTGTCCCGGCCGGTGCTGGTGGGTGTCGCGTTCCTCGCGCCAGCGCTCCGCGGAACCCTGCCGTTCGCGACGATCGCGCTGGCCGCCCTCTGGCTGGCCCTGCTGGCGCCCCCGTGGCGGCCCGTGCTGGCGGTCCATCCGCTGTCGACCCTCGTGGCCCCGTTGACCGTGCCGGTGCTCTCCCTGAGGCTCGGGCCTGCGCTGGCCCTGCTGGCGGCCTTCGCGGCGTGCTTCCCCGCCGTACTGGAGATCCGATTCGCCGATCGCGTCGGTGTGGAAGCCCTCCCGTTCCGCGCCGCCGCGATCTTCCGCCCGCCGATCGCGACCGCCACCTCGAGCGCGGCCTCGCTGCTGTTCCTGGCGCCCCTGCCGCTGGTGCATCTCGCGATCGTGCTGGCTCCGATCGCGGCGGTCCCCACGACCGCGTCGCTGGTCGCCGCGATCCATCCGCTGTCGACCCTGTCGACCGCGCTCGCCGCGCTGGCGCCGCTGGTCGCGGGCCTGTTGCTGTCCGCCACGCTGGCGCTGTCCGCCGCGTTGCCGGTCTCGCTGCCCACGATCGTACTGTTCGTGCCGTTCCGGTTCACGACCGCGCTGGTCGTATTGTCGTTCTCCGCGGTCTTGCTGACCGCGCCGTTGTCCGCCGCGGCTGTACTGCTCGCGGCGATGCTCGCCCCGTCTCTCGGCGCCGTACTGTTGCCCGCCGGCCCTTTCGATTTCGTGCGAACCCTGCTGGTGACGTTCGCGGCGTGCCTCCCCGCCGTACTCGAGCGTCCCGTCCTCGATCGCGTCGGTTTCGAATCCCTCGCTCTCCTCGGATCCGTACTGTTCGTGGCCCTCGGATCCGTACTGCTCCCGGCGTTCGTGGCGACCGCGGCTCCGATCGCCCTCGCGTGGCGTTTCACGCCGGTTGCGGCCCTCGGATTGGCCTTCTCGTCGCCAGCCGGGGTCCTGCTCCTGGCGGCGCCGTTTTCCTCCTTGCTTCCTGTCGCGTTCGCCCTGCACGCCGGGGCTCTGGCCCCAGCCGGGTTCGCCGTAGGGCGTGTCCGTCGGCTGTCTGTCTTCGGTCTCGCGGTGTCTCCCGCGATCGCCGCGCCCCCGTTCTTCGCTCCCGCCGCGACTGAACAGTCCGTGGAGCCAGCCGCGATCGTCGCCGCTTCGAGCCCGGCCGCGATCGTCACCGTGATACCGATCCCCCTCGTGCTGTCGGTCGGTTCGTCGGTCCCGCCGTCGTCGGTCGTCGTCGTATCGGTCGTTCATGATTGGACGTGAGTCTCGCCCGGATGACGTGCTGATGGCCGCCGCTACGCTCGTTCTGCGGTCGGAGGTTCGCCGATCAGGCGAATAAAGGCACGGCGTGCGTTCGCTTGCAGCCGTTCGCCCGCCGATCGGCGCTCCGTGTGGCGGGTTCGCGGTCCTGCCCGATACGGACTACTGTATGTCAGTTCGGTACAACCGCAAGGCGATCGCGGTTGTACCGGCACATCGGTACAGCGGACCGTCTCACCGCCGGTCGACGGCGCGAGGCCCGTTCCCGAAGTCGTAGTCGTACACCTCTCGCGCATCCGTCGACGAGCCGAACGCGAACAGGCCCCGGGCCGGTTCGTACTCGTAGGTGATCCACTGCGGCAGGAACTGCGCCCCGATCAGTTTGCGCACCCCGAGTTGCTTGAGTCGCGTCTCGGGCGTGAACTGGTCCGTCAGTCGCAGGTCGACGATCCCGTCGAAGACGTACTCGTCCTCCGGGTAGCTGTCGCTTCCGGCGGTCGTCGCCCCCGCGACGATCGGCACGTACCGGGCCGTACAGACCGTTCCGCGAACCTCCGTGACGAAGTCGTGGACCCGATCCCGCTGGAGCAATCGGCCGAGTTCGTCGAGCGAGTCGATCGTCACCAGCCCCGTTTCGGTCATCTCGAGCGCGTCCAGCGCCTCGTGCAACGCGTCGGCTACCGTCGGCCCGTCGTCCGGTTCCGCCACGGAGACGATCGAGTCCGCCGCGGCCTCGCCCACGAACGTCTGCCACTCGTTGCGGCTCTCGAGGAACGCCTCGCGATCCGAGAGCCGATGGGTGAAGCAGTCGACGATCCGGAGCCGATCGGTCTCGAGCGCGGGGAGGACGTTCCAGCCGTTCCCGAAGAACCGCTCGAGGGTCGCCGTCGGCGGGTTGGCGAAGGAGACGAGGACTGCGGGTTCGCCCCGTTCGATGGCGCGCCAGACGAGTTCGGTCAGGAGTTCGCTTCGGCGAGTTCCCTCGTCACCGGAGAGGAGGAGAAACGAGTCCGCCGGGATCCCGTTGGGTACGAGCGAGTCGAGCGGTTCGATCCCCGTCACGACGCGTTTGTAGGCGTCGGGGTCGGGCATCGTCGACTCGCCGTCGGCGGCTTCCCGGCAGGTTTCGGAACAGTACTGCCCGTCTGCCGCCTCCACCGGGCCGTCCGGAATCGGATAGTGGCAGTGATCGCACTGGAGCGGATACGGGTGTGTCCCTCCGGTCCGCAGGTGCTCGCTCATGACGCCGGTGCTACGACGGTCGGCGAAATAGTTCCCTTTCGTGACCGGCCTGACTGTCCGACGCGGCGAACGGAACCACGCGGTCGGCTTCGCCATCGTTTTCCCGGCCAGCGACGACGATCGGACATGGAAACCGCACTCGTCATCGGTGGCACGCGCTTCATCGGCCGCCACCTCGTGGACGACCTGCTCGCACACGGCTACGACGTGACGATCTTCAACCGCGCCAGTCACGACGACCCGTTCGCCGACGACGATCGGGTCAGCCACGTCGAGGGCGATCGGACGAACGACTCGGCGCTGGAGGCCGCGGCCGAGACCGTCGACCCGGACGCCGTCTTCGACTGCGTTGCCTACTATCCGAAAGACGTGCAGGCGGCGACCCGGATCTTCGCGGACTGCGAGGCGTACGTCTACATCTCGAGCGGAGCGGCCTACGGCCGCGAGGAGATTCCCAAGCGCGAAGGCGAAACGCCGCTCGAACCGTGCACGCCCGAACAGGCGACCGACGACTCGAACGATACCTACGGCGCTCGCAAGGCCGAGGGCGATCGGGCCGTCTTCGCCGCCGCGGAACGCGGCGTGAACGCGATGTCGGTCCGTCCCTGCATCGTCTACGGCCCCCACGACTACACCGAGCGCCTGGACTTCTGGATCGATCGCGTGAACCGGTTCGATCGCGTGATCGTTCCCGGCGACGGGACAAATATCTGGCACCGTGCCTACGTCGAGGACGTCGCGTCGGCGATGCGGATCGTCGCCGAGCGCGGCGAGGCGGGCGAGGCGTACAACGTCGGCGATCGGCGACTCGTCACGCTCGAGGAGATGGTCGACCTGATCGCCGACCAGCTGGAGACATCGGTAGCGGTCGTCACGGCCGGGCCGCGCGAACTCGCGGCCGCCGACGTCGCTCTCGACGACTACGTCCTCTACCGGGAGTACCCGCACGTCCTCTCGACCGCGAAACTCGCCGCCCTCGGCTGGGAATCGACCCCGCTCGAGGAGGCCATGGCCCGATCGGTCGACGCCCACCTCGAGAGCGATCGGACCGGGCGCGAACACGGACCCGATCGGGAGGCCGAGGAGCGCGTGCTGGGCATTCTGGACACGTTCTGATCGGGACCGCGGCCGTGGATTCTACGTGACAATCCGATCGCGAACGGACCGCCCGACTCCGTGTCCGACGTTCGGATCGACGAGAACGGTTTTATGTGCTCCACTGCGTGGAACGACGTATGTTCGAGAAGTCGACGTGGATTCGCCTGCCGCGAAACGTCGTCGTCGGCCACGGCGTCATCGACGACGCCGTCGACGTCGTCGACGACCTCCACCTGCAGGGCCGACCGCTGTTCGTGACCAGTCCGACTCCCCGGGAGGTCGCGGCCGACCCGATCGCCGACGACTTCGCGGCGGCCGGGATCGAGCCAGCGATCGTGACAGTTGAGAAAGCGACGTTCGACGCCGTCGAGCGCGTGATCGAGGCCGCCGAGGCCGAGGACGCCGCCTACCTCGTCGGCATCGGCGGCGGGAAGGCGATCGACATCGCGAAGATGGCGAGCGACCACCTCTCGATGGGCTTTCTCTCCGTCCCGACGGCGGCCAGCCACGACGGGATCGTCAGCAATCGCGGCTCGGTTCCGGACGGCGATACGCGTCACAGCGTCGCCGCCGAACCGCCGCTGGCGGTCGTCGCCGACACCGAGATCCTGGCGGAGGCCCCGTGGGAACTCACGACCGCGGGCTGTGCGGACATCATCTCCAACTACACCGCGGTCATGGACTGGCGGCTCGCCAAGCGGCTCAAGGACGTCGAGTACTCTGAGTACGCCGCGGCGCTCTCGGAGATGACCGCCGAGATCCTCGTCGACAACGCCGACCTCGTCCGTCCCGGACTCGAGGAGTCGTCCTGGATCGTCACCAAGGCGCTCGTCTCCTCGGGGGTCGCGATGAGCATCGCCGGCTCCTCCCGGCCGGCCAGCGGTGCCGAGCACCTCTTCTCCCACCAGCTCGATCGGCTCGCCCCGGGCGCGGCCCTGCACGGCCATCAGGTCGGCGTCGGCTCGATCATGACCGCCTACCTGCACGGTGGCGATCGCGGCTTCTGGCGGAACATCCGGGACGCCCTCTCGAGCATCGACGCGCCGACGACGGCCGCCGAACTCGGGATCGACGACGAGACGGTGATCGAGGCGCTGACGACCTGCCACGAGATCCGCGATCGGTACACGATCCTGGGCGACGGGATGAACGAGCGGGCCGCACGCGAGGTCGCGACGAAAACGGGCGTCATCGGCTGAGGTCGATCGACACGCTCACCCGAGGTCGGCCCGCTCGAAGCCCAGCGTCTCCAGTACGATCGGGACGCGCTCGCGTCGACCCTTACGTATCACGTTCGGACCCGCCTCGCGCAGTACGAGTACCCCCCACGATCGAGTTCGTCGACGAACTGCCGACGACGACGGGGAAGGGTCGCCGCGCGGACCTGCGCGAGCGAGAGGGGCTGGAGTAGACCGGGTCGTCAGTTTCGGTGTGAGCAGGCTCAGACGTGCTCGTCGAGGAAGTCCGCGATCGCGGAGTACGCTTCGATTCGGTTCTCGAGCTTCGAGAAGCCGTGGCCCTCGTCCTCGAAGATCAGCTTCCGGACCGGGACGCCGTGGTCGGCGACTTTCTCGACGATCTGTTCGGCCTCCCCGACCGGGACGCGCGGATCGTTCTCGCCGTGGAGGACGAACAGCGGTGCCTCGATGCGATCGACGTTGTTGATCGGCGAGATCTCTTCGAGGAACTCGCGGTCCTCGGCGAGCGATCCGTACTCCGCCTCCCGCAACTCGCGGCGCCAGTCGCCGGTGTTCTCGAGGAACGTGACGAAGTTGGCGATGCCGACGACGTCGATCCCGGCCGCCCAGAGGTCGGGGTACTCGGTGAGCGCGGCCAGCACCATGAACCCGCCGTAGGAGCCGCCCTTGGCGGCGATCCGATCGGGGTCGACGGCCGGGTGGTCCTGGAGCCACTCGACGCACGCTTCGATGTCGGCGACCGAGTCCATCCGCTTCTCGACGTCGTCGAGCGCCGCGTAGTCTGCGCCGTACCCCGCCGAGCCGCGAACGTTCGGCTCGAAGTAGGCGTACCCCCGATCGAGGAAGTACTGTTTGACGCTCGAGAACGACGGGCGGCGCTGGCTCTCGGGGCCGCCGTGGATGTCGACGATGACCGGGACGCCGTCGCCGTCGCTGGCCCCGGTGTCGTCCGCCTCGTCCGGCAGGGTCAGGAAGCCGGGCACCTCCAACTGGTCGAAACTCTCGACGTGGACGAGATCGGATTCGTCGAACGTTTCCCGCGGAATACCCGCGGTCGGGGCGTCCGTCCACCGCTCCGTCTCGCCGGTCTCGAACTCCACGACGAAGACGTTCGTGTTGACCGTGTCGCCGGAGGTCGAGAGCGCGAACCGTTCCGCGTCGGGACCGAAACTCACGCCGCCGGCGACGCCGCCCGGCAGATCGGGTTCGGAGACGGTCTCGAACGCCGTCGGATCGTCGGGGTCGAACTCGCCAACGGTCAGGTCGGTGTAGCCCTCGACGTTCCGCGAGTAGACGAATCGGCCGGTCTCGTCGTCCAGCGCGATGCCGTCCACGTTCCACCCCTCGCCCTCGACGATGCTCTCCAGATCGCCGGTCTCCAGGTCCAGGTAGGCCAGGTAGAGCGTGTCCGCGTCGCCCTCGTCGGTGACGAGGTAGATCCCCTCGCCGTCGGGAGCCCAGTTCGCGCTCCCGTACCGGACGTTGCCCTCGTGGGGCGTGAGGTGGTCGAGCTTCCCCGTCTCGAGGTCGAGGACGTACAGGTCCTGGTCGAAGTTGGAGTAGGCCTGCGAGACCAGCAGCCGGGAGTCGTCCGGGCTCCACCCCGCCAGCGAGAGCCAGCCGTCGCCCTCGTGGACGAGGGTCGCCTCGTCGCCCGTCTCGTCTCGCCCCTGGACGTAGATATCGAAGACGGCCTCGTCGCGGCGATTGGAGGCGAACGCGAACCGATCGCCGTCGTGGCTCCAGCCGCCCCAGCGGTGTTTGGCGTCGGGCATCGCGGTCAGGTTCTCGATCGCACCCGTCTCGGCGTCGAGCCGGAACAGTTGTGCCCGTTCGTTGCCGCCCTCGTCCATCCCGAAGATCAGTTCGGGACGCTCGGGCGACCACGAAGCGAAGGTCACCCGCTCGTCGTAGAAGGTGCGCTGTTCGGGCCACTCGCGGGGGCCGGTGAGCGTCCAGACTTGCGGCGTCCCGGTCGTGTCCATCAGGAAGGAGAGCCGATCGCCGTCGGGCCCGAACGACGCGCCGTACGCGCTCCGGACGTTGAGATAGCGTTCGATGTCGTAGGGAGGCATGGGAGGGACGTACGGAGCCGATCCTGTAGTGGTTTGTGTTGTGGCCGTCACATCGACCCCGGTCGTCACGTGTGGGTTTCGCCCGCGAACGCGACCAATCTTCGGATACGATGACGGTAGAGTCTGTGAACGCTCGTAATCCGTTCGTACAGCGGCTGTTGGGTATCCGTTCCCTGCGCAGTCGATCGGTTTTCGAACGCGCCCGTCGGTGGCCGCCTCCGCGGCGCTCCCGGTCGGCGCGGTACCGATCGTCGCGCGTAACAAAGCGGTTCGGACGGCCTAGACGGAATCGATGACAGACGGTGGGACCGAATACGACACGGACGACGCTTCGCTTCGTACGGTTCTCCTGACGATGCTGATCGTGCTCGCCGCGTTCGGGGCGATCGTCGCGGTCGTCGCACCGGCGTTCGTGGTCGGCGATTCCTCGCCTCCCGAGGACGGATCAGGATCGACCGATATCGACTCCGAACCGGCGACTGACGCGGACGAGGTCACAGACCGCGACGGCGCCTCGACCGATCGGCAAACCGACTCCCCGGAGGACGGATCGGCGAGCGACGATACTGACGCGGACGGCTCAGAGGACGGAGATGACCCCGATACTGACGAGGACGACGGAGAGGACGGTGACGAAGCCGATACCGACGAGGACGACGGGGAAGACGATACCGACGAGGACGACGGGGAAGACGATGTCGCGGGCGACGATAGCGATACGGACGACAGTGATAACGGCGAGTCGGACGACACCGAGTCGACCGACGTGGACGACGCTCCGGACGACGCCGACGACCGGTCCGATTCCGGGGCGGATGCCGGTGAAGACGACCCCGATCCCGCCGTCGACCCGGTAGACGGGCCCACCGACGACGGCCGGGACGGGAGCCTGCTCGAACGGATCGAGTCGTACCTCGAGGATCTCGTCTCCGGATTCGACGAGGACTGACTCGATCGCGAGCACGCCGTCGACCCCGTATCGGGGTGCGAGCCGTTTTTCCTCACCTCGATCGCGGTATCGAAGGTGAACCGACGCGTCCCGCGATCGGAAATCGCCGAACTGAACGAAAGAAGTGATTTTTTATCCCCACACTGCGTGCCGACGGCATATGCGCATCGCGTTCGTCTCGTACGAAACGGTCCACCACCGCGATACCGAGACGAACCAGCGGTTCCAGTCGATCGTCGACCTCCTCGCGGCGCGCGATCACGACGTGCACGTGTTCTGTACCCAGTTCTGGGACGGCGAGCAGGGCCGCATAGAGCGCGACGACGTCACGTACCACGGCGTGTCGGTCGGCCTGGAGGCGACGGCTTCGTTCCTGTTGCGGCTGCCGTTCGTCCTCGCGGCCGCGCGGCCGGACGTCGTCCACGCGAGCGCACAGCCGTCGGGACAGGTCCTCGCGGCCAGCGTGGGGGCGACGCTGGCCCGCGTCCCACTACTCGTCGAGTGGTACGGCGACGGCGGCGTCGTGGACGATCGATCGACGCGGCTGGCGGCCGGCCGCCCGGACTGGATCGTCACCCCGTCAGAACTCGTCGGCACGTGGGTCCGAGAGCGCGGGGCCGACGGCGACCTCGTCGAGCGGATCCCCAACCCGATCGATCTGGAACGCATTCGGGCGGTCGACCCGGACGAGCGCGTGGACGTGATCTACGCCCGCCGTCTCGACGAGGGTGCCAACCTCGAGAGCCTCCTGCTGGCGCTCGCGGAGCTTCGCGACCGGGACTGGACGGCGACGGTCGTCGGCGACGGGCCGGAACGGGAGCGGTACGAACGGCTCGCGAGCGACCTCCGGATCGACGATCGGATCACGTTCGCCGGCGCGCTTTCCCTCGACGAGCGGATCGCGGCCTACCGCGGGGCCCACGTCTTCGCGCAGACGGCCGAACACTGCGTCTTCCCGACGGAGATGCTGTGGGCGCTGGCGGCCGGCTGCGTCGGGATCGTCGAGTACCACGTCGACTCCAGCGCCCACGAACTCGTCGAGGGCTGGGACCGCGGCTTTCGCACGACGAGCGAGGACGAACTCGCCGACGCGATTCTCGAAGCGGGCGACCTCGAACACCGCGACGTCGACGAGACGTTCGCCGAGTACGACGCCGACGCCGTCGCCGATCGGTACCTGGAGCGGTACCGGGCGCTCCAGGACGATCACGGCCTCTTGTGACCGGGGTGGCGGTCGCCGCGTCGAACCCGGCGGTGGCCCGACCTACGCGCCCTCGATCTCTTCGATCGCGAGCTGGGACTCCGGGAGGGTCTGTCCGCCGTCGACGACGATCGAGGTGCCAGTGACGTAGCCGGCTTCCTCGGACGCCAGGTACGCGACCGCGTAACCGACGTCCTCGGGCGACCCGAGTTCGCCCTTCGGGATCGAGTTGCGCATCTTCTCCAGGTACTCCTCGCCGAGGTCGTCGAGCCCACCCGTCGCGATGTTTCCGGGGAGGACGGCATTGACCGTGATGTCCGAGGCGGCGACCTCGAGCGCGGCCGTTCGCATGAACCCGAGGACGCCGGCCTTGGTCGCGGCGTAGTGGGTCCAGCCGGGGTAGCCGACCATCGGCCCGGTGATCGAGGACGTGATCACGATCCGGCCGTAGTCCTGCTCGCGCATGTGCGGAAGACACGCTCGCACGGAGAGGAACACGCCCTTCGCGTTCACGTCGAAGACCCGGTCCCAGTCCTCGACCGAGAGTTCCTCGAGGGTGGCGGACGGAAAGATCCCCGCGTTGGCACAGAGCACGTCGATCCGGCCGTACTCGTCGACGACGGTCTCCGCGAGCGCCGCCGTCTCGGCGGGATCGGTTACGTCGGCCTCGACGCCCATCGCCTCGCCCGGCAGGTCGTTCGCGACGCGTTCGGCCGCTGCCGCGTCCACGTCGGCCAGCACGACCGTCGCGCCGGCCGTCGACAGTACGTCCGCGATTCCCGCCCCGATTCCGCTGGCGCCGCCAGTGACGATCGCGATTCGATCTTCGACGGTCATCGTTCCGGGTCGACAGTCCACCGATCGGGACTTAATCGTATCACCCGCTGGTACCGCGGCGGTTGCGGGCGCTCGGGCGCGGGCGGCTCGCGATCGACGATCGGTGCCCGGTCAAATCGTGCGGGACAGCTATTACGATCGGCTCGTAACAGGGAGACGAACATGCAGGGCGACTGTGATTTCTGTCGGATCGTCGCGGGGGAGGACGCTGCCGCGTGTGTCGTCGACGACGATCGCGTACTCGCGTTTCTCGACCAGCGACCGGTCACGACGGGCCACACGCTGGTCGTGCCGAACGCACACGGGTCGGAACTGTTCGAGATGGACGAGCGGACCGTCGGGGCCGTCTTCCGGACCGTCCGGCGGCTCTGGACGGCGATCGACGACGTGCTCGATCCGATCGGGATCAGCGTGTTCTACACCACGGGCTCGATCGTCGGGACGGTCGAGCACGCACACGTCCACCTCGTCCCCCGGTTCGAGGACGATGGCGTCACCATCTCCCTGGTCAGGGACCGACTCGACGACGCGGACGGCGACCGACTCGCGTCGCGATTGCGGGACGCGGTCTAGAGATCGAACTTCGCGGCCGCGGTCTCCATGTCCTTGTCGCCGCGCCCGGAGAGGTTCACGAGGATCGTCTCGTGCTCGCCCGCTTCGGCGAGTTCGATCGCCCGGGCGATCGCGTGACTCGACTCCAGTGCGGGAATGATCCCCTCGGTCTCGCTGAGTTCCCGGAACGCCGCCAGCGCCTCGTCGTCGGTGACGCCCGTGTACTCGCAGCGGCCGACGGCGCGGAACATGGCGTGTTCGGGGCCGACGCCGGGGTAGTCGAGGCCGGCCGAGACGGAGTGGACGTCGACGTCCTCGCCGATCACGCGCGTTTTCATCCCGTGGTGCACGTCGTCGGTCCCCTTCGCGAGCGGAGCGGCGTGCCTGCTCGATTCCGCACCCTCGCCGCCGCCCTCCGCGCCGTAGAACGCCACGTCGTCCTCAGAAATCTTCGATTTCTGATGGGATGCGGAAGACGACGTAGTCGTCTTCCGAACGTCGTCCCGGAAGGCGTGGAAGAGGCCGATCGCGTTCGAGCCGCCGCCGACGCAGGCGACGGCCGCGTCGGGGAGCCCACCCGTGCGCTCCCGGAACTGCTCGCGGGCTTCCTCGCCGATGACGCTCTGGAAGTCACGGACCATCCGCGGGAACGGGTCGGGACCGACGACGCTCCCGACGAGGTAGTGGGTGTTGTCGACGTTCTCGGCGAAGTCCTCGAGCGCCGCGTCGACGGCGTCGGCGAGGCCCTCGTCACCCCGGGTGACTTCGTTGACCTCGGCGCCCATCAGCCGCATCCGGAAGACGTTCATCTCCTGGCGCTGAACGTCCTTTTTCCCCATGTAGATCTCCGTCTCGAGGCCCAGCAGTGCGCCGACCATCGCGGTCGCGACGCCGTGCTGGCCGGCCCCCGTCTCGGCGATCAGCCGATCGCGCCCCGCTCGCTTGGCGAGGAGGGCCTGGCCGAGACAGTTGTTGATCTTGTGCGCGCCGCCGTGGAGCAGGTCCTCGCGCTTGAGGTAGATGTCGGCCCCGTACCGATCGCTCAGGTTGCTCGCGTGGTACAGCGGCGTCGGTCGGCCGGCGAACGATTCGAGCAGGTCGCGAAAATCGGACTGGAACGCGTCGGTCGTCGCGACCTCGTCGTAGGCGGCCGCGAGTTCCTCGAGCGGTTCCTCGAGCGGTTTCGGCACGTGTCTCCCGCCGTACCCCTCGAACTCTCCGTTGGACATACCCGGCGACTCTTTCTCGACGGTATTAGATGCTCCCATCTGGACTGCGATCGGGGGTCAAAACAGGGCCGCCAGCACCGCGAGCGAGAGCGCGCTGGAGACGAGCAACGAGACCAGGACGACGACGACGGGCGTCGCGCCGGTGGTACGGAGTTCGGCGAGCCGGATCTCCGTCCCGAGGCCGACGAACGCGAGCAGGAACAGCCAGTTGTAGGCGTGCTCGATCGACGCCTGCTGGGCGGCCGAGAACGCGCCAGCGCTCGCGAGCGCTGCGAGCGCGAGAAAGCCGACCACGAATTTCGGAAACTCGCTCCAGAGCGTCCGGAAGGAGCCGCGATCGCCGGTCCCGGTCCGGGCGTAGTAGCTCGCGTAGCCGAGCACGACGACCCCGATCAGGGCGTTACGCGCGAGTTTCGTCATCGTCGCCCACTGGCCGGCGACCTCGGAGTGGGCGACCCCGACCGCGACGACCGGGCCGGTCGAGAACATGCTGACCCCGGCCCAGACTCCGAAGACGATGCCGGAGAGGTCGAGCAAGTCGCCGACGATCGGGTAGACGACGAGCGTCACCGCGTCGAACAGCAGGACGGTCGCGGCCGCGTAGGCGATCTGGTCCTCCCGGGCGTCGATCGAACCGGCCACCGCGACGACGGCCGAGACCCCGCAGATGCTGGCCCCGGCCGCGAGCAGCGATCCGAGCCGATCGGCGATCCCGAAGACGTTTCGCGCGAGGCTCTCGACGACGACGAGCGTGACGCCGGCGACGCCGATCACGACGAGGAGGACGAGTCCGCCGACGTCGAGCACCGTCCCGAGCGACAGTGATGCACCCATCAGGACGATCCCGGCCCCGAGCCAGAGCTTGTGTGTCTCGAGCCCCGGTTCGAGTCGCTCCGGAACGCCGACGGCGTTCTCGAGGACGAACCCCAGGGCGATCGCGACGAGCAGGTGATTGGGGCCGCCGGCCAGCGCGATCGCTCGGGCCGCGATCGCACCGATACAGAGGGCGAACAGTCCCGGAAGCAGTCGGCGCGCACTCATCCGGTCACCACGGGATCCCGAGGTTCAGCACCTGGACGAGCACGACGATCACTGCGCCGACGACGACGCTTCGCCAGTCCCGTTCGAGGGCCGTCCAGGTGGACCGGACGGCGGCCGCGCCTTCGGCCAACGGCTCTATCGACATCTGATCGATGGTCCGGTCTGCCGACCTTAATCCTTGGCGATTCCGTCACAGATGGCGGCCATATTTACCGTTAGGCGACCGGGAAACGGGGCGTGCCGTCTCCTTATCGATCGACGCTCCCGAGGACGATGTCGAGACTCCCCAGCGAGGCGATCAGGTCGGCGACGTACCCGCCTTCGGCCATCTCGGGGAGGGCGGAGAGGTTGTGGAAGCACGGGCTCCGGATCTTGAACCGGGCGGGCGAGTTGGTGCCGTCCGATCGGACGTAGATCCCGAGTTCCCCCTTCGCGGATTCGACCGCGCGGTAGGTCTCTGTTCCCGCGTCGGGTTTGAGCGTCCGGGGGACGTTGCTCTGGACGGTTCGTTCGTCCTCTGGCCAGTCCTCGAGCAGGTCGAGACACTGCTGGACGATCTTGGCGGACTCCTCGACCTCCCGCATCCGGACGAGCACCCGCGAGTAGTTGTCACAGCCGTCGAGGGTGACGACGTTCCAGTCGAGGTTCGGGTAGTAGCCGTACGGGTCGTCGCGGCGCAGGTCGTAGTCGATTCCCGATCCGCGGGCGACGGGACCCGTACAGCCGTAGTCCTTGGCGACCTCGGGTTCTAAGACGCCGGTGTCGACGCACCGGATCTGGAAGATCTCGTTCCCGGTGAGCAAGGCGTTGTACTCGTCGACCTTCGCGGGCAGTTCGTCGAGGAAGTCCCGGCACTTCTCGACGAACTCCTCGCGCGGTCGGGGCAGATCCCACGCGACCCCGCCCAGCCGGAAGTAGTAGAACATCATCCGCTGGCCGGTCAGGTCCTCGAGGATGTCCTGGACGACCTCCCGATCGCGGAAGGCGTACTGGAAGATGGCGGTGAAATCGCCGTAGACGTCGAGCGCGAAGGTGCCCAGCGCGAGGAAGTGGCCGAGCATCCGGCCGAACTCGGTCGACATGGTCCGCAGGACCTGGGCGTACTCGGGTACCTCGATGTCCGCGAGGTCCTCGATCGCGCGGGCGACGGCCCACTCGTTGGGGAGGTTCGCGGTGTAGTCCCAGCGGTTCGAGTAGGGGATGATCTGGTGGCGGTAGGTCCCCTGCTGGCACATTTGCTCCTCGCAACGGTGGAGATAGCCCACGTCGGGGTCGACGTCGACCACGGTCTCGCCGTCGAGGGTCGTCTTGAGGTGGAGCACCCCGTGGGTCGCGGGGTGGTGGGGCCCGATGTTGATGAGCATCGTGTCCGATTCGGTCAGTTCCCGATCGGGTTGTAACGGGTTCGCGTGTTCGGCGAACCGAACGACCTGCGGCTTCTCCTGGTCGTACTCGAGCGCGAGGGGGTGTCCCTGCCACGACTCAGGAAGGAGGATCCGGCGGAGGTCGGGGTGGCCCTCGTACTCGATCCCGACGAGGTCGAACGCCTCGCGTTCGTGCCAGTCGGCCGTCCTGAAGACGGGTTCGGCGGTCTGACAGACCGGATCGTCTTTCGGCACCTGCGCGATCAGCGTCACCTCGTGGGTCCGCTGGTCGTACTTCGTCAGGTGATAGATCGACTCGTAGCGGTCCTCGTACTCCTGTGGGGTGAGACACGAGAGGTGATCGAATCCGGCCTCGTCTCGCAACAGCGCCAGGACCGCCTGGACGTCGTCTGGGCGAATCACGAACGCCGGCGCGTTCTCGTGGTCGTCCCGGCCGATCGCGTACTCGTCGAGCAGCGCCGCGAGTTCGTCCTCGTCGACCTGCTCGTCCCGCAGGTGGTCGTACTCGGGGTCGATGCGCTCGCGTTCGCGGTGTTCTGGCTCGCTCATTGGTGGTCCTCCAGGGACGCCGTTGCGGACGCTAGCGTGTGTTTCCCTCACGTACACCTGACACGGGAATGAGGATTTTGGTGGGTCGGATTGACGGTCACGGGATCCGATCGGTCTTCGGGGTCGCGTCGTTCGGTTCTCTCGTCGCCGACTGCTCGCCGATCCGGGATCGCTTCTCGATCGCCCTCACATTGGCCGTCCCCGGAACGTTCGACCGTCAGTGACCGGCATCGGCCGCCGATGCGCGCACGATGTGGACCGGTACCGGGGCGGTTCGGATGGTCTTCTCCGCTACGCTTCCGAGCAAATATCGCTTGAATCCGGTTCGTCCGCGCGTCGCCATCACGATCAGATCGATGTCGTGCTCGTCGACGTACTCGAGGATCCCGTCGTGGGGTTCGCCTCGAACGACGGCCGGCACCGCGCGATCGACTCCGCGCGTCGACGCGGTTTCGACGACCGCCTCGACCGCCCGCTGTCCCCGCTCCTCGAGCGATTCGATCACCGACGACGTGATGCCTTCTGCGTCGTACGCCCTCGTGTCGACGACGTAGAGCACGTGGAGTGTCGCCTCGTACCGCTTGGCGAGATCGATCGCGTGGTCGACGGCGACGCTCGCTTCGTCGCTCCCGTCGGTCGGCAGGACGATTCGATCGTACATAGTCGACGTACGCCGTCCTAAGAGAAATCCCTGGGTGCAGTGGGAACCTCGATCCGGGTGTCGCGGGGCCCTCGATTGCTGCCGGGTTCGTGGTGCCCGATAGCGCCCGTTCCCTGCGCGCCGGAGCGTTGATTCGGCCGATCGCGGTCCGAACGATTAGCGTCTGCGGCGGTCGCGAGCGAGTCCCGATCGGTCTCTCCGACGCTCCGGAGGCCGACCGCAGTTCGTCAGGAATTTTACGGCGAGGACGAATCTCTCGACGGATGACCGACCGCGACCGGACCGTCACTCTCGAGGTGGTACTACTCGTCGTGCTCGGCGGTTTTCTGGGGGCGAACGCCCGGTACGGGGTCGGACTCGTCGCTCCGGGGGTGACCGGGACGTTCGTCGCGAACGTGTCCGGGAGTTTCGTGCTCGGGTTCGTCGTCTACGAGGCGATGTACACCGACTATCTCACGGATCGGAGTCGCCTGCTCGTGTCGACGGGCTTTCTCTCCTCCTATACGACCTACAGCACGTTCGCGTACCAGACGGTGACTGTCGAACCGCTGGTCGGCCTGCTCAACGTCGCCGCCAGTTACGCGTGTGGCTTTGCGGGCGTCGTACTCGGTCGACGGGTCGCGCTTCGAATTCGAGGTGGGTCTCGTGAGTGATCCGATCCCGGTGCTTCTCGTCGGCCTGGGCGGGGCGATCGGTGCGCTGGGACGGTACACGGTGACCGCGCTCGTCGAGGGAGGGCGCTTCCCGCTGCCGACGTTTCTGGTGAACGTCCTCGGAAGCCTCCTGCTGGGGCTCGTGCTGTTCGCGGACGTGGCCGGGTCGATCCAGTCGTTCGTCGGAATCGGTGTTTGCGGCGCGTTCACCACGTTTTCGACGTTCTCCGTCGACACGGTCCGACTCGTCGAGGAGGGGCACGTGCGGACTGCGACCGTCTACGTGCTCGGCAATACCCTGGGATCGGTCGCAGCGATCGGAGTTGCCTGGCTCCTGGTCGGCTGACCGGCTTGCTGGCGCTCGAAATGCCCTCGCCGTCGCCCGTTACTTCGCCGATTCGTCCGTATCGCCGTCCGCCCCGTTCTCGTCACTGGCGCGAGTGCCGGATTCGTGGTCGCCGTCGTCGGGGTCGACCTGCATATCGGACGCGTCCTCTTCCGGCGTCTCCTCGGGTTCGATCGCGTCCGTCTGCGTCGGCTGGGCCTGTTCGGGATCCGGCCCCGTCGCCTCGGACATCTCATCGGCCATGGCCGAGTCCGAGACGTCGATCGTCACGCTGTCGTCGTCGGTGTCGCGCCGAGGGTCCTCGTCGTCCCCGTCGAGTCCGGGTTTCGAGTGCGGTTCCGATTCGTCCCCGTCGTCCGTGAACTCGATTCTCGAGCCCGTGTCGCCCTCGTCGCCGAGCTGTGCCGAGTCGTCGATCTCGCCGCTCGCGTCGATCTGGGACTCTCGCCCGGAATCGGGGCGCTCGGCGGCAGCGTGGGCCGCATCCGAACTCTCCTTCCCCTCGGTCCCGCCGTCGATCTCGTCGGTACTCGGCTCGAACGTCGATCGATCGTCCGATCGGCGCTGCCGGAGGCCGATCCCGACCAGTCCGGCGCCGACGATTCCTTTCAGGAGCCCCCGTCGCTGCCCGCGTGACAGCGATCTGACCGCGGAGAGCAGCACCAGACCCCCGCCGGCCAGCGCGAGCGTCCCGTTCCGCGTCCCGCCGCTGGCGGCGGCCAGCGCCGTCTTCATCGGCGAGTCCAGTTCCTCGCGGTCCGCGAGTCCGTCCATCCCGACGTCGGACTGCCGGTCGTGATCTGCGGTCATCGTGACGGATCCGTACTCGTCCCGGACGGTTGAAGCTTGGACCGGCAGGTGCGGAAGACGGCGGGCCTACGTCCACTCGAACCGCTCCGGATCGCGGGCGGCGAGCGCCGTTCGCACCGCCGCGACGTTCTCCGGCACGTCGTGGACCCGGATCACGTCTGCACCCCGATCGGCCGCGAGCGCGCTCGCCGCGACCGTGGCTTCGAATCGCTCGCCGGCGTCGCGACCGACGTGCCCGAACATCGACTTGTGGGAGTGGCCGACGAGGACGGGACAGCCGAGCGCCACGAACTCGTCGATCCGGCCCAGCAGTTCGAAGCTCTCGCGAGCCGACTTGCCGAAGCCGATACCGGGATCGACGACGATGTCCTCGCGATCGATCCCCGCCTTCTCCGCGAGCAGGATTCGTTCGGTAAGCTGGTCGATCACGTCCTCGACGACGTCGTCGTAGGCGACCTCCCGGTCCGGAACCACCGGTGCGTCGATGCTGTGCATCAGCACGAGCCCCGCGTCGTGGTCGGCGACGACGAACCGCATCTCGGGATCCTCGAGTCCCGAGACGTCGTTGACGACGTCCGCGCCGGCCTCGAGCGCCGCCTCGGCGACGGCGCCCTTGCGTGTGTCGATCGAAATCGTCGCCTCGAGGTCCGCGATCCGCTCGATCACCGGGACGACCCGATCGATCTCGTCGGCCACTGGAACGGGATCCGCGCCGGGACGGGTCGATTCCCCGCCGACGTCGATCACGGTCGCGCCGGCGTCGACCATCGCCTCGGCGCGGGCGACCGCGTCCTCGATCGCGTCGTACTCCCCGCCGTCGTGGAAGCTGTCCGGCGTGACGTTCAGGATGCCCATCACGGCCGTTCGATCGTGCCACGGGTACCGAGACCCACTGCCCCCGCCGGTCCCGGCGCTGGCGCGATCGCCGTCCGTTTCCGCGGTCTCGCCCGCGTCGATCGCCAGCGTCTCGCGCAACTCGCGGCCGATCTCGGCGAGTCCGTACGGTTCGTCCGCGAGCGACTGGGTGAGCCGATCGAACTGGTCGAGCGTCCCCATCAGGACGGCGTCGACGTGCTCGTCGTCGCGGTCCAGCCCGGCGATCGCACACTCGCCGCCGAGGCGAAGCAGGTCCTCCTTGAGGCGTCTCGCCTGGCGTGACTGCAGGCTCGTTTTGACGACGCGGTGGACGGCTTCCCTGCGGGTTCGGGCGACGCCGGCCGCGTCGACGTTCGCCCCCTCGAGCGCGTCCGTCGCGTCGTCCACGTCCCGAATCCGCTTCGGAATCTCGGTTCCCGTCCACCGCGTCCTGGCCTCGGCGACGGCGAACAGCGAGCCGGTGACCAGCACGCAGTCGTCCGGGTCGCTCGCCGCGAGCGCCGCCGCGAGGGCGTCCTGGACGGCCGACTCCGTTCGCACGGTCTCGACGCCGGCCCGCTCGAACACCTCGGCGAGCACGTCCCGGTCTTCGGCCCGATCGAGCGGCGGTTCCGTCGCGACGACCCGATCGGGGGTCGGCAACGCGGCGGCCATCTCGCCGTGGTCTTTGTCGTGCATCGCTCCGAAGACGAGCGAGAGGTCGTCGTACTCGTAGCTCTCGAGCGTCTCGGCCAGTTGCTCGCAGGCCCCGGGGTTGTGGGCTCCGTCGAGGATCACCAGCGGATCGGTGTCGATCACCTCGAACCGGCCCGGCCAGTGGGCGCTTCGCAGGCCCCGTTCTACGTCCCCGATCGAAACGTCGGCGACCTGGCGGACGAGGGCGGCGGCGATGCCGGCGTTCTCGGCCTGGTGGCTCCCCGGAAGCGGGATCCGGGTCTCGAGGTCCCACCCCTCGGCGTCGATCGAGACGGCGGCCTCGGTGTGGTTCGCCAGTCCGTCGTAGGCGACGCGAACGTCTGCGGCCGAGTCGGTGCCAACCGTGACGACCTCGCCGACGACCTCGCGGATCGCCTCGAGCGGGGCGCCCGTCACGCCCGTCACCAGCGGCGCGTCGTCCGGGGCGACGTGGGCCTTGTCGCGGGCGATCGCCTCCTCCGTGTCGCCGATGATCCCCGTGTGTTCCAGGGTGACGCTCGTGACCGCGCTGGCGACCGGATCGACGACGCTGGTCGCGTCGTACTTCCCGCCGATGCCGACCTCGAGGACGGCGACGTCGACGTCCTGCCGGCCGAAGTGCCACAGCGCCATCACGGTCATCGTCTCGAAGAAGGTCGGCGACTCGCCGTCGGCACCGCGATCGGTGACGTACTCCCGGACGGCCGTGACGTACTCGGTGACGGCCGATCGGGGGATCTTGCGGCCGTCGACCCGGACCCGTTCGCGCAGGTCCTCGAGGTGGGGGGAGGTGTAGAGTCCGACCGAGAGTCCCGCCTCGCGCAGCGTTCGCTCGACCATCCGCGCCGTGCTCCCCTTCCCGTTCGAGCCGGCGATCTGGACGCAGTCGATCGACTCGTGGGGGTCATCGAGGTGGGCGAGCAACTGCGCGGTCGACTCCGTCCCGGGCTTCGGACGGAAGCGCCGCAGACCGAACAGAAAGTCCGCCGCCTCGTAATACTCCATACTCGAATCACAGAGTCTGCCCGCTTTAGGGTGTCGGACTCGGGTTCGACGCCAGAAATCGATCCACGGACGTCGGTTTCCGACGCGATCGTTCGATCGAACCCGCCGACGTGTTCGCCGCCCGCGCCCCCGTCGGTCGCGGCATTTGGCCCGTCGCAGATGGCCGATTCGCTGTCGTATGCGATGCGAGCGCGATGCCGTCGGGCCGTGACGACGATCAGTGGTCTTTCGGCTGGCCCCAGTACTCCTGGCGCTGCGGACGGTCGGTGATCGCCTGGACGTCGATCGGCTCGTCCTTGGCCGCCCTGGCCTCGAGGGCCGCCTTCGCGGATGTCTCCGTCGAGAAATAGGTGACTTCCTCCTCGACGGCGATCTCGAGTAGGTCGCGGTCCCGGGAAATGATCAGGTCCACCTCGCCCTCGCGGACGGCCTGGATCAGGTCGACCGCCTCGCAGAGGTCGTAGTACTCGGTGAAGCCGGAAACGAGTTCCTCGCCGGCCTCGCTGCCGGGGTCGGGGAACTCGTCGGCCGAGAGGTCGACGACGATCGTTCCGTCCTCCGGGATCGGTTTCCCGACGGCGTCCTGTGCCTTGTCGTAGGCCTTGCCGAACGTATCGGCGGTGCCCATGACCTCGCCCGTGGACTTCATCTCGGGACCGAGACGCGGGTCGGAGCCGGGGAGGCGATCGAACGGGAGGACGACCTCCTTGATCGAGGTCTGGGTGGGCACCTGTTCCTCGACGTCGAGGTCGGCAAGCGACTCGCCGGCCATCACCTTCGCGGCGATCTTGGCGATCGGGACGCCCGTGGCCTTCGAGATGAACGGGACGGTGCGCGAGGAGCGGGGGTTCGCCTCGAGGACGTAGACCTCTGGCTCCTCGTTCGGGTCGTCTATTCCGGTCACGGCCAGCTGGACGTTCAGCAGGCCGACCGTGTCGAGCGCCCGGGCGATCTCCTCGGCCACCTCGCGGACGCGGCGGTTGACGTCGCGGCCGAGCGACCGCGGCGGGATCATGCAGGCCGAGTCGCCGGAGTGGACGCCGGCGCTCTCGACGTGTTCCATGATGCCGCCGATCAGGACGTCTTCGCCGTCGGCAACGGCGTCGACGTCGAGTTCGACCGCGTCCTCTAAGAAGTCGTCCACGAGAATCGGCTTGTCCGGGCTCACGCGGACGGCCTCCTCGATGTAGGTCTCGAGTTCCTCGTCGTCGTAGACGACCTCCATCGCGCGGCCGCCGAGCACGTAGGAGGGGCGCACGAGGACAGGGTAGCCGATCTCGTGGGCGAGCTCCAGGGCTTCCTCCTGGGAGAAGGCAGTCCCGCCCTCGGGCTGGGCGATGCCTAGCTCGTCCATGAGCGCGTTGAACCGATCGCGGTCCTCGGCCAGATCCATCGCCTCGACGGAGGTGCCCATGACCTCGCAGTCGAGTCCGCGGCGCTCGAGTTCGTCCTCGAGCGGTTCGCCGATGTTGACGGAGGTCTGGCCGCCGAACTGGACCATCACGCCGTCCGCGCCGGTGGCCTCGGCGACGTCCGCCACCTCCTCGGCGGTGATGGGCTCGAAGAACAGCCCGTCGGAGGTGTCGTAGTCCGTCGAGACGGTCTCGGGGTTGTTGTTGACGACGTGGGCGTCGATCCCCTGGTCGCGCAGGGCCTGGACCGCGTGGACCGAACAGTAGTCGAACTCGACGCCCTGCCCGATGCGGATCGGGCCGCCGCCGACGACGATCACGCTCTCGACGTCCCGATCGACCTCGAGTTCGCCCGCCGCGGCGTCGCCCTTCAGCGGCCCCGACTCGAACTCGGACTTGCGCGCGGAGTAGTAGTACGGCGTCTCGGCCTCGAACTCGCCGGCGCAGGTGTCGACCTGCTTGTACGTGCGCCCGGGGACCGACTCCTCGACGGTGCCGACGTCCGCGCCGGCCGTGGCGGCGATCGTCGCGTTCGTGCGGCCGGCGATCGCGGCCTCCGTGAAGTCGCCGTCCTGGGCTGCGACGCTGGCGTCGGCGATCCGCTTGAACCGCTCGACGTACCACTCGTAGATGTCGGTCAGTTCACAGACCTCCTCGACGGTGTAGCCGCGTTCGAACGCCTCGAACATCGCGTACGGGCGATCGGGCGTCGGCGTCGCGAGGTGCTCGGACTCGAGTTCCTCGTCGCTGACCGCGTCCCAGTCGACGTCGGGGTCGTACTCCGAGGAGCGAAGCGCCTTGAGCAGGCTCTCCTCGAAGGTCCGGCCGATCGCCATCGCCTCGCCGGTCGACTTCATCGCCGTGGTCAGTTCGAAGTCGACGTCGTCGAACTTGTCCTTGGGCCACCGGGGCACCTTCGTCACGACGTAGTCGATCGCGGGCTCGAACGCCGCAGTCGTCTCGCCGGTGATCTCGTTCTCGATCTCGTGGAGGCGCTTGCCGAGCGCGACCTTCGCGGTGACGCGGGCGATCGGGTAGCCGGTCGCCTTCGACGCGAGCGCGGAGGAACGGGAGACGCGCGGGTTCACCTCGACGACCCGGTACTCGCCGCCGGGGGTGCCGTCGTCGCGCCAGGCGAACTGAATGTTACACCCGCCCTGAATCCCGAGTTCGCGGATGACGTCGAGCGCGGCGGTGCGCATCTCCTGGTGGCCCTCGTCGGGGACGACCTGCGAGGGCGTGACGACCGTCGACTCCCCGGTGTGGATGCCCATCGGGTCGATGTTCTCCATGTTGCAGATGATGATACAGGAGTCGTCGGCGTCGCGCATGACCTCGTACTCGTACTCGACCCACCCGGCGATCGATTCCGTGATCAGGACCTCGCTGTTCCGGGAGAGGCGCAGGCCCTTGCGCACGCGCTGAAGGAGTTCGTCCATCTCGTGGACGACGCCCGACCCGCTCCCGCCGAGCGTGTACGTCGTGCGGGCGATCACCGGCAGCCCGCCGACCTCCTCGACGGCGGCCTCGACGCGATCTTTGAGGTCCGCCTCGGTCAGTTCCGACACCTCCTCGCCCTCGTCGAGCGAGATGGTGGTCGACCGCGGGACCGGCTGCCCGATCTTCTCCATGCGCTGGCGGAAGAGGTCGCGGTCCTCGGTCGCGTAGATCGTATCGAGGGGCGTCCCCATGATCTCGACGTCGTGCTCCTCGAGAACGCCCTCCTCGGCGAGTTCGGCCGTGACGTTCAGGCCGGTCTGGCCGCCCAGGCCGGCGATGACGCCGTCGGGCTGTTCCTTGCGGATGATCTCGGCGATCGCTTCCGTCGTGATCGGTTCGATGTAGACCCGGTCGGCCATCTCCGGGTCGGTCATGATCGTCGCGGGATTGGAGTTGACGAGAACGACGCGAGCGCCCTCCTCCTGGAGCGCCCGGCAGGCTTGCGCGCCGGAGTAGTCGAACTCCGCGGCCTGCCCGATCTGGATCGGTCCACTCCCGATTAGCAGGATCGTACGTCCGTCCCCTGCGGCGTCCCCGCTGTGCTCGCCTTCCGCGGCTTCCTCGCCGCGCTGGTGGTCCGTACTCATTGGTTCCTGTCAGTCCGAAGTTCGCACATCGTAATAAGCCCCACGATACAGTACGAATCTCGAAATGGTGTTTCGAAATTCGAACCTCGCCGGAGACGGGTTCTCTGCCGGTTCCAGCGCGACCGGCCTCTAACGGCGGTTCGTACGGACCTCGCGGAACGGGGACGAGGCAGGGACGATCGTCTCCGATGTCGTCGAGACCCACGGCTGGTCGATCGAGATCGGCGTAAGTGGCGCGGACGGCGTCCGGTTCGACGTGACGATTTCCGACGATCGGGCCCAAATGCGGACTGAGGGCCGTCTCGCGAGCTAGAGCGCCCGATCGTGTTCGCTCTCGAACTCCCGCTGGCGGCGGTACTGGTCGACGAACTCGCTCACGTCGAATTCGAGCATCTGCGACTCGAACTCGGTGACGGCGTCGTCGTCTTCGGCGTGGCTGATCGCGTGTTCCATGAGTTCGACGACGAGTTCGACGACGATCTCGTGGAGTCGTCGCGAGTCGAAGTCGGTGACCCACAGCATCGCGTAGCCGACGGCCCCGTCCTCCGCGGCGTCGTGGACGGCGACCTTCTCGGGGAACTCCTCCATGACGACGCCCATCAGGTGCGGGGTCCCGAACTGGTCGAACTCGTCGTCGGTGTCGATCGTCTCGCGGAGCACGACGACGAGCGATTCGGGGAAAAAGCGAGAGGGCGGATGGACGTCGGTGACGACGGCGTGGGTGTCGCCACAGCCGCAGGCGTACTCACGCATGCCGAGGTCGATCGTGTGCGGGTCGAGGGTCTCCCCACAGGGAAGTTCGAGGTGGTCGTCACGGGGACCCGGGACGCGGGGTTCTGCCATCGGTCACGGTTCGGCCGGCGCGGGCATAAGGGCGACGACTCGGGCGATGGCAGCGTGACCGCTGGACGGGTCGAGAAGGCGGCGCGATCGGTCAGGGCCAGTCGTCCCGGACTGGTTCGGTGTCTTCCGTCTCGGTTTCGACGTTCGCGGCCAGCACCCAGTCGGCCGCCTCGGCGGCGTCCTCGATCGAGAGGAACTCCCAGTCGACCGTCTCGGCCAGCCGTTCGTCCTCCTCGTCGACGCCGATGAAGACGTACCGATCGGTGTCGAACTGTCCTTTGACGCCCTCGAGACTCTCCTGTTTCCCGCGGGGGCCGGAGAAGAAGTCCTGGCGGATGCGGTTCTTGCGCGTGAAGTTCGTGACGACGTAGGTCGGCTTCTCCGAGACGACGCCGATGTACTCGGTCCAGCTTCTGGCGTCCTCGAAGACGGTTTCCGGCGATGCGAGCTCCTTCAGCGCCTCGAGCTCGAACGCCAGCGTCATGTCGCTGTCGCCGTTCATACGTCATCGAACACGGGCACCGGGGAAAACGGCTTCGATACCGCGCACCTCGATCGGATCGCCGGGTTTCCCTATAGTCGCCACAGAAAGTCACTGCACACCTGATCGCAGAACGGCTTTGCGATCAGTGTGTGACTCGTTTCAGTGGCTACTCTAGCCGCGAACGACGCGGTAGTAGTCGGTGAAAACGATCACCTCGCCGGGCTCCAGACCGGTCCCGGTAGCCGGCAGCGATCGATCGGTTTCGATCGCGCTCCAGACGGCGGATAGCGTCTCCTCGTCGAGTTGATCGACGTGTCGAACGGTCGCGTTCGCGTCGACTGTCGCTACCGGTCGGAACTGCAGCGTCCGACCACGTCCGGAGCGTTCACTGGTTGCCATGCTTATAGTTACCAAATACCATGGTATCTCATAAGTGTTCCGCCGCGTACCGGTTCGCCAGCACCTGACGTCGGTTCCGATCGACTGGTCGATTCCGGGGATGTGTCTTTTTGTTCTACTGACCGCACAAAACATTGTATGAATAACATGTAATGGATCCCTGATGTGGTTGGAATGCGTACAGCGACCTCTCAGTCCGTGAGGCGCCGGTACACTTCGGTATGGGCGAAGAAAAATTCGCCCACAAGCCTTAATTATAATTAACTCTGAATGTTACAGCCATGTCACCCCCACGGCATCCAACGGGAACCGGCGACGGTAGAGACGCGCTACTATCACGGACGGACGACTACGGAGGGTGCCGCTGATGTTCGACGTTTCGCGGCGAACCTTACTGCGAGCAGGTGCCGCACTCGGACTCGCCGGCGTCGCCTCGTCGAGTGCGACGGCGGACGAGGGTCACAATGGGCCCTCGTACGAGGAACACTCCTCGCCGGAACTCGAGAAGTACGCACACGAACTCTCGATTCCGGAGGAACGAAGGGCTGACGGCAAGCGACGCGGCGCGGACTACCACGAGATCGCGGTCGAAGAGACGACACACAGCTTCCACCCGGATCTCCCGGATACGACGATCTGGGGATACGACGGACAGTTCCCGGGTCCGATCCTTTCGGCTCGCAAGGGCGAACGTCTCGCGGTCGAGTTCGACAACAGCGGGCTTCCCGACGAGCACCTGTTCAACGTCGATACGGACATCGACGGCACCACGTCCGAGAACTACGTCAACTACGACGGCCCCGTCCCGGAAGTCCGGCGCGTCACTCACTTCCACGGGCTCAAGGTCGACCCCGCGAACGACGGGCAGGCCGACATGTGGACCTCCCCCGATGGAGTCAACGGACCGCGATTCGCCGGTCGCGTACAGGAACTGCCGAACCGGCAGGACCGGCTGACGTCGATGTACCACGACCACGCCCGGGGCATCTCCCGGCTCAACAACTACGCCGGGCTGGTCGGCCCCTACCGGATCAAGAGCAAGCAGGAGGAGCAGCTCAATCTCCCCGAGGGCGAGTACGACGTCCCGCTCGTCATCGCGGACCGATCGTTCATGGACAACGGCGAACTCTACTACCCGGGCATGTTCATGGCGAACGTCGCCGGCGACGTCGCCACCGTCAACGGCGCCGCGTGGCCGTACATGGAGGTCGAACCGCGCAAGTACCGGTTCCACATCATCAACGTCTCCAACGGTCGAACCTACGACCTCTCGCTCGTCGAGGGCGAACCGGAGGACGACGGCGACCACCACGGCGGTGACGACGACCACCACGGCGACTTCCCGGCGCTCCACCAGATCTCGGCCGGTCACGGGTTCCTGGAGGACGTCGCGACCATCGGTCCCCACGGGGACATGGATTCGCTGGTACTGGCGCCGTTCGAGCGCGCCGAGGTTATCGTCGACTTCTCCGAGTACGCCGGCGAGACGTTCACGGTGACCAACGATGCCATGTTCCCGTACGAGGGGAGCATGGATCACGACGATCACGGCGACGATGACATGGACCATGGAGACGACGATGGGATGCACATGGACATGGATCATCCCGAAATCCACGAGATCATGCAGTTCCGGGTCGCCGAGGAGGTAACTACCGCGGACACCAGCGCCGACCCGACCGAACTCTCGCTCCCGAACCGCACCGGGGTAGACCCGAGTGCGGCCGGGGAAACCCGCGAGATCACCATGCACATGGGCATGGACGACAACGGGAACATGATTCACACGCTCAACGAGGAGCGGTGGGGCGACCCGATCGAGTTCAAGCCGCAGCTCGGCTCGACGGAGATCTGGGAGCTCAAAAACGACGACGACCACACGCACCCGATCCACCTGCACCTCGTCGAATTCGACGTCATCGAGCGCGAGATGCACGCCGAGGGCCACGATCCGAAACCGCCGAAGCCGAACGAGCGCGGCGGCGTGGACATCGTCAAGGTCAACCCCGGCGAGACCGTCCGGATCGCCGTGAAATTCGACGGGTTCGCCGGCAAGTTCCCCTACCACTGCCACATCCTCGAGCACGAAGAACACGACATGATGCGAATGTTCGAGGTCGTCAAAGGGGATTCCGGTAACTCGGGTCGCGACGGTAGTCACGGCCGTGGCTGCAACCGCGGTCGTGTCCCGGGGCAAGGTCGCGGGCAGACCTCCGATCACAACTACAGCCAGGGTCGTTGACGAAGCCACGAATCACCGCGCGATAACCGATCGGAGATTCCGATCGTCCCGAGATCGACACGCGACGCGTTCCGTCTAGTTCTTTCGGGCCGACGGAACTGGCCGCGTCCCGTCCGGATTCGTTTCTGTCCGAGGAACCGTCGGCTGCGGTCGCGCACCGCGATCGCTTCACCGCACGCGAGAACTCGAATTCACTTCCGATCACGGCGTACGTACCGGCGCGACGTCACGCCGATCGCGATACTCCGGATGAGAAATGATGCCGTCCGATTTCGACGCGGTACCCTTCGAATCGTCGGACCGAGCGCCGCTCCGTCGATCAGGCACGAGCGCGGACGGCCGGACGGGGGCGCTCGACCCGAGAGGAAACCGGCGTTACCGGGACGCGCCGCTCGTGTCGGTGTCCTGTGGCGCCGGTGCTTGCTCGTCACCGTCCGGGGACTCGTCCTGGCCGACGAACGAGAATACGTCGTCCCCGTCGGCGCTGGCCGATGTCCGGTCGCCGTCGATCGGAGTTCCGGGTTCGGCTTCGGTCTCGAACTCGTCCAGTTTCGCGGACAGCTCCGACGCCTGTTCGGAGAGGGTATCGATGGACCGAGTCACTTCGGTGAGCGCGGTGGTCTGTTCTTCGCCGGCGGCCGCGACGGTTTCGGCCTCGTCGGTGGTTTCCTTGGCGATCGTCGCCGCCTGGTCGACCATCGAGACCACTTCCTGGGTCGACGCCGCCTGCTGCTGGGTGGCCGCGGAGATTTCCTGGACGCCGTCGCTCGTCTCGTTCGCGTACGCCGCGATATCTTCGAGGACCGCCACGGTATCCTCGACCGCGTGCCTGTGGCGGGCGATTCGTTCGCGCGTCTGGCGAACTTCGCTGGCGGTGTGATCGGTCTCCGATTTGAGGTCCTCGATTCGCGCCTCGATGTCGTTCGTCGCCTCCTTCGTCTCTTCGGCGAGGTCCTTGACTTCCTCCGCGACGGCCGAGAATCCCTCGCCCGACTCGACCGATCGAGTGGCCTCGATGTTCGCGTTCAGGGCCAGCATGTTCGTCTGTTTCGCCACTTTCGTGATGTACTCGACCAGTTCGTCGATTTGAGCGATCTCGTCCTCGAGCGATTCGATGGCGTCGATCGTTCGGTCGGCATCGGCCTCGACCTCGTTCATCTCCTCGATGACTTCGCTCGCGACTTCCCGCCCCTCTCTGCCGGTTTTCGCGGTCTTCCCCGCGAGGTCGGCGAGGTTGTTCGACGAGGCGGCGATCTGTTCGGTCGTCGTCGACAGATCGTTCATCTCCCTGTTGACGGTCTGTAAGTTTTCGCTCTGTCGTTCCGCACCGTCGGAGATCTCCTGAATCGATTCCGTCACCTGTTCGCTCGCCGAGTGAACTTCTTCCGTGCTCGCGGTGACCTCTTCGCTCGAGGCGGCGACCTCGTTCGCGAACCGTGAGACGCGATCGACTGTCCCCTCGATCTCCGAGACCATCTGATTGAATTCGATCGCGATGTCGCTCATCGCCTCGCTCTCGCTCTCGGGATCCATTCGCTGCGTGAGATCGCCGTCCCCGCAGGTTTGCATTACCTCGGCGTACTCGTCGGCTTTCTCCTCCAGATGGTCGTTGAGACGATCGGTCCGGGCGCGGGCCTCCTCGACCTCCTGAATGCGTTCCTGTAAGGAGGTTCGCATGCTGTCGAACGCGTCGTACAGTTTACCGATTTCGTCCGTCCGGTTCGTCTCGAGTTCCGCATCGAGGTTCCCCGTTTCGAGTTCCGACGCCCGCTCGGCCAGCCGTTCGATCGGACGGGTCGTGTTTCGTCCGATGACGACGCCGACGGCCCCGAGGCCGAGTATCGAGAGGACGACCAGTGCGATGACGGAGGTTTCGATCTCGCTTTGCAGCGCGTACGCCGAGTCGGCGGGGACGTGGGTCATGATTACCCAGTCCGTCTCGGGAACCGGCGCGTACCCCATCGCCATCAGTTCGGCGTGCCCGTGGCCCATCTCCATCTCCATGTAGCCGGTGTCACCCTCGAGTCCGCGCATGACGGCCATCGAGTCCACGCCGAATTCGTCGTCGGAACCCCTGTTCTGGGTGTTGATGTCGTCGATGTGGTGGCTCATCACGACCGTCCCCCGGTCGTCGACGATATGGGTGAACGATCCGTCCGCCGTAGACGGTCGTTCGAGTTGCTCCATCTGGGTCTCGAGGTCGACGACCAGAACGATCGTTCGAGTGGGGTCGTCCGGCACCTGGCTGACGAACGCGACCGACTTGGTCCCCGTCGAGGGATCCTCGTACGGATGCGTGATGACGGTGTGGCCCTCGCTTTCGAACGAGAGGCCGTCGACCGCCCATTCGACGCCCTCCTCACGATAATCGACGTCGGTGGCCCCGTCTTCCGTACTGGCGAGCACGTCGTTCTCGGCCGTATCGTAGTAATGAATCGCCCCGATAGCGGCCGACATCTCCTGGTGTTCGGCCTGTAGATACGTCTCGATGTCCGAGGTGTTCCCGCTGGCGACGCGATCCGATTTCGAGAGGGAGTTCGTCTTGTCCCGCGTCTGATCGACCCACTCTCCGACGGTGTTCGCCTGAAGCACCGTCGACCGCTCCATGTTCTCTTCGGTGCTCTCCTGAAGCGCCGTTCCCGTTTGCATGTAGATGACGCCACCGATACTCGCGATGAGCACCAGGACGAACACGAAAAGGACGGCCAACTTCCGTGAGAAGCGACTTCGAATTGCCCTCATCGGCGACTCTAAAATACGAGTGTCCATATCCACCCCCAACAATACAGTAATCAAATAAGAGAATTGTGCTTCAGTAGAACAGTCTGGGGCACGTATCTAAGTCTCGCGGGAGAGATTGCGCTTCGAGTGGCGTTTGAACATCGTCTCGGTGACCCTTTCGAGAGGGTCGTAGGACCCTTTCGAAGGGGTCGTACGTCGTGAGATCCGCTCGCAGGTCGAAACGCGGCGTCGAGAAGGAGCGGTGACCGTTACTGTTCCTGGGGCGGGGCGAGTTCGTCCAGGTCGACGGTCTCGGAGAGCAGGACCTCCTTCTGGTCGGCGACGACGCGCTGTTCCCGCATCAGTTGCTTGAGTTTGCTCTGGGGCGAGAGGTCGCCGATGAGGACGCCGCCGACGACCTTGCCGTCCTTGAACGCGATGCGACGCCACTCGGTGTCGCTGTACTTGCGCTCGGCGTGGTCGTCGCCGAGCGTCGGGTGGCCAAAGGAGAGGAACGGGAAGTCGAAGTGCGTGATCGAGTACGAGGAGACCCACTCGAACGCCTCGGCCTCGTCGTCCGCGGCCATGTTGACGGCGGCGACGCGTCCCTGCTCTTTCGCGGAGCCCCACGAGCCGTTCTGGGCCTGTTCGCCGAGCAGGACGTCGTAGAAGCGGGTGATGTCACCGGCGGCGTAGACGTCGTCGACGTTGGTCTGCATGTACTCGTCGACGAGGATCCCGTTGTCCTGTTCGATACCGGCTCCGCGGAGGTACTCCGTGTTGAACGTCAGTCCGATCGCGACGCCGGCGAAGTCACACTCGTAGCGATCGCCGTTCGGGTCGACGGCGGCGGTGACGTGGCCGTCGTCGTCGGTCTCGAAGTGATCGACGCCGCTGTCGAAGACGGGTTCGACGCCCTTCTCGCGCATGCCCTCGTGCATGATCTCGGCGCCCTCTCCCGAGAGCGCGTACCGCCACCAGCGGTCGCCTCGCATGAGGTACTTGCCCTCGACGCCCTGGGAACCGCAGACGGCGGCGAAGTCGATTCCGAGCAGGCCGGCGCCGACGATGACCGCCTCGTCGGCCGCCTCGGCGCTCTCGCGGATCGTCCGGGCGTCCTGGAACGTCCAGAAGTGGTGGATCCCCTCGGCGTCGCTGTTGTCGACGGGGAGCTGGGTCGGCGTCCCGCCGGTCGCGATCAGCAGTTTGTCGTAGGAAATCTCCGCACCCTCGTGTGTGTGTACGGTCTTCGACTCCGTGTCGACGCTCGTCACGTGGGTGTTGAGCGAGAGATCGATGTCGCGCTCCTCGTACCACCCCTCGTCGTGGATCGAGATGGGGGCCTCAGGGAGCTTTCCTTTCGCGTGCTCCTTGATGAGAATCCGGTTGTACAGAGCTTCCCCCTCATCGGTGATGACGGTAATCGACGACTCCGGGTCTTCCTCCCGGAGGGTCTCGGCGGCTGAACTGCCCGAGATCCCGTCACCGATGATCACGTACTGAGTCATACCGTGACCGTTCGTAATGCGGGTTAAAGTGGGTTGCTATCTCGTTCATTTTGCCTCTCGGGCTGCGCTGTGCCAACGATCGTCCGCCAGCGGGCGTATTCGCACCCACGATCGAAACTTCGATCCCGTCATATGGTGGTCGTTTCGACCGATCGTTCGATCGGCCGCGATCGATCCGGTGACACGCCGGCGCCCACTGCCGGATGCAGCGGTGTTCGCCCCCTCCGAACCGTTCTTGAGGGACGACTCCCTAGATGGGTCCATGAAGATCCGCCAGAACGCGCGTCACTTCGCCTCGCGGAAGGCCCTCGAGATTCCGGGCGTTCGATCGGTCACCCGGTCGGGGCTGGTCCGCCTTCACACGTCGGTATTCACGAAGAAGGCCGACCCCGATCACGCCGACGAGCGAACCGATCGCCTCGACGCCTTCTTCGACGCGACGATGGACACCTACCTCCGGGCACTCCAGGACGGGTACTCCGAAGCCGAGGCCCGGGAGATCACCCACGTCCAGGCCAACTTCGACTTCTACAACCACGGCTGGACCGAGATGATGGAGTTCCCCGCCGACGAACTTGACGATCACTACGATCGCTACCGGGACTTCTTCGAGACGTGGGGGATCACGATCGACGACCCGCTCGGTCAGTTCGCGCCGCCGGAGGGACTCCCCGACGCGCCCTCGACCCCGGAGAAACTCGAGGAACCCGAACACCCGTACGCCGAGGGCGGGTTCGCGGACGACGTCTACGTCGAGACCGCGGACGGTGACCTCGTCGTCGGCGGGCAGGAGGAACCCGACGACGTCGACGTCTCGCGGGCCGTCGGCGTCGAGGATGGGGACGACGCGGCCGATCGCTGACGATCGATTCGTCTCGCTTCCGCACCGCCGCGTCGAACGGTTTCGCCCCCGGACGTGCGATCGGGTCCGAGATCACTTTTCGCCGGCCCGCAGGTCGGCAGTCAACTGCTCGAGCGTCTCGGCGACCCGTTCGAACGACTCGTCGTCGGAAACGGACAGCGTCGTCGGCGCTGACGGTGCGATCCGGGTCGCGAGCCGACCGACGAGCCCCTCGGCGTCGGTCCGCCAGGTGACGAGAGCCGACGATTCCGTCGATCGGCGTCGACGTCCGCGAGCCGCGAGAGACCGAAGCGGCGACCGTCGACGCACAGGGTCGGCGGCTCGAGCGAGTAGCGGTGATCGCCATCGCTCCAGTGGGCGGTCGCGTCCGTCGGAACGAGTGCGGCAGGTCGTCCCTCGAGCACCTCGCGGACGTCGTCGAGAACCCCGGCGGCGAGGGTTGCGTCGAGTTCGAACGTCCGGTGATCCGGGACGTACCACAGCAAGACGTTCCCATCCTGGCGGACGGCGACGGACTCGAGTGTGACGAATCGATGCCAGGTGTCGACCGCGAGAAGCCCGTCGAGCGCGTCCGTACACTCGGGGAGCGACCCGCGGTAAGTCCCCTCATCGATCCGCTCGAACTGCGCCTTCACGTCGGCGACGCGATCCGGGAAACCCTCCGCGAACCGGTCGGCGTCGAGTGTTAGCTCGACGCTGGTCCCGTGCTCGAGCACCGCCCCGACGGCCGCGTTCACGCACTCGAGTTCGTCTCGAGTGGTATCCTCCAGGGCACCGAGAATCAACGCATGCGTGGGATCGACGTCGGTCGCCGCCCCGTTCATATCGGCCGCTCGGTCCGCGTCGCGTTATATTCTACGCCGTTGGCGGGTGAACCAATCGCTCGAAACGGCCGGTTCCGGCCGCCGATCCAAGCCGCTAAGTGCGTAGAGCGTGCCGATTGAGGCAACGACTCGATGGCGCTCACTGCAAACGATCGATCGATCGCCGGCTTCACGATGGCCGGCCACGCGCTGGTTCACTGGTTCGAGACCTCCATTCCGATCTTCCTCGTCGTCTGGCTCGCCGAGTTCGACGTCGGCGTCGCGCTGTTCGGCCTCGTCGTCGCGCTCGGCTACGCGCCGTTCGGCCTCGGGGCGCTTCCCGGGGGCATCCTCGCCGATCGGTTCGGGACGAAACGGCTCATCATCGCCTGTCTCGCCGGGATGAGCCTCGCCTTTCTGGTGCTCTCGATCGGGACGTCGATCTACGCGATCGCCGCCGGACTCCTCCTGTGGGGGATCGCCGCCAGCATCTACCATCCGGCCGGCCTCGCGCTGATCAGCACCGGCGTCGAGGATCGCGGGACCGTCTTCGCCTGGCACGGCATCGCCGGCAACGCCGGCATCGCGCTCGGCCCCTTCGCCGCCGCGACCTTGCTCATCGTCCTCGAGTGGCAACTCGTCGCCGCCCTGCTCGCGCTCCCCGGCCTCGTCGCCGTCCTCTACGGACTCACCGCGGAGTTCGATCCCACCGCAGCGGTCGACGACGACGCGGACGCCGGCCCCGACGAGGCGCTCTCCCTGTCCGGCCTGCTCGGCGACTCCCGCGCGCTGTTCGCGAGCGCCTTCGCGATCGTCTTCGTCGTCGTCGCCTTCGAAGGGCTGTACTACCGGGGGATGCTCACGTACCTCCCCGAGATCCTCCACGGGCTCCCGGCGATGGACGCGCTCGACCTGCCGGCGGGACTCGAGGGGATCGAACCCGCCGACTACATCTACGTCGGCCTGCTGGTCGTCGGGATGGCCGGCCAGTACGCCGGCGGCAAGTTGACGAACCGCGTCGCGCCCGCCCGCGGAATGGCGACGATCTTCGGCGTTCTCGCGGTCCTCGCCGTCGCGTTCGTCCCGGTTACGGGACTCGGACTGGGGGCGATCGTCGTCCTCTGTGGCGTCTTCGGCTTCTTCCTCTTCGCGATCCAGCCGTTCTACCAGAACGCCGTCGCGGTCTACACCCCGCCGGACAGTCGCGGCCTCTCCTACGGCTTCACGTACCTCGGGGAGTTCGGGCTCGGGTCGGCGAGCATCGCGATCGGCGGCTTCGTCCTCGGCGGGTTCCCGCTGTCGACGTTTTTCCTGCTGATCGCCGGGTTCGCGGTCGCCGGCGGCCTCCTCTCGCTCGGACTGGTCGCCGGACTCGATCGATATCTCGTGACCGGACGCGCGCCGGAGAAACGGCCCGACGTCGACGACTGACGGCAGGGGTAGCTCGGTCGAATCCGCGAGCGAAACCGGTGGCACCTCCGACGAACCGGAGGCCGCGACGGACGAACCGGAGTCCACGAACGAGGACGCCGTCACCGACGACGCCGAAGCCGGCACCTTCGGTGACGTTTGGGGCCGGTGAACGCTCCGCGGACGACGAGTAGGAATATCTGACTCCGTTCCTGCCAGCGGTCGTTCTCGCGGCGGGTGACTCCGCCGTCAGAGACGCGTCTGCCGTCTGGCTCGCCGATCGCGATCGCGCCCGTCGAGTCGATCGGCACAGGCCAGTCCGGCGTCGATCGCCCCGCCCAGCCGTCGCTCCGGATAGTGGGGCGCGCTCGCGATTCCGGCGTAGTAGACGCCGGCGGCCACGTCGTCGGTGAGATCGATGGGGACGAGCGACGTTCGATAGCCGGCCTCGTAGACAGGCTGGCGAAACCGGGACGTCTCGACCGTCCGGAGGTCGGTCCGGTCGAACGCCTCGAACCGTTCCGCGAGCGCCTCGAGCCACCGGCGCTCGATCGCTCCGGTCGACTGGGTGCGGGCAGTGGACCCGCCGTCGAGGAGGTAGTACTGGTGGTGGCCGTCGTACCGGTCGGCGGGGACCAGCGCCGTGTGCGCGACGAGTTCGTCGAACGGCGCGTCCGCGTCCATCGTCACCCGGTACAGGTCGGTCAGCGGGGTCGTCGTCGCGATTCGGACGCAGGTCCGCGTCTGCACCCGGAGCGAACAGCCGTATCCGGTGAGTTCCGCCAGCGGGGCCGGTCCCGTGGCGATCACGACCGCGTCGACGGCGCACGTCTCCGACCCCCGCTCGCCGGCCCGATCGACGGTGATCGACTCGACCGCGTCACCGACGGCGACCTCGGTAACGCGTGCGTTCGTGTGGATTTTCTCGGGACCGATCGTCTCGACGAGCGCGTCGACGAGTCGGGCCGCACTGCCCGCGAGGTAGCCACGGATCGGCCGGCCGAAGCGGGTCGTTTCCCGGTCGGCCCGGACGTAATCGAGCACCCACGCGGCGCTGACGTCGGACGCGTGGGACCCGAACCGCGCCGCGAGGACGGGTTCGACGAACCGATCGTAAACGCGACTCGACACGCGCGTGCGCAGGAACTCGCGGGCCGGGACGTCGGCGAACGCGTCGTGGTCGTCGTACGCACCGAATTCCGGGGGCGATCGCGGGAGGCCGCTGCCGTTGACGCCGCTCGTCAGTGCCGCCAGCCGCGCGGCGTCGCCGAACGAGAGGTCCGGCAGGGCGAGAAACTCCCACGGCGCGTCGATCGGGTGGACGGTCCCGTCGACGTACCGTCCGGACCGGGTCGGGTGCCACTCGAGGCCGGCGTCCAGCCCCAGGTCGGCGAGCAGGTCGCAGGCCCGGTCGTCCTGCGGGCGGGACAGCGAGACGGGGACGGTCTCGATCGGGTCGCCGTTCGTCGCCGTCGTCCGCGCGAGGCCGCCGATCTCGTCGCTCGCGTCGAACACGCGAACGTCGTGGCCACGCTGGGCGAGACTGGCGGCGGCTGCGAGTCCGGAGACCGTTCCACCGACGACGGCGATCATGCCTCGACGACGGGCGTGATCGTTCTTTGCAGTTGCGGATGTGGGGGTCCCGGCCGATCGCGTCGTCGGTCGTCGTTCGCTACCTTTTTGCCTGCCGTCTCGGAAGGATTCGGCATGCTCTCCGTGCGGGCACCGGCGACGAGCGCGAACCTCGGGAGTGGCTTCGACGTCTTCGGCGTCGCGCTCGGGACGCCCGCGGACGTCGTTCGCGTCGAGCGCGCGCCCGAGACGCGGATCACGGTTACGGGTGTCGGGAGCCAGTACATCCCGGAGGACCCGGATCAGAACACGGTCGGTGCCGTCGCGAACGCCCTCGACGCGCCGGCCCACATCGAGATCGACAAGGGCATCCGTCCCTCCTCGGGACTGGGGTCGTCGGCCGCGAGCGCGGCCGCGGCCGCCGTCGCGCTGAACGCGCTCTACGATCGGGGCCTCTCCCGGGAGGAACTCGTCCCCGTCGCCGCCGAAGGCGAAGCCCTCGTCTCGGGCGTCGCCCACGCGGACAACGTCGCTCCGTCGTTGCTGGGCGGGTTCACGATCGTCACCGACGACGGCGTCACGCAGGTCGACGCCTCGATCCCCGTCGTCGTCTGTCTCCCCGAAACGACCGTCTCGACGCGCGACGCGCGCGGGATCGTCCCCGAAACCGCGTCGATGACCGACGTCGTCGAGACGGTCGGGAACGCCGCCACCCTGACCGTCGGGATGGCCCGCGACGACCCCGAACTCGTCGGCCGCGGGATGGGTAGCGAAATCGTCACCCCGGAACGCGCCGCGCTGATCGACGGCTACGACGCCGTCTCCGAGGCGGCACTCCAGGCCGGCGCGGCCGGCGTCACCGTCAGCGGGGCCGGGCCGGGCGTACTCGCGGTCTGTCAGGCGGAGGATCGCCGCCGAGTCGCGGCGGCGATGATGGACGCGTTCGACGACGCGGGCATCGACAGCCGGGCGTACCAGACGGCCGTCAGCGACGGGGCGCGACTGTATCGAGACTGATGGGGAACCGGACGGACGCGGGGCTCGCCGTGCTCGCACTCGCCGCGTTTCTCGGCGCCTTCGTCGTCGCCGATGCCGACTACTCGGTCCCGTTTCTGCTTCTCGGTGCCGCCGGCACCGTCGCGTTCGAACTGGTCGCGTTCCGCCACGTCGACGCCGTTCGCCGGGTGTGGGAGCGGCGATCGGTCCAGACCGCGTCGCTCCTCGGTGCATTCCTGCTGGCGATCGGCGGTGCTCTCTTCGCCCCGTCTCGCGTGCTTTCGGCGGGGATCGGGACGCTGATCGCGTATCTGATCGTTCTCGGTCTGGTCGTCGCCAGGCGGCGGTGGTGAACCGTTTTCCACCGTTCGTGATCGTTCGAGACCTCGAACGGTTCAACCGACACGGAGCTTATAATGGGAGAATGGTGTACTGCCGGGTGCCTATGACGACCGACGATTCGCTGTCAATAGTGCCGACTGCCGACGACGAATACGTCTATCCCGTCGTCAGGATCGCGTTGATCGTCGTCGCCGGACTGCTCCTATTCGGCCTGACGGCCCTCCTCCCAGGCCTCGATCGATTCCTGTCCGTGCTCCCGGTGGCCGTCGACGCCGTCCTGCTCGCCGGGGCGACGTACCTCGTCGCGGCCGGGCTCCTCGCGGCGGCCCCGTCGATCGATCGCCTCGTCCGGAACAGTCTCGACGGACCCGATCGCATCGTCGCGGACGCGGGCGCGAACGCGAAGAATCTCACCGCGTTCGTCGCCGTCCTCGTCGCGTATCGCGGCTTTCGGCCCGCGTTCGAGCCCGCGGTCGCCGACCTCGCCGGGGCCTGGGTCTACCACGCGGCGTTCCTGCTCGCCGGCCTGGTCCCGGTAATCTTGATCGGCCGTCGACTCCGCCGGAGTCTGGATCCGGTTGCCGACCTGATCACGAGGGAACTCGTCCGGACCGCCGAAACTCGCAGGGACGATTCGAACACGAGTCCCCAGCACGAGTGACGGGCGGCGCGAGTGACGATCGGATTTTCGCTCCCGTCTTCGGGACGGTCGGAACCGTTTTTACTCGGTAATCGATCCGCCTCGACGCCTGTCCGGGTACTGCGGTAGTCGCCACCTAGCACGCTAGTACGCGGCCCGTACGATTCGAAACCCGTGTTATACCGCCCGTAACTCGTTCTATAACGATTACTGACGTTCACGAAATCCGAACGAAATGGGGCGAGTGTTTCGCGGCGATCATCGAACCGGGGGGAGAGGGTGGTGCAGTTCGAACGTGTCGCGGTCCGGAACCGGGAGCCGCGGCCAGGTCCACGTTCTCGGGCTGGTTCTCCTCGTGGGGCTCGTCGCGATCGCGAGCGTCGGGATCGTCCTCCTCGGCTCGACCGCGCTCGACGCCCGGGCAACGACGGCCGAAACCGAACGCGCCGAGGGATCGATGCTCGAGTTCACCCACGCCGCGAAGACGGCCGCAGTAACTGGCCAGCGATCGTCGGTCGTCACGCTCGGGCCCTTCGATCACGGGTCGGTCGAGACGAGGCCCGACGACGGCCGGGTGCGGATCACGCACGTCACCGACTCCGAGGAGGTGTTGTACGACGCCTCGCTCGGGACGATCGCGTACGTCGACGGCGAGACCGAGATCGCCGCCCAGGGCGGCGGACTGTGGCGGCGCGAGGGCGACGACGCCGTGTCGCTCTCCTCGCCCGGCGTCGAGTACCGGGACGGAACGCTCTCGATTCCCGTCGTTCGCGTGACCGGAGACGGCGTCCAGGGCCAGTCGCCCGACGTTGCGGTGGCTCGATCGAGTGCCCCGACGGCGATCGATCTCTCCGACCGCGACGGCGATCGGTTCCACGCCTCGGCCGACGTCCGGATCGAGATCGAGAGCGCGTACTGCGAGGGCTGGGAGCGGGACCTCGAGGCGGCGGTCCCGGGGAGCGTCGTCGAACGGTGTTCGGAGGGGCAGCCAGATCGCCTGCGAATCGAACTGACCGAGCCGACGACGATCCGTTCGATCGATAGCGCCGTCATCGCCCACGAGATCGACGTCCACCGAAACGCACCGCCGATCGAGGGCGACGTGCGAACCGGCGCCGTCGACGCCGATCGGGTCGACGGGACGGTGCACGACACGGGGTACGACGCCCCGTCGGTCGACGACGCCGTCGACGCGATGGTCGATCGCTGTGCGGACGAGGGGTTCGAATCCCTCCCCGACGAGGTGACCGAACCCGGCCGCTACTGCGTCGAGACGATCGACGACGCCCACACGATCGACACCTCCGCGGGGGACGTCGAAATCGTCGTTCGCGACTCGATCGGCGATCCGAACTACCAGGACAACCTGCAGGTCACTGGGGAGAACGACCTGACGATCTACGTCGACGGCGATCTCTCGGCGCGCGGGAACGCCGCGATCGGGAACGAGTCCGACCCGTCCCGGACGCGCCTGCTGTTCTCCGCGGACGGGTCCGTGACGACCGCGAACGGCACCCCGACGATCGCGGCGCTCGTCTACGCCCCGGATTCGACCGTCTCCGTCAGGGGGAATCCGACGATCGACGGGAGTATCGTCGCCCAGCGGGTCGAGATCGATAATATCCGACCCGGCGTGGTCCGGCACGACGATCGGATCGCTGGAATCGACACGACCCCCGGTCCCGGGCCGCACATCCGGTATCTCGACGCGACCGCGTACGAACTCTCGATCGACGACTGAGTCGGGGTTCGTCAGCGCACCAGTGCTACCGCCGGGGCACACCGGATCGCCACCGCCGGCCGTATATCCGCGGGAGCGCGTCGACTTTGGCGTGTCGGACGTTCGACGGCACGGTCGACACTCTCGTTGAGACGCTTGCCGGGAGCGGGCCGTACGGAACGGACGAGACCGCCGTCGGGTTCTTCGAGACCGGTTTCCGGCCGGCGTAGCCGGTGCCGCGCTGGGACGACTCGTACAGGTCTTCGAACTTCGAGTGTCCGTCGATGACGCCGTTCCGAGCCTTCTTCGCCGCCTTTTTTGCCTCCTGCTGGATCGCCGCGTTCGTCGCGTTGCCTTTCTCCTCCTCGACGAACGTCTCGATCTCGGTCGCCGCCTCGGAGTCGCCGCCGGACTCGAGGGCGCCGAGATCGACGACGTCCTCGAGTTCGCTCCTGAACTGTCGCGCCTCCTTCCCGAACTCGACGAGATCGACGGTGTTCCAGAGTTCTCGCAGCGTGACGACCTTCCGGATCGTACTGAGATCCAGCATCAGATCCGGATCTTTCTCCCGGATCGCGTCCGGGACCTCGTCGAGATTCAGGAGTTCCGGGAGCGCCGACATCTCGACGGTATCCGGCAACCGCTCGAAGTCGATCGTTCCGAGGAGGTCCTCGACCTCGTCGACGACTTCCCACAGTTCGGTCGCGGTCGTCGCCACCGACTCGTCGGACGAGTCGGTGGCGATCTCCCGGAACAACTGCCCCGTTCCGGTTACGAGTCGATCGAGGAGGTGCTCGAGGCTGTTCGATGCTGGTTCCATACGGTACGGAAACTGGGTAGCGAGAAAACGGCAGTGCTTGCCGATCTATCGGGCGCGCAGCACGTTACGGTCCGCAGTCGCAGCCATCCGGTCCGCGGCAACAGCCGCCGCGGACGACTCCGGAGCGATCGACCGATCGATCAGACGCCGCGGCCCTGCAGTTGCTCCGCTTCGGGGAGGTCGGCGTTCGCGTCGCCTTTCATCCCCTTGCCGAGGTTCTTCGAGATCTCGGCGAGCGTCTCGGGATCGTCCCAGTTGGTGGTGGCCTCGACGATCGCCTCGGCCATCTCCGGCGGGTTCTCCGCGCCGAAGATACCGCTGCCGACGAAGATGCCGTCGCACTCGTGGTGCATCATGAGCGCGGCGTCGGCGGGCGTCGCGATGCCGCCGGCGGCGAAGTTGACGACGGGCAGCCGTCCCATCTCGGCGGTCTCGTGGACCAGTTCCGCGGGCGCCTCGATCTCGCGGGCGTAGGCCTCCCGTTCCTCGTGGGTCATTCCCTCCAGTTCGCGGATCGCTCCCTTGATCGTCCGCTGGTGGTGGACGGCCTGGTTGACGTCGCCCGTTCCCGCCTCGCCCTTGGTGCGGATCATCGCCGCGCCCTCGTTGATCCGGCGCAGCGCTTCGCCGAGGTCGCGTGCGCCGCAGACGAACGGTGCGGTGAAGTCGCGCTTGTCGATGTGGTAGGCGTCGTCGGCGGGCGTCAGAACCTCCGACTCGTCGATCATGTCGACGCCGACGGCCTCCAAGATCTGGGCTTCCTTCGTGTGACCGATGCGGGCCTTGCCCATCACCGGGATCGAGACCTCCTCGACGATTTCCTCGACGTCGGCGGGATCGGCCATCCGGGCGACGCCGCCGCGCTTGCGGATGTCCGCCGGGACGGCTTCCAGGGCCATGACCGCGACTGCGCCCGCGTCCTCCGCGATGCGGGCCTGTTCTTTGTCGACGACGTCCATGATGACGCCGCCTTTCTGCATTCGGGCGAACCCGCGCTTGACGAGATCGGTCCCGCGTCGCAATTCCTCCAGATCGGTGTCTTCCGCCATGGCGAGGCGTTAGGAGCCACCGCACTTACGCGTGTCCTTTGGGGACACATGAGGCCGCTACCGATCCCGGCCCGTCGGGGGATCCGTCCGGCTCTGTCTCGACTGCCGGTCCGTCACCGCGAACCGTGCGACGGCTCCTGGGAATCGCTATCGTTTTGCACCTGCCGTTCGTGGCGCTGGACGAGCACGATGTCCACGTCGACCGGGATCCCCGATCGCGACTCGTTGCCGAGCTATCTCGCCCCCCTACCGAAGACGATCGAGGAGCTGGGGCTCCGGTTCGCGTGGTTGATCGTCGCGATCAACCTGGCGGGGACGGCCTTCGGCTTCTGGTACTACTCGGGCCAGTTCGCGACGACGGCGCCCGTGATGTGGCCGTGGGTCCCCGACAGCCCGATGGCGACCCTGTTCGTCGCGCTGGCGATCGCGGCGTGGAAACTCGGTCACGAACAGCCGTGGCTCACGGCGCTCGCCTTCTTCGGCAATATCATCCTCGGACTGTGGACGCCCTACACGCTGCTGGTCTTCTCGGATATCTACGCCGCACAGACCCACCCGCTGATGTACCAGTTCCTCTTCTGGAGCCACCTCGCGATGGTCGTCCAGGCCTACGTGCTCCACCGGATCTCGGACTTCCCCGTCTGGGGGGTCGCCGTCGCCCTCGCCTGGTACACGAGCAACCTGCTCGTCGACTACTTCGTTCCGATCGTCGGCGAACCACACCACACGATTCTCCCGGTCCCCCGCGACGAACCGACCTTCCTCGGGGCCGACGCGCTGGGTGCCGCCGCCGCGGGCGAGGTGACGTTTACGCTACTGGCGCTCTTTCTCGCACTCGCCACCCGGGTCAAAAAGTGTGAAGCGGCCCGATTGCAGGACGAGAGCGGTTGAACGTGGGTACCGCGGTTCCCGGAATACGGGCGGGCGCTCCACGGGACAGCAGTCGCCGATCGACTCGCCACTGCCGAATGCGGACTGCGAGATTCCGGCCTACAACGGGCCGAAACGGACAGTGCGACGTCGGCAACCCCGACGCCTCGAACAGTCATCTCGGCCGGATAGTGTCGGTTACCGTGACCAGTATTTTATGTCGGATCGAACTGTCGAGTAGGGTGTGTCAGCCCTCGCGTTCCCTCACGAGCGCTTCTCCCGGAGGTGATGACTCGTGCGCACCCGGACCGAAGCGATCGAACCCGAAACCGACCTCGACGCGGCGACGATCAGGCTGGACGGTCTTACCAAGCACTACGGCGACGTCACCGCCAACGACGACATCAGCTTCAGCGTCGAGCACGGCGAAATATTCGGCTATCTCGGCCCGAACGGAGCGGGCAAGACGACGACGATTCGGCTGTTGCTCGGACTCATCAGGCCGACGTCGGGCACCGCGGAAGTGCTCGGTGCGGACGTTCGCGATCGGCGGGCGCTCACCGCGGTGAAAGCCAACGTCGGGTATCTACCGGACGAACTCGGATTCGAGGAGCGACTGACCGGTCGTCAGGCGCTGGACCACTTCGCGCGGATGCGAGGGGACGACCGACGGGACGAACTCCTGGACCTGTTCGATCCGCCGCTCGAGAAGCGGATCGAGACGTACTCCTCTGGGAATCGGCGGATGCTCGGCATCGTCCAGGCGTTTATGCACGATCCGGACCTCGTCATTCTGGACGAACCGACCGCCGGACTGGACCCGCTCAAGCAGGACCGGATGCACGCGTTCCTCGAGTCGGAACGCGACGCCGGGAAGACGATCTTCTTCTCGTCGCACGTCCTCAGCGAAGTCCAGCGCGTCTGTGACCGCGTCGGGATCATCCGCGCGGGGGAACTGGTCGCCCTGGAGGACATCGACGTCCTGCTCGAACAGGGCGGCAAGGACGTGCGGGTCCAGCTATCGGAACCGATCGCCAGGGAGCAGTTCGCAACGGCGGAGGTGATCGACCTCGAGATCGTCGACAGGACGGTTCGATTCACCTACACCGGCGACCCCGCCGCGTTACTGGAACACCTCGTCCAGTTCGACGTCGACGACGTCGACATCGGCGATCCACAACTCGACGACATCTTCAAGCACTACTACGGGGACGACGCCACCGCAGGGGCAGAATGACGGCGATTCTGCGCGTCGAATCCCGCAAACTGCTCCGCGGTTCGCTCACCCTGTCCGGCCTCCTCGCGATGCTCTCGGCGTTCTTTCTCGTCGTGTTTCCGAGCGTCCGGGAGGAAGCGGCGTTGATCGAGGAGGTGTACCCGGCGTACCTCCTCGAACTCCTGGGGATCGAAGAACTGCACACGATCGAGGGGTTTGTCGGCGGCTACATCTTCTCGTTCGTCTGGATCCTTCTCACCGGGATCTACGTCGCGTACGTCAGCGCCGGTATGATCGCGGGGGACGTCCGCGACCGGAAGATGGATCTCGTCCTCGCCAATCCGGTCTCGCGCGAGTCGGTCGTCCTCCAGAAGGTGGCCGCCCTGTGGGTTCCCCTGGTCGCGGTGACCGTTGCCCTGCTAGCCGTACTCCTCGCCGGCGTGCCCGTCCTCGACGAGTCGTTAGACCCCGTCGCGCTCACGATGGTGCACCTGCTCGGCGTCCCCTACCTGCTGGTCTGTGCCGGCATCGGCATCGTCCTCTCCGTCCTCGTCGATCGCGTCGAAACCGCCCAGGCCACAGCACTGGGACTGGTGTTCGTCCTCTGGCTGATCGACGGCCTCTCGATCATGAACCCCGATTTCGAGTGGGTCGGCGCCCTCACGCCGAGTCGGTACTACGATCCGACGGCGATCCTCGTCCACGAGGAGTACGCGTTCCTCGACGCCGGGATTCTCCTCGCGGTCTTTCTCGTGTTGCTGGGGCTGGCGCTCCTCGTCTTCACACGGAGGGACATCTGACGTGCGTCACGACGCGCACGATGGCGCGGGCGATCCACCGGAGGTGACGCCGTGACGGCCATTCTCCGACTCGAGTCCAGGAAGCGGGTTCGGGGCTCGATCGTCCTGCTCGTCGTGTTCGCCCTCCTGTCGGCCCTTTACTTCTCGATGTTCCCCGGCATCCAGGAGGAGATGGAGGTGTTCGAGGACGCGTTCCCGGCTTTTCTGTTCGACCTGTTCGGGATCGAGGCGCTGGACACGATCGAGGGGTTCATCGCCTCCGAAATCTACTCCTTCTTCTGGTCCCTCCTCGTCGCCGTCTACTTTGCATACGTCGGGGCTGGTATGATCGCGGGCGACGTGCAGGAGCGGCGGATGGACCTCACGCTCTCCAACCCGGTCTCGCGCGAGTCGGTCGTCCTCCAGAAGGTGGCCGCCCTGTGGGTTCCCCTCGTCGCCCTGAACGTCGGCGTTCCGGTCATCGTCTACGTCGGCGCGCTCGCGATCGGCGAGTCGTTCGATCCGATCGCGCTCGCGATGGTGCACCTGCTCTCCGTGCCCTACCTGCTGGTCTGTGCCGGCATCGGACTCGTCGCGTCGGTCCTCGTCGATCGAGCGCGTACCGCCAGGACGACGGCGCTGAGCGTGGTGTTCGCCCTGTGGCTCGTCGAGGCCGTCTCGCGGCTGGACCCGGCCTTCGAGTGGATCGGCGCCCTCACGCCGAGTCGGTACTACGACGAGACGGCGATCCTCGTCCGCGAGGAGTACGCGTTCCTCGACGCGGGGATCCTCGCGGTCGCGTTTCTCGCTCTGGTCGGCCTCGCCGTGCTGATCTTCACGCGTCGAGATATCTGACTCGCTGGGACCTGTAACAGTCGTGTGCGGACGAACGAGGACACGGGCTATATGCGGACGTGGGGTGTACGGGCCGTGATGGCGCCGAATCGGCGGGACGTACTCGAACTCGCAGGTGCAGCGGCGACGGTGGCCACCGTCGGAACCGCGGCCCCTCTCACGGGCGCCACACAGGAGACGACCGACGATCCCCCCGCGTATAGCCAGTGGCTCACGATCGAGGACGGCACGCTCGAGTTCGCCTACGTCGAGTGGGCGGCCCTCGACGACTACGTCCGGGACGAACTCGAGGACGCGGATCCGAACGAAGAGGTCCCAGAAGCGTACGAAGCGGATCCGATGATCGCGCCCGTCTCGGAAGGGGCCCTCGCCGTGTACTTCGTCGGCGGTCTCACGCTCGGCCAGTTCAGACTCGGCGGACTCCTCGACGACGCGTTCGACTCGACCGTCGAGGGACTGCTTCGGACGATCGACGCGTTCGTCGTGACCGGGCGCATAGAGCCCGGGGAGATCGACGCGCAACTCACCGCCGAACCGGAGGCGGAGTTTCTCGTCCAACTCGAGCGGACGACCGAGATTGGCGGGTTCGACGTCTATACGCCGGTCGCGGACGGCGACGACGCGGCGATCGGCGTCGACGGCGACGCGCTCGTCATCGTCGACGGCGAGGACGATCCGCTGGGGATACTGGAGACGACCATCGGTGCCGCGGCGGGCGACGTCACACGGGCGACGGACGACGCCGACGCGTTCGAGTGGGCCATCGGAACCACCGGCGACGGCGACGTCGTCGCCGGTCAGTACGGTCCCCAGCCGGACGACGAACTCGTCGATTTCTCGTACGAGGGGCTCGAGGACGCCGAGAGCATCGTCTCGTCGCTCACCGTCGAAGACGAGGACGCGTCCGCCGGCGACTTCGCGGCGGTCGTCGACGATCCGGACGAGGCGACGCTCGAGGAGTCACTCGGCGCGACCGGTTCGGACCGATCGGTCGACGTCGACGGAAATCGCGTGACCGCGACGGCGACGTGGCGGGAGGAGGATCTGGCGGTCGATCGGCTCCGCTCCCGTCTCTAGGAGCGGACGTCGAATTCTCGACCGGTGACGACGGGAGCAGCGGCGCTACTCGAGGATCACGACGGCCGACTCGGTCTCGAGCATCTCGCCGTCGCCCGAGTACGCCCGCTCGCGTTCGACTTCGAAGAGGTCCTCCTCGAGTTCCTCGCCGGCGACCCGCAACACGCCGGCATCCTGATCGATCTCGTACTCGCCGCTCTCGATGCCGGCGTCGATCTCGCCGACCTTCGAGCCGAACTTCGGCCCGAGCGTCGAGTAGTCGAGATCGATCGCCGCGACCTCGGTCGAGATTTCGGGCTCTTCCTCGAGCAGCGTCAGGTCCCGGACGTGCATCACGTTCTGGATCGCGTCCTCGAAGCCCTCCACGGGGCCGTACACCGAGACGGATTCGAGGTCGGCGTTCAGCGGAAGCTGGTTCTCGCTCTTGTAGCGCCGGAGCGCGGAGATGACTTCCATGGCGGTTTCGCCCGCCTCGAGGTCGGCCTCGTGGCCCTGCGGGCTGGGCCAGTCGCGGACGTGGATGCTGGTCTCGGTCAGGCCGTCCTCGCCGTCCCGCGGCTCGCTTCGCTCACCGCTCGCCCCATCCGAGGCGCTACGCGCCTCGCCGTCCGCATAGACGGCCTGCCAGATCTCCTCCGTGACGTGGGGGAGGAACGGCGCCCACAGTTCGAGGAACGTGCGGTGGGCGGTCCGGAGCGCGTACTGCGTCGACGGATTGTCCTCCCGCGTCTTGGCGATCTCGAGGTAGTCGTCACAGAAGGTGTTCCAGAAGAACGTCCGCAGGCGATCGCGGGCCTTCGCGAACTCGTACTCCTCGAGCATGCCGGTGAGCTCCGCGATCGCGTCGTCGAGCTCCGCCAGCAGCCAGCGATCGATCGCCTCGAGTTCCGCAGGCTCGTCGGGGTCGCGGGGCGCGAGGGTGTCGACGAGTTTGGAGGCGTTCCAGAGCTTCCGCAGCAGCTTCTCGCCGGCGGTCAGGTCCTTCTCCTGGTACGGGAAGTCGTCGCCGACGGCGGCGCTGGCGGCCCAGAACCGGACCGCGTCGACGGGGTACTCCGCGAGGACCTCGTCGGGTTCGACCACGTTCCCCTTCGACTTGGACATCTTCTCGCGGTTCTCGTCGAGGACGTGACCGTTGATCATCGTCGCGTCGAACGGCACCTCGCCGGTGTGTTCGTAGCACTTGACGACGGTGTGGAACAGCCAGAACGAGATGATGTCGTGGCCCTGCGGGCGCAGATCGAACGGATACAGTTCCGGATGTTCCATCGTGAACTCCTGTGCCTCCGCGTCCCAGTCCCAGCCGGCGTTGATCAGCGGCGTGAGCGAGGAAGTCGCCCACGTGTCGAAGACGTCCTCTTCGGCCTCGAACTCGTCGCCCCCGCACTCGGGACACTCGTCGACCGGTGGCTCGTCGCTCAGGGGATCGACCGGCAGGTCCTCGCGATCGGCCAGGATCTCGTGATCGCAGTCGGCGCAGTACCAGACCGGGAACGGGATCCCCGAGTCGCGCTGGCGCGAGATGAGCCAGTCCCACTCGAGCCCCTCGATCCAGTGTTTGTACCTGGTAAACATCTTCTCGGGGTACCAGTCCATCTCCCGGCCGGCCTCGAGGTACTCCTCCTTGTGATCGAGGATCTCGACGTACCACTGCTTGGAGACGCGGAACTCGACGGGCGTCTCGCAGCGCTCGTGGACCTGCACCGTGTGGGTGATCTCCCACCGATCGCGCAGGGCGCCCTCCTCGTCCAGGTCCTCGACGATCGCCTCGCGGGCCTCCTCGGTCGAGAGGCCCTCGTAGTCGCCGGCGAGGTCGGTCATCGTCGCGGACTCGTCGATCGCCACGCGGAGCGGCAGGTCGTGGGCCTGGTACCACTCGATGTCCTTCTGGTCGCCGAAGGTACAGCACATGACGATCCCGCTACCTTTCTCCATGTCGACGCGATCGTCCGCGATGATCGGCACCTCCTGGCCGAAGATCGGGACGCGGGCCGTCTCGCCGACGAGGTCCTGGTTCTCGTCGTCGTCGGGGTGGACGAAGACGGAGACACACGCGGGGAGGAGTTCGGGGCGAGTCGTCGAGATGACGAACTTGTCGCGCGGCGCCTCGCTACCCACCAACTCGAAGGCGATGTCGTTGAAGTGCGACCCTCGCTCGTCGTCCTCCATCTCGACCTGCGAGATGGCCGTCTCGCACTCGGGACACCAGATCGCGGGGGCCTTCTTGCGGTACTCGCGCCCCTTCTCGTAGAGGTCGAGGAACGAAAGCTGGGAGATGCGCTGGACGCGGGGTTCGATCGTCTTGTACGTATTCGACCAGTCGATCGAACAGCCCAGCCCCTGCATCTTCTCCGTAAACTCGGCCTCGTACTCCTGGCAGACCTCGCGACAGCGGTTCTGGAACTCGCGGCGCTCGTAGTCCTGGTGGCGGATGTCAAGTTCCTTCTCGGTCAGGCGCTCGCTCGCGATCCCGTTGTCGTCGTAGCCGAACGGGAACAGGACGTCGCCGTCGGCCATTCGCTGGAATCTCGCGGCGAAATCCTGGAGCGTGTGGCCGTAGAGGTGGCCCATGTGCAGGCTCCCGGACACCGTCGGCGGCGGCGTGTCGATCGCGTAGACGGTGTTGGGATCGCGCTCGGCGTCGCCTTCGTAGGCGTAGACCGCCTCGTCGACCCAGCGGGACTGCCAGCGCGATTCGACGGCTTCAGGGTCGTACCCGCCCTCGAGGCTCGGTTCGTCGCTGTCCTGTTCGGGTGCGTCCATACTCATGCTCTCACCGCCCAGGGTGGGCGTCGTCGGTTCGTCGGTTCGGTCCGGAGATGATCGGTATACATCGCTACTACTGGCCTTGATCGGTGAATTCTGGTCGGCGACAATACATCCGTCGAAACGGGGTGGGAAATGCGGGGCTATGGGGCCCCTACGAAAACCGTATCGCGCGACCTGTCGACGGCGATCGTGGCCGCGACGACGCGGGTCATGGTGTCGTATTTGGTCGAGACGGTGTTAGTTGTTTCGTCGTCACGACGCTCGATTCCAGGGGATCCCGTTCGATCGCCAGCGAGTTTTTCGATTTTGTCAGTCGAACGAAAACGAATATACAGTTGTCACGAGAACGCCCGATCGATGCTCCCCGCCGACGGAATCCACGGGTATCTCGGCGTCCAGGCCGCGTTCTACGCGTACGTGGCCCTCACGCTCGCGATCACGATCGCCCTCTGGTGGGTCGGCCTCCCCACGAACCTGTCTGTCGTCGCGTTTCTCGCGATCGGTGCCGTACTCCTGGTGCCGTTCTGGCCGCTGTTCGCCGACCACCATCCGGAACACGACGACTGAGCCGGTATCGTCGCCGCAGTCGGCTACTCCGGGTTCGGTCCCGTCCCGTTCTCCGGGTCGGACGGCTCCGACGCCGACTCGGACTTCTCCGTCTGTGCACTCAGGTGGATCACGGCCCGACTGTCGCTCGCGTGGGTTACCTCCCCGTCGAGGTACGCCGCCAGCCGATCGAGAAAGCCCGCCTCGGCGCGGTGGTCGTCGGCCCTGACGAGTTCGATCCGATCGTGCTTCCGCGGATCGTAGTCTCCCTGCATGATCACCGAGAAGAGTTCTCGCGGGGTCACCGGTTCGCCGGCGTCCAGTCGAGCGGCGATTCCCGAGAGCGAGGATTCGACCGTCGTCTCGACGTCGAACGTGACGTCGACGGAGACGCTCTCGTCCCGATCGGCCGCGGCGAGAAACTCCTCGGAACTCCTGATCGCCGGTTCGAGGATCGCCTCGAAGTCGACGCCGTACCGCTCCGTGCCGAGGTAGACGAAGGCGAGCATCGCCCGAAGCCCGTCGAGGAAGGCGTCGTCCGTCGTCGTCGCCTCGAAGATCTGGCGCCGATCCTTCTCGGAAAGGGCGTGCAACAGCAGGTCGAAGTCGAGCACGCCCGCGTGAACCCGTCGCCGGATCCGCGCCTCGGCGTTTCGCTTCGACTGCTCGTGGTTCATCTCCCGCTCGCCCAGCAGGTACGCCCGATCGGCCGGGCTGAGGACGCCCCGTTCGCGATCGATTTCCGTGTTCATAATCGATATCCGATTATACGACACCGACTTCCATCCGAAGCACTATGAATGGCCCGGTCCCAGTAGTCACCGATGACCACGAACGGGGGCCGGATCGACGGATGAGCGGTCGGATCGCGGGCAGGTACGCGGACGCGATCGTCTCCCACAGCCGACTCGTCGTCGCGCTCGTTCTCCTGCTGACCGCCGTCGTCGCCGTCGGGGCGGCCGTCGGCGAGAGCCAGGACGGCGGGATCGGACAGTTCGACGTCGACTCCGAGGAAACGCGGGCACAGGAGGAGATCGACGCCACGTACGGCACCGACGACGGGGTCGTCGCCCAGATCGTCGTTCGCGACGAGGGTGGCGACGTCCTGACCCGCGAGTCGCTGCTCGAGGGGCTCCGGCTACAACAGGAGATCCGCGAGGACGACGACCTGAACGCGACGCTCGACGAACGGGGGATCGTCGGTATCGAAAACGTCGTCGCGACGGCTGCGGTCTTCGAAGACCGGCAGGAAGCGGCGACCGGCCCGCCGGACGCGACCGGTCGCCCCGACGCCAGCGAACCCACGCTCGAGGCCCAAATCACCGCCCTGGAGTCCCGATCGGACGCGGAGGTCGAGGCCCTGCTCGCCGACGTGCTCGATCCCGACGGGGAGCAGGGTCCGCCCGGCGGGTCCGCCGGGGCCGGGGACCCGTACGAATTCCTGCCGGCGGACTACGATCCCGGATCGACCACCGCAGACGCGCGCATCGCGTTCGTCTTCCAGGTCGACGACAGCGGCCCCGACGAGGATCCCGCGGCCGCCTACGAGGCCCAGGTCGCGATCGATCGACTCGTCGAGGATCGATTCGACGACGCGTTCGTCTTCGGGCAGGGGATCACCGACGAGGCCTCCGCGAACGCCGTCGGCGACAGTTTCGCCATCATCACGCCGGTCGCGCTGGTGCTCGTCCTGCTCGCGCTCGGGGTCGCCTATCGCGACGTGGTCGACGTCCTGCTCAGCCTCGTCGGCATCGCGGTGGTGATGGCCTGGCTCGCGGGCATCATGGGCTGGCTGGAGATTCCATCGAGCCAGCTGCTGATCGCCGTCCCGTTCTTGCTGATCGGGCTGAGCATCGACTACTCGCTCCACGTGATCATGCGCTCGCGCGAAGCGCGGGCGGGACTGCTCGATCGAGACGACGCGACGACCGACGGCGGCTCGGGCCGGAGCGTTCGGGCCGGAATGCGGGCCAGCGTCACCGGGGTCGTCCTCGCGCTGGCGGCCGCGACGTTCTCGACCGGGATCGGCTTCCTCTCGAACGTCGTTAGCCCCCTACCGGCGATCCGGGAGTTCGCGATCCTCTCCGCCGGAGGCATCCTCGCGACGTTCGTCGCCTTCGCCGTCCTCGTCCCGGCGCTGAAAGTCGAGGTGGACGGCCTGCTCGAGGGCCGGTTCGGACTCGATCGCGCCAGGCAGCCGTTCGGTGCGGGCGCGGGAGTCGCCAACCGGGTCCTCTCCGGGGGCGTCGCGGTCGTCCAGCGGGCACCGATCGCGATCGTTCTCGTCGCGCTCGTGCTGGCCGCCGGCGGCGCGTACGGTGCCACGGGGATCGATACGGAGTTCAACCAGGCCGATTTCCTCCCGGAGGACGCCCCGGAGTGGGCCGAGTCCCTCCCCGGTCCGCTCGCGCCGGACACGTACACGGTCAGCGACGACGCCGAGTACCTCGGTGACAACTTCCAGGAACGCGGCGAGGGCAGTCGCACCGAGATCCTGATATGCGGCGACGTGACCGATCCGGCGACCCTCGCGGCGATCGAAGACGCGTCCGCCGACGTCGACGGCGACGGGACGCTCGTCGTTCGATCGGACGGGCGAGCGGCGATCGAGAGCCCCGTGACGGTGCTCCGGGCGGTCGCGGCCGAGAACGAGTCCGTCGCCGACGCGCTCGCCGAGCGCGACACGGACGGCGACGGACTGCCGGACGAGGACCTCGCGGGCCTCTACGACGTGCTCTACGCTGCCGACGAGGACGCGGCCTCGTCGGTCCTCTACCGGACCGACGCCGGCGATGAGTCCGAGTACGAGTCCGCGCGCCTCCTCGTGAGCGTCCGCGGCGACGCGGCCGCACAGGACGCGGCCGACGACACCCGGTCGGTCGCGTCCGCGATAGAGGCCGAGTCCGGCGGGTCGGTGACCGCCGTCGCGACCGGGGGCCCGGTTACGACGGCCGTCATCCAGGACGCCCTGCTGGAGACCCTCGTGCAGGCGTTCGTCATCACGCTGGTGGTCATCTTCGCGTTCCTCACCGTCCTCTACTGGGTCCGCTACCGATCGCTCTCGCTCGGGGCGGTGACGCTCGCTCCGGTCGTGGCCGCGCTCGCGTGGCTGCTGGGGACGATGGCGCTGCTCGATCTCCCGTTCAACAGCGAGACGGCGGTCATCACCAGCCTCGCGATCGGGCTGGGCGTCGACTACAGCATCCACGTCGGCGAACGGTTCATCGACGAGCGGCGCGAGGCCGATCGCACCGCGGCCTCGCGATCGGAGGCGCTCGGGCGCGCGCTCGCCGCGACCGTCACCGGAACCGGCGGGGCGCTGTTCGGCAGCGCGCTCACCACGGCGGCGGGCTTCGGCGTGCTCGCGCTCGCGCTGGCTCCACCTCTCCAGCGCTTCGGACTCGTAACGGGGCTGAGCATCGTCTTCGCGTTCGTGTCCTGCCTGACGGTCCTGCCGTGTCTGCTCGTCCTCCGGGAGCGACTGCTCGCGTGGAGCGCCACCTGATCTCAGCGGGCCGATCGCCCCCGCAGGAACCCCCGACGATGCGACGGGCCTGTTCGTCGGCCTCGTGGCCGATCGTGCGCCGGTGTTCCTCGCCGGTATACGTCGTGTGAAACTATAGTAACAACTGAAACGATTCACACACTGATCGCAAAGCGGTCCTGCGATCGGGTGTGCAGTGACTTTCAGTGGCTACTATACCTGCTGGTCGGTTTCGAGACGGGCATCACGGTCGAGAACTGGCGGATCACACGTCCCCGTCGTCCGAGTGGGCCCGCACCCAGAGTTCGCCGATCCGCGAGAGCCGCGTCCGGTAGGACTTGCCGTGTTCCTCGCGTTCGATGTACCCCTTGCCGCCGGGGCCGAGCCGATCGACGTTGTAGATGACCTTCGAGCGGAAGCTGTCGGTGTACTCCTCGTTGAGTTCGCGGGCCAGCGACTCGGCGAGTTCCGAGACGGAGTCGAACTCGCCGTCCTCGCCGAGTTTGAACAGGACGAGTTCCTCGAACGGCTTGACGTTCGAGAAGGAGGTGACCGGGAGTTCGACGATGTGACTCCCGTCGATCTCCTTCGCGCCGATCGTCGTCCCGCGCTCGTCGAACTCCGAAAGCAGGTTCCGGGCGCTCTCGAGTCGGTCCGCGATCCGATCGTCTGCGACGGCATCGTCCTGGAGGTCCTCGAGCAGGGTGATCTGCTCGCGCAGTTCCTCGGCGAGTTCGGTCTCCAGGTACTTCTCCGGGGCGGTGTAGTAGGTGTGGATCTGTTCGCGCTCGTCCTCGCGTTCGACCATCAGCGAGTTGGCGGCCGTCGCGAAGGCGAAGCTGACGGTCCGGGGCATCGCGGCGACGTTGACCCAGACCTCGTTGCCCCGATCGAGTTCGGCGGTGATCAGGTTGTAGGCCTGTTCGAACGCCTCGTCGTAGTCGTAGACGTCCTCGAGGACGAACCGCTCGGTTGCCGCGCCGAGCAGGTTCCGGAAGTCCGTCTCGAGCTTCTGCGAGAGGTTCCGGGAGTACTCGACGTTGGCTTCGCTGCCCACCGCCCCCTCGAGCAGAATGACGCTGTCGACGTCGATCTGATCGCGCACCAGCGGCGCGATCAGCCGGTCGTAGTCGAAGCCGACCGGGACGATATGAGTCTGCATACGTGGTACAGCGGTGCGGCAGTAATAAAAACCTCCAGACTCGGGATCCGCTCACGCCGCGTCCGTCCGGTCCCCTGCGCTTGAAGCGGGCGTCGGTTCCGCGTCGGTGACGATCGACCGATCGGGCAGTTCGGGAGTCGGTTTCCGGCCCAGCGTGAGGAGCCGCTCGGTGCGGGTCACCTCGTCCGCGGTCGGGGACGGCTTCTCGATCTCCTCGTACTCGACTGCCACGCCGTCGGGGGCGTCGCTGATGCGGACGACACACAGCTGATAGGACGGGTAGAACACCGGCGGGAGGACGCCGGCGACGACGTCCCGTCGGTGGAGTCGCTTCAGCCACGTCCCGGTGTTGACGAGCAGCCTGCCGTCGACCTCGGTGACTCCCGGGCGGTGGGTGTGCCCGTAGCAGAACACCGCCGTCTCCGGCCGATCGGCGAACACCTCCCGGGCGGCGGCCGCGTACGGTTCCTCGGGATCGACGGTGAGGTCCGTCTCGAACACCCCGAATCGATCGACGGTCTCGCCGAGGTCACGGAGGACGAAGTAGACCGGGATGGCCGCGAGGAGGAGCACGCCGGCGATCGCGACGTTGACGACGAGGAGGAAGTGGACGGCCTCCCCGACCAGGCCCAGCCGGCCGAGCGCCGCGTCCGTCGTCGCCACCGGCATCGTCCAGATGCCGGCGACGTCCAGTCCCGCTAACACCGCGAGGACGATGCTGACGTTGAACAGCAACAGGAACGGGATGATGGCGTACCGCAAGAGGGGGTTCATTTCGCGGTAGAAGTACTTCGAGAGGAGCCAGCGAGGCACGCGTTCGGTCGGCGTGACCGCCTGAACGTCCTTCAACCAGTTGAACCGGCCCCGATCGGACAGTCGGCCCGCTCGACTCGTCACCTGGGTGTTGTAGTGGTAGCCGACCGGTGTCTCGTACGGATTCCCGTGGTCCTCGAAGCGGTTGTTGGGGTCCTGCTGATGCCCGTGTTCGAAGTGAATCGTCCGGTCGCCGACCCGTCGGGTGAGCGACTCGGACTGGACGAGGTCGACGTTGTACTCGGCGAGTCGGTCGACGTACTCGTCGTACGCGGCGAGTTCGTTGTCGTGGTTGCCCGGCAACAGCGTGATCGGAATCGCCTCGCCGGTCGCGCGCAACTGGTCGAACAGGTCGGGATACCGCTCTGTCAGGACGTCGAATTTCGCGAGGCCGTCGACCTCGGTGAACTCCCACAGGCCGAACGCGTCGCCGTTGATCAGCAACTCCGCGTCCTCCTCGATCGTCTCCAGGCGTTCGAGAAAGGCGACCAACTCGTCGAGAAAGTCCACCGTGGCCAGTTGTTCGTCGCCGCCGATGTGGAGGTCGCTGATCACGTAGTAGACCAGATCGTCGGCCATCGTGTCATCCGTTCGAGAGCAGTACGTATAGTGCTACTCCCGCCGGTTCGCCGGCGCCGCCGGTTCGCGAGCCTTCGTTCGGCGGTTCGTCGATCGGTCCCGGCAGGTAGCGAGTGCGCTCCGATCGACTGTCGGAGACGAAGCGACTTCAGCAAGAACGGAAACGTGAGTGAGAGTGTCGACCGTCCCGGTTCGCGACTGGAACGCGGGCCGGTCACGTCGGGTCGTCGGTGGGAGGCGACGATCCGACCGGCAGGAAGTGAGCATGAGCACACACCGGGTGGTGTGGCCACAGGTCACAGCCACAGGGGTTGACTACGGTGGTTTCGGTTCGTCGGTGTATTCAGTCGTGATCACCTCACACCAGTATTGACTGACTGTCCGGCATTAAACCTTATTGTTGGAACAATATCTGGAATATTCTCGATTTTGGTTTACAACCAGGATTGAAATTGGCCCTATTCCGCTGTAGTTCCAACTATTGCATCGTTTGGGTCCGCAAGGTTGACGTCCGCCCGGTTTCGAGCGCCACGGGCACGCTCACCTCCGCGGGACCGGCGTCGTCGGTCGCACCGCTCAGTCGTCCGTCGACCCCGATCGCGCCGCGTCCGGCCCCTCCAGGATCGCCGCGACTAGTTTCTCCTGTGCCGACCGGAGATGTTCGTGAAACGTCGCGGGGGAGACGTCCAGCGTGTCGGCGATCTCTTCGCCCGAACTGTTGCGGGGCCACTCGAAGTACCCCGCGTAGTAGGCCGTCTCGAGGGCGCTCCGCTGGCGATCGGTCAACTCGTGGGCCAGGTGTGACTGGAGTTGGCCGATCGACGGGTCCGTAGGGGTAACCTGTCGCCGGGCGATGGTTCGAACGCGGGGATAGACGTCCCTGATCGCGTCGGTGACGGCCCTAACGTCGGTTTCCTGGGGGAAGTGAAGGGTCATGATGTAGTCCCCGTCGTGGATGGCCGTCGACTCGACGTAGCCGCCGTGGGCATCGATCGTCGAGTACAGGGGCGGCGACGAGATCGTGAGTTCGAACCGGACCTCGCCGACTGATTCGTCAAGTACCGTGATCTCGTCCCAGTGGGGCACTGCGTCGACGAGTCGTTCGATGGTCGGGATCGTCTCCGCGGCCGTGGTCCCGTACTCGAGGTACCGATCGCCGTCGATATGGATGACCCGATCGAACCAGACGGACTGGCCGTCCATGTTCGGGCCATCAAACATCGCGACCGCGTCGTCGATGACGAGTTCGAGTTCGATCACCGTCTCGCTGAGCATGACCTGTTTGCGCTCGTGGGCGGCGATCGCGTGGCCGAGAATCTCGCCGAGCTGGCCGACGACGGTTCGCTCTTCGTCGGTGAACGCCTGACTGCGGGCGCTGGTCACGCCCAGGACGCCGTACAGCGCGCCGTCGTGCGTGATCGGCACCGCGGCCGCGGCCCGATAGCCGCGTTCCCGGGCGTCGTCCCGCCATGGTTCGAAGTCCGGGTCGGTGAACACGTTGTTGGACACCTGGGGTTCCTGCGTCCGGGCCGCTTGCCCGAGCGGGCCCTGGCCGGCGGGTTCGTCGGGGTCGGTCGAGATCGGGATCGACTCGAGATAGCCGTCGACGCCCGCCTCGGCCCTCTTGGAGACCGCTCCGTCGGACGGGTCGACGCCGGCGACGAAGGCGAACTCGTAGGACGGCGAGTCCGCGAGCGAGTCGCAGACGATCCGCTCGAGGTCGGCCCTGGAGGAGCCGGTGACGATCGCGTCGTTGAGTTCCCGGACGACGGTGTACACGTGATCGAGTGCGGCCAGCCGCTCGCGCTGTCGCTCGAGTTGCCGCTCTCGCCTGCGGGTCTCCGTGACGTCCCGGAGGATCGAGAGGTGCATCCCGGGGCGGACGTTGGCGACGGCGTTGCACTCGACGACGCGTTCGTCGCCGTCGGACTGAACGATCGTGAACGAGCCGCGAAACCGGCCGTCGTCGAGGAACTGCTCCCACGCCGTTTCGACGTCGTGATCGTCGTGGACGAACTCGATCAGCGATCGGCCACGGAGTTCCGATCGGCTGGTGTCGAACAGGTCGCAGGCGGCCGGATTGGCGGCGGCGATCCCCGATTCGTCCCCGACGAGGATCGCGTCGTGTGCGTCTTCGAAGACGGACCGGAACCGCTCGTACCCCGATTCGAGCCCCTCCTCGCGGGTTCGCCACGGCGTTCGATCGCACACGTGGACGGTGACGCCGCTCTCGTCGGGGTAGAGCCGTGCCTCGATCCAGCCGTCGATCGGCGGGTGGTACGTCTCGATCGTGAACGGGCGCTGGTGCTCCATCACGCGTTCGTGGGCGGTCCGGAACAGTGCGGGATCATCCTCCGTGTCCGATACACCGTCGAGTCCGAGCAGATCGCGAGCTTCCTCGTTGACGTACGTGTACTGGAGGTCCGCATCGAGCGCGTAGACTCCGTCGTGGATGCGCTCGATCGCCGTCGAGAGCGCCGCCGGCCGGTCTCCGCCGACTCCCGTGGTGTCGCCGGTCGACGACGCGTCCCCTTCCCGTCCCGGGTCCTGCTCGCCGGTGGTCGAGTCTCGGCACATCACAGGAGGGTCGGTACCGTCGGAATCGGGCCGAACGGTCGCGACGACCCGCTCGGATCCGTCGGACGGGGTGCTGACCTGTAACTGGTGCGTACACGGGACCTCGTCCCCGGCGGCGGTCTGGAGCGTGAGATCGAGCGTGACCCGCGGACCGGCCGCACGCCGATCCGTGGGCCCGCCGTGGCCGTTCCCCGAGGGTTCGTCACCGTCCTCCGCGTTTTCGTGGTCGTCCGTCGCGGTTCCGTCAGCGTCGGTCTGTGCCGATCCCCCGGCCGTGTCCTCGCGACTCGTATCCACGAGCGTTCGGGCCAGGGTCTCGACGCGATCGACCGCGGGATCGGGATAGACGAGCGACGCGTGTTCCCCCAGGAGGCGATCGTCCTCGTACCCGGTGATCGTGGCGAATGCCTCGTCGACGGCGACGAACTGGTACCGGGAGTCGAGTTCGTAGGACGCCTCGCTGGGGGCCCACAGCGACTCGCGTGCCGACGGCCGCTCCTCCCGGCAGCCGGTGGTCGACCATCGTCTGTGCGCTGTCATTACCGTCCACAATGGGTCCCCGTGAATAAGCGTACCGGGGGTGACACCGAACGGATCGACGGTTTCCTAGCGGCGTGGGGCGGCCGAGACGTCACTCCTCGTCGGCCGTCCCCGGATCGATCGATCGAACCAGTTCCGCGATCCGCTCGCGGTCGCGCTCCGGGTCGATTGGGATCTCGTCGCCGATCGAGGTGGCGACGTCGGCCGGTATCTCGAGCGGGGTCGTCCCCCCCGCCATGCCGTACGTCGTCTCGGTGGGCCAGACGGCGACGTGGGTCTCGGCCGGGAGCCGATCGGGACCGTCCGCGGCCACGCCGGGTGCGATCGGGTAGGACACGTCGAGGACGAACCACCGTCCCCTGGTGCCGTTTGCGGCCTCGAACGCGTGGGTCTCCCGGGTTCCGTCGACGACCAGCCCCTCGTCTTCGATGGTGTCGACGAACTGGCCGCGGGCTTTCGGAGCCGCAATCGAGAACGCAGCCCGCGGTGAGACGCCGAGCGAGGGGAGCGGCGGCGAAAACGCCAGGTCGACCGCGAACAGGGACCGAAGGGGCACGTCGCTCGCGCCGAGTTCGGCCAGCGTCGACGCCGTCTCGATCGGTTCGTATAGCGTCGTCTCGGCGGTGATCGAGGCGACCAGGACGGACGTCGTCCCCGTTCGGGTGCCGGCGGGTCGCCAGGTCTCGGCCAGCGACGCGGGCAGCGCGATCGTCATTGCGGTCCCGTACGCGCTCGACCCCTTTCCGCTTTCCGCGTGCCGGTTCCGGCCGGCGGTTTCTCGGGGCGGATCCCGCGTTTCTCAGACGGTCCGCTCCGTATCAGTCCGCGCCGAACCCGTCGAAGTAGATCGCCCGCCGTTCGTCGGCCGCGGGGGCGGTCACGAGCGAGACGCCGACGGTGACGAGGAGCCCGATTCCCATGCCGACGATGCCGGCGGTCCAGCCGGCGTACGTTCCCTGGAAGACCGTCGTGACGACCGTCACGAGCGCCGGTTCGAGGCCGCCGAGAAGCGGTGCGAGGAACTCGATCGCGCCGACGAGCGAGTCGACGAAGAGCGCCGAGAGGTAGAACGCCTGGCTGACCACGATCCCGGCCGTGATGCCCGCTCGCGTCGTCCGTCGCCAGTAGAGCGCGACCGCGACGGGCAGTGCGAGTTGGGCGAACCCGCCGAAGGCGGCGTCGCCGAGTTCGAACAGCGTCGCGGGAGTGACGAGACTCGCGGCGAAGGCGGCGGTCGCGAAGACGACGACCCCGACCCGGGCGAGGAGGTCCTCGCGGCGGTCCGAGAGGGACCGATCGACGAACGGCCGGTAGAGGTCGCGGGTGAAGTACGACGACCCCGAGAGGAGCATCGAGTCCGAGGAGGACATCATCGCGGCCATCGCGCCCGCGATCACCAGCGCGGCCAACCAGACGGGCGTGAACTCGGCGAGTACGGTGGGGAGGACGTTTCCGCCCTCGGGCACCGCGACGTCTAGGCCGCGAGCCCACGCGCCGAGCATGAACGCGGGGACGAACAGCAGAACGCAGAGGATCGGCCAGAGCGCGAACGATCGCTTGAGCACCGTCTTCGATCCCGCCGCGAAGAAGCGCTGGTTCACCTGCGGGAACATCGCGACGCCGAAGCCGATCACGATCGCCGTCGAGAGCATCCACTGCGGGGTGTAGAACTCGCCCCCGAGCGCGAGGTGGCCGGCCGCCTCGGATTCGAGCGCGCCGGTCGCGACGCCGGGGCCGCCCACGACCGCGAGCACCCAGATCGTCGCGACCCACGTCGTGACGAGCATGAACGCCCCCTGGAGCGTGTCGGTCCAGGCGATGCCGCGCATCCCGGCGACGACGACGTAGAGGATCATGAACGCCGTGATCAGCCCCGCGCCGACCGCGTAGGGGACGGCTCCCTCCGTCAGGGCCTCCAATGCCGTCCCGGCCCCGACCTGCTGGAGCATCACGTACGGGAACAGCCACAGGAGGCTCACGCCGGCGACCATGCCGCGGAGCCGTCGAGAGCCGAAGCGACCGCCGAGCATCTCGCCCAGCGTCACGAACCCGTACTGCTGGCCCAGCAGCCACTGCTTGTAGCCGATCGCGTACCAGAGGATCGCGAAGATGATCCCGTCCATCAGCCCCATCACGAGGATCCACTCCGGCCCCTGGTGGTAGGCGATGTTCGGCCCGGCGAAGAAGGTAAAGGCCGACAGCAGCGTCGCGAAGGTCGTAAACAGGAGGACGACCGTCCCCAGCGTCCGACTCGCGAGGTAGAAGTCCTCGGCGGTCCGATCGGTCAGGCGGTAGGCGACCAGCCCGATCGACAGCGCCAGCAGGAGGTAGCCGACGATGATCCCCAGTTGGAGCGGCAGGCTCATCGCCGCTCACCTCCGATGCTCGCGTCTCGATTTCGATCGGTGCCGGTCGGTCCCCCCGCGGTGCCGGAGGACCTCCCCGCCGATCCGTCGCGCTGGGGTTCGACCCCGATCCCCCACGCCCGCTGGGCGAAGACCCAGAAGACGATCGACGCCAGCAGCATCCAGCCGACGTGCCACCAGAGCCACAGCGGGAGGCCGGCGACGACCGTCGCGGACCCCCACAGGAACCACGGGATCGCCAGCGCGCAGAGAGCTATCCCGACCCCGATCCAGCTCCACAGTTCCAGACGATGCATACTCGCTCGTCGGGCCTCGCGTCGGTAATCCTTTCCCTTTGACGATCGGTGCCACGACTCACTGGTTCCGACGGCGTCGACGCCTCCCCCGTCGCGGGCTGGCAATTCGGTAAGCTAAAAGAGCGCTTTCACCGAGGAAAAGGAGTATAAGTGTCGGATAACGAATGGAAGACAACGACCATGGCCCGTCTGTTTCCCTTCCGGTCCGAGCCCTCGACGCGAGATGGGCAACCGCGCGTCGTCGATCTCGAGGGCGAAGACGCCGACGCCGTCTTTGGCGCGCTCTCCTCGACCACGGCGCGCGAGATCTACGCGCGACTCGACGACGAACCCGGGACGCCCAGCGACGTCGCCGACGCGATCGATTCCTCGATCCAGAACGTGCGCTACCACCTCGAGAAACTCGAGGACGCCGGCCTCGTCGAGGTCGTCGACACCTGGTACTCCTCTCGGGGCAACGAGATGAGCGTCTACGCGACTACGGACGGGCCGTTGATCGTCACGAGCGACGAGTCGACGGCTTCGCAGCTGAAGACCGCTATCTCGCGGCTGATCGGCGGCATCGGGGCGCTCGCGGGCGGCAGTCTGCTCGTCCAGTACGCGCTCACGCGCCGGTTCGGCGGCGGCGCCGACTCCGCTCCCGCCGACGGCGGGGCCGCGCCCACTGGCGGCGACGACGAGGACGGCGAGCCGACGGGGGCTACCGAGGAAGACGGAAGTACCGGGGACGAATCCACTGACGGTGGCGACGGCGAGGACGCCAGTGACGATTTCAGTACGGAGGAGGTCGAAGACGAACACGCCGACGAGATGGAGGACGGGGAGGAAGCGAACGATGCGGAAGCCGGCGATTCCGGTTCGGCGGACGCCGACGACGGAGAGGCCGTCGATCCCGAGTTCGACGTCGACCCGAACGGGTCGGAAAACGCCACCGATCCGAACGGGTTCTTCGAAAACATCGTCGACGGCGGTGTGGAGGGCGTCGAGACGGTCTTCGGGACGATGCCGCCGGGACTGCTCTTCTTCCTCGGGGGACTCGTCGTGTTGCTCGCCGTCACGGCCTACTGGTACTGGTACCGGCCGGCGTACTGATGGCCCGATCGTGCCACGGGTCAACAGCTATTTGCCCGTCACGAACCACATTCTACGTAAACCGGTTTCCGGACGCACGTATCGTCCCCTCGCGGGGGCGGATCTCCCATGGAAGATACTTCGAAATACCTCATTCACGCGGACGTGACGGCTGACGGGGTCGTCGAGCGGAGCGACGTCGTCGGTGCGATCTTCGGCCAGACCGAAGGCCTGCTCGGCGACGAACTCGATCTCCGCGATCTACGCCAGTCGCAGAAAGTCGGACGCATCGACGTCGACATCTCGAGTACCGGCGGCCAATCACACGGCCACCTGACGATCGCGACCAGCCTCGACAAGGTCGAGACGGCGACGCTGGCCGCCTCGCTGGAGACGATCACCCGCGTCGGTCCCTGCCGGGCCGACGTCGAAGTGACCGAGATCGAGGACGTCAGGGCGGCGAAACGGAAGGAAGTCGTCGATCGCGCGAAGGAACTTCTCAGGACGGGTTTCGACGACACCGTGATGTCTTCCGAAGAGATCCTCGCGGAGGTCCGCCAGCACGTCCGCGTCGAGGACATCACCGAGTACGAGGGGCTGCCCGCCGGTCCGCGCGTGACCGACAGCGACGCCATCATCGTCGTCGAGGGCCGATCGGACGTGCTCACCTTGCTCAAGTACGGTATCAAGAACGCCGTCGCGGTCGAGGGGACGAACGTCCCCGACGCGGTGGCCGAACTGACCCGTCACCGCACGGTCACGGCGTTCCTCGACGGTGACCGGGGCGGGGACCTCATCCTCGAAGAACTCGCACAGGTGGGCGACGTCGACTACGTCGCGTTCGCGCCCTCGGGCGAATCGGTCGAGGAACTCGATCACCACCAGTTGTTCGCCGCGCTCCGGAACAAGGTCCCATACGACTCCGTCTCCGGGATGAACGAACCCCGCGAAGCGGTTGCCGCGACCGACGGCAGTACGACGCCCGCACCGCCGCCGGACGAACCCACGGGCGCGAACGTGTCCTCGATCGACGACGGGGACGACGCGCCGGAGTCGGCCCGACTATCCACGGCGGACGCGGGCGGGGCGGCGACCGCGTCTCCCGAACCGGGACCGGCGACGCCCGTTCCCGACGCGGCCACCGACCAGAGACCGACGCCAACCGCGGAGCCCGACGCGAAGACGACGACCGATCGGTCCGGAGCGCGTGACGAACCGGCGGAATCCGCTGCGGCCGACGCCCCGAAAACGATCTACGACCACGCGTCGGCGGTCATCCGCGACGGCACCGACACGGTCCGGTTCCTCGACGCCGACGCCGACGTGATCGAGGACGCCCCGGCGAGCGAGGCCTACGGGAACCTCGAGGACCTCGAGACGGTTCCGACGACAGTACTTCTCGACGAGATTCTCGGCCAGCGACTGCTCGACCTCGCCGCCGACCGGGGCGTCGATCGAATCGTCGCGCGATCGCTGGGCCAGTTCACGAAGCGGCCGACGAACGTCAGGATTCACGCGATCGACGACGTCGCCGAGACGGCCCCGGAGACGGAATCGACCTGAGACGGACTGCTGTCCGTCGCTTCCGGTGCAACCGCAACCGCCGTGCGATCGCACCGGTACAGCGGACCGTCTGAGGCGTTCGACCCGTGGCCCCTGTGATCGACTCGCAGCGGCGTTCCCCGGCGAGAAGTTGGGAGTAGTCCTGTCCGTCGAGACCGATCGCTCCGACGTGGGCCGCTCTCATCCGAGCATGGCGAACGAGAGCACGAGCAGGGCACAGATCAGCGCCCCCGACAGCGTCGCGAGGAAGTTCACGCCCTGATTGCCGAGGACGGTGCCCTCGAGCGTGGCCCCGAGGAGACTGTCGACGGTCATCCCGACGAACCCGGCCGCGACGATGATCGCGGCCCCGGTGAGGCCGACCTCCGGGAAGAGCGCGTAGGAGATGCCGGCGACGACGATCGCGCCGACGATCCCGGCGAGTTCCCCTTGCCACGTGACCCCGCCGTCGGTCCCGGGTTCGACCGGTTCGAACGTCGTGATCAGGCGCGGCGTCTCGAAGACACTGCCGATCTCGCTCGAGAGCGTGTCGCTCATCGCGGTGGCGACCGACCCGGCGAACGCGAAGAGGAACAGGGTCGGATCGGGGTTGCTGGGGAGCAACGCCGCGGAACTGGCGGCGTAGCCGAGCACGGCTCCGAGCGCGACGGCCGCGTTCCCGAGCACGTTGCCGCTCCCGCGCGCCCCGTCGTTGTCCTCGGCGACGCCGAGGCGCTCTTTCTCCTCGTAGCGGAACTTCGTCGAGAGACCGCCGATCGCGAAGAAGGAGATGAGAACGACGAACCAGCCGTAGTTTCCGAGGACGATCGTCAGCAGGCCGAGCAGGATGCCGGTGAGCATCCCCGCGATCGAGGCCGTCTCGAGCGCGTAGGAGGCGTAGCCGAGGGCGATGGTGACTACCAGTGCGACGAGGATCTCGCGGGCCCCCAGCCCGGACTCGAGTTCCGCGAGCAGCCACAGGAGGAGGCCGACCGAGAGCATGACCACCGGATCGTCGTAGAGGAAGAGCACGTCGCGTAACAGGGCGGCGAGCAACGCGCCGCTGGCCGCGAGAAAGAGCAGCGTCGGGAGCTGCGACTCGACGACGGCCGGTCCGTACTCGAAACTCATCGAGGCGGCACCCCCGGCCACGGCGGCAGCCGTCGCGAACACGGAGAACGCGGTCACGTGGACGACGTCGTCGTCCGTCCGGGTTCTCGCGAGCTGTTCGCCGAGGTTCCCGTACCCGATCAGGAGGACGGTCCCGACGAAGACGGTGATCGACATCGAGGACCTGGTCGCGATGAGTCCCAGCGCGATCCCGGCGAGGACGAACGTGATCAGCCCGTAGAGACGGTTGTCCTCGTAGTCGCCCGGATAGGCGAGCAGGTCGAAGAGCGGTCCGTCTGTGACGACGAACGCCCCCAGCAGGACGGCCGCAGCGATCGGGGCTGCGGCCTGCGGACCGACGATCGGGACGGCGAGCGCGAGCGTACAGAGGATCGCGAAGGCGCCTGCCCGCCGAACGGGTGCTGTCACGATATCCGATCCTTTCTGTGGCGGTTACTTGAACCTTCGTGAAGTCGTTCCGAGTGGGTTTTCGACGCCTTCAGCGGCTCTGACAGGAATTCCCGAACGGTCACTGTTCCGATTGATCGGGTCCCCGACAACCGATGATCCGGGCCCGTCGTCCGCAGTCTGCGATCGTGCCGCATCGATCGTTTCAGACGGGTCGCCGTCCGTAGCAGTGCCGGTCGAACCGACGAGCGGTGCGTACGAACCGGCGGCACGTGCCGTCCGAACCCACAACCCGTATGTCACTCGACGGAAAACACCGACTGTGGGCCTGTACGAACGATATCTCGCGTACCGGATCTGTCGCCACGAGGGGTCCCTCCCCGAGCACGTCGCGCTGATCATCACCGAACGGGACCTCCTCGAGGAGGGCGCGTACGACACCCTGACGGACTTCTTCGAGTGGGCGTTCGAGTACGCCTCCCGCGTCACCGTCTACGTGAGCGTCCTCGACTCCGCGGCGGTCCCTACCCTGCGGCGCGAACTGGAGACGATCGACGCGCCGCGGGAGGTCGCCGTTCGCGGCCCCGAGGACCGGACGCCCGCCGACGCCCCGATCCAGATCGGCATCGGACTCGGCGGCAAACACGAGTTCACGAGCGCCGTCCAGAACCTCGCCGAGAGCGTCGACGCGGGCGACCTCGACCCCGATCGGATCGACGACGAACGCGTCGAGGAACATCTGGTCTTCCCCTCCGAACCCGACCTGGTGATCAAGACCGGTGCGGAACGGCTCTCCGATTTCATGATCTGGCAGTCGGTCTACTCGGAACTGTACTTCACCGACGTCAACTGGCGGGACTTCCGCAAGCGGGACTTCCTGCGCGCCGTCCGGGAGTTCTGTAACCGATCGCGCCGGTTCGGGCGGTAGATCGCTTCGGTCGCGGCAGGTCCCAGATCGCTCCCGATCAGGGCGCGGTCTCGGTCTCGATCGACGGGCGGACGACGGCGAGAAACGTCGCGAAGACCCCGACGAGCAAGAGCACGAGTCCGCCCCCGATCGCGACGAACTCGATTCCGGTCGTCCGTTCGGCCGCCGTCGCGGGATGTCGAAGGGCACCGGTCGCCGCGAGCACGAGGAAGACGGCGAGGCCGAGCGCGATCGTGCCGACCCCGGACGCGAACAGACGGCGGTCCATACTCGGGGTTCGTGGGCGTTCGAATTGGAGGTTTCGATCGAATCGGTGCTCGATCGGTCAGTCGGCAGTCGTCGTCCCAGACTCGATCGTCTCGAGGTCGCTCTCGTCGGGCCGTTCGGCGGTCGGGAGCGAGTCGCGGAACCGGGTGACGATCGAGCGCGCCTCGGGGAGTTCGGCGTCGCCGACGGCCCCGAGGAGGGCGAGCGCCCGGCGGGCGCGGGTCCGCCGCCAGGATTCTTCCCGGGATTCGTAGGTGCGGATGCCCCGGAGGAAGTCGGTCTTCGAGAACTCCGGCCAGTAGGGCGTACAGAAGAAGACCGCGGCCTCGTTGCCGTTGGCGTGCCACGGCAGGAAGTTCGAGGTGCGCTCGTCGCCGCCGGTCCGGATGATCAGGTCGACGTCTCGCACCGGGTCGTCGTACAGACGCCGTTCGATCGTCTCCACGTCGATCTCGTCGGGGTCGATCGACCCCGCGTCGACGTCGGTGGCGACGCCCCGGGCCGCTTCGAGCAACTGCGAGCGACCGCCGTAGGCGAGCGCGATGTTGAGCACGAACCGATCGTAGCCGCGGGTGCGCCGTTCGGCGTAGTCGACGGCCTCCTGGACCCGCTCGGGCAACTGGTCGACGGCGCCGATCGCGCGGATGCGGACCTCGTTCTCGTGGACGCGCTCGGCGTCGGCGAACTCCCGGAGTTTCTCACGGAGCAGATCGAACAGGGCCTCGCGCTCCTCGGGCGGGCGCTCGAAGTTCTCCGTCGAAAAGGCGTAGAGGGTCAGTTCCTCGACGCCGATATCCTGGCACCACTCGAGGACCTGTTCGGTCGTCCGGGCACCGGCGCGGTGGCCCGCCGTCTCGTCCTCGCCCTTCCGGCGAGCGTACCGTCGATTACCGTCCTGGATCACTGCGACGTGGGTCGGCGCGCCGGAGATCTCTCTGGTGAGCAATTGCTCGTAGGCACCGTCGACCCGCTGGCGGAGCCACCGCTTCATCGGTCCATTTGACGGTGCCGATGACTATGTGTCTTGTGTGTCACTCCACGACAGTGATAGCGGGGACCACACCACGATCGGAACCCGCGGTGAGTCGCCGAACGGGGGCACGAAGACCCGTCAAATGACGCGTCTCCCACCGCTCTGGAATCGTGACGGCTATCCGTCCGGGTCCCCTCGATCCGGCCAATGCCAGACGTAATCGACGAGGACCTCTACCAGCGAACGAAGGCGCTGCTGGAACCCGGCGACATCGAACTCAACGGCGCGATCGTCCACACCGACTACGACGGTCAGGAGGACGTCCAGATGATGCAGGCGACGATCGACGTCGGCGACGTCATCGCCGAACACTCAGGGTACGACCCGAAAGATTGCTTCGTCTACTCGGGCAACGACGACACGGACTTCTCGTCGAACCAGCACCAGGGCCTCACCCTCGACGACGAGGAGTTCGTCTGGGAGTGCCAGCAACTCCTGCGCGAGGGCAGTTTCGACATCGTCATCTATTACGAGGCGAGCGCGGATCACGAGGCGATCCTCGAGGACGTCCGCGACCTCGGCTTCGAGGTCACCGGCGTCGAGGGGTAGCCCCGGCGTCGAAGGGGCGTCGCTCGATCGCGACGACCCTCCGTCCGGGCGTCACGCTCTCCCCACGATCGCAGGTAGATCCCGATCGCCGGTCCGGACCGTCCTGTCACGACGATCCCGATCGGGGGGAGATCCCGGTTCGCTTATACACCGCGACTCCTGACCATCTCGTATGAGCACGGACGTCGACCTCACGGATCGCGAGCGGGCTGTCGTCAACGCCTTCCAGGGCGGATTCCCGGTCGTCGATTGGCCCTTCGACGCCGCCGCGGCCGCCATGCGCGATCGCGGGGTCGACATCGACGCGACGTCGCTACTCGAGACGATCCGCGACCTGGACGAGCGCGGCGTGCTGTCGCGGTTCGGCCCGCTCGTGAACGCCCAGGAGATCGGCGGGGCGGCGACGCTCGTCGCGATGCACGCCCCCGAGGACCGGTTCGACGAGGTCGTCGACCAGGTCAACGCTCACCGCGAGGTCGCGCACAACTACGAGCGCGAGCACCCGCACCTGAACGTCTGGTTCGTCGTCTCGGTCGCGGACGAGGATCGGGTCCGGGAGGTGCTCGACGCGATCGAGGCCGAGACCGGCCAGGAGACGTACAACTTGCCGAAACAGCGGGAGTTCCGCGTGGAGGCCAAGTTCTACGTCGACGGTCCTTTCGACGGCTCGGACGGTGACCCCGCGGGAATCGACTGTCGCGACCTGGGCCCCGACGTCTCCCCGAGCGACGCGACGACGCTGTCGCCGGCCGAACGCGACCTCGTCCTCGAGATTCAGGACGGCCTCCCGCTCTCCGAGACGCCCTACGCCGACGTCGCCGACGCGATCGATCGCGATCCCGCGTGGACTCGCGAGACGATCACGCGGTTCGATCGCGAGGGGAAGATCCGCCGGATCGGCGTCGTCCCGAACCACTACGCGCTGGGCTACACGGAGAACGGGATGACGGTCTGGAACGTCCCGGACGACGTCGTCAGCGAGGTCGGACCGGCGGTCGCCGGCCTCCCGTTCGTGACCCACTGTTACGAGCGACCGCGCCACGAGGGCGTCTGGCCGTACAACTTCTTCGCGATGACCCACGGCCGAAGCGAGGCCGAGAGCGACCGCCGGATCGAACGGGTTCGCGAGACGATGGCCGACTACTGGGACGTGACCGACGACGACTGGGACTCGCTGTTCTCGTCGCAGATCCTGAAGAAGACCGGCATTCGGCTGGACGAGCGTGCCGAAGCGAACACGACTGCCGACCCCCGATAAGGACACCAGTTCACGAAATGTTCCCGCGACTCCAGAACACGAAATGATTCCGCTACTGCACGACTTCACCGGCGCGAGGGTCCTCGTCTTCGGCGGCGGACCGGTCGGTGCGCGCAAGGCCCGCCGATTCGCCCGCGAAGCCGAGGTAGTGGTCGTCAGTCCCGCCTTCGCCGATCGGGACTTCGGCGATTCCGAGCGGGTCCGGGCCGCGCCGGACCCCGAAGACGTCGCGGACTGGATCGATCGGGTCGACCCGGCGCTGGTCGTCGCGGCGACGGACGACGAGGCGGTCAACGCGGCGATCGCCGATGCGGCCCGGGAGCGAGGGTGTCTGGTCAACCGGGCGGACGAGTCCGGCGGCCGCGACCCGGGAAGCGTCGTCGTCCCGGCGACGATCCGCGAGGATCCGGTCATCGTCGCGATCGCCACCGGCGGCCAGGCCCCCGCACTGAGCAAGTACCTCCGGGGGGAACTCGAGGAAACCCTTTCGGGTGCCGGCGAGATGGCCACGGTCTGTTCGGCGCTCCGATCGGAACTCAAAGCGCGGGACGTGGCGCCGACGCGCAGGCGCGAAATCGTGACCGAGGTCGTCACGTCGCCGGATATTTGGACAGCTTTACGTACCGGTACTTCCAATTGTTCGCAAGTGATCGAGGACGTACTCGGTGAGGAGCCGACGACGGACGGTGATCGGCCGTGAGATCGGCCGGGGTCGTCACGGCCGCTCGCGTGACCCACCAGAGCGGCAGCGTCGACGATCTCGCTGCTGCGACCCCCGACAGTCAGCGTGCTGGCGTCTCCGGACTGCTCGCGATCCCGGAGATCGACGAGGCGTTCGTGCTCTCGACGTGTAACCGCGTCGAGGCCTACGTCGTCGGGGCGGACGCGGCCGTCGGACGGGCCGCCCTCGAGGAGTTCTTCGCGTCGATCGACGACGACGCGCTCGTGGTGACGGATCACAACGAGAGTCTGCGACACCTGCTTCGGGTCGCCTCGGGACTCGAATCGGTCGTCCTCGGCGAGGACCAGATCATCGGCCAGGTCCGGACGGCCTACGAGGACGCCCGCGCCGAGGGCGGAATCGGGTCGATGCTCGAGGCCGCCGTGACCAAGGCGATCCACGTCGGCGAACGCGCACGCACGGAGACCGCCATCAACGAGGGCGTCGTCTCGCTCGGCTCGGCGGCCACGAAACTCGCCGCGACCGAGGTCCCGCTCGAGGGCGCGACCGCGCTGGTCGTCGGCGCCGGCGAGATGGGACGGCTCGCCGCCCGCAGTCTCGCGGACGCCGGCGCGGACGAAATCGTCGTCGCCAATCGAACCGTCTCCCACGCCGACCACCTCGCGACGGAACTCGACGCCGAGACCAGCGTCGCCCCGCTCGAGGCACTCGGGACGGTCGCGACCGAGGCGGACGTCGTCGTGACCGCGACCGGGAGCGACGATCCCGTCCTCGAACCCCACCACCTCGCGATCGACGAGGACGACCTGGAGGCCATCCCGGAAACGACCGACTCCGACGCCCCGATCGATCGGCGGGCGAGCGACGCCGCCGATCCGGATCGGGTGATCGTCGACCTCGGCCAGCCCAGGGACGTCGCCCCGGCGACGGGAGCGCTCGACTCCGTGGCGGTCTACGACCTGGACGATCTCGAGTCGATCACCGAGGAGACCCGCTCTCAGCGGTCCGACGCGGCCCGCGAGGTCGAGTCGATGATCGACCACGAGTTCGAGTTACTCTGTGACCAGTACAAGCGGGCCCGCGCGGACGAGGTCATCGCCGCGATGTACGAGTCCGCCGAACGGCTCAAGCAGCGCGAACTCGAGATGGCCTTCTCGCGACTCGACGACGACCTCTCCGAGGAGCAACGCGAGATCGTCGAGGCGATGGCCGACTCGCTGGTCAGCCAGTTGCTCGCGCCGCCGACGAAGAGCCTCCGGGAGGCCGCGGCCGAGGACGACTGGAGCACGATCAACACGGCCCTGCAACTGTTCGATCCGGACTTCGGCGACGACGGCCCCCTGGCTCCCGCGTCCGCCGTGGGACCGTTCGGTTCCGATCGCACCGACGCCGGACTCGGCGCGATCGACGACGACTGATACGGATTGCTGTACCGATTTGCCGGCGCAACCGCGATCCGGGCGGCGGTTGCGCCGGAAATGACTTACAGTAAACCGTATGAGACGGTCCCCTGTCACGCTGTACGGCGCATCCGCACGGCAGGTGCCGAGTGCGGCGACACTGGCTGACAGCGCTCCGTACGACGATCGGCCGATCGGATCCCGCGTCGACGCCCTCGCCCCTGCGTCGAATGTGGACGAGGCACAATCATTATTTGATTGGCTTGCGTTCGGCCGCACATGGCCGACCTGCTTTCCGACGACGAGATCGCCGACCGGCTACCCGATGCATGGGAACGCGAGGGGGACGAGATCGTTCGAACCTACGAGTTCGACGACTACCTTCGCGGCGTCAACTTCGCCCAGATGGTCGGCGAGATCGCCGAAGCGCAGTTTCACCATCCCGAGATCGTCATCCGCTACGAGGAGGTCGAGATCCGGCTGACCTCCCACGAAGAAGGCGGGATCACGGACGACGACATCGAGATGGCGAAGCTGATCGAATCGGAGCGCGACGCCTGACCTTCGGACGCCCGTTTCGAGTTAGATGAACGGACAGTACGTCTTCCGCGTGACGCTTCGACTCGCGTCGCCGCGGGACGCGGTCACCGTCGATCCGGCGACCGGCGAGACGACGGTCACGGTATCGCGCGAGGCCCCGGAACCCGGCACGGAGGGCTGGCTGTTCTTCCGGAACACGCTCTGGCGCGGCGAGATCGGCGACGACGAGTACGGCCGCGAACTCGCCGCGGAGTGGCTCGACGTACCGATCGATCGGATCGAGTCGGTCTCGTTTCGCGAACTCCAGGTCGACGAGGCGTACTTCGAGGCGCTGAAAGACGAAATCGCGGCCGATCTCGACGCGTTCAACGCCGAGACCGTCTCGGAGGTCCTCTCGAAGTACCTCGGCTCGAGTATCCGGGTCACCGGCAGTGACGCGTAAGCGATAACCATTTACTGGAGAATCCCGTACATCTGTGTCCCGATGGTCTCCGAGTACGACTTCTGGCTGCTCGATCTCGACGGCACGCTCGTCGACGTCGAGTGGTCGTACACCCGGGAGGTGTTCGATCGGGTCGGCGATCGGCTCGATCGCGAGTTCACCGATCGGGAAGCAGAGATCCTCTGGCACGGGCTAACCGGGTCCCGGGATCACCAGCTCCTGAAGTGGGGCGTCGATCCCGACGCGTTCTGGACGGCGTTCCACGAGGAGGAGGATCCGCTCGTCCGTGCCGAACAGACCTATCTCCACGACGACGCCGCGTTCGTCGCGGACCTCGACGAACCGGTGGGACTGGTCACCCACTGCCAGGAGTTCCTCTGTGAGCCCGTGCTGGACAACCTCGGCATCCGCGACTGGTTCGATGCCCGCCTCTGCTGTACCGAAGAGACCGGCTGGAAGCCCGATCCGGATCCCGTCCAGTCGGTCATGCGCGATCTGGGCGTCGCACACAACGGTCACCGGGGCGTGCTGGCGGGTGACGGGTCCTGTGACGTCGGTGCCGCGTGGAACGCCGGACTGGACGCGATTCACGTCGAACGGTTCGGCCACGATCGGCGCGGCCAGTGCGTGCTCGGGGACTACCGCGTGCAGTCGTTCGACGAACTGTACTGACCGTCGAACCGCCGCGATCGTCGGCCGAACCTGCGATCGTCGGCCGGCCTAGGGCGGATTCACCGCGGGCTGTAGCTCCTCGTCGACCAGCGTCTCGTAGGCCCGTCGCAGCCGCTCCGACAGCGCCTGGTGGGAGATCCCGAGTTCGGACGCGAGTTCCTCCATCGAGATGTCCCGCGGAATCTCGAAGTAGCCCCGTTCGAGTGCGGCCTCCAGGGCCTCCCGTTGCTGGGGCGTCAGCTGCGTCTCGGTGCCGGCCGCGTTCGAGATGTCGGTCACCCGCCGCAGGTCGACGGTGACGCCGCGATCGACGAGCCGATCGTGGACGGCACAGAGGCTCTCTCGATCGTGATACCGGACCCTGACCTGCCACCAGCCGTCGGTTCCCCACGCCTCGAGCAGGGACCCGCCGTGGGCGAGCAACTGGTCGCCAAGGGTCTTCGTCCCGTTCGTGAACGACACGTCGTACAGCAATCGATCGCCCGCCTCGACGAGGAGGTCGTACGCCTCGATCGACGGGTCCGCTTCGAACGCCGCCGCGACCGCAGTGTGCTCGACCCCGGATACCCAGAGACAGGGACGCGTCCGGGAGACGGCCGATTCGAGTTCGACCGTCGCTTCAGGAACGCGATCGAAGACGACCCCGAGGGTCGTATCCGACGCTGGGAGCCGGAACTCGGCTATGGTCGACATCACGTCTCGTACACCGCGATCACGTAAAAATCGCTGTCGAGGCGATCGTGATAGTCGCTACTGCTGATAGTCGTCCGACTCCAGCGCCCGGGCGAGTTCCCGGACGCCCGGTTTCTCGCGCCGGTCCGGGTTCGCGAGGACGCGGACCGGCTGGTCGTCGATCGGGACGAACCCGAGGTCGAGCCGATCGGCGGTCGAACGAAGCCCGAGGCCGGCGTCGGCGTCGCCGGCGATGACCTTCCGGGCGGGGCTCTCGTGGGCGCGCAGTCCGAGGTCGAAGCCGTCGATCGACTCGACGAGGTCGTGACGGGTCGTCCCGCGTTCGTCGGCGAGGTCGGCGATCGCCGCCCCCAGGCTCGTCCGGAGGCCGGAGTCCGTCGTCCGATTGACGAACCGGAGGTCCCGATCGATCAGGTCGGCCAGCCCCTCGATCTCGGCCGGGTTGCCCGGGCGGACGACGAGTCCCCACTCCCGATCCCAGCGCCCGAGTTCGGTCGCGTCGTTCGCGCGCCCGCCGGCGCGCTCCGATCCGGCGGTTGTAGCCGCCTCGCTCTCGCGGTCGAGCGGTCCCGCCACCACTGCGACGTCCGGCACCCCCGCTCGAAGCCGTCGCAGTCCGGGTCGCGCACCGATCGCGAGGTACCGCGGATTCTCGAGGCCGTCGAGCAACCGGTTGAAGGTCGGATCGTCCTCGCCGACGCCGAGCAGCGTCGGCGGGCGGACGTCCGCCGAGAAGAGGTGAACGGTGACGGACTCGCCTTCGTCGAGGTAGTCGGTCTCGGGGGCGACCTCGACGACGCCGTCCGCCTCGGCGAGGCTCGTCGTCGCGCCGCTGCCCTTGTCGACGGGGTAGACGAGCGTCTCGCCGTCGCCGTCGGTGACGACGCCGACCGGCATCAGTCGGAGCCGTCCCTCGGCGTAGCGCTCCTGTCCGGCCATCCGGCCCTCGACGGTCGCCGCCTCGGGTTCGGGAAGCCCCGCGGCCTCGCGGATCGCGGGGGCGACGAACGTCCGGAAGACCATCATCGCGGAGACGGGGTAGCCCGGGAGGCCGACGTACGCGGACTCTGCCAGTCGCCCGACGAGCATCGGCTTCCCCGGCTTGACCGCCACGCCGTGGAGGAGCAACTCCCCTTGCTCCTCGATCACGCGGTAGATGACGTCGACCGCGCTCGCGCTGGTCGACCCCGAGGAGAGCACGAGGTCGCACTCTTCGGCGGCCTCCCGGAGGAGTCGCTCCATCTCGTCCTGGTCGTCCCCGGCGTGGGGGTAGAGGACGGCCTCGCCGCCGGCGTCCTCGACCCCCGCGGCGATCGTGTAGCTGTTGACGTCGTAGATCTGGCCGCGATCGCTGTCGACGGGTTCGCCGGGCCGGACGAGTTCGTCTCCGGTCGAGACGATGCCGACCCGGGGCCTGGCCCTGACTGGGACATCGTCGATCCCGAGCGCCGAGAGCAGGCCGATATCACGGGGCGTGATCCGCGTTCCCGGGCCGAGCGCGCGCTCGCCCGCGGCGACGTCCGCCCCGGCGAACATGACGTTGTCACCGGGGGCGACGGACGTTCGGACGAGCACGTCGTCTCCCTCCATGTCGGTTCGCTCCACGGGAACCATCGCGTCCGCGCCCGGCGGCATCACCGCGCCGGTCGAGATTTCGACGGCCTCGCCCTCGCCGACCTCGATCGCCGGTTCCTCGCCGGCGTGTACCTCGCCGGTCACGGTCAGGCGGGCCGGATCCGCCTCGTCGGCCCCGAACGTGTCCGTCGCCCGGAGTGCGTAGCCGTCCAGGCTCGCCCGATCGAACCCCGGCACGTCGAGTTCGGCGTCGAGTCGGGCGACGAGCACCCGCCCGCGGGCGTCGTCGAGCGAGACGCGTTCGACGCCGCCCTCGAGCGAGAGCGAGCCGATCGCCTCGCGCGCCTCGTCCGGAGATGCGAGATCGCGAAACTCCTTGCGGTCCATACCGGCCCTTCGCGTGCCGGGAGTAAAAACGTCGGTCGAATCGGCCCGACCCGACGGTCGATCGGACCGGCTGCGATGTGTTCCCAGACGACAACGATTAAGCCTCCGCTCGAAACACACCGTGGTATGTCACGACTCGCCGACAGCGACCGGGAGCGCATCGCCGCCCTGTTCGATCGCCAACTCGAACTCGGACTCCACCACGGCGCACAGCTAGCCGTCTACGTCGACGGCGAGGCGGTGCTCGACCTCGCAGGTGGCGTGACGGGTCCCGACAGCGGGGAGACGACGAAGAGGCAGCGACACGTCCTCTTCTCCTCGACGAAACCCTACGCGGCCGTCACGCTGCACACCCTCGTCGACGATGGCGCGCTCGCCTACGACGATCGGGTCGTCGATCACTGGCCCGAGTTCGCCGATTCGGGGACGGAGAAGGCCGAGATCACGGTCCGGCAGGTGCTCAGCCACACCGCCGGCCTCACGCAGGGCGAGATCGACGAGCGACCCGATCTCTGGAACGACTGGGACGCCTGCGTCGAGCGGATCGAGGCGATGGAACCCGTGTTCTCGCCCGGCGATCGGGCGGCGTACCACCCGCTCACGTTCGGCTGGCTGGTCGGCGAACTCGTGCGCCGGGTGACGGGGACGCCGATCGAGGACGCCGCACGGGAGCGCGTCTTCGAGCCGCTGGGAATGGACGACACCGGGATCGGCCTTCGCGACGACGAGGACGACGACGTGGCCACCCTCGTCGCGTTCGAGGCGTTCGATCGCTGTCGCGACCCCGGAGAGGGACTCGGCGATCACACCGAGGTCGCGGCCCCGTTCAACACCGAGGCGGTCCACCGGTCCGTCGTCCCCGCCGCGACGGGTCTCGGGACCGCTCGCGACATGGCCCGGTTCTACGCCTGTCTCGCGAACGGCGGCGAACTCGACGGGACCCGGCTCCTCTCGTCCGAGACCGTTGCGGAGATGACGGCGCTCGAGGCCGAGACGGACGCGGACGGTACGCTCGGTCGACCGGGGCGGTTCGCGCTCGGCTTCTGGAAGGGCGGCACGACGGCCGACCCCTACGGCTCGCTCACCCCCGAGTACGTGTTCGGCCACGCCGGCCTCGGGAGCAGCGTCGGCTGGGCCGACCCCGAGGCGAACGTGGGCTTCTCGTACGTCACCAACGGCGTGCGAGAGGGATCGTACGAGCACGTCGCCCGCGTGCGACAACTGGCGGACGCGGTTCGAGTCGCTCTCCAGTGACGGTCGCCGGACGTCACAGCGACTCGATAAACCGGCTCACGATCCGATTGAATCGCTCGGGCTCTTCGATCGTCGGACAGTGTCCGCTGTCGTCGAAGCGTTCGACGCTCCCGTCCGGGACGAGCGTTGCGACGTGTTCGATGGAGTCGACGGTCCCTCGTTTCTCGTCCGCACCGGCACACGCCAGCAACGGAACGTCGATTTCGGGGAGCACGTCCCGGTAGTCGCGGGTGAGCGTATCGAAGAGGATCGCGCTCTTGATCGACGGTGGCGTCCGTGAGAGTTCGTCGAACACCAGGGCTCTCGTCTCGGCCGAGGGCGGGTCCGCGAAAACCTGCTCCGTGAGGCGTTCGATGAGACTCGACCGATCCTGTTGTGCCAGCCTCAGCGTCGTTTCGAGTCCGTCCAGATCGGTGAGCCCGTACTCGTAGTCGCCCCATCGGAATCGGGTGGCTTCCATGTCGACGTCCACCAGCCCTCGAATCCCATCGGTACCGAACTGATCGACGTAGTCCCACGAGACGAGCGCCCCCATCGACCATCCGACCAGGACGACGTCCTCGAGGTCGCACTGGTCTGTGAAGGCGTACAGATCGCGGGCGTACTGCGCGACGGTGTGTCCCAGCTCCGTCTTCTCCGATCGGCCGTGACCCCTGAAATCGAGGGCGATCGTTCGATAGTCGGACGAGAGCGCCGTCAACTGGGGTTCGAAGAACCTGTGGCTCGCCATGACGCCGTGCAAGAAGACGATCGGCGCCCCGTCACCGGCGTCTTCGTAGTAGAGATCCGCCCCGTTGCATCGCCTGTACGGCATAACAGTGTACCTTCGCCGTCATCGATGATAAACGACTGCGGGTGGTTCAGGGCAGTTCCGGGACTTCGTGGGGAAGTGATCGTCCGGATCCCCGATATGAAAACGCTCTCGTCGGTACACACCCTCGTATCGAGCGGATGGCTACGAACGTCGATCGCGCCCTCGTCGCCGAGTATCTCGATCGGTACGCCGAGACGCAGGGCGTCCTGCCCGACCGACTGGAATCGTTCGGCGATCGGTATCGCGAACAGGGGTATCTCACCCGGGACCAACTGTACGCCATCGCCTACGAGTCCTCGACGCGGAGCGCCTACCACGTCGAGTCGAACCCCGAGGACCGGTGTCGGACGGTCACGGCGAACGTGCTCGCCGTCGGCGACGACTTCTCGAAGATCCAGCTCCTGACCGGACTCTCGGGATTCAAGGCCCCGACGGCCTCGTGCGTGCTGACCGCGCTCGACCCGTCGGCCCACGCCATCGTCGACACGCGCGTGTGGGCGACGCTCGATCGGTTCGACTACCTCGACGGTCGCAAGGAGTCGTTCGACGCCGCCGACTACGTGGCGATGATCGACCCGATCCGCGAGATTGCGGCGGAGACGGGGTTCTCCCCGGCCGAGGTGGGCTACGCGCTGTTCGCCTACGACGCCGCGCACCGCGAGGGGACGCTGCATTGAGAATCGCCTCTCGCCGATCGGCGCAGAGCCGAACCGCGAGGGGACCGATCGCGGACCGCTACGGATTCACTTCCCAGTTCTCGACGGCGACCGTCTCGCCGGCCGGGATGCCCTCCCGATCGTCGTCGACGACGACCCAGCCGTCGGCCAGGGCGACGCTCGAGAGGACGCCTGAACCGCTCGCCCGCGTCGGGATCGCCCCGAACTCGGGGGCCCCGTCGGCGTCCCGTTCCTCCAGACGGACCCGCGCGAACGTCCGTGTCCCCGGTTCGCTCGGGATCTTGCGATCGAGTTTTGCCTGCACGCGCGGGTGGGGATCAGGCGTCGTCCCCTCGAGCCAGCGCAGGGTCGGTCGGAGGAACTGGACGGCGTTGACGATACAGGCGACGGGGTAGCCCGGGAGCGCGAGGACCGGCGTCTCCTCGACGACGCCCAGACAGACGGGGTGGCCGGGTTTGAGACCGACGCCGTGGACGATCACCTCCCCCAGGTCGTCGATCACCTCCGGGATGAGGTCGCGCTCGCCCACGGAGGAGCCGCCGGTCGTGACGACGACGTCTTTTGTCAGGTCGCGCTGAATGGCGACCCGGAGCGACTCGGGGTCGTCGGTGACCACGTCGCGATAGGTCGCCCGCGCGCCCCAGCGCTCGGCCAGCCTGGAGACGGTGAGGCCGTTCGTCTCGATCACCTCGCCCGGGTCGGGATCGGCCGCGACGAGTTCTTCGCCCGTCGGCACCACGCCGACGGTCGGCCGCTGGGCGACGTCGACTCGCGCGTAGCCCGCCGATCGCAACAGCCCGAGATCGGAGGGGCGAAGCCGGTGTCCCGGTTCGTACAGCACCGCTCCCTCCTCGACGTCTTCCCCGACCGGGGCGACGTTCTCGCCCTCCGCGACGGCGTCCGCGACCTCGAGTTCACCCATCGCGTCGAGTTCGTCGACGTGTTCGATCATCACGACCGCGTCGGCTCCCTCGGGGAGCGCGCTCCCGGTGTGGACCCGCGCCGCCGCTCCGGTCGCGATTCGATCGGCGGTCGCGTGGTCGGTCTCCGCGTCCCCGGCAGGCTCCGCGATCCGGAGGACCGCCGGCGATCGATCGCTCGCCCCGAAGGTGTCGCTCGCCCGGACCGCGTAGCCGTCCATCGCCGCCCGCTCGTAGTGGGGCACGTTCCGCGCGGCGGTGATCGACTGTGCGAGGGTCCGCCCGTCGGCGCGCTCGATCTCGACGGTCTCGGTTCCCGTCCGCGGGTCCTCGCCGTCACCGTCAGGGGCGACGGCGTCCCTGAGTACCCGTCGCGCCTCGTCGACGGGAGTCCGTACTTTGAACCCGGCCTCCGTGCGCTCCCGATCGGCACCTTCCATACCCTGAATCGGGTCGCCGGGAGCCAAAAGCGTAGGGGGACCGTCGCGGTCGACGGCCGCGGCCGTCGACGTGTCGACACACTTACCGTACCGTCCGGGGGAGTGAGGGTATGGTCGCGCCGTCGCCCGGTCCCGTCGCGTTCGTCGGTCTCGTGGTCGTGGCCGCGGGCACTCTCCTCGCGCTGGTGTACGGGGTCCGCGAACTCCGACTCGCGTCGCACGTGCTCCGGTCGCACCCGGACGCGGTGCTCGACGCGCCGGACGGCGGCCCGATTCAGCTCCGGGGGACCGCGAAGCCGGCCGGTGGCCGCCTCCGATCGCCGTTCACCGACACGCCCTGTCTCGCCTACGAGTACGTCGTCGAGGAGGCCCGCGACTCGAAGCACGGCCGGTCGTGGACGACGATCGCGTCCGGCGAGCGGTACGTCCCGTTCCGACTCGACGACGGATCGGGCAGCGTCCTGATCGAACCGCCAGGGGCGGACTTCCGACTGGAGGACCACGCCCGGATCGACGTCGACGGCGGGCGAGCACCGCCGGAGCCGATCCAGCGGTTCATCGACCGGACCGAGGACGTCGACAGCCAGAACCGGCGGCTGGACCTGCGCCTGTTCGAACTCCGTACCGGGACCGATCGGCGGTTTCGAGAACGCGTCCTCGAACCCGGCGAGGAGATCCTCGTTCTCGGCACGGCGCGGTACGATACGACCGTCTCCCGTCGATCAGGCGAGGTGAACGCCGCCGTCGGAATCGACGAGCGTGTCCTCTCCGACAGTCGCTGGATCCGATTGCGCCATCGACTGTTCGGCTACCCGTTCGTCGTCTCCGACAGCACCGAACGACGGCTGGGACTCCGCGCCGGACTCCGTGGCGGCGGGGCCGTCGCGGCCGCGATTGCCGTGATCGGACTCGCGATCGCGTGGGCACTCTGACGGCTTCGCGCCCACGCGAGCAGCCGCGTCCGAACCGCCGGGACCGCGGCCTTTTTCGTATCGGCGACCCAATTGACGGTCATGTCAGCGCTCCGCGATGCGTTGCGGGATCTCTCCGAAGACGTCTTCTTCGATCTCCTCGAAAGCGAGGAGGCCTACTTGCTCGTGCTGGACGTGCCCGGGGCCACCGCCGACTCGCTCGATCTCACGATCGAGGACGGCCGCATCTCGATCGAGGCCCGCCGGGAGAAAGACCTCGCCGACGACTACGACTACGTCGAGGAGAATCGATCGCTCTTTCTCGACCTCGAGGTACCGCTGCCCGACGACGCGGCGGAGTCGGAGTCCGAAGCGGTGGTCGAACGGGGGGTCCTCGAACTGACGCTCCCGAAGCGAGCGGGGATCGACGAAACGACGATCGACGTCGTCGACGGTGACGTCTAATCCGAGGTGACCGAGACTGGCTCAGCTTCGCGCCTACAAGCGCTTCGCCATCGTCGCCTGGCACTTTCTCCCGCTGTTGCTCGCGTACGCGCGTGACCGGCGGCGGTTCCTGCTGTTCGGTCGGCGACGGCGGGTCGGTTCCGAGACTCATCGCCACCGTGCCGAGGTGTTGCTCGAGTCGCTCTTGACCCTCGGCCCGACGTTCATCAAACTCGGTCAGTTGCTGTCGACCCGCCCGGACGTGCTCCCGCCGGAGTACATCGAGGTGCTCTCGGCGCTCCAGGACGAGGTGCCGCCCGCGGAGTGGCCCGGCGCAAAGCGGGTGCTCGAGGACGAACTCGGCCCCGTCGAGGAGCGGTTCGTCGAGTTCGACACCGACGCGATCAGCGGCGCGAGCCTCGGTCAGGTGTACCGGGCGCGAATCGACGGCCAGGCCGACGTCCGAGAGAACGGACTGGAACGGGAGGTGGTCCGCGACGTCGCCGTCAAAGTCCGCCGTCCCGGCATCGAGGACCTGGTGGAGGCCGACCTGCGGGTCGTCCGCTGGTCGCTCCCGATCCTGATGTACTTCGTCGACGACTCGCGGGCCTTCTCGCTCGAAAACCTCGCCGACGAGTTCGCCAAGACGATCCGCGAGGAGATGGACTACGAGCGCGAGGCGACGATGCTCACCGAGATTCGGGCGAACTTCGACGACGACGATCGGTTCGTCATCCCGCGAGTCGTCGAGAGTCACTCGGGCCCGCGCGTGCTCACGATGGAGTACGTCGGAGGAACGAAGATCAACGACGTCGACGAACTCGATCGCAAGGGGATCGACCGCACCGAACTCGCGGAGAACCTCCAGCGATCGTACCTCCAGATGATCATCGACGACGGGGTCTTCCACGCCGACCCGCACCCGGGCAATCTCGCGGTGACCGACGGGGGCCGGATTATCTTCTACGACTTCGGGATGTCCGGCCGGGTCGACGAGTTCGTCCAGGAGAAGATCGTCGACTTCTACATCGCCGTCGCCAACCAGGACATCGACGCCATCCTCGACGCGCTGATCGAGATCGGCACCCTGAGCCCGGAGGCCGATCGGGGCGTGATGGCGGAGGTGATGGAACTGGCGATCGCCGACGCCCGCGGGCAGGACATCGAACAGTACCGCGTCCAGCAGATCGTCGGCCAGATCGAGGACTCGATATACGAGTTCCCCTTCCGCTTGCCGAAGAACCTCGCGCTCGTCCTGCGAGTGGCGACGGTCGTCGAGGGGGTCTGTGTCACCCTCGACTCTGACTTCGACTTCATCGCGACCGCGACGGACTACCTGACCGAGCAGGGCTACCGCGAGGAGTCCATCCGCCAGTACATCGAGAACTCCGGCGAACAACTCCGCCGATCGGGCGAGTCCCTGACCCGGATCGCGCCGAAGACCGAGCGCACGCTCGATCGACTCGATCGCGACGACCTCTACGTCCGTATCGGCGTCGAGGACTCGAAGGGCGTCTTCGACACCTTCGCCAGGCGACTGATCTACGGAATGCTGCTGACGATGTCGCTGTTCTCGATGGGCGTCCTCTACGCGCTCGAGGCCCCGGAGGCGTCGATCGTCGCGGCCGTCTTCTCCGCGTTCGTCGTCCTCCTGCTGTACCGATCGTTCCGCGAACCGACGTCGATCGGTGCGAAGCCGCAGTTCACGCGCCAGAACCTCCGTCAGCGTCGCCGAAACGAGTGACGCTGGCGGACCGCTACTCGTCGGACGCCGACTCGTCCGCTTCGCGGACCGCGACGTCCACGCCGTTCGGTTCGTAGGCGTTCGCGGCGTACCCGCCCTCGTTCCAGGGGAACGCCTCGTCTTCGAGGGCGTCGCGCCAGTCGTCCGGCCCGGAGATGCTCGCCGGCTGTCGCCGGCCCCGATCGTCGGTCGCGCGGGAGTACAACCGGTACTCGCCCGGGTCGGCGTCCCAGTCGTACCGGAACAGCCGCCATGCGCCCGCGTACTCGGGACCGAACAGGTCCGCGTCGGCCCAGGTGTCGCCGCCGTCGGTCGACACCTCGACGCGATCGACCTCCTCGTCGCCCGCCCAGGCGACCCCGCGAACTTCGATCGGTCCGTCCGCGCCCACCGGAATCGGTTCCTCCCCGGAGGGCGTCCCGATCACCGACATCACGGTCGCGTCGAACGTGTAGGGGTGCTCGACCGCGCCCTCTAGCTGGTCCCACGTGTCGACCGCCTCGACGGTCTCGTTCGTCTCGGGCTCGACTCCTTCGGGGTGCATTCGGTAGGCGGTCTGTTGCCAGTAGGCGTGTTCGCCGTCGCGATCGAGCGATCCCTCGACCACCATCGAATCCATGACCCGGAGTTCCTCGAGCCACTTCACGTTGTTCACGCCGTACCAGCCGGGAACGATCAGCCGGACCGGATAGCCGTGCTCCCGCGGCAGTGGCTCGCCGTTCATCTCGTAGGCCAGGATGCAGTTGTCGAGCGCCTTCGAGAGCGGAATCGATCGCGCGAACACGTCGTCGCCGTCCGCCGGATCGCCCCCGACCGCGGTGAGCCACCGCTCGTCCGCCGAGTCGACGCCGTGCTCGCGGAGGATCGAACTGACCGGGGTGCCGGTCCAGAAGGCCGTGGCGGCCGCCTCGAACCCCCACTGGACGCTCCCCGTCTCGGGCCGGTGCTGGCCGCGACCGTTGCCGGCACACTCCATCGTGTGCGCGACCGCCACCGTCGGGTACGACTCCTCGATCTCGCTCAGCGGAAGATCACCCTCGACGTGCCCGGTGAGCGCGACGGTCCAGTCGTCCGCCTCGGCGTCCGGGATGTCGTTCCGGTGGCAGACGAAGTGTTCCTCGATCGGCGTCAACCAGTTCGCGTACGTGCGCCGATCGGCGGCGCCGACGACGGTGTACTTGTCGGCCTCGTCCCGCGTCTCTGTGACGCCGCCCGCCTTTCGGTCGACGATCGACTCGATCTCCTCGTGACGTCCCTCCCGTGGACTCTCTGTGGCCATGTCTAACACGACCCACAGCCACGACGAAATAACTGGCCCTCACGTTCGTCGACTCTATAGTAGCCACTGACAGTCACTGCACACCTGATCGCAAGGCGGCTTCGCGATCAGCGTGTGAGTCGTTTCAGTCGTTACTATAACGTTCTTTTCGCTGGCGTCCGAGGTGTCGTCCATGGAGTACGACCGACTCGCCGATCTCCCGGTGACGATCGATTCCGTCTCGACCGATCGCCTCGAGCGCGAGACCTCGAGCGATTTCACGCGCGTGACGACCGAAATCTCGCTGTCCGGCCCCGGCCCCGACGGCGAGTCGGTCGTCGGGATCGGCGAAGACGTCACCTACGAAGCGGCCGACCACGACGCGCTGGCCGACAGCGGCCTCCCCGACCTGACCGGCGAGTACACGATCGACTCGTTCTCGGACGCGCTCGCGTCGCGCGACCTGTTTCCCGGGGGTGCCCCCGGTCGAGAGGTCTTCCGGAACTACCGGCGCTGGGGGGTCGAGAGCGCCGCGCTGGATCTCGCCCTGCGACAGGCGGGCACGGACCTCGCGAGCGCCCTCGATCGATCGCCCGATCCGGTGCGGTTCGTGGCCAGTACGCGACTCGGCGATCCGCCGACGACCGATCGGCTCGCCGACCTGCGCGATCGGGTGCCGGACCTCGAGTTCAAACTCGATCCGACGCCGGAGTGGGACGCGGCCCTCGTCGACGGGATCGACGAGACCGTCGGTCGGGACGCCGTCCGAATCCTCGACCTCAAGGGCCAGTACGAGGGCACCGACGTCGACGTGCCTGCGGATCCCGACCTATACTCGCTCGTCCTCGAGGCCGTCCCGGACGCCGTGATCGAGGACCCCGCACTGACCGACGAGACCGAGCCCCTGTTCGACGACCCCGACGTGCGATCCCGCGTCTCGTGGGACGCGCCGATCCACGGCGTCGCGGACGTCGAAGCGCTCCCGTGGGAGCCCGACTGGCTGAACGTCAAGCCCTCGCGGTTCGGCTCGATCGAGTCGCTGTTCGAGACGATTCGCTACTGCGACGAGCGCGGGATCCGACTGTACGGCGGCGGCCAGTTCGAACTCGGCGTCGGCCGCGGTCACGTCCAGTTGCTCGCGTCGCTTTGCTACCCCGACGGGCCGAACGACGTCGCTCCCGGCGTCTACAACGATCCGGACGTCCCGGCAGCGTTACCGACGAGTCCGCTCGAACCGCCGGCCGAGGCCCGCGGATTTCGGTGGTGAATCGATCGGATCCGCCGGGTACCACATTCGCCGATCGTCCCGACGGGCGCGAGGATCGATCGGCAGTGCCCTCGCCGTTGCGAGTCGGCGATCGATCGCGAACGGCCGCCCGACGGCCGTCCCGCTGTATGTCGACGTGACACGTCCCGCCGGTGTTCCAAACGGTTTATGAGCGTCGGTTGATTACCCCGGGACATGGCGAAACAGCAGCAAGAAGTTCGCGACCTTCAGGAAGGGAGCTACGTCATGATCGACGACGCCGCGTGCAAGATCAACTCGTACTCGACGGCGAAGCCGGGCAAACACGGCAGCGCCAAGGCTCGCGTCGAGGCCGTCGGCGTCTTCGACGGCAAGAAGCGATCGCTCTCGCAGCCGGTCGACGCCAAGATCTGGGTCCCGATCATCGAGCGCAAACAGGGCCAGGTCGTCTCCGTCGACGGCTCGGATATGCAGGTCATGGACTTAGAGACCTACGAGACGATCACGATGCGGGTTCCCGAGGACCAGGACGTCTCCCCGGACGACAACATCGAGTACCTCGAGATGGACGACCAGCGAAAGATCGTCTGATGTTTCCCGGGGCGACCGACTACCGGACGAACGGGTCCGACGCGACCGGCCACGCGGCCGATTCGGAGGGCGCGAACTTCGTGGTCGTCGGTGCGCCCCTGGACGCCTCGACGACCTTTCAGCCGGGAACCCGCTTCGGGCCCCGGCGCATCCGGACGTTTGCGGAGACGTTCGACGACTACGATCGTCGAACCGACCAGTACTTTTCCGACTGCGCCGTCGCCGACCACGGCGACGTTCGCGCGTGGGACGACGTCGACGAGTACCTCGAGTGGCTGGCGGGGACCCTGCGCGAGGTCGTCCGGGACGGCGCCGTCCCGCTGACGCTCGGCGGGGAACACACCGTCTCGCTGGCCGGCGCACGCGCGGTCGAACCCGAGGTCGTCGTCTCGCTCGACGCCCACCTCGACCTGCGCGACGCCTACGACGGCAACCCGCTCAGCCACGCCAGCGTGATGCGACGGATCCTCGACGACACGGACTCGGTCGAGGAGTTGTTCGTCCTCGGCGCGCGAACGGGCAGCGAAGACGAGTGGGTGCGGGCGGACGAGTCCGACGTGACCGTCGTCCCGCCCGAGGACGTCGCGGCGTGGTCCGTGCCCGACTCGCTGGCCGATCGCGACGTCTACCTGAGCGTCGACATCGACGCGGCCGACCCCGCGTACGCGCCGGGAACCGGGACGATGGAACCGTTCGGCCTCGAACCGCGCGAGATGCGCGACGTCGTTCGCCAGGTCGCCCCGCACGCGACCGGGTTCGACGTCGTGGAAGTCAACGATCGGGACGACGGCCAGGCCGCCGCGCTGGCGGGCAAACTCCTCCGGGAGTTCGTCTTCTCGAACGCCGCCGATCGATCGTAGCGCTGCGGTGCGCGTCTCGGTTCGATCTCGCGAGGGACTCCTCGCACAGCGATCGGGACCGCGGTACCCACGAGCCGTTCAGCCCCAACTGGTTTGGCTCAAGAACTTGGTAGGAACGTGTCCGAGTCGACAACGCATGACCACACCGGAGCCAACCGCGCTCGAGCCGGCGACGGTCTCCGCACTTCTGGCCGATCCCGATCGCCAGCGCGTGCTCTCGTACCTGGACCCGGGGAAACGGGCAACCGTCGAGGAACTCGTCGACGAACTCGCCACTGGGGAGCGGACGGAACCGCCCGCCGACGGCGGCCCGGTCGATCGATCGCGGATCGCGGTTTCGCTCGTCCACCACCACCTCCCGCGACTGGACGACCACGACGTCGTCGACTACCGGCCGGCGTCGAAGGAGGTCGTCTTGACCACGCCGATCGCGGAACTGGTCCCAGCCGAGGGTGCGTTCGAACCGCTCGTCGAATCCGATTGAGCGACCGTCTCATAGGGATTATCGTAGGAGTTCATAGTGTCTCTCTGAAGAACCGAGACACAGCGCCGAAGGCCGGGTTTCGAGATCTCCGGTTGGCTGCGATAATCCCTATCAGAACGGGCCGGAGAGGTACTCCTTCGGCACCGCGTTGCGCACCGTCACGAGCGGGTCGACCACCTGGCTGATCTCGAGGCCGCCGACGAGACTCGAGAACATGTAGGCGTCGGTCGCGTCGAACCCGTGCTCGCCCCGGAGCAGTTCGATCGCGTCCCGGTTCGCGAGTTCGCAGGCCGCCTGGAGCGTCTCCGCGCTCGCGATCGTCTTCCACGCGTCGGGGGTCTCGACCAGCGGCCGTTCGAGGTCGATCGCGGCGTCCTCGAGCACCTCTATCGTCGCGTCGATCTCGGTCGCGATCTCCGCACCCGTGCCGCACATCTCGCCGTCCGCCATCGCGGCCTTGCAGTCGCCCATGGCTAGCATCGCGCCGTCCTGAAAGACGGGAAAGTAGATCGCGTTTCCGGCGGTCACGTCCGTCGTGTCCAGGTTGCCGCCGTGGTCGTGGGGGACGAGCGTCGTGTGCGACTCCGACTCCGGGGCGACGCCGATCGTGCCGATGACGGGGTCGACGGAGACTTCGAGGTCGTCGAACGCGATCGTCCCGTCGTCGACCGGCGTCATCCGCGTGCGGGGCGCCTCGATGTCCTCGTGCCGATCGAGCAGGCCGAAGCCGTCGATGGTGATCACCCGGCCCTGGGCTTCGGCGAGTCGGATCTCCTCGATTTCGACCCGGAGGACGTCTCCCGGCGTCGCACCCTCGACCGCGATCGGGCCGGTCGCGGCGTTGACCTCCTCCGGGACCGACTCGATCACGTCCGACTCGTCCTGGACCGCGCCGTCTAAGCTGTCCCGCGTCTCGATCGTCAGTTCCGTTCCCGGGTCGATCGTCGCGATCGCCTCGAGATCGGGGGTGAACTCGTAGATCGCACCGTCCTCGTGGGAGACAGTCCGGCGTGTCATACGTCATCCGTCGCCGGGGAGTGCCGTAAATTCCCCGCCGGCCGAAGACGCTGCCGGCAGGCACGCACCGCGCGATCGGAGTCGCTAGGGTACAAGCCGATCGCGTACCAAGCCGTGGACATGGACCTCTCGGAGTTCGCCGATCGACTCGACGAGGAGTTACGGACCGACGACTACGCCGATCTCGACGCGAGCGCGAACGGGTTGCAGGTCGGCCCCGACGAGGGAACCGTCGATCACGTCGCGTTCGCGGTCGACGGCGTTCGCGAGACGATCGACCGGGCGATCGACGCCGGGGCCGACGCCCTCGTCACCCACCACGGGCTCTCCTGGGGCGGGTTCGATCGCGTGACCGGCCGCACGTACGATCGGATCGCCCCCCTGATCGAGGGTGACCTCGCGCTGTACGTCTCGCACCTGCCGCTGGACGGGCATCCGGAACTCGGGAACGCGGCGGGCGTGGCCGACCGTCTCGGCCTCGAGAACCGGGCCCCGTTCGGCAAACTCGGCCCCGAATACGTCGGCCAACGCGGCGTCGCGCCCGAGTCGGTCGCGCCGGACGAACTGCGCGAGCGACTCGAGACCGCCCTCGTGACCGGCGGACAGCCCGTCCAGGTGCTCGAGTTCGGTCCCGAGGAGATCGACGAGGTCGCAATCGTCACCGGGAGCGGGACGGACTGGCTCGACGAGGCCGTCGCGGCCGACGCGGACGCGCTGGTGACCGGCGAAGGGAAACAGAAAGCGTACCACGAGGCTCGCGAGGCGGGGATTCACGTCTTCCTCGCGGGCCACTACGCGACCGAGACCTTCGGCGTCCGCGCCCTGCAGGGACTCGCCGACGAGTGGGGGCTCGAGACGACCTACCTCGAGGTCCCGACCGGACTGTGACGGCGCTCTGCGGGGGACGCACGTTCCGCCGATCGACGCCGCGGGTCCCCGGGGAACCGCGGCGTTCAAATCGCTGGGTCACCGACGCTGGGACATGACGGACGAGGACGGCGACGAGCACGACGTGCACCACGACCCCGATCGGGAGACGTTCAGCCACGATCCGATCGGCCACGCCGAGGCCCGGGCCGGAATGACCGTCGGCGAACTGGCCGACGAGTACGGCGAGGCGGGCATCGGCGCGTCGTCGCTCCACGAGGCGGTGAACGTGACCGAGGCCATGTTCGACGACGACGTGACGGTCTTCTTCTCGCTCGCGGGCGCGATGGTTCCGAGCGGGATGCGCCGGATCGTCGCCGACCTGATTCGCGACGGCTACATCGACGTCCTGGTGACGACGGGGGCGAACCTCACCCACGATTCCATCGAGGCGATCGGCGGCAAGCACCACCACGGGTGCGCCCACGCCGAGGGCAAGACGGAGCGAGAGCACGACGAGACGCTCCGGGACGAGGGCGTCGATCGGATCTACAACGTCTACCTGCCACAGGAGTTCTTCGCGACGTTCGAGTCCCACCTCCGGGAGGAGGTGTTCCCGGTGCTCGAAGCGGAGGGCGTCGTCGGCATCGAACGGCTCACCCGCGAACTCGGGCGGGCCAACGCCGCGGTCAACGAGCGCGACGACGTCGACGAGGCCCCCGGCATCGCGGCCGCGGCCTCCGAGAACGACGTGCCGATCTACTGTCCCGCCGTCCAGGACTCCGTGCTCGGCCTGCAGGCCTGGATGTACTCCCAGACCTCCGACTTCTCGCTCGACGCGCTGTCGGACATGACCGCCCTCACCGATCGCGCCTTCGAGGCGGAGGAGGCCGGGGCCTTCCTCGTCGGCGGCGGCGTCCCCAAGAACTTCACCCTGCAGACGATGCTCGTCACCCCCGGTGCGTACGACTACGGCGTCCAGTTGACGATGGATCCCAAGCAGACTGGCGGCCTCTCGGGGGCCACGCTCGACGAGGCCCGATCGTGGGGCAAACTCGAGAAGGACGCCGAGAACGTCTCGGTCTACGCCGACGCGACGATCACGCTCCCGCTCGTGGTCGCCGCCGCGCGGGAACGCCTCGACGGTTAGCCGCCACGTTGCGGCGGGCGCGAGCGCCCCGGTCGATCGCGGCCGCATACTCACGGTACGGACTCACCCGGCCGGTCGTTCCGGGACCCCACGCGGACGGACTCCTGTCCGTCAGGTCCGGTGGGACTGCAGGCCGATCGCGGTTGCACCGGTATCGGCACCGCAGACCGTCTCAGTACGTCCGGTAGCTCGTCGATCCCACGTCGATCCGGACGAGTTCGTTCTCGGCGTAGGCCTCCGGTTCCGCGCCGTACTTCTCGTTGATCCGTTCGCGGGCCCGCTTCGTCTCGGCCTCGTCGTCGACGATCGTCGCCGTGCCGAGCAGCGTCACCGTCCACTTCGTCTCGCCCGCCTCGTCGGCCTGCACCGAGAGCGCGACGCGGGGGTTCTCGCGGATGTTCGCCAGCTTTCGCCCCGTCGTCACGATTTCGACGACGCCGTCCGCGTACCGGTACCACACCGGCGCGACGTGGGGTCGCCCCTCGACGCAGGTCCCGAGGTGGGCCATCACCGGCTCGCTCTCGAGCAATCGCTCCGCTTCCGCCGGGACAGCTGTCACGATCGGTAGGCGGTCTCGACCGTCAAAAGCGATCGCCATGCTGGTGCCGGACCGGTCGCGAGCGGACCGCCTCCTCGGGACTCGTAATCTGGTGGGGTATTTCGTTACCGATTGGCATCCGTGTGGGTTGCTTTCACACGTCAGTGCGGCCATAGTTGATTCATCACGAACTTTTATGCATGTCTGGTCTGTAGAACGGGGTACAGATGTCGGTCGTACACGTAGGCGCCTGACTTCGTTTTCCGCGTAGCGCATCGTTTCGCGACGACCCCATCACCACCCGACCGACATGCACACACGACACTCCACGCCCGACTCGACGCCGGACCGACCCACGAACCCATCGCCCGCCCGGACCCCTCCCGAACCGATCGCTCGCACCCCGACTGATCGGGCGCCCCGGACGTTCACGCGGAGTTCCCACCGCCTCCAGAACCTCGTCGACGAGTTCAACGCCGGATTCCCCGGTTCGACTGCCGATCTATCGGACCAGTCCTGACCCGCCGATCCAAACCGTCTTTTGACCGTCGGCCGTAGGGCCGATCGGCCGATGACGATGCACCCGCTCCGAGTCGGACTCGGCATCCGATCGTGACGAGCCCTATGAGTGCCGAGGCCTCATAACTGACGTTAGTATTTACGAGACGAATGGACTAGAGTCTAACGGTTATTTAAAGCCAGAAAACACCCGTCAAATTCTGAAAACAGGGGCTATTTCGAACGGTCAGCGTGATGGAGATGCCACCCTCGGTCAGCCGATAGGTCAATCCTCGATAGACCGTGTTATTCGTCCTTCGTCCTGCCGATCACTCCCTTTGCAGATCGGCCCTCGATTTATGCCACATTTGCGCTCTCTATTCAGCGTCTTTGAACCCTTCAACTGACAGGAGTCGCGTGCTGAATATAGAAGATGCAGCAAATCGGTAACGATAGGGTACAGCGTTAACGGTAGGATTCGTGGCCAACAATAATAAGCTGTGGTTTGTTAATTCATCACATGGTCAAATGTGCTCGATGCGGCCGTGATGTGGATGATCTTCGAAACATCTCGCCGGATGCTATCACGAAAGAACTGATCGACTCAATCAATCACGGCGAAGAAGACTTTGCCGGGGGAAATGGTCTGAAAGTTTGCACCGAGTGTATGGATGAACTGAAGGGAGACTGAAAACGAAACAGGTATTATTAATTATGATTTCGGCACGATCCGGATTACGACATTCGCGCCCTGTATGCAGCAGAGGCTACAAGAATCATGTGTGGGCTGTTAGTTATCGGCGTTGTCCTTGCCGGAGTGCATCGGCAGTCGCTGTCCCAGAAATGCGAATGTATCTCTGAGCAGTGGCGAGATCGCTCCACCCCATCAGTGCCTGTAATGGGACTGGCGCAACCCCTTGGTAGGCGTGATAGCTCGCAGCCGTTGCTAGCAAACAGTGTGGATAAACACGCCCTCGGAGATCGGCAGCCTCGGCCGCTTCGTTCACCCGTCTATTAATCGTCGAGCACGAATGGGGGAACGAATCGTAGCGTTTGGCGAACCGTTCGATACACAATTCGAGACGCAAAGACAGGTCGAAGGGGATAGCTCGCGCAGAGGAGATCGTCTTCGGATGCCACCGCGCCTCTACTACCTCGTCCTCGGTGAGGTCGTCACAGTGGTTCACTTCCTGAGCTGCTTGGCGACGACAGTATCCGCAGGAACACGGTTCATGCTGGGGAATCTGGAGCAGTTTCCGATCCCAGTCGAACCACTCGGTATTGAGGTGGGAAATCTCTCCGCCCCGCAATCCGAGCCGTCCTGCGGCCAAACAGATGAACCGAGCTTGGAAATCACGGGGACTGGGTAACTCCGAGCAGGCTTCGAGTAGCAACTCGAACTCTCGGTCAGTGAGGACATCTTCGTGACAATGGCGTGTCGTCAATGCTCGTCGATGGCGCTTCGCCCACGTTGATGACTCAGACTGATGCTGGGTCATTACAGCCGGAGATGTGCGCGAGTCCCAGAGAAACTATTCAAAATGGAGATTGTTTGGCAGTGCTGAATTGAGAGCTTCACTTCAGCAGGACCCGATGCTGATGCGCCTACTAAATGTCGGAGCCCATGTTCGCAGGCAGTCGACGGAACGAGGAGGACAGTCGATGGCCTCTAGATCCCCGGAACCAGTTCACTACTGACAGCAGTCAGTCACCCGCGAATTCATTAGATGGTTTTAGTCGGTGGAACGAGATGCATAGCTATGGACACACTCCAATCGAACGGCAGTACGTTCCGGGGGTACCGATGGTAAACGTCGCGCTCTCAGCGGCACAAATCGTCTTAGCGCTGTTTCTCGTGGTGCTCAACGGCTTTTTTGTCGCTGCAGAGTTCGCCTTCGTTCGGATTCGGGGAACGTCGGTTGACCAACTCGTCGAAGAGGGGCGGCCCGGCTCGGGAACGCTCCAAGAAGTGATGACGAACCTCGACAACTACCTCGCCACGACGCAACTCGGCATCACCATCGCCTCGCTCGGATTGGGATGGGTCGGCGAACCCGCCGTGGCGGCGCTCATCGAGCCCGTACTGGAACCGGTTCTCCCGGCGAATCTCATCCATCTCGTCGCGTTCGCAATCGGCTTTAGTATCATTACGTTTCTCCACGTCGTCTTCGGTGAACTCGCACCGAAGACGCTCGCAATCGCCCAGACCGAGCGACTCTCGCTGTTCCTCGCCCCGCCGATGAAGTTCTTCTATTACATCCTCTATCCGGGAATTGTCGTCTTCAACGGGGCAGCCAATGCTTTCACGCGGTCGCTCGGTGTGCCGCCCGCGTCCGAAACGGATGAGACACTCGGTGAGCAGGAACTCCTTCGGGTACTCACACGATCGGGCGAGGGCGGGGACATCGACGTGGCAGAAGTGACGATGATCGAGCGCGTCTTCGATCTCGACGACACCGTGGTGCGGGAGGTCATGGTCCCACGGCCGGACGTGGTGAGCGTTCCGGCGGATGCCACGCTCTCCGAACTACATTCGACCGTCTTAGAGGCCGGTCACACGCGCTATCCGGTTCTTGACGCCAACGACGGTGACCAGGTGGTCGGATTCGTCGATGTCAAGGACGTATTGCGAGCAGAGGTGGACGATGGGGATGCCGAGGTAGTTGGTGACATCGCCCGCGAGATTCTCATCGTCCCGGAGACGATGGCAATAAGCGATCTCCTGATACAGTTCAGGGAGGATCGCCAGCAGATGGCCGCAGTCATCGACGAGTGGGGAGCGTTCGAGGGGATTGCGACGGTCGAAGACATCGTCGAGGCCCTCGTCGGGGACCTTCGGGACGGGTTCGATCTCGATGAGCGCGAACATTCGATACGCCAGCGTGACGATGGGGGGTACGACATTGACGGCGGAGTCCCATTGTCGAAAGTTTCCGACGCCCTCGATGGCGACTTCGAGAGCGAAACGGTCGAAACGATCGGTGGGCTGGTGCTGGGACGACTCAACCGCGCGCCAGAACCTGGCGATCGCGTCGAGATCGACGGTCACGTCGTTGAGGTAACGAGCGTCGAGGGGACCCGAATTTCGACGGTATGGGTCCACGAAAGAGATATCGGCGATCCAGCAGTGGACTGATAGTGATATAAGCGTTGATCCTCATACTTTCCAGTGTAGCAGATCACAAATCTGTCGAAATCGGCGTGCAAGACTTAGAGGATGAGTTCAGCACAACACCATTGTTTGTCTCACATTGGTAGGAGTGAACGATATGCGCGATATACGTACGAACGTTATGCTTCGGAACCTAGTAGTTATAGATTCTTCTCTTAGAAGTCTGCTAGACAAAGCAAGTGGTGATATCCACAATAGTCCTACTCTTGAACTGCTTCGTCGGCGGTAAATGCCGTGAGGACATCATCAGTATTACCACTCCGAGACAGTACCGTCACGATGTCATCTGGTTGAATAACAGTTGTTCCATGCGGCGTCAATACGTGATCTCCTCGTTCGATCGCGATAACTAACGAGTCATCGTCGAGAACATTATTTTCAACCGCCTCTGCAAGTGTACGATCGACGATCGGAGCATCGTCTGCTACAGTTACATCGACGACATTCGCATCACCAGCGAGGCTGATGATGTCTGTCGCTCTGGGTGAGGAAATTTCCTCGTCGGGACCGAACGCGGTGTAAGGACTGTGTGTTTCGGATTCCACGAGTGTCTCGTCCTCGATCTCGATCCCCAGTCGTGAGAGTGCTCGTGCGATCCGCCTGAGGTGTTCCGTGTCTTCACCGACAGCTAAAATGTGCAGGTTTCGTCGGCCGGTCATCAGCTGTCGGACGTTGATGACTCCGGGGACAGCGCTGGCTTCCTGCGCGAGCGCATTGCGTTCGGAGACCGGTACGTTGCAGACGTAGAGATTCGTCAGATGGCCCTCCGCCCGTTCGAAATCGATTTCGGCGGTGTAGTTTCGGATAATGTCGTGCTCTTCCAGGTTGTCGATCCGATTGCGTATCGTTCCCGGGGAGACGTTGACCTGTTCGGCAATCGTCGGTGCGGATGTGTTTCGGGCATCCCGCATCAACTCGTAAATGATGCGCCGATCGATCTCGTCGAGCCGATAGTCCATGTCACTCGTATCGACTCGTGGTCATTTATATTGTTCTGGAATAGCGAATGCTTAATGCGCAATTATCCACCCCTATTATTGCTGATACAGCATTTTCTACCGATGATCTTATATATGGGCTATCCGATTTCCGGGTATGAGCCACGGCGAGAGCGACGAGGAGCTCGCGAAGGACCTCGGCCTCATCTCGGCGATGACGATCGGTATCGGGACGATGATCGGTGCCGGCATCTTCGTCTTGCCCGGCGTTGCCGCCAACGCAGCAGGGCCGATCGTCGTCATCTCGTTCGTCGTCGGCGGCCTGATCGCAATGGTGAACGCGCTGTCGGTCTCCGAACTCGGCACCGCGATGCCGAAAGCCGGCGGCGGTTACTACTACATCAACAAGTCGCTCGGACCGATGTTCGGATCGATCGCCGGCATGGGCGACTGGATGGGACTGGCCTTCGCCTCGGCGTTCTACTGTATCGGCTTCGGCCAGTATCTCGCCGTCTTCGTCCCACTGCCCGAGATTGTCTTCCTCAGCCCCATCCAGGTCGGCGCACTCATCGCGGGAGCGGTCTTCGTCGGTGTCAACTACATCGGGGCGAAGGAGACCGGCGGCGTCCAGACGATCATCGTGTTCTCCCTGCTCGCGATTCTCACCGCGTTCGCACTCGCCGGTTTCTCGTCGTTCGACTACGCGACGCTGGCCGACGAGGGCGGCCTCGCGCCGTTCGGGGCGGGCGCGATTCTGCCGGCGACCGCGCTCGTGTTCGTCTCGTTCCTCGGCTACGCGAAGATCGCGACTGTCGCCGAGGAGTTGAAGAATCCGGGCCGGAACCTCCCGATCGCCATCATCGGGAGCGTCGGAATCGTGACCGTCATCTACACGATCCTCGTGACCACCATGCTCGGGGTCGTCTCGTGGCCCGAACTCAGCGAGGACGCGCCGGTCGCACAGGCCGCCGAGCTCGCGTTCCCGGCCTCGATCGGTCCCATCGGGGGCGTCGCGGCTGTCGCCGCGGCGTTGATGACCGTCGGCGCACTGCTGGCGACGGCCTCGTCGGCCAACGCCTCGATCCTCGCCTCCGCACGGATCAACTTCGCGATGGGACGGGACAAGATCGTCACCAACTGGCTCAACGAGATCCACCCGAACTTCGCGACGCCCTACCGATCGATCCTCGTCACGGGCGCGCTCATCATCGCGTTCATCGCGGTCTTGGGTCAGGAAATCGAAGTGCTCGCGAAAGCGGCGAGCGTCCTCCACCTTATCGTGTACGCGCTGATGAACGTCGGACTCATCGTGTTTCGAGAAGCCGACGTTCCGGAGTACGATCCCGACTTCGAGGTCCCGTTCTATCCCGTTACGCCGATCCTCGGCGCGGTCCTCTCGCTCGGCCTCGTCGCGTTCATGGACGGAGTCGAGATCGCACTGTCCGCGGTGTTCGTCGTCGGGGCGGTGCTCTGGTACTTCCTCTACGCTCGGGACAAGACGGTCCAGCAGGGCGTCCTCGCGGACTACATCCGCCACCGTGAGGGGGAGATGCCGGATCGCGTCGTCGAGGCCGCCGATGCAGTCGCACCGAGCGGCGGGAAGGGGCCGACGATCATGGTCGCACTGGCCAACCCGCGAACCGAACGCGCGCTCATCACGCTCGCCAGCGCGCTCGCCGAACACGAAGACGGGCGCGTCCTCGCGACGCATATCGTGACCGTCCCCGATCAGACGGCGCTCGCCGCTGCCGCCGAAAACGGCGATCGGATCGACGCCGTCTCGGAATCGCTTCTCGACGACGCTAAAGCGGACGCCGCGGCGTTCGACGTCCCGATCGAGACGAAGACGATCCTCTCCCATCGGGGTCTCGAAGAGGTCTACGACGCGGCGCAATCGATCGACGCCGACACGGTCGTGATGGGTTACGGCGGTACGCGGTTTACTGGGGGTCGTGCGGAGAGCACGCTCGACGAACTGACCCACGACCTGCCGTGTGACTTCCTTGTGCTGGACGCAACGGAGTTCGATCCGACCGACATCGTCGTCCCCACGGCGGGCGGGGCGTCGTCCGACCTCTCCGCAGAGGTCGCCCGTGCGCTCCACGATACGATCGACGCCGAGGTGACGTTGTTACACGTCGCCGAGGAGGGGGAGGAAGCAGAGGGACGGGAGTTCTTGCGCGAGTGGGCGGACAGCCATCAGTTGTCCGAAGCCGCGTTACACGTCGAGACCGGAGACGTCGAGAGCGCAATCGAACGCTCCGGCGCTGATCACGGGCTCGTAATAATCGGTGCGACCGAGCGCGGGCTCCTGTCGCGGATCGTCCGGGGATCGCTCGTGTTCGACGTGATCGAGGACCTCGACACGCCCGTCCTGTTGGCCGAACGGCCGTCGTCGCGGTCGCTCGGTGATCGGCTCTTTGGCCGCCGCTGACCTGTCCAGCGTCCTCAACTGAGTCGTCGTTACTCGTTCCTCTCCGTCCGCGGCAGGGCGATGACGGGCCGATCGGCCTGAGTAACGAGTTTGAGCGATCGGTCACCCGACAGAAACTGCATGATTCGGTTGCCCCCGCGGGCGCGGTACGCGATGGTGCTCGCGTCGACATCGTCGGCAGCCTCGAAGATCGCTCCGACGACGTCACGAGCGTAAGCAGTGTGATCGTCGGCGTCAGGAAACACCTGGCGGACAGCGGCGTACGACTCCGCGGCCAACTCCTCGGACTGCTCGACGGGCGTTTTGTCCGGCACTCCCTCCCCCTTTTCGACGACGTGGAGCGCTGTCACGTGGTCGGGATCGTAGGGCTCGAGCGCCATCGCCGTCTTCAGGGCATCGTCCTCGTGTGCGACCGGAACGAGAACGTGAGCGAGAAGCTCACCCCGGGTAGAGCCGTGCGCGTTGCTCATACGAGAACGGAGGAAATCCCACACTATAACGATTCGGTGGGGTAGTCGACCGTCGTTCGATCGAGCACTCCAACGTCACTCGTCGTCGGGGTTGACCTCCCCGAGGAATCTCCAGTACGCCGTTTCCGTGCCGTCCGGATGGCGTTCCGGGGTGGCGTGGTAGAGGTACGGACCGTGCGGACAATCATCACAGTCCTCACTACAGTACACCTGTTTTACCACTTCGGTGTAGCCGTCGTGTTCGGTAACCCGAACGATGTCTTCCCCGGGCTCCGGCTCGATCGGTGATTCTCATTTCCTTCAGATGTTCACGGGTTTGATGCAATCGAGGTATTCTTCCCGGGCTTCGTTCCTGTCGACGCGGGTGTAGATGTCCATGGTCTCGCTGTTGCTGTCGCCACGAATGTACCGGAGGACGTGGTCGCTCATCCCCTGGTTCCGCATCAACGTGGTGAAAACCGTTCGATAGGTGTGCGGGGTGAATTTCTTGTGGAACCGTTTCTCGCCCTCCTGCATTATCTCGGCGTCGACCGCGGCTTTCCTGATGACTCTCCGGACGCGCTCCCGACTGACTCGATCGCCACGGATTGACACGAAGAGGTAGTCCGTCCCGGGATCGTGCAGGCGGACATACATGAACCGTTCAATCGCACGGATGGTTTCCTGATCGATGGGGACGACCGTTTGTTTGCCACCCTTCCGTTTCCTGAGCCGGATGAATCCTTCCTCGAGCATGAGGTCGCCCAACCCGATCTCGAGGGCTTCGATCAGTCGGCACCCGGTTTTCGCGAGGACAATGGCGATCGTCTTATTTCGCGGATTGGTGATGTGGTGGATAATCGTCTTGCCATTTTCCCAGGTGGCGCAGTCCGGTCGATCCCTGATTGTCCGCGGGAACTCTTCGAGGACGACCGCGGCAGGGTTCCCCGTAATCTCCTCGAACCGTGGTCGTTTCATCGCCCACGTGAAGAAGGCCGAAAGGCATTCGAGGTAGCGACGTTTAGTGTTGGAGGCCAATCCTCGGTCGTCGAGGATGGCGACGTACTCTTCGATGTGTCGCACCTCGGTTTCAGTCGGGGCGAGGTCGGGGAAGTGCTCGTGGTAGAACTTCTTGAGAACACGGCTGTACTCGTTCAGGGTTCGCGGACTCCGGCCCATCGTTTGCTTGCTCGTGAGGAACTCCTGGATTTCGCTGTGTTTGTTGTCGAAGACCTGGCGCTCCCAGTCGTCGGCCATCACTCATCACCTCCCGTGAGTTTCCAGCCGTGGCCCTGTTTGTACTCGACGCGATCCTGTGCTGCGAGGAAGTACAGCTGGTCCTCGACCGGCTTCCGGATCAGGTCGTTCAGCGCCCCGCTTTCCACGATCGACTGAAGGATTTCCTCCAGGGGTTTATACTGGGTGTCGATAAACCGGAAGAGAAACTCCGGATCGTCTATCTGTACCTTGCCACTCTCCCGTTGCTCCTTCTTCTCCAGTTGCGTTTCGAGGGTCTCGATCCGCTGGTTCGGATAAGGAGGCTACGGTCGGTCTGGGAACAGCGCGAGGTGGCTGATGATGAGCCGACTCTCCAGCCCGCCCGCCAACGCGCCCGAGAGTACCCCGATGGTGCTGATGAACGCACCGGTTCGGACGAGATCGATGAAGCCCACGGTCGGTTCCTCCAGGCTTGGCCAGTTGGACATCAGATTCGGCGGGAAGACGACCAGTTCGATGACGAGGATGATCGCCCACACGAGCGTGAATAAGCCGACCATCGCGAGAAGGAGGACGAAAAAGACCGTAACGTTGACCAGGGCCGTGTGTTCGGTGACGATCTGATGTCGTTTCCGCGGGAAGGAGAGGTTCTGGGCGAACAGGAGGTAGAGCGTTGCAGTGAAGATACTGACGACCGCGAACAGCGCTGCCGTCACGTTGGTCATATGGAAGCCGACGTCCCAGGATTCGGCGCTGAAGACGATGACGAGCGTTGGTGCCAGCGCGGCCGTCGACAGCTTCGGTAACGAGAGTGGCAACAACGGTGCCCGGCTGTTCCCGAGCGCCTGCAGGATCTGTCCGGGATTTCGAGCAGCACTGACTGCGTGGAAGGTGAGGCGCTCTACTGGGCCGCGTGGGCGGGCTTCAGCCGCGGAGACCTCCTCGGCGATTCGATGGAGATACCGCTCGACGTCCGCATCGATCGGCGGAACGGCCCGTCGTTCCGGATCGAACCGGAACGGCTCCATGACGCCCCCGTCGGCGTCGCGGTGACGGGCGCCCAGCATGTGTCCGACGAGGTGGACCACGAGCGTGGCCGTATTCCAGCGGACGGCGTCGGCCTCGAGCGAGCGTCGAGGTTCGTTACGGGGCGCACTGCGGAGGTTGTGCGTCGAGATGACCGCGATGCGAGAGAGCGGCGACGCCAGTCCGGGGACGAATCGCTCCTTACTCGAGACGAGCGGAACGTCCGTCACGACGAGGATCAAGTCGTACGGCCCCTCGACCATCTGGTGCGTGGCGCGGTCGAGGAACTCCGAGGGCCGCCGCTTGTCGTGGTCGGCGAGCGTTACCGCGTCTTCGAGGTAGAACCGCCAGGTGACGTCCGTGACCGACGCGAGTTCGCCGACCGTATCTTCGGCGGCTCGCGTCGCAAACGACTGGAGCCGGCTCGGGTCGGTTCCCGGCGCGTGTGCGACCAGCACCCCCACGTCGATCTGCAGCCCGATCGATCCCTCGCACTCGGCCGCGACTAGCGTCGGGCCGTCGTGGTCGTCCGAGAGAGAACGACACATCGTCAGACGGTTCATCGTGGGGGGTCTTAACGGCTGGTGGCGACGTCCCCATGTGAGTACCGTGCGACAGGCCGACCCAACCCTACCGAATTCGAAACGTACTGATAGCGCGCTACCATCGCGTTCGATTCTGCCCGAATACCACTTGCCGAAGTGAGTACAGATGGATTCGGCTGGGCGGTACGAGTACACCGTTTCCGTTCGAGTACCGAGGCCACCGATTTACATGTCACCGGAACCTAACTGGGTCGGACGCCAGTGACTAGTTCCCGAAATCGGAACGCACCACGTAACTCACGAACGGCGCTTCGCTTGCGCGTACGGGCGACGAAACGACCGAAATAACGTAGATCACGAAATTCACCGTGGCCACAGGTACACGGCGGACGTGACGTTCCGTTCGCGGCTCCTCCATCTCGGACGGGGGACGGGGATTCGTACGGGTTGCTGTCCCGATGTCCCGGCGCACCCGCAGATGGGGCGTGGTCGCGCTGGAACGTCCCCCGTGCTACATGACGGACAGCAGCCCGTATCAGCGCGTCCGAAACAGTACGTCTACTGCGGACCCGATCGAAAAGTGAATCTAGTTGTTGTCGCTCCGGAGCGGGGCTCCGTAGTCGATGTGGACGTCCGGTGTACTGGACGAGTCCGGTGCGGGGACGCCGTTCCAGTCGACGACGTGAACGTTCGCCAGCTGGCCGGAGAACCGGAACCGCATCACGCCGGTATCGATCGCCCCCTCTGCGGAGTGGTCCGTAACGACGGTCGCCTCCTCGAGCGGATCGGCACCGACGAGTTCGATGTCGCCGTCGACGGTGATTTCGTAGTTCGATGGCACGCCTCGGCCAACGATCGTCACGAGATTTGGCAGGGTCTCGGTGGTCTCTTCGGGCATACGTTGCCAACGCTATTCTGTCGGTATAAGCCTTCTTTTCGACAAAAACGTAGGAATCAGTGAACGTTCGATACGAGTGAATGCGAATCGACTCACATATTTACGTACCGGTTCTCCCATTCCCGCCGCTCCTGGATCGCTTCCTCTCCCGCGTCGGTGATGGCGTAGTAGTTCGTCCGCCGATCGAGTTGCCCTTTCTCGACGAGTTCTTTGTTGACGAGGGTGTCGAGATTCGGATACAGCCGGCCGTGATTGATTTCGGCGCTGTAGTATTGCTCGACGTCCTCCTTGACGTCCTGGCCGGACGGCTGGTCGGCACCTGCGATCACGTACAGTAAGTCTCGCTGGAATCCGGTGAGGTCGTTCATCTCACAGGAGTCTTCACCAAAGCTGTATTTGATTTCTTTTCCGAACTGTGTTGTACGTGTATACCGCGAGACTATCTTCGTTCGGTGACTGTCGAATCCGATTTTATCGATCCTGACCGTCACGACTCCTGACTTCCGTAGCCACAGTGGCACACCAGTCCGATACCGGATGCCGCGTTCGTCACACCTGACAGTAAGTCGCGCGCTTCGGGTGCAGGCCCGTAACTCACGCACGGTTCTCGGGGGGATCGTATCGGGCGCGACACCCGGAGCGCGAAGCGCAGGGAGTGCACCCGATTCGATCGGTCGAATACGATTTCGAACCGGTCAGTCGGCGTCGCGGGCAGTCTCGAACGAGAAAACCTATATGGAACCGATCGACAGCGGGAGGTGTAATGAACGAGAATCGGACGATCGCCGATATTCTCGAGCGAGTACGGGAGTCGCGCCGGCGAAAGCGGTGTCCGCACTGTGACGGTGCCGTTTCTATCCGTGGGTTCAGGGGCGAGTACCGCTGGGAGTGTCTGAACTGCGATGCGATCGGCATCGGATTCACGTCCCGGTCGGAGGCTCTGCAGGGCGTCCAGAAGCAGCGCCGGTAATCGCCGCCGGGAGACACGGTTCGTCGATCGTGTCGACCTCGCGTCGATCGTGCAGATCCCCACGGCGTCGGCACCGAACGACTCGTAGATCCGGATCGGCCTCGCTCGTAGTTCTGAATCGCCCTCTCCAGAGCGTTCGGGAGCGGCTTCGGACCCGATCGAGGAGCGGTCTCGAACGCTGACTCGACGGCCATCGGTTGCGCCGTCGTCCCATCACCGTGCGTGATAGTCACGATACCGTGGAGGTGGAACGTGGGTTTATATCCGTATCAGTGGGACGGGAACGCGGGTTCATGCCTATCGAAAACCTTGCCCGAAGCGACGTCGTAACGGCATCCGAAGACGAGTCCGTTCAGGAACTCGCAACACGGATGGACGAGTCCCACGTCGGCAGTATCGTGATCACAGACGGCGACGAACCGATCGGAATCGTCACCGACCGCGACCTCGCGACGCGCGTGATCGGTGACGGGATGGATCCGGCGGATACGATGGCGAGCGACGTCATGTCCGACGATCCGACGACCATCGACGACACTGCCGGGTTCTACCAGGCGACTGAACTGATGAGCGAACACGGCGTCCGTCGACTCCCGGTCTGCGACGACAACGACGAACTGGTCGGGATCATCACGTTCGACGACCTCAACGAACTCCTCGCCGACGAACACATGCAGTTCGCGGACGTTATCCAGGCCCAGCGACCGGAGTACTGACGAGTTCGTACCGTCGGCGCTGGCCGACTCTCCATCGAATTCGTCCAGCGTGGACGGGTCGTCTTCCGACCCGATCGCGCCGGTTCGTAGAACGATCGGCGCGACTCACGTCGACGGTTCGACGTTCTGGTTCACGTGGAAGACGTTGTGGGGATCGTACCGCGCCTTGACCTCCTGCAGTCGCTCGTAGTTGTCGCCGTAGGTCGCCCGAATCCGGTCGTCCCCCTCCTCCATCATGAAATTGACGTACGCCGCACCGGCCGAGTGCGGGTGGACCGCCTCCCAGTAGTCCCGGGTCCAGTCGGCGATCAGGTCGCGCTTGTACGGGTCCCGATCGACGCCGAAGATGACCATCGACCAGGTGACGTCGCGATGGTTCCAGGCGGTTTCGTCCGCGTCCACGTCGTGGACGGCGCCGTCGATGGGGTAGAGGTGCATCCCCGACTGCGGGGTCGGCACCTCGGCGAAGCGCTCGTGCTCGGCGATCGCCTCGTCCGTCAAATCGTCGAAGAAGTCGCCCTTCCAGTACCACTGGTCGCCCGGCGGGTAGAGGTCGTCGAACAGGCTCTGGAGCGTCGGGTAGGGCATCGACTCGACGTGTTCGAACAGCGGCGTCGCGGCGTCTCGCGCCGACTGGATCGCGGCCTCGGACTCGGCTTCCGTCCCGAGGTGGCACCAGACGAGGCCGCAGACGTTCTCGCCGTGGATTTCCTCCGGGAAAGGATCACCCGGCACTTCGGCGACGACGTAGGCGGCGTACGCGTCTTCCGGGGCCTCCGGTAGCCACTCGCGGTACCAGCGCACGGTCTCCTCTAGGTCCTCGATCGGCCAGAACAGCGGGCCAGCGACGACCGTCTCGACCGGATGTAACTGGAACTCGAACGAGGTGACGACGCCGAAGTTGCCGCCGCCGCCCCGAAGCGCCCAGAACAGGTCCGGATTCTCGTCTTCGCTCGCGTGAACCAGTCGGCCGTCGGCAAGCACGACGTCCGCACCCAGCAGGTTATCGATCGTCAGTCCGTACTTGCGGGACAGGTAGCCGTGGCCGCCCCCCAGTGTCAGGCCGCCGACGCCGGTCGTGGAGACGACGCCGCTGACCGTCGCCAGGCCGAAGGCGTGGGTCGCGTGATCGACGTCGCCCCAGGTACACCCGGCTTCGACTCGCACGGTCTGCGCGTCGGGATCGACCTGAATCCCCGTCATCTCGGACAGGTCGAGGACCAGTCCGTCGTCCACCAGCGCGAGCCCCGGTCCGTTGTGACCGCCGCTCCGGATCGCGATTTCGAGGTCGTGCTCGCGGGCGGCCGTCACGGCCTCGATCACGTCCGCGACGTCGGTACAGCGGGCGATCAGCCCCGGCTGCTTGTCGATCATCGCGTTGTAGATCGTACGTGCGTCGTCGTACTCCGGATCGTCGGGTTCGATCAGGTCACCCCGGAACTCGTCCCGTAATCGGTCGACGGTTGCCTCGATACTGTCTCCTACGTAGGTTGCCATCAGGTATCACCTTTCACAGGAGAACACAGCGGGAACGATCATGTAGGTATCCGGTGGGACTCGTACGGCCAGTGCCCAGTTTGCAGACGGTGACCGGCACTCACGGTCTGCAATCGAGTCCTGTTCGCGACGCGGCTCGGCGCGTCGATCGTCTCGGCCATCCGGCCACCGTCGTCCCGACGCCGACGTACTGGGCACCGTCTTCGCCGCTGAGAGAGACCGGATTCGATCGCCGCGGGCGAGAGAAACCGAGTGACTGGAACGGGGTCCACCCGATCGACGGACGCCCAAAAGCCGGCGATCAGGTCGATCGGGACTCCTCGCCAGCTTCCGCCGTCCGGGGACCGGATTCACTCCCCGGGTAGGCGAGGACGGCGCCGACCACGAACACGATCGTCGCGAGGTAGATGGGGCCGAGGTGTGTCACCCAGTCGTGGGTGAAGAGGTCGGCGTAGTGCATCGGGAGGGCGATCGCCAGGCCAACCACGGCGCTGACGATCGCCGTTGCCCATGCCCACAGGTGCCCGCCGCGGACGCCGTACCACGAGAGCGCCGTAATGGCGATCCCGGTGGCGATGATAAACGCCGCCGTCGCGACGTGCAGGTGGTTGATGTAGTGCATGATCGCCGGATCGATCGCGTTGAGTTCCGCCGGTGTCACCCCGTTCAGGGTCGCCACGCCGAGTTCGAACCCGCTCCCGAAGAACGTTCTGGCGAGGAAGACGACCCCGTAGCCGACGAAGGCGACGCCCGCGAACGCCATCAGGAGCGAGCCGATTCGCGTCCCGCGATCGAGTTCGTGCGCGGTTCGATGTCGGTCAGCCGTCGCTTGATCGAGACTCATCGGTCCAGTCCTCCGTGTTCGACCTCGACCGTCTCCACGTGCTGATCTTCGATTTCGTCGAGGCTGACGTCCTCTCCGTGCTGTTCTTTGACGTGCTCCTGCGTGATTTCCAGCAGTCGATCTCTGTCGTCCTCCTCGGTACGCACGAGAAAGACACAGCCCGAAATTTCCGTGTCACATGCTACCTGGAGCGCCGTCGTACTGTCTTCCGATTGTAGGTCGTTTGTCATGGATACGCCTCCCGGCACCGATCGCTACGAGTCGAGAGAACGTGTACGTATCTCGTGAATTCTGTGCAATCGCTGACGCCCGTGCACCTGTTGCGCGGTGCTCAGCGGGTGCAAGCGATCGATCTGGTCGCGGCTGGATCGCCCCGGATTCGCGGACAGCCCCTGGACCCGGATTCGCGGACAGCCCCCGGACCCGGAGTCGACGCCCCGCTCGACGGCGCAAGCGAGCCGTCTGCGAGCCTGATTACGGCGATCCCACGGCGCCAGTCGTGGGGAACAGACTCCGGGAGCGGTTCGAGAACGTGGTATCTGTCGCGGAAACGGTGGGTAACGCCGGAGCGGCCGGCGACGATCGCCCAGTGACACCGACCGCGCCGACACGTCCGACCTCCCTACTCCGGAAACAGTTCCTCCTCCCGATCGATCGACGCGATTCGCGCCCGGTCCTCGGCGTCCAGGTCGATGTCGGCGGCGGCCAGGTTCGACTCCAGGTGTGCACGTGAGGAGGCTTTTGGAACCGTGACGACGCCGTCGGTGCCGACGAGCCAGGCGATCGCGACCGATTCGGGCGTGGCGTCGTGTTTGTCGGCGACTGCCTGTACGGCGGGGACGTCCCCGACGCGACCGCCTGCCAGTGGCGAGTACGCGACGAGTGGGTACCCGTTCGCCCGCGCGTCGGCGAGGACCGCGTCCCGCGCGAACAACGGATGCCGTTCGACCTGATGGGCCACGATGGGGGCGTCGAGGTGCTCTCGGGCGGTCGAGACCTGGTCGACCGTGAAGTTCGAGAGCCCGATCGACGAGACGAGGCCGTCCTCGACGAGCGCGTCGAGGGCCGGCAGCGTTGTCGAGGGCTCGTACGGGCCGCGCGGACGGTGGACGTACAGGAGGTCCAGCCGATCGAGTCCGAGTCGATCGAGGCTCTCCTCGGTGGCCGGCCGGACGCGATCGGGATCGAGGTCGTCGACCCAGAGTTTCGTCGCGACGGTCACGTCCTCGCGGGGGACGTCGCTCGCTGCCAGCCCCGCCCCGACGACGCGTTCGTTCTCGTAGATTCTGGCCGTGTCGAGGTGCCGATAGCCGATCTCGAGGGCCGTCTCGATCACGTCGGAATCTTCGATTCCCATGGTTCCGAGTCCGATCGGCGGGAGGTCCATACCGGTCGTCGGGCGGTCACGGTGATAAGCCCCGTCGTTCGGCGCGCCCCGGTCGAGGCTCTCGCCGGTCCCGACTCGTTCCCGTGGCACCGCTGTCTTCGATTCTGACCTGTCGGTCACACGACCTGCGGAACCGTTATGTCCATTGGTACCGTAGCACATACTGTGGCGGACGAGGCCACGAGGAGACACCGAACGATTCGGTTCGACGCCGTCGAACCGGATGCGAGGGACAACCGACGCTCCGGTCACGCGGAACCGAGGTCTCCCTCGACGGAGACGACCGCGGTCCACGATCGATCCACGTCGTGGATCGGTGTCACGGCCCAGTAGCGACCGCGCGCAAGTGTGGTCGTGAACGACACCAGGGCTAGACGACTGCGGAACGCGCTCTCGTTCGGCTCCAGATCGTGGTTTCGTCCGGTTGTTTTTTCACCACGAGACGATAGTCGCCGCTCCGGGGCTGTCGTCTCCGGCAGTCGAGACGTGTCGACAGTCCGGTCACTGCCCGAATGGCGATCAGGTCCGGTACGTGGCGATCGAGTCCGGGACGATTCGTCCCTGGACACGATCCATCGAACCTGTTCCCACCCGTCGATGGACGCCACGCGCTTCTTGTGGCTCGGCACCGTCGTTCGACACATGCGCGTCGCAGTCGCCGGCACCTTCGGACCGATTCACGACGGACACCGCCTGTTGTTCGAGCACGCGCTCCGGTTCGGCGAGGACGGCGTCGTCGTCGGCCTGACGAGCGACACGCTCGCGAACGCGTCTCGATCGCGCCCCGTTCCGGCGTTCGAAGACCGCGAGCGATCGGTCGCCGCGGCGTTCGCGGCGATCGACGAGTGGGACCGTGACGTGACGATCAGGACGCTCACGGATCCCCACGATATCGTGACGGACGATCCGTCGATCGACGCGCTGGTCGTCTCGCCCGAGACTGCGGACGAACTCGTGGCGATAAACGAGGCGCGCAGGGATCGTGGCTTCGACCCGCTCACGGGGATCGTGGCCCCGTACGTGCTCGCCGACGACGGCGACCGCATCTCTTCGACCCGGATCGTCGAGGGTGAGATCGACGAACACGGTGCCGTGTCCGAGTGATCCGAACGCCCGGTGTCAGGTTCCAACACTTTTCATCTCGGGGGGTCTCTAGTCGAGCGCATGGTTCCCGAGCCTTCCGATTCCGATTTCGGCACCCCTCCGGTCGACGATCGCCAGCGGTCCGACGACGGCTTCGGTACCGTCCTCAACGGACTGATCGGCGGCCTCGCCGGCGTGATCCTCTCGCGTGATCCTCTCGTTCGTCCCGCTCGTCTCGACGATCGCCGGCGGCGCGATCGCCGGCTATCTCGAGGGTGGCGAGACGAACGATGGGGTGACGGTCGGGGCGATCGCCGGGCTGGTGATGGTCGTCCCGTACTCTGCGTTCGCCTTGATCGCGTTCTTCATGCTCCTCGGCGCCGGACCGTCCGCGTTCGGCGTGATCGTTGTCTTCGCCCTGCTGTTCGTTGCGGCGCTCACGATCGGATTGAGCGTTCTCGGCGGCGTTCTCGGCGTGGCTCTCGCGGAGAAGCGGTGAGGCGTCGCGGACGTCGCGCCGCGATCGATCACCGCGTCTCGGTCGATTCGATCACCAGTCGTAGTCCTCGTGGAGACGCCGTCCCGCCTCGTTCAGCACGGGGCCGACGACCTCGGTGACGCCCTCGAGGACGGCGGCCGATCGGACCGGCGTCTCCCGACCGGTGAACGCCTCGATCTCGTCGCCCCCGACGCTGTAGACGACGCGCCCGAGTCCGGCGTACCGGAGGCCGCCGGCACACATCGGACACGGCTCGGTGCTGGTGTACATCGCGGTCTCCGCTCGCGTTTCGGGATCGAGTTCCCGACGGGCGCGGTAGGCGAGGTGGAGTTCCGGGTGTCGGCGAACGTCGTCCTCGGTCAGGACGCGGTTCGAGGCCTCCATGACGATTTCGTCGTCGCGAACGAGGACGGAGCCGAACGGCCGATCGCCCCGGTCGACGGCCGATCGAGCGAGTTCGATCGCCCGGCGCATGTGCGATTCGTGATCGAAACTATCGAACGGTGCTGTGGTCACGTTCGATGGTCTCTTCGGACCGGCAAGAAACTCCGGTCCGTATGGGCGGCGCGCCCGGTCCAAAACTGACCGAATGATTATGCCATATTATGACGTAATAGGTATATCATATGTTTACCGGTTAGATTTATATTTCTGTTCCGGGTCCGTCCACGCAAGATGTCCGTGAACACGACGACGAACTGGTCCGATCCCGGTACCTGCCCGTTCTGTGGCGACGAACTGTCCAGCCCCGGTGTCGGATTCATCGACCACATCGACGAGAGCGCGTCCTGTGAAACCAGCTTCGATCAGTGGCGGGGCAATCTCGCCGGCGACCTCGCCGGTGAGTGGGGCGGGTGACGATCGGATTCACGCCCTGGCTACCCCGTTCGCGACGTGTCTCGACACCCCGCTCGTGAGCGTCCCGTCTCCGTTTTCGTTCGCGTCCGTGGCCGGCGATCGGGCCCCGTCGAACGCTCGCCCTGTTATATACTCGTAGCACGTGCCACATGTAGGTATATGAGTACGGGACCGTTCCCACGAGATGGAGGAACCTGTAATGCCAACCGGTACGGTCGCGTTTTTCAACGACACAGGCGGCTACGGCTTCATCGAAACGGACGAGATCGACGACGACGTCTTCTTCCACATGGAAGACGTCGGTGGTCCCGACCTCGAGGAAGGACAGGAAGTCGAGTTCGAGATCGAACAGGCGGACAAGGGGCCACGGGCGACCAACCTCGAGCGCCTCTAGCGGCGATTCGACGACGGCCCACCGGCCGTCCGGTCGACCGCGGGATCACCCGGGCGACGTGACGACCAGCGCAGCGGACCGATAGTCGCCGATCGAAACGAGTACCCGCATCGATCCCCGCGGAGACGAACGGACCGGGGATTCCGACGATCTGGCAGGGGAGCGGCCCGGCTGCCATCCTCGATCAGGAAGCGGTCGATGACGATCCAGCAGTACTCACCACTCTATGACGCAGGATGCAGACGACGTTCGACGCCGATGGGCGGATCGTTCGCGGGCCTACTCGCCGGCGTACTACGCGTACTACGGGGCCGACGAGCGAAGCGAACGGCTCCGGGCCCTACTCGACGGTCGCGTCGAGCGAACCGCGGCCGTGCTGGAACTCGGCTGTAGTTCGGGCCGGCACCTCGCACACCTCGCCGACCACGGGTACGCGACGCTCGCGGGGATCGACGTCAACGACGACGCGTTCGAGGTGATGGAACGGACCTACCCCGACCTCGCGGCGACGGGAACCTTTCACCACGGACCGATCGAGTCCGTCGTCCCCTCGTTCGACGACGGCCAGTTCGACGTCGTCTACTCGGTCGAGACCCTCCAGCACTTGCACCCGTCCTGTGACTGGCTGATCGACGACCTGGAGCGTGTGACGGCCGAGTTGCTCGTCACTGCCGAGATCGAACCGGACGACCCCGACGACGATCGGACCCGTCCAGCCGACGAAATTCGCGAGACGACCGTCGACGGACTCGCCCTGTACAAACGCCGCTGGGATCGCGTCCTCTCCGACTCCGGCTTCGTCGAAACGCGCTCGATCGATCTCGATCGGGTCACGTTCAGGGCGTTTCGGCCGCCCGATCGGTGAGGCGGCCCCGATTCACGACTCCCGATCCGCGTACGCGACCAGTCGGACCAGCGATCGATCGGGGTCCTCGGCGTAGTACTGGACGCTCAGGTCCGCGCAGGCGTTGAGGAGTTCGTTCGGTTCGAACCGGTATCGGTTGCCGGGCGTCCCCGCCGCGTCCGACTGCAGACGGTGTTCGTAGACGAGCGCACCCCCGGGTGCGAGGGCGGCTTTGACGGCGTCCAGCCGATCGCGGGCGTCGAAGAACCGGATCGTCACGACGTCGTAGACGGCCTCCGGAAAACAGTAGCTGTCGACGTCGGCGAGGATCCAGTCGATAGAACTCGGACGGCCGTCGGGTCCCGATCGGTCGGCCCGGCGCTCGCGGGCCCGGTCGAGCATGGTCCGCGAGACGTCGACGGCGTGGACGTCCCAGCCGCGATCGGCGAGCAGATTCGCGACGCGCCCCTCGCCGGTCGCGAGGTCGAGTGCGCGGCCCTTCGGCAGGTCGTCGACGATCGCGTCCGCCAACGTGTCGCCGTCACGCGGCTGTAACGGTGCTCGTCGACCGTCCTCGGTCCACGATCCGTTCTCCTCCGGCATCACTAGCACCTCCAATCCCCACCCGGACGCACATCAGTCTAGCCGTCCCCTCGAAACCGTGCCGTCGATCGCCCACGCTGGACGGCGTCGCTGTATTTTGATATCTCGGTATGCGATTTATCGCGTCCGAGTCCGGCCAGCGCCGAGGTGACTCCGGAACACGGAATTCGGACGCAAACAGCGCTCTTCGTCTTTCGAACGGTCGGTCCGCTCGCGACGGCCGATCGGTCGTCCACCACAACGGAATCCGATCACCACTACAGGGTAGAACTCGCCGGGCGGACCACTAAACCGCTCGCGGTGATAGGCCGGGTACTATGACACTGCTTGGCGGAAACGATGGCTCGAGCGGCGTTGACGTCGCCGGCCCCACGGATGCACAGTCGATCGTGTTCGTACACGGCGCGATGTTCACGCGAACGATGTGGCTCCCACAGCAACGCGCGCTCGCCGACAGCTATCACGTCGTGGCGCCCGATCTGCCGGGCCACGGCGTCTACGGTGACGATACCTTCCGGATGGAGCCAGCGATCGAACGGCTACAGCGGGTGATCGACGCGGAGACCGACGGGAGCGCCGTCCTCGTCGGCCTCTCGCTGGGCGGCTACGTCGCGACGGAGTACGCCCACCGGCACCCTGACGATGTGGACGCGCTGGTGCTGTCCGGCAGTAGCGCGAACCCGGTCCGCGGGATGGAACTGCTCACCCGGGCGACCGGGGGGGTCGCCAGGCTGCTCACGAAACCCGATATCGGCAAACGCGCGGTCGAACGCCTCGCGACGCGATGGGTTCGCAACCGCGATCTCCAACCGGACGTCGAGGAGGCGATCATCGAGTCCGGCTTCTACCCGAAGCAGTTCGGCGACGCAGGGCCGGACATCGCCGGACGGGACTTTCGGGAGGCGCTCTCGACGTATCCCGGGTCGACGCTGATTCTCAACGGCGAGAACGACGCCCTCATGCGCCGCGGCGAGCGCGACCACGCGGCGGCCGCGCGAGACGGCCGGATCGAGGTCCTCACGGGTGCCGGTCACATCTGCAATCTCCACCGCCCGGAAACGTACTCGTCTCGCGTCCGGAACTTCGTGCAGCGCCGGGTTCCCCAGCAGTGAGCGGGGCCCGGCCAGGTCCGATCGCCTCTCCTGGCCACCCGCCCCAACCGTCAACTAGGTGGCCGGTGGAGTCCCGCGTATGGCGATCGACGAACACCACACCGTGACCGACATTCCCGTCGGCGATGCGACGCTCGAGGGCGAACTCGCCGTACCTGCCGACGCCGGTGGGCTGGTCGTCTTCGCCCACGGCAGCGGCAGCAGCCGCCACAGCCCGCGAAACAACTTCGTCGCGGAGACCCTTCGCAAGCGCGGCCTCGGTACCCTCCTGTTCGATCTACTGACCGAGGCGGAGGATCGCTACCGGGAGAACCGCTTCGACATCCCGCTGTTGACCGATCGGCTCGTCGCCACGACGACGTGGGTCCGGGGCCGGAGCGAGATCGGGGACGACACCCCGATCGGCTACTTCGGCTCGAGTACTGGCGCTGCGGCGGCGTTGCGCGGGGCGGCCCGGTCGGAGACGGACGTCGACGCGGTCGTCTCCCGGGGCGGTCGCGTGGACATGGCCGAAGAGGTGATCGACGACGTGACGGCCCCGACGTTGCTGATTGTCGGCGGCGAGGACGAGTCGGTCCTGGAACTGAACCGGGAAGTCCACGACGCGTTGTCCTGCGAGAAGGAACTCCGCGTGATCGAGGGTGCCGGCCACCTCTTCGAGGGCGAGGGCGAACTCGAGGCGGTCGCCGATCACGCCGCGGACTGGTTCGTAACGCACCTCGACCGGTAGATCGAACGGAGACGCTACGTCCGCGTCGGCGGACGCATTCGTGGGCGACGAGTACTGTCGCCGCCACTGGAGAAGACGCCGTCCAGGCGCGAGGACCGGTCCGACCGACCTCGGGCGATCGACGCGCGTTCTCGCCTGTCGCGGCGTCACTCGATCGCGTCCCGATCGTGGGCCGTCAGGTCGAGCGTCTCCGGATCGAGCGTGTAGTACCCCTCCCAGGCTGGCGCGAGGCTCACGACGCGAGTCCCTGCGATTGTCGCCTCGCGGTGCTGGTGGTGGTGTCCGACCAGACAGAGCTCCGGCGAGAGGGTTTCGAGCAGGTCGGTCACGTGCTCGCAGCCGGGGTCGTAGCCGTACCAGAGCAGGCCGGTCGGGGCCTCGTGAGTGAGGAGGACGTCGACGTCGGACAGCGAGGCCGCGCGATCGACGTCCTCGCGGGTGAAGTGTCGCCGCCGATCGCCCGACAGTGCCGATCGTGGCTGGTCGTACTTCGTGGGCGCGTAATTCCCGGACAGCCCGGCCACGCGGCGCCCGTCGATCGTGGCCGCCGTACTCGCGAGCAGGTGCGCGTTTCGCGTTCCGTCGGGCTCGTCGCCCGCCCGGAGCGCGTCGATCACGTCGAGGTCCTCGTTGTTGCCCGCGACGAACCACGTCGGTGCCGGGAGGTCGTAGTGCTCGAGGTCGCCGACCTGCAGGACGCAGTCGGGATCGAGCCTGCGGTAGTGCGCGAGCAGCGCCTCGCGACGATCCGGATCGGACGCGTGGGCGTCACCGAGGACGAGCATGCTGGTGCTTCGCGGTCGAGACGGAAACTCCCCCTGCTGACACGTGCGCGTTCGATGGGCACCCAGCGGTGGACAGGGTCGAATTCGGATCCCCGACGTCGTCGATTCGCGCCGGGCAGATTCAGGGCCCGACTTTAGGATCGTCGTGCTGGTACTGCGTCACATGGCCGATACACCCGACGTCGACAAAATCGAGACCGAAGACGACTACATCCACGTCCGGTTTCGCGATCCCGATCGGTACGACGAGATTCGCACGCCCGACTGGGCCGAGAAGCCGGCTGAATCGGTCTCCGAGGGGAGCGAAGTCCGAACCGGCAAAGTCGAAGGCGAGGACGACTGGGAGGTGACGAGCGTCCTCATCAGCAAGACCGTCGGCGAGGACAAGGCGGAAGAACAGGCGCGAGAGATCGTCGAGAAGATCGAATCGTAGGGGCGGGGTCGATCACGGAGATCGAATCGTAGGGACGAGGCCGCGTCGAGAATCACGGCGTTACCCTCGCCGCGTCGAGCGTTCGGCGCGGAACGATCGAATTCCGGGTGCTGTGACGGTCACGACGACGCCAACGAACGCTTATGAGCGGCGTCGTGGTCGAAGCCGATATGGTCGACAGCCGAACCTACGCGTTCGAGGGCACCAGCCCCACCATCGACGACGCAGCGCACGTGAGCCGCGACGCGGTGCTGGTGGGCGATGTCGAGGTCACGGCTGACGCGAGCGTCTGGCCGGGCGTCGTGTTGCGGGGTGACATCGGTCCGGTTCGCGTCGGACGACAGGCACACGTCGGCGACAACGCGACGATTCACGCGTCGACGCTCGAATCTGAGGTGATGGTAGGCCACGGGGCCGTCCTCAACGAGGTCACCGTCGAGGAGCGCGCGCTCGTCGGATTCAATACGACGGGCAACACCGGTGCGACGATCGGGGAACGGAGTATCGTCGCCGCGGGGACGGTGATCCCCGACGAGTACGACATCCCGCCGGCGTCGTTCGTGCGAGGCGTCCCCGCCGAGGTGACTCCCCTCGCGGACACTGGAATCGATCCCGACGCCGTCTTCGAGGAGTTCTCCTCGGGGGAGTACACGAACCTGGCCCAGCGCCACGAGGACCTGTTCGAGTGAGCCCCTGCGTCGGACCCTGTTTCGCGTCCGAGGTCCCCGCGACCGCCGCTGACGCCGTCAGAACAGGCCGAACGAGTCTGTTCGGTCCGCGAGCATCGATCGATCGAGCGTGAGTCGTTCGAGCCCCGCTTCGCGGGCGTGTTCGACCACCGCCTCGTACTCTTCGTCGGTGATCGGGCGGCTGATCTCCGCGTAGAAGTCCTCGTCTCTCGCCCTGTAGTGGGGTCGGTACTGCGCCATGACGTTGACGAACGTTTCCTCGGAGATCTCCTCGGCGACGAACTCGAACACCCGCTTCGCGCTCTCGACGTGGTTCGGCATCACGAGGTGGCGCACGAGGAGGCCGCCGGTCGCGAGGCCGGTGTCGTCGAGTTCCAGGTCGCCGACCTGTCGGTGCATCTCCCGCAGCGAGTCGGTGACGTTCGACCAGTACTTCGGCGCTTTCGAGTACGCCGCGGCGGCCGCGTCGTCGCCCCACTTCACGTCGGGCATGTAGACGTCGACGATCCCCTCGAGTCGCTCGAGGATCTCGGTCCGCTCGTAGCCGCCGCAGTTCCAGACGATCGGGAGGTCGAGACCCCGATCCGTCGCGATCTTCACGGCCTCGACGAGGTGTGGCGAGTGGTGGGTCGGCGAGACGAAGTTGACGTTGTGACAGCCCTTCGCCTCGAGTTCGAGGGCCATCTCGGCGATCTCCGCTGGCGTCGCTGGCTCCCCCTCGGCCTCGTGGCTGGTCTCGAAGTTCTGGCAGAAGACGCACTTCATGTTGCAGTTGGCGAGGAAGATGGTCCCGCTGCCGTTGTGGCCCTTCAGGCAGTCTTCTTCGCCGAAGTGGGGGAAGTACGTGGAGACGTACGCGGTGTCGTCGACCTGGCAGGTACCGACGTCCCCCGCGGTTCGATCGACTCCGCAGTCGTAGGCACACAGGTCGCAGTCCGCGTATCGCTCCCAGAGGTCCGCGACCCGCTCCTCGAATTCGTCGTCCCCGAGCGTGCGGTGGTTCGGCGTCGCGTTCGGCGTGCCGGTGCTCATGTCGGACGTGATGGCGATCGATCGGCAAAGCTGTGTTGGAAGGTATCATTCGACACGATCGTCCGGAGAACTGCTACCCGCTCGCCGATCGTCGCGCGCGAAATATCATAGGGACCCGACTCAGGACTGCTGCGGAGCGTTGCCGATCTCGAAAATCTCCGCGTAGAGGCTCTCGGCGAGTCGATCGAGGTTCGCTTCGGCCTCGCCGGCGTCCATCGCGTCGCCGACGCCCTGCCACTCCACGGCGAGTCGCGAGATGGGAACCAGCGCGACGCCGCCGATCGTGATCTCTCCCTCCGGGGTGTGGACGGTCCACTCGGTTCGCATCCCGCTCGAAGAGCGGGTGACGTCGGTGATCTGCGCGCCGGCGTCGAGCCACCGATCGACGAGGCCGTCGGTGATCCGCCGGAGTCGTCGCTCGCCCAGCAGGTGGACGACGCCGCCGCCGATCGCGAGGACGACGAACGCGACGCCGGCCAGCAGGAGGCCGCCGTAGGGAACGTTCAGCGACGCCGCGAGCGCCGCGGTCACGACCACGAGGCCGATTACGCGCGCGTCGATCGCCGTCGGAACCGTGCCGGACCAGGTCGACTCCTGGGACGGCTGCTCGAGTTGCATGCCGCCGTCTCAGGACGACGGTCTCGTAGTCTTTTTCATGTCCGATTCGCCGCTTTATGCGGGTATGGACGATCCTACTCGTAATCGAGTAATTCGTCGTCGCCGTGACTGTCTCTGAGATCGTCGAGGTACTCGCGTTGCGCTTCGAGGCGCGGCGTGGGGTTCTCGTACGTGTACTCGAACATCTCGCGCGGGTCCGCCTCGACGTCTTCGGTGCGATCGACGATCGTCGCGAGCGTGTCCTCGATCTCCGCCTCGATCTCCCCGATCAGGGCGTCGCCGAGCACGCCGCGGTCCCGGAGGTAGGCCTCGAACCGATCGATCGGGTCGCGCCGGCGCCAGCGTTCGACCTCGGCCTTGTCGCGGTAGACGTCCGGATCGTCCGCGGTCGTGTGCGCGCCGTAGCGGTACTGGATCGCCTCGACGAGCATCGGCCTGGGTCGATCGTCGCCGTCGCTGAGGGCCTTCTCGCGGGCCGCTTCGGTCACGACGTAGGTCGCGAGCGGGTCCATCCCGTCGACCTGGACGCCATCGAAGCCGTAGGCGCGGGCCTTCTGGGCGATCGTGGCGCTCGCGGTCTGGCGCTCCCGCGGGACGGAGATGGCCCACTGGTTGTTGTTACAGAAAAAGATCGTCGGCGTGTCGTAGACCCCGGCGAAGTTCATCGCCTCGTGGAAGTCACCCTCGGAGGTCGACCCGTCGCCGAAGTGGACGACGGTGACGCGCTCGTCGTCGTTCAGTTTCGCCGCCCACGACCAGCCGACGGCGTGGGGCAGGTGGCCGCCGATCGAGATGTTCAGCGGAAAGACGTTCACCTCGGTGAGCGCCGCGTTCCCGTCCTCGTGGCCCATCCAGTACAGCAGGTACTCCCACGGGAGGTCGCGGGCGACGAGCGCGCCGTGTTCGCGGTACTGGTAGGAGAGCACGTCGTCGTCGGCCAGCGCGTACGTCGATCCGATCTGGGACCCCTCCTGGCCGGCCAGCGACGAGTAGGTCCCCATCCGGCCCTGCCGCTGGAGGCTGATCATCCGCTCGTCGAAACGCCGAGAGAAGCGCATATCGCGGTACATCGACCGCAGGGTCGCCGGTTCGAGGTCCGGTTCCAGCGCCGGTTCGACGACGGTGCCGTCCGTGTCGAGCACCTGCACTCGATCGTCCGGCGATCGATCGAGGACGTCCCGGGCGAGCACGTCTCGTGACATGTCCCCACGGTAGTACCGGGCCCCCATAACAGTACTGTCAGGGCGGGCCGCCGATCCGGTGGGGGGACCGGATCGATCGCCCCCACGTTCCGGGGCCGTCAGCGATCGCCCCCACGCTCCGGGCCCGTCAGCGATCGACCACCGTTCCGGGTCCGTCGCCGACCGGCCACCGTACGTCCCCGCTACTGCTCGAGTCGAGCGACGAAGAACGGTTTCGTCGCGCCCTCCTCGTCGGCGACGGTGTCGGGGACGTCCCACCGCTCGAGGATCGCGAACCCCGCGTCTTCGAGGTGTGATCGGGTGGCCTCCGCACCGGCGATCTCCCACCGCATTTCGACGCCGCTGTCGAGCCAGTCGGGGTTCGCTCCCGTCCACTCGACGGCCCCTTCGGAGCACAGCAGTCGGCCATCAGGTGCCAGTACCCGCGCGAATTCGTCGACGACGGTCCCGTGGGCCGCGAGCGGCACGTGGATCAGCGAGTGGATCGCCGTCACGGCGTCGAAGGCGTCGTCCCGGAACGGCAGGCTTGTCATGTCTCCCTGGACCAGCGGGGCATCGGGCACGGCTCCGGCGGCCAGGGCCAATTGCTCGCGCGAGAAATCCAGCCCGATCGCGGTCGCCGCGTCGTCCAGTCGGCGCAGGACCGGCGTCCCCTGCCCGCAGCCCGCGTCGAGCACTCGGGGCTCGGCAGGCAGCGAGTCGGCGACCGCGTCGAGGAAGTCCCGTTCGTCGCCGGCGATCGATCGTTCCGCTCGGTAGGTGTCCGCGAGTGCGTCGTAGGCGTCGCGAACGGTCGATTTCGCGTTCTCGTCCATCGTACCCTGTCTCGCGCACAGGGTTTCTGACACGACCGGAAATCGATTGTGGTGTCGGTCGCGTGTCGAAAAACGCTATGCGCTGGCCGCGGAACGCCCGGCCATGAGCTGGACTGTCATGCCGACCTACGACGACTACGACCGGGCCCGCGAGGACTTCGCGTGGGACCTGCCCGAGGCGTTCAATCCCGCCGTCGATTTCCTCCGGAAACACGAGGACACGAGCCGCGTCGCCCTGCGGTACGAGCGGCCCGAGCGCGGCGGCGTCGAGACCTACACCTTCGACGACCTCGACGATCGATCGGACCGCCTCGCCGCCGCGCTCGCCGATCTGGGGGTCGGGGCAGGCGATCGGGTCGGCGTCGTCGTTCCGCAGAAACCCGCGAACCCGATCACCCACCTCGCGAACTGGAAACGCGGCACGATCTCGGTCCCGTTGACGGTCCTGTTCGGTCGCGACGCGCTGCAGTACCGCCTCGAGGACAGCGGGGCGAACGCGATCGTCGTCGATCCGAGCGTTCGCGAGACGATCGACGAGATCCGGGACGACTGTGCGGCCCTGGAGCACGTGATCGAACTCGGCGACGGCGAGGCGGTCGACGGCGCTGGCGACGCCGATACCCACGCCTTCGACGACCTTCTCGCGTCGTACGAACCGGGGATCGACGTCCACGACGCCACGCCGGAGACGCCGACGGCGATCATGTACACCAGTGGCTCGACGGGGCCGCCGAAGGGCGTGCTCCACAGCCACGCGCTCTGGCTCGGCCGGGCCGCGGCGGCGTACAACTACTTCGATCAGGGGCTCGCCCCGGGTGAAGCGACCCTCTGGACGCCGGCCGACTGGGCGTGGGGCGCGGCCCTGGGTGGCACCCTCTTTGCGGCCTGGCACCACGGCTGCTCGATCGTCGCCTGGCCGCGGGACGGCTTCGACCCCGAGGACGTGTTCGACCTGCTGGAACGCCACGGGGTCACCCACTCGTTTATGCCGCCGACGGCGCTCCGGATGCTGACGTCGGTCGAGGACCCCGAGCGCGCGTACGACCTCGACCTCGAGACGTTCGCCTCCGCGGGAGAACCGCTCACCGCGGAGGTCGTCGACTGGGTCGACGACACGTTCACGGACGTCGCGATCAACGACTTCTACGGCCAGACGGAGTTGAATCTCGTCGTCGGCAACGCCGAGGCGTGGTTCGACACGCGACCCGGTAGCATGGGCAAGCCGTTCCCCGGCTACGAGGTCCGGCTTCTCGATCCCGATACCCGCGACCCGGTGCCGACCGGCGAGGTGGGTGAACTCGCCGTAAAGCCGGCCGATCGGCGCGTCTTCTTCGACGAGTACTGGGGCCTGCCGGAGAAGACGGCGGCGAAGCAGACGGACGAGGGATGGTTCCTGACGGGCGACCTGGTCGAGCGGGACGCGGACGGCTACCTGTGGTTCGTCTCCCGGACCGACGACGTGATCCTCACCAGCGGCTACCGCGTCGGTCCGATGGAGGTCGAGGAGGCGATTCTCCATCACCCGGAGGCCGAACAGGCGGGCGTCGTCGGCGTTCCCGACGAAACCCGCGGCGAGGCGATCAAAGCCTTCGTCCAGCCAGCGAGCGACGAGTACGACCCCGAGACGCTCCGCGAGGAGATCCGCGACCTGGTCCGGGATCGACTCGCCGAGTACGAGTACCCCAGAACGATCGCGTTCGTCGACGAACTGCCGACGACTACCACCGGCAAGATCCGTCGCCGATCGCTTCGGGAACACGAGACCGACGCCGACGAGTGATACGGATCGCTGTACCGATGTACCGGCGCAACCGCCGCCCGGATCGCGGTTGCGCCGGAAATGACTCACAGTAAACCGTATGAGACAGGTCCGGGGGCGGACGAGTCGGCGGTCGATCGCCGACCACTGGCGGCGAGGCCGGGACGAGAACTCCGACCCGTCCGGAACGCACTAGCGGTTTTATAGGTCGTCTGTGCGAACTGTCCGGTATGCACCGCGTGCTGATACCCGTCGACACGAACGAGGAGCGAGCCCTCGCACAGGCGAAGTACGTCGCGTCGTTGCCCGACGCCGACGAGTCCGTCGAGGCGTACCTCCTGTTCGTCTTCACCGACGAGGGGGAGGATCTCCCCAAGGAGTTCGAGCAGTTCAAATCGGCCTCGCGGATCGGCTCCGTCCGGACGGCCCAGGAACACCTCGAGGACCACGACGTTGACGTGACGATCCTCGAAGACAGCGGCGACACGGAGGACGACATCCTCGAGTGGGCCGACGAGTACGACGTCGACGCCATCGTCCTCGGCGGGCGGAAACGCTCCCCCGTCGGCAAGGCCGTCTTCGGGAGCGTCACGCAGTCGATCATTCTCAACACCGATCGGCCGGTCGTCGTGACGGGTGCGGGCGGGGACGAGGACTGATACGGATCGTTGTAACGTTCTCCCGGTGATCGCCCGACGGGGGCGGCGATCGCTGGGAACGAATCACGACAGACCGTATGACACTCCTCCGACCGCGTCGCGGGACCAGTCTCCGGGAGGCGCAGCGGTTTACGTCTCGAACGCCTACGAGCGCCTATGACGGACGATCCGGAAATCACCGCGGACCTGCCCGAGAGCCCGATTCGGCTCTCCGGAACCGACCACATCACGCTGATCGGGAGCAACGAGGCGGACACGATCGCGTTCTACCGCGATCTACTGGGGATGCCCCTCGTTCTCAGACAGCCCAACCTCGACGATCCGGACTCGACGCACCTCTTCTTCGACACGGGCGACGGCCGGATTCTCACCTTCTTCGTCAGCGACGATCGAGGCTCGAATCCCCGTCCGCTCCAGCACCAGATCGGCTCGGTCCACCACCTCTCGTTCTCGGTCGATCCCGAGCGATTCGTCGAGACGAAGGAGGCGCTCGAGGACGCCGGCCGCGGCTACAACGAGTTCGATCGCGGCATCTTCCACTCGCTGTACACTCGCGATCACAACGGCCTAACGATCGAACTCGCGACGGACAAGTTCTCGATCCCGGACGACCGTCGCGGCGAGGTGCTGGCCACCGCCCAGCGGCTCCGCGAGGCGGACGGGGTCGACTTCGCCGAAGAGCGTCACCTCGAGGCCGCACTCGAGGAACTGGGGATCGAAGTCGAGAAACACGAGTTGCCGGACGCCCCGACCGGCGCCGGCGTCTGAGGGCGTATCGGCCGACGCTGGCGTCGATTCATCGCCCGCCGGCGCGATCGGTTACCGCGGACGCCCCCTCGCTCGCGGGGTCGGCCCCGGTCTCCGCCTCGGCGCTCTCGTACGGCCGTTCGAGCTCCGGATCACCGTCGAGGAGTTCGCTCAGGCCGCGCGTGAGGAGATCGAAGACGAACACGAGCGGGTAGAGGAGCCGCTGGATCGCGGCCAGCGGTCGAGCCACCCGGAGGCTCCACGTCTCGGCGTGACCCAGGCCGTAGGACTTGGGGAGGATCTCGCCGGCGATCAACACGAGCGAACTGGCGACGACCGTCGCCACCACGGTCGCTTCCGTCGGGGGCAGGTAGGTGACCGCGAGGACGGTCGTGATGCTCGAGATCGCGATGTTGACGACGTTGTTCCCCACGAGCAGGGTTACGAGCAGTCGGTGGCTGTTCTCGGCCAGCGCGGCGAGGGTCGTCGCGTCGGCGTCGCCGGTCGCCGCCCGTGACTCGATCCACTCGGGTTGCAGCGAGAAGAGCGCGATTTCGCTGCTCGAGAAGAAGGCGCTGATCGCCAGCAGCGCACACACCGCCACGATCCCGGCCGGGAGGAGTCCGAAATCCGTCATCGGCGGTCGTTGGACCACCCGGGACAAAAAGCCACGCACCGATCGGGCTGCGAGCCACAGTCGCTGGCCGCTCCCAGCGGCCGCCGCCGAAATCGAGTCCGCCCCCGACAACTATACGCTCGGTCACGAATACTGGTGGTATGTCGCTGAAGAAACCGGATCTGTCCGGCCAGACGGCCTTCATCACCGGAACCACCCGCGGAATCGGAAAGGCGATCGCGCTCGCGCTCGCCGAGCAGGGCTGTAATATCGTCTCGACGGGCAAGACGAGCGAGACGGACGAGGACTACGAAGACAGCGACCTCGAGGGGTCGATCGAGGAGACGGCTCGCGAAGTCCGCGAACGCGGTGTCGAAGCGCTCCCGATCCAGTTGAACGTCCGCGACGAGGCGAACGTCGAGGCGGCCGCCGAGCGCGCGATCGACGAGTTCGGCGAGGTCAACATCGTCATCAACAACGCGAGCGCAATCCAGCTGTCGACCGTCGCGGACCTCCCGCCGAACCGCTTCGATCTCCTGACGGATGTCAACGTCCGCGGCACGTACCTCACCTCGCGGGCGTTCGTCGACCACCTCCGGGAGGTCGACGACGCCTGGCTGCTGACCAACGCGCCGCCGGTGACCGTCGATCGGGCCCCCGGCGAAGCGCCCTACGCGTGGTCGAAACTCGGGATGTCGTTCCTGACGCTCTCGCTCGCCACCGAACTGAGCGGGGACGACGTGGGCTGTAACGCTTTCTGGCCGGTCACGGCGATCGACACCCGGGCGACCCGCTACTTCGGACTCGGGACCGAGGACGACTGGCGGACGCCCGACATCGTCGCGGATACCGTCCTCGAGATTCTCAGCCGCGATCCGGCCGAGTTTACGGGGCACGCCGTCTACGACGAGGAGTTCCTCCGGGACGCCGGCGTCGAGGATTTCTCGCAGTACAACCTGACCGAGGGCGATCCGGCCCCGATGTCGGCCCAGATGTTCGATCCCGACTACAGCCGTTCCGAGTGACGCCGCCTGCAATCGGACGGAAAACATATACGGGCCGACAGGCCTGGCAAACACATGCCAGGCGCACGCGTTCGGGACGGCGATCGAGTCACGCTCAGGACGGTCGAGAAGGAAGACGTCCCGTTCCTCCAGCGCGGCTGTGCGAATCCGGAGCTTCGATATCCGCTCGGGACGCCGATCAGGTCCCGGTCGGAACTCGAAGCGGAGTTCGACGACGCCGACGACGATCGATTCCTCGTCTGTCTCGAGGACGGGGAGACGACGCCGCGATCGGATGGGAGCGACGACGTGCGGCCGATCGGCGTCGTCTCGGTCGCGGACGCCGACTGGCGACGCCCCGAACTGGGGTACTGGCTGATCCCCGAAGTCCACGGCGAGGGGTACGGCCGGGAGGCCGTGTCGCTGGTCATCGACTACGTGTTCCGCGTCTACGACGCGCCGGGCGTCTGGGCGGTCGCCTACGATTTCAACGACGCCTCCCGCGGACTGCTCGAGTCGCTCGGATTCGTCGAAGAGGGGCGTCTCCGGAAAGACCGGTTCGTCGACGGCGAGTACCGCGACACCGTCCAGTACGGACTGCTCCGCGAGGAGTGGCGGGAGTGACGTCGTCCCGTCGCGGTCCGAACCGTAGCCGGGCCTCGTCCGGCGCTCTCAGGAGGTGGCGATCGGGGCCCGCGTCGTCCGGTCCCCGCCGATCATGGCTGCGGGTTCGCCCGTGGTTTCGGTTCCGTCGGTCTCCTCGATCACGTAGCGCTGTCCCAGCATCGGGTCCAGCAGGCTATCGACCTCGCCCCGATCGTCGGTCAGCACCGGCGCGTCGTCGGTGTCGGGTTCGGCCATCCGGTTGTCGATCGCGTATTCGAGGTCGACCCCCGTCTCCCGCGCGGCGTTTCGATCGCGGAGTTCGGCTTTCGTGAGCCGCGTGTCGTCCTTCGAGGCCACGAGCTGGACGTTCTGGATCGCGTTCAGGTCCGACGTGCGGTAACTGGAGACCGTCGGAAAGACCTCGGCCATCGTCTTGTACTGGGCGCGGTAGAACTCGCCGGCCGGCCCGCTGGGTGCCGAGATCACGTTCGCGTGGACCATCCCGTCCTCGCTCAGCCGATCGGAGAGCAGTTCCATGAACTCGACGGTCGTCAGGTGGAACGGAACCTGCTCTTTCTTGAAGGCGTCGAGGACGATCAGATCGTAGGTCTCGTCGGTCCGCTGGAGGAACTGACGGCCGTCTCCCGTGTGAACGCTGACCTCTCCGCGATCGAGATCGAAGTAGGTCTCGGCTGCGTCGGTCACCTCGGGATCGATCTCGACCACGTCGACGGTCGCGTCGTACTGCTCCGCGAAGTCCTGCGGGCCGGTGTAGCCGCCCCCGCCGATGAACAGGACCCGATCGACGTCGTCGACGTCGTCGGTCATCAGCATCGGCAGGTGGAAGTACTCCGTGTAGGTGAAGACGTGGCGATCGGGGTCTTCGAGGTCGATCGCGCTGTGGCGCGCGCCGTCGAGGTACAGCGTCCGGACGTCGCCGTCGTCGACGACCTCGAGTTGCTGGTAGGGCGTCTGGGTCTCGTAGACGACCTCGCCGCGGTAGTCGTACGCGATCGGAGTGCCACCCGCGGCGCCGACGAGCAACAGCACGACGACCACGCTCGCGACGGTCGGCTTTCGCGGGAGCGACGGTAGCGTCAGGGCGACCGCCGTCCCGACGAGGACGAGACCGAAGAGGACGCCGATCTGTGAAATCGTGAGCGCCGGCACGAGGACGAACGTGGTCGCGCCCGAGCCGAGGATGCTCCCGATCGTCCCCAGCGCGTAGACGTGGCCCGAAGCCTCGCCGGTTCCCTCCTTCCGCGAGAGTTCGGCCGCGTAGGGGCTGATGAAGCCAAGAAGGTACGTCGGCGGCCCGAACAGGAGGATCACGGCCGGCAGCGAGGCGTACCGTGGCGGGACCGCGAGCGTCGCCGTCGCGGTGAGCAACAGATCGCTCGCGTAGACGACTACGGCGACGTAGGTCGCCGTCGCGAGCATGATCCAGACCATCTCCCGATTCGTGGCCGCGACCGATCGTTTGCCGCCCTGCCAGTAGCCCAGGCTCAGGGCCGCGAGAAAGACCGTCAGGATGCCGCCGACGGTGTAGATGTGGCTCCCGAACTGCGGTGCGACGATCCGAACCGCGAGTATCTCGAGGCCCATGCTGACGATCCCCGAGATCAGTACGGCGAGTTCGGGTTTCGTGGGCTGGTACGTCGTCAGTGCCCGTCCTGCCATGTGTCGGCACTGAATGGGGCCGCCCGTGAGTACCTGTCGGCTCGACCGGGGGCGCTGTTCAGATTAGAGTTTGAAGAAGCGAGGCGGTGGAATTCGCGGTATCCATGCCCGAATTCAACCGCCTCACGCTACCTAGCACCGACATTCAGTTAGAATTTGTGGAGCGCGAGCAGACAC